>CAZLWV010000031.1:0-63090 GCA_964563135.1 uncultured Planctomycetaceae bacterium
TCATGACGGGCCTGGAGACCCGTCCTACGGGGACTCCTGGCGGGTTGCTCCGCGGTGTGGCCCAAGGGATAATTCTGGGGCTGTGAACCATCGCCGTCAACTGTCCGCAGTAGGAGACCGAGATGATGAGACCAACCATGTGCTTCCTGATGGCTGTCTGCGTCGTGTTCCTTGCCGGTGGCGTGGCCCAGGCCGGGGAGAAGATGCTCGCCCACGACGTGTTCTTCACCCTCAAGGATCGGTCGCCCGAGGCCAAGGCGAATCTCGTGGCCGCCTGCAAGAAGTACCTGACCGGGCATCCCGGCACGGTCTGGTTTGCCGTTGGGCCTCTCGCCGAGGAGTTCAACCGGGATGTGAATGATCGGCAATTCGACGTGGCCCTTCACCTCGTGTTCAAAGACAAGGCGGCCCATGACCAGTATGCAAAGGCCGAGCGCCACATGAAGTTCATTGAGGAAATGGAAGCGACCTGGGAGAAGGTTCGGGTGTTCGATTCCTATGTGGATGGCTTTGATCATGGCACGGTCTCCATGACACCAGAGGGTGGTGAACAGCCACGGAAGTTCTTTCTCCCGGACCAGGCTGCTTCGTTTGCCGGCATGATCCAAGGCGAGGTGAAGGAACTTGGACAGCACGCAAAGGAGTTGGAGCGGGCTCGGAAGCAGGCGAGATTGGGCCACCCCTCGACAAGGATAGTGCCATGGTTTCGAAATTGTTCGACAAGACTTCGCTTGGGAGCATTGCCCTCACCAACAGGTTCGTTCGCTCGGCCACGTGGGAAGGGATGACGGATGAGAACGGGGCCTGCACGGGCGCCCTTGTGGACGTGATTGGCGAACTGGCCAGAGGCGAGGTGGGCCTGATGACTACATCTCGCTGAGCCGCCCGTTCATCCGAGAACCACATCTGGTGGCTCGATGGAAGAGCGGTGACAGGGAAAAATCGGCTTGTGGCTCCTGCAACATGTGCTTCCGGCCCATTGTCCAAGGCGAAGGGATGTACTGTGTTGCCGAGCGGCGGCAGCGAGAGCAGGAGAAATCCCGGTAGCGGGAGATTCCGAAGACGATCAAGGGCCGAGGATCAGCACACTTCCTTGAACTTGCTCTTCGCCGCTCCGCACACAGGGCACTTGTCCGGGGCCTCGCCCACGTGGGTATGGCCGCACACATCGCACACGTAGATGGCCGCAGGCGAGAGATCTTTGCCCGCCTCAAGGGTCTCCAACGCCTTGCTGTAGAGGTCGTAGTGCGTCTTTTCGACGGTGTTGGCGTTGCGAAAGGAGATCAACGCCGCTTTGTTGCCTTCCGACTCGGCCTCTTGGATGAAGGCCGGGTACATCACCTTGAACTCATGCCCCTCGCCCTCGATGGCAGCCTGGAGGTTCTGCTTCGTGTCGC
Organism: uncultured Planctomycetaceae bacterium; assembly: GCA_964563135.1. Classification (GTDB taxonomy): domain Bacteria; phylum Planctomycetota; class Planctomycetia; order Pirellulales; family Thermoguttaceae; genus JAAYAY01. The sequence continues at coordinate 1,398 of CAZLWV010000031.1, forward strand.
CGACGCCCTTCATTACCCGCAGATGGGCGTGGGCGTGGACCGTCTCCGCAGCGGCGGCGGCCCGGAAGAGCCTGGCGATCTGCGGAAAGCCCTCGGCGTCGGCCTTGGCGGCGAAGGCGAGGTACTTGCGATTGGCTTGGCTCTCCCCGGCGAAGGCGGCTTGAAGGTTGTCTTGGGTGGACATGGAAGGCTCCTTCTCTTGTTTGGGTGGTCGGGTTGTGGGTGAGGGTAGAGCGGACTGGGGCGGGCACCAGCCAATTCCGGCGTACTTGATGCCGGTCAGTTCGGCCATTTCCCGTTTCCAGGTGGTGATGTCGTATCGGCTGAACTGACGAAGATGCGTATGGCCGCAAGCTCTGGCCATGACCTTCATCAGTTCGACGGAGGCGGTCAGGAAGCGGGCCAGCCGGGCAGAAGCCTCGTCGATGTTCAGTCGTGCCCGAAGCTCTTCCTTCTGGGTGGCGATGCCCGTGGGGCAGTTGTTGGTGTTGCAGATGCGGGCGGCAACGCAGCCCATTGCCTGGATGGCGGCGTTGGCAACGGCAATACCATCGGCCCCGAGGCACAGGGCTTTGATGAAGTCGGCGGGGGTTCGCAGTCCTCCCGTAACGATGAGGGTGATGTCGGATCGTCCAGTCCGCTCGAGGTGGCGGCGGGCTCGGGCCAGGGCTGGGATCGTGGGCACGGAGATGTTGTCGCGAAAGATCAAAGGGGCTGCGCCGGTTGCTCCGCCACGGCCGTCGAGGATGATGTAATCGGCGTCCGCCGCCAGGGCGATGTCGATGTCTTCCTCGATGTGCTGGGCCGATATCTTCATGCCGATGGGTATGCCGCCCGAGACTTCTCGGACTCGATCCGCAAAACGGCGGAAATCGTCGGGTGTCGTGAGGTCGGCGAACGAAGGCGGCGAGATGGCCGATTGCCCCTCGGCCAACATGCGGATCGTGGCGATCTTGCCCTTCACCTTGCTGCCGGGCAGATGGCCTCCCGTGCCGGTCTTGGCCGCCTGCCCGGCCTTGAAATGAAAGGCCCGGATGCGAGGCAGGATCGTTTCGGAATAGCCGAACTTCGCCGACCCCAATTCGAACAAGTAGCGGGAGTTGGCGGCGTTTTCTTCGGGCAGCATCCCACCCTCGCCCGAGGCGATACCCGTGCCCGCCATCTCGGCACCCTTGGCCAGAGCGATCTTGGCCTCTTCCGACAACGCCCCGAAGCTCATGTCGGAAACGAAAATCGGGATCTCCAGCCGTAGAGGCTTCTGGGCGTTGGGGCCGATCATCAAATCGGTGCCGACCCCCACGTCCTCGGCCAACGGCTTGGTTGCCAACTGGGCCGGGAGGATCTGGATGTCTTCCCAAGACGGCAGCATCGACCTGGGCACCCCCATCGCTCCCATGGGGCCGTGATGTCCGATCTTCTCCAGGCCATCCTGGGCCAGCGAGTGGATGAACTCCAGCGTCGGCTCGATGGCCGTGTTCCGAGCCACCGGGGTGTTGGCGACCACAGGGGCTACTGAGGCCGTGGCGACCGCCGAGGCTGGAAGATCATGGTTGGCAGCAGTGGCTCCGTCATCCAGACGATTGAAGAGCGTTTTGTCGGCACCGCACTCCGGGCAGGCCCAGTCGCCGGGGAGCGCATCCCAAGGCAGCCCTTCCTGATCGTCGTCGTAGACATAGCCACAGACGGCACACTCGTATCGAGCCATGCCACGCACCTTCGCTGGAGGTTTCATCCGTAAGCCGATCCGCCGATGCCAGCGCCCGCTACGCGACAGGCGGACCGGCGGTCCGATTCTTGCTCCGCTCCATGGACTGGAGGGCGAGATACTTGTCGCCAAACTTGGCCATGTTCTCCAGTTCGTCGTCGTACTGGTTGTAGTGCCGCTCCTCGTCGGCCACGAGATCCTCGAACAGCTTCTTGGAGACGCTATCGGCATTGGTGCCGCACTCGTTCGCCCAGCGGTTGTAGTCGAGGGCACTGTGCTCTTCCATCTCCCTGGCCAACTTCAGCATGTCGCCCACCTCGTGGATCTTCTTGACCGCCCCCGAGGCAACCAGGTTGACCTCACCCTTGAGGAAGAGGATCCGCTCGGCCAGACGCTCGATGTGGAGCATCTCCTCGATGGCGGTTTGCCGGAACAATCCGGCCAGGAGATCGTAGCCCTGGTCGTCGCAATGGAAGTGGAAGTACATGTATTGATGGACAGCCGACAGCTCGTCGGCGACGGCCTTGTTCAGCAATTCAACGCTCTTTTCGTGCATCGTCGATTTCTCCCGGTGGTTGTGGGGCTCCAGAGTGCGCCCATTCAGGCGCGACGTTCTGCCGTGCCGACGGCGGACGGCGGTCAAGGAACGAACTGGCTGCCAGTTCGCGCTTGAGAACCAATTGTGCCAGAAAGGTGAAGCGTCAGAAAGCCACCCCGGGGCGCGACAAGCGGGGAATCGGCAGTTGCCATGCTCCGGCGGCCGCGGCGATCTACGGCCCGGGGCAGCAGCAGGCCGCCGGGTGGAGCCAGGCAAGGCGGAGCGAACGAGCTGGCAAGGCCGTTGCCACGCGGCGCAGCAGCTCGACGCCGGCTTCTCAGGACGGTTTCCGAAGAGCTCTCGTGTGGAAGGCCGCGTGGAGCGGCGGGTGCCCGTGCGCGATCTCGATCTGGCGCGCGGCTCGGCTGTTGCCATGAGAGAACCGTGTTTGCATGTTGTCGGCGACGGGCTTACGATGAAGGGTCAGTTTGGATGGATGGATGATCGAAGGAAAAGGACTCGGCTATGGCTTCCCACATCACCGCTCGACTCCCACTGGCCGTGACTGCGGTGCTGGCAATGTCGGCACAAACGCTCCTGGCCTACAACCCGCCCACCGATAAGGTCGGACCGCTGACGGTCACGATCGAGGGCCCGGACACGGTGACCGAAGTTGGCAGGCCGCTGCCGGTCAAGCTGACCCTGGAAAACTCGGGGGATCGCCAACTGAAAGGTTCGCTGCGGCTGGCTGTGATCGATCGCTGGACGGTCGATCCGGCCGGTGCGGTGCCGCTGAGCATCGCCGCAGGCGGGAAAGAGACGCTCCAATTCAAGGTCACGGCGGGGGACGGGACCTATTCGGCCCACTATCCGATCCACGCCTATGCCGAGTTTGAGGCCGATGGCTCCAGGCAGACGGCCCATCCGGTTCTGATTGTCGAGACGAGACTGCCTGCCGCGGCCGGGGCAGGCGCCGGACTGCGTTTCGAGCCGATCGCGGTGCCGGCCAATAGCGAACTGGCCCTGTGGCGAATCGAGACACATCGATCGGTGGTGGCGCCCGGCGGCAAGGCTCCGGTCACCATGCCGGTCGGATGGCAGGGCTCGGAAGCGGTGAGCCGCGGCAGCACCGGATTGGCAACGGAGACGCTCGGCGGGGTGAGCCGGCCGTGCATCGTCATTCACCCGCCCTACTGGCAAGGCAACGTGGGCAGCCAGTGGATCGAGTATCCGCTGGCGCTGCCCAATTCAACCCCGATCCGCCTGCAACTGGCCAATGCCATGACGCCCGACGGCCAGAGCGATGGGGTGACGTTTCGCGTGCGGGTAGCTGCGATCGACGCAGCGGAGGGCGCGGCGGGCGAAGTGGTTTTCGAGCGGCACACGGCCGCCAAGACGTGGACGGAAGCGGCGGTCGATCTGAGTGCTTTTGCGGGCAGAACGATCCGGCTCCAGTTGGAGTCGCATCCCGGACCGGCGAACAACACGGGCTGGGACCGCTCCCTGTGGGCCGAACCGCTCCTCGTTGCGGGCACGATTCCGGAGCCGGCCCCTTTTCCTCCGGCAACGAACGAAGGTTCCCGCGACCTGGGAACCGTCACCACGGCCGGTGGTGCGTATGAGGTTCGGCTCTGGCCCGGCAGGCGGGGCTTGCTCGATGCAGTGGTGGGATTCTCGCGTGGCGAGAAGCGCGTGTTCTTCCGGGGTTTTCAGGTCACGGTCCTGGGGGGCCGGATCGACGACAGCCGTTCGCCGATCCTGCTGGAAGAGGCCCGTGAAGAAGCCTGCGAGGCGGGCACCTCGATTCGCCATCGGTTCCGCAGCCGTCTAGGGGCATTCGACCTGGTAGTCCGTCTCTGGGTGGACGCAGGGGGGCTGAAGGCGGCGCTGCGGCTGGAGAACGCCCCGCAGCTGCAGCCGTGGCAGGCGTGCTACCTGGAAGAGGTGGCCATCGGGCCCTGGAGCCAGACCATCGGGCAGGTCTACGGAGGCGCGGGGAACGTGGTCCGCAAGCCCGAGGGTTTTGAACTGGGTTTCGACGGGCATCGGCTGGCGACGTCGTTTGTGGGGATCGATTTCGAGGGGGGGCCGTCGCTCGTGCAGGCGTCGGATTTGCCGCCGCTGAAGCTCCGGGTCGCTCCGGAAGTGAACTGCTGCGCTCTCCATACCGCTCACGACTGCACGTTGACTTTTATTCCGGCCGACAACGTGTTCGACGCGGTCAAACACTGGCGGGCGACCAACGGGCTGGAAGCGGCCGGCGGTGTCAGGAAGGCGGCCGGTTCGTATTCGATCTTTGGGGCGGGCGCTATGGCCAGAGTGCCGACGAGCTGCGCCAGGCGTTTCGCTACGGGCTGACCGACGCGATGGTGGTCTGGCACAACTGGCAGCGATGGGGCTACGACTACCGGCTGCCGAACATCTGCCCCCCGAATCCCCAGTTGGGGACTGTTGCGGAAATGAAGCGGCTGGTCGACACCTGCAAGGAGGCCGGCGTGGTGTTTGCTCCCCATGACAACTACATCGACTTCTATCCGGACGCGGATGGTTTTTCCTACGAGAAGACGATCGCTTTCAGCCAGGGGGGCGAGCCGGTGAAGGCGTGGCTCAACGAAGGGCGAGGCGCCCGCAGCTATCGCTATCGGTCCGACGTGATCGATCCGTTCCTGAAGTCGAACGTGTCGTGGATCCGCGAGCATCTGGGTCCCACGGGATATTTCATCGACGTCTGGTCAAGCGCGCGGCCCTACTCCTACTGGACGAGCGACGGCCGGTTCGTACCGGCTACCTTTACGCGAGACAAATGGGGCGAGCTGTTTGCCTGGATCCGCGACGAGTTGGGGGATAACGCGCCGCAGATTTCCGAAAGCGGCCACGATGGGCTGATCGGATGGCTCGACGGTGCCCAGACCAACCACTTGCGCGTGGGCCAGCCGGGACCCGGCGACCTGGGCTGGTGCGTGTGGAACTGGAAGTGTGGCGACGCCGAACGGACGCCCTGGTTCGACGCGGCCCATCACGACCGGTTCATCCTTCACGGCGCCGGCTACGGCTCGCGTTATTCAGCCGGACTGGATGATCGCCTTCACGGCATGTACAGCGACGACTACATCGCGACCGAGGTGCTCACCGGGCATCCGGCGATGGTTCCGCAACCTTTTGGCCGCGATGTGGTGCGAATATACTGGCTCACGGCCGACCTGATGCGGGCACTGGCCCTGAAGACGATCGAGAAGGTGACCTACGCGGACGGCGACCTGCACCGGCAATACGTGGAGTGGTCGGGCGGGGGCCGCGTGTGGGTCAATCGCGGCCAGAGCGATTGGACCGTCAACGACATGACGTTGCCGGAGTACGGGTTCTTCGCCACGGTTCCCGCGGCGTCGGGAGGGGCGGTTTCTGCCGGAATTGTCCGGCGCCAGGGAACGATTGCCGAGTTTGCCGGCAACGGGGACAGGATCTATGTGAACGGCCGTCAGCCGGCCGATCAGGCGCTCCCGGTGCGGCTGGCCGTGGATGCGGTGCGAGTTTCCGGGCAGCGCCAATTGGAGCTGGATCTGACGTGGACCGCCGACGTGCCGGTGCCAGCCGGCTACAGGCCGTTTCTACATTTCTGCGACGCCGCAGGCGAGATCCTGTTTCAGGCCGGCCATCGCTCCGATCCGTTCGAGGAGGCAGCGACGGGCCGATTCCAGGTGAAGGCGGTGGGCACGGTGCCGGCGGAGATCAAGCCGGGGCAGGAAGTGGAGCTGGTCTACGGGATCTACAGTCCGGAGAGCGGCCGTCGGCTGCGGCTTGCAGGGCCGGACATGGGCGATCAACGCGTCCGCGCGGGGCATCTGGTCGTGCAAGGCGAGGGCGAGCAGATCTCGGGTCTGGCCTGGAAGCCCCAGGTGCCGAAGGCCGATCCGTATCTGGAGCGCTGGAACGTGGACGGTAAGCCGCTCGATTTCGGCGGCGTCAAGACGGCCGGCGGGTGCCGCATCCATCGTGAAGGCACAAGCCTGGTCGTCACCCCGCTACCCGGCGAGCGGGTACCGGCCTTCAGTGTGGAGATCGCCTGGGACAAGCTGGCGTGGAGGCTTCCAGAGCCGACCCGAGTCGAGGCGATCGGCGAGGAGGGGGAGGTGGTTTCGGCAGAAGCGATTTCGGCCAGCGGCGGGGTCGTGAAGCTGGAATGCCAGCCGGGCGTGTTTGCGTACCGGTTGAGCCGACAGGAATGACCAGGGGCCTTATTTCTTCCGACGCCCGCCCTTGCGGCTGGCCGGTCGTTTGGCGGCCTTGCGACGGGCGGCCGGCGGTTTGGGTTTCCGCCCGGCCGGGGGACGTTTTCGAGCGGCGGCGGGGCGGCCGATGACGCGGAAATCGAGCTGGCGACGGTCCACATCGACCCGGGCGACAGCCACCCGGAGAACGTCGCCAAGCTGGTAGGTATTTCCCGAGCGGAACCCGGAAAGGGTGTGGGAGGTGCGGTCGAACTGGTAGTAGTCGTCGGCCAGCGAATTGACGTGGATGAGCCCCTCGGCGGGCAGCTGGATTCCCTGGGCGAAGAGGCCGAAGGTCTCGACGCCGGTCACGACGGCGTCCATCTCTTCGCCAACGCGGTTCTCCAGGTAGGTGAGCAATTTCACCTGGACCAGTTCCCGCTCGGCCTTTTCCGCCCTCTCCTCGCACTGGGAACAGTGATCGCCCAGGGCCAGGAGATCGTCGTAGCTGGAAACCGGGGGCACGCCGCGGATGACCGCGTCGAGGAGCCTGTGGACGGTGAGGTCCGGGTATCGGCGGATCGGAGAGGTGAAGTGGCAGTAGCAGTCGCTGGCCAGGGCATAGTGGCCCAGAGGTTCGGGGCTGTAGACTGCCCGTTGCATCGAGCGCAGCAAGGCATACTGGACGGCCTGCTCCTGGGGCTGGCCGGCCACCTTTTCGAGAAGGTTCTGGATTTCAAACCGGCTCTCGAGACTGGCGGTCTGGAAACCGATCTCGGCCACGAACTGAGTGAGGGCTTTCAGCTTGTGCGGCACGGGCGGCAGGTGAACGCGGCGCAGGAAGGGAATCTGCCGGCCGGCAAGCATTTCGGCCACCGCCTCGTTGGCGGCCAGCATGAATTCCTCGATGATCTGGTGGCTCTCCGTGTTGGTCACGGCGTGGGCGCCGGTGACGTGGCCGTGCCTGTCGAGGTCGACCTTGATATCGGGCATATCCATGGCCAGGGCGCCGTGCTCGAAACGACGCTTTCGGAGGATCATGGCCAGTTGGTGCATGCGTCCCAGCAGGGCGTGGACCGGTTTGCCGAGTTTGCGGAGCCAGGCGTCGGGATTGGCCAGGTACTGGTCGACCTGTTCGTAGGTAAGTCGTTTGCTGCTCTTGATGGCGGCCCGACGGGCGTCGATGTGGGTACGCACCCCCTCGGCGGTGAACTCGATGTAAACCGTCTTGGTGAAGCGGACTTGCCCCGGCTGCAGGCTGGCCAGCCCATTGGAGATCAGCTCGGGCAACATGGGAATCACATGATCCGGCAGATAGACGCTGGTCGCCCTGGCCTGGGCCTCGCGATCCAGCGGTGTGCGGGGTTGGACGAAGTGGGAGACGTCGGCGATGTGCACGCCCAGACGCCAGTGGCCGTTCTCCAGCTTGTCCAGCGAGATGGCGTCGTCGAAGTCGCGGGCGTCGATCGGGTCGATGGTCACGATCGTTTCGCCGGTTGCGTCGTGGCGGTCGCCGAGCTGGGTTTCGTTGAAGGCGGCAGCCTGGTCGCGGGCTTGCTGGAGGGCGTCTTCGGCAAAATCGCCGGGCAGGCCGAACTGGTGGATGATCGCCAGGGTGTCGACGCCGGGTTTGCCGCGCGGGCCGAGCACCTGGGTGATGACCCCTTCGCCGGCACGGACAGGGGAGGGGAAGCGGACCATTTCGATGACGACCTTGTCATCGGGCAGCACGCCGGCTGCCCCGGGATCGCCCACATGGATGGGCCGCTCGAACAGCGGTCCATCGATCGCGACCAGCCCGTATCCGCCGCGCTCGAAGTAGGTGCCGACGAACTGGTGGGTCTGGCGCTCGATCACCTCCAGGATCTCGCCCCTGGGACCGGGATGTTTTCTGCCCGGCGGGAGGAGTTGCACGGCCACGGTGTCGCCGCTGGCGGCGTCTTTGGTTCGTTTGGCTGGAATGTAGATATCCCCCTCGCGGCCGTCGCTGCGAGGCTGGTCGGAGGGGCGCACGAAACCGTAACCCGCCTCGTTGCGGCGGAAGGAACCGACGATGCGTTTGGCTGGCGGCCGGGAGGTCGGTACGGCGCCGGAAGCTTCGAGGGGGCCGGTCTCCGCGGCCTCGACGGGCTGAACGAGGTGCCCCGCCCCGTAGCGGAGTCTGCCCGCTGCGATCAGGCTCTTGACGATCTTCTTCACCTCCGCCACTTCCGACTTGGGCAACCCCAGCCTCTGGGCGATCACCCGCGGCTTGGCCGGACGATACTTGGGACGCTGGACCAGTTCCAGGATCGCAGCGGTCATTTCGGTTGGTGTCATCGGTCACCCCGGTCAAAGATGGTGCCCGTCACGCGGTCACCTGACACGCCGGAAAGAGGCAAACGCAGCAGATTTCCGTCGGCTGCGTCGGCCTGACGCATGCCGGGTGACCTAAGGTTGTGGCGAAACAGAGGTAAAGGCTGTCGCAAGCCAGCGGTGCGGCCGGTTGCTCCAGACTTGCAGGGGCTAGGTGGCATCGGGACCGTAGCCCTTGAAGAGCTTGCGGCCCATGTTCTGGTTGTAGAGCGTCCAGGGGCTGTCGACGTTGGGGTCGTCGCGCAACTGCTGCTGGAAGGAGAACAGCTTGGCATCGAGGTTGTCGAGGTAGCAGAGCGCCAGGGCCTCCAGGGTCATCGGCAGCTTGGGGCTGCCGTATTCATACTGGCCGTGGTGCGAGACGATCATGTGTTTGAGCCGGAGCAGTTTCTCCCGGCCGAACGACTCGCCCGAGAGTTTCTCGGCCTCGCGGACCTTGGCTTCGAGCATGCCGACCGCCATGACAAGGTGCCCCACGAGCTGCCCCTCATCGCTGTAGGCCATGTCGCGGTCGTAGACCAGCTCCTCGATCTTGGCCATGTCGTGGAGGAAGGCCCCCATGACGAGCAGGTTGGCGTCGATCTGCGGGTAACAGGGGGCCACGCGCAGGGCCACCTCCATGAGCGTAACGACATGCTCCAGCAGGCCCCCCTGATAGGCATGATGGAGCTTGATGCCGGCGGGCGTGCGGCAGAACCTCTGCATGAACGGTTCGTCCATGAGGAAGCACTCGGCCAGCGTGACCAGCTCCGGATCGGTCAGTCCGCGGAGCATCGTCACCAGTTTGCCACGGAGGCGGTCGATGTCGGCAGGAGTGAGGGCGAGGAATTCTTCTTCATTGACCTCTCCCGGTTCCAGGGGGGTCACGTGGGTGGCGATCAATTGCATGGCGCCCTGGAAGAGCTGCGTTGTGCCGGCCACGCGGATGTAGTCGCCGTTCTCGAAGGTGCGATAGACGTCTTCCGTAGCATTCCACATCCGCGTCGGGATCGCGCCGGTGCGATCGGACAGCTCCATCTGCAAGTAGAGATTTCCATTTCGGTTGGGCCGCAGTTGTTTGCCGGTAACTCGGAAAACCTCGTTAACGGGCTCCTGCTCGCGAAGATCGCACACGTACCGACGCGCCATAGAAATCGACTCCGATTGTGCACCGCCGAAGGGATGAAGGAGGTGTGCCCGGGGGCGGATGAAAAGGGGGGGAGCGGTAACAATTCAGCCGTCCGAAGCCCAATTGGTTCGATCGAAACACGGAAAAGGCCGCCTGGGACTTGCCCGCCGATGGCACGCATGCCGGCGATTTGGCGATGGACCAGGCCTCCGCCGCGTGCCGATCGTTCCCCCGGCCTCCCTTGGCTGCAGGGTAGCCGGATCTCGCGAAAATCAAGCCTTTTGCACGATTCTAGGGTGGTTGCCGGTTTCCCACAAGTGGCAGAGGTGCCAAGGTCTGCCTGGGTGTGGCCCAGAACACGCCACTTTGGTGTCGATCCAACCAGCGGAAGCAGCAGGACCGCCGGTCGGAGCACGGAGAGCGGGGGGTGGATGGGAGCGGCGATTTCAGGCAAAAGAGCTGCCGGCAATCGACCAACGGTTCCACGGCCTGCCGCCTTTTCCCGCCACTTCACCCGGCTGCGGTGCTACTCCACTTTTAGATTCGTGCCTGCTGTTCTAAAATAGCGGCTTGTTTTGTGTGGATCGGCTTGGATAGGGAGGCGTCCGGCTCCGCCCGGAAGGGACAGTCTGGTGGGCCCTGGCCCGTTTGCAGCGAGGCAACTCCCTGCGGAAACGGGACGTTTTCTGTTCAGATTGTCCGAACTGGCCGGTCCACGCGGTCTCGGCTGTCTTCTCACCTCAACCCTGAACCCTGCCAATTCCCATGTACTGGTCCAGAACATTCATACCCACGATGAAGGAAACGCCCGAAGGGGCGGAGATTCCCAGCCACATTCTCATGCTGCGAGCGGGGCTGATCTCGCAGGTGATGGCCGGAGCCTACACCTATCTGCCCATGGGGTTGCGGTCGCTCAGCAAGGCGGCCCAGATCGTGCGGGAGGAGATGAATCGTGCCGGGGCCGTGGAGCTGATCATGCCGACCATGTCGCCGATCTCGCTCTGGGACCAGACGGGTCGAACCGAGGCATTTGGCGACGTGCTCATCAAGGTCGACCTGCCACGGGGGGGGCGCAAGGTTCGCGTCGTTCTCGGCCCGACCCACGAGGAGATCATCACGGACCTGGTGAGCCGGCAGATTTCCAGCTACCGGCAGATGCCGATCACTCTGTACCAGATTCAGACCAAGTTCCGCAACGAGGAACGGCCGCGGTTCGGCGTGCTCCGCACCAGCGAGTTCCTGATGAAAGACGCTTACAGCTTCGATACCGACGTGGAATCGCTCGGCAGAAGCTACGACGCCATGTACGCGGCCTACTGCCACATTTTCGATCGCTGCGGCGTGGCGTACCTGCCGGTGGAAGCCGAGAGTGGTCCGATCGGGGGCGATGCGAGCCACGAGTTCATGATCCCTTCAGAGAACGGCGAAGACAGCGTCGTCCACTGCCCCCAGTGCGGCTATGCGGCCAACACGGAGAAGGCGGAGATCGGCGACCGCCGCGAGAAGGCGCCCGCTGGTGAGGCGGCGGAGGTGCAGAAGGTCGACACTCCCGGCACCGCCACGATTGAGCAGGTGAGCCAGTTCCTCAAGTGCCGCCCGGCAGACCTCATCAAAACGCTGCTCTACGAGGCCGATGGAAATCCGATCGCGGTGCTGGTTCGCGGGGATCATGAGGCCAACGAGAACAAGATCCGTCGCCTCTTGGGGGCGAGCCAGTTGGAGTTGGCGGCCCCGGGCACGATCGAGCGAGTGACCGGCGCGCCGGTCGGTTTTGCCGGTCCGGTGGGCATGGCCGAGAAGATCCCGATCTATGCCGATGCCGACATCGAGTTCATGCGCAACGGCGTCACCGGCGCCAATGCGGCCGACGCCCACCTGACCGGCGTGAACCCGGGGCGGGACTTCCAGCCCGACACCTATGCCGACCTCCGCAATGCAGTGGCGGGCGATCCGTGCCCTCGCTGCCCGAGCACTCTGGCGATCCGCCAGGCCATCGAGGTGGGGCATGTCTTCAAGCTGGGCACCAAGTACTCCGAGGCGCTCGGAGCCCGTTACTCCGACGACAAGGAGCAACTCCGCCCGATCATCATGGGCTGCTACGGTATCGGAATCGCCCGAATCCTTGCCGGACTGATCGAGACGAACCACGATGACGCGGGGATCGTCTGGTCAGTCGCCCTGGCACCCTACGAGGTGCTGCTCGTGCCGATGAAGGTCAAGGATGAAGAGACGATGAATCTGGTGCAGTCGCTCCACGACGACCTGGATGCCGCCGGAGTGGAGGTTCTGGTGGATGACCGCGATGCCCGTGCGGGAGTGAAGTTCAACGATGCCGATCTGGTTGGTTTTCCCCTCCGCGTGGTCATCGGACCTCGCGGCCTGAAGGAGGGCAAGCTGGAAGTGAAGTGGCGGTGGGAGACGGAAGCCCAGATGATCGATCTGGAGGGGGCCGCCGAGACCCTTGCCGGCCTGATCCGAGAAGAGAAGAAAACCAACGCCCGGTTCCAGGCCCGGGGCCGTTAGAATGCCGGCGATTTTCCACTGGGAACACACGGTTGAAGACGCGGAGATCGACGGGCAGGATCACGCCAACAACGTGGCTTACGTGGAGTGGCTTCAGGCCGCGGCGGTGGCCCATTCGGCGGCCCAGGGCTGGTCCGGATCCCGCTACAAGGAAGTTGGTTTTGGCTGGGTCGTCCGCCGCCACACGATCGAATACCTCCAGCCTGCGCACGCCGGCGACAGAATCGTCGTGCGGACCTGGGTTTCATCGATGAAGCGGGTTTCGTCGGCACGGCGATACGAGATCCTCCGTCCCAGCGACCGCACCTTGCTGGCGAAGGCGGAAACGGTGTGGGCATTTATCGACTACACTGCCCGCCAGCCACGGCGGATCCTGCCGGAAGTGGTGGACGCCTTCGAGCTGGTCGAATCGGCGCCGGCCCCATGGTGAACACCGGTATCCGATTGGCCCAGGGGGTGGTATACTGAGAGCCTGACCGCAACGCCCGGCAACCCGGGGGTTGGGTGCGTGTCGGGCCGTTGCACGTCCGTGGCCCAGATCTCCCTGCCACCGTCGCGGGGGACACTCGCAAACCCAAAGGGGCGGAAATCGCCCGGCGGCGAGGTTTCGGAGCGGCTGGAACCGCAGCGTCCGTGCCGCCAGGACTGCCATGGGGCCGGGTGGGGGCCATGGGGCCTTGGGCGGCCTGGGAGAGGTCTCTTTTTCCGTTTGATCCAGAGAGGAACCACACGATGAAGGTGCTCGCCATTCTCGGTCACCAGCGTCCGGGGAGCTTCTGCCATGCAATCATGGACGCGGCCGTCAAGCAGCTCGCAGCCGACGGGCACGAGGTAATCGTCCACGACCTTTACCAGGAAGGATTCGACCCGATTCTTCCCCACACCGAGATCGGTCGCAACGGGGAGCTTTCGCCGGTCGTCCGGCAGCACTGCGACGAATTGATGGCGGCCGACGGCTACGTGGTGGTACATCCCAATTGGTGGGCAGGACCGCCGGCCATCCTGAAAGGATGGATCGATCGAGTGATCCGCCAGGATCTGGCCTACTCATTCAACGAGTCGGGCGCGGTGGGGCATCTGGCCGGGAAAACGGCTGTCGTCATCACCACCTCCAACACCCCGCGCGATGTGGAACTTGCGGTCTATGGCGATCCGCTGGAGAATTTCTGGAAGACGTGTGTTTTCGGGCTTTGCGGCGTGCAGGATTTCACGCGGCGGAACTTCGAGCCGATCATCCTCAGCACACCGGCGCAGCGGGCCGGATGGCTGGAGGAAGTGAAGAGGATGATTCAAGAACGGTTTCCTGTCCGATGAGATGCGGTTCCGGCCGGCCAGAAGAGACGGAGGCCGGCGACACCCAAGCACGGGGCCCCCAAGCACCGGGGCTCTGTCACTGGTATTCTGGATCCAGGCGGGCCGGCGCGAGGCGGTGGCCATGGCAGGGGACAGGCCGCGGGCCGTGACTGAGACGTTGCCACTTCTCCGGCGACCGCCGGGCTACTGTTTCTTTTCCGGCGAGGGCAGTTCTTTGATGCGCAGGTTCCGGAACTCGACGCGCGAACGGTGCCCCATGAAGCCGAGGTGGCCGCTGGTCCGATACCGGCCGGGACGGTCATAGCCGTCGATTCCCTTGTCGCCCAGATGATCCAGGTCGGCCAGGTTGGCATCGACAATCACCGTGCCGTTGAGTGTGACCCGAATATGGCGTCCCTGGCAGACAATCTCTTCGGAGTTCCACTCGCCAAGGGGCTTGAGATATCCTCGCCTGGCCGGCACGAGCCCGTAGACGGAACCGTGATACTGCCAGGGGTTGAGCGTTTGGTACTTCTCGGCCGTGTCGTCGAGGACCTGGATTTCCATGCCGGTTCGCGAGGTTGAGCCCTGGCCGTCGAGCGGTGCCCGGATGGCGATGCCGTTGTTGCCGCCCGGCGACAACTTGAACTCGAAGCGGAAGATGAAGTCGGCATACTCTCGTTTCGTGCAGAGGAATCCCCCTGATTCGTCCTTGCTTGCCAGGATTCCATCCTTCCATTCGTATCCGTCCAGCGCCCCCTGCCAGGCGTCGAGTGAACCGTCGGCGATCAGCGGGACAAATCCTTCCTCCGGCTGGAGCTTGTGGTCTTCCCCTGCAACGCACGGGATGGCCGGGCACAGGACGACACAAAGGACGACGGTACGTATGAACATAATTTTACTTCCGGTTGCGACAGGAAACGGGTTTGACCCGGAGGGCACGATCAAGGGTTATCGTAATCCGGCGCGAGCCGTTTGTCAGCAGCCGGCCGGGCGAACCTCCAGGAGGGTTGATTCCCGCCCTGCGGCGGAGTAAGAAGAATGGACGTTGAAACGGTTCCCAAGTCACCCACCTGGAGTCACGCGATGTTCACGGCATGGTTCTCGCGATTGGCCCGTGCTGCCACTTTGCTGCTTGTTCTGTCTGTGGTTGCCTTGATCGTGGGGGAGACTCGCGGAGGCGAAGCGTTTTCGGACGCCGTTGCGCCGCCAGCCTACGAGCCGATCACGTTGTCGACCTGGTACAAGGTCGATCCGGCCTGGCCAAAACGGCCCGACGACTGCCGCTGGCACCAGACCCCCGGCGTGACCGTTGACAACAAGGATCAGGTCTGGGTCTTTACGCGAGGCACGCCGCCCGTGCAGGTCTACGACGCCGACGGGAACTTCATCCGCGCCTGGGGCATGGACGTGGTGGGGTCGAAGGACGTGCGCAAGACTTCGCACTATATCCGCATCGACCAGGAAGGGATGGTCTGGCTGGCCGACACGGGCAAGCACGTGGTGATGCGTCTGACGCCGGAAGGCAAGCTGCTCAAGACGCTGGGCACCCCCAACGAGGCCGGCAACGACGAGCACCATTTCGACAAGCCCACCGACATGGCGATCCGCCCCGACGGGCACGTGTTCGTCTCCGACGGCTACGGTAACAGCCGCGTGGTCCACTTTGATGCCGAGGGCAACTTCGTCAAGGCCTGGGGGCGCCGCGGAACAGGCCCGGGCGAGTTCAGCCTGGTTCACTCGATTGCCCTGGACTCGAAGGGAAACGTCTATGTGGCCGATCGCAACAACGCTCGCGTCCAGGTGTTCGACGGCGACGGCAAGTTTCTCGACCAGTGGCAGAACATCATCGTTCCCTGGGGATTGTGGATGACGACCGACGATGAGCTTTGGGTCTGCGGCTGCTCGCCGATGCCCTGGGGCGATCCGGCGATGCCGTTGAGTTGCCCGCCGAAGGATCAGGTCTTCATGCGATTCAGCACCTCGGGCAAGCTGCTGCAGCTCTGGACGGTTCCCAAGGCGGCCGACGGGCAGGAGAAACCGGGCGAACTGAACTGGCTGCACGGCATGGCGCTGGACTCGAAGGGCAACATCTATGCCACGGATATCATGGGGCAGCGCGTACAGAAGTTCGTCCGCCAGGACTGAAACGCGGGGCACGATTCCCTCGTGTCATGGCGCGGCAGAGCGCGGATCCTGCGCTGGCACGGCACCCCTGCGGCATGCGCCGCGCGGTGCATGCCATGGCCAGCCAGTGTGCCGCGCAGCCCACAAGACGCATTCAAGGTATTACCCATTCGGAAGGAAACAGCGATGATCCTGGGTTTTGGCGAGATCATGATGCGGGTGGCTCCAGCCGGCTTTGGCAGATTCCGCCAGTGCCTGCCGGGCCCCGTCGACATCACCTTTGGCGGCGGAGAGGCCAATGTCTGCGGGTCGCTGGCCCTGCTGGGACGAGCGGTTCGCTACGTGACCGCCCTTCCCCACCATGCCATGGCCGACGCGCTTGTGGGCTGGCAGCGGAACCTGGGCATCGACACCCGTTTCATCCTCCGTCGCGAAGGCCGCCTGGGGATCTACTTCCTGGAGGCCGGTGCGAACCAGCGAAGCTCAACGGTCATCTACGATCGGGCGGGCAGTTCGGTTGCCCTGGCCCGGCCGGAGGAATACGACTTCGACGCCGCCCTGGAAGGTGTGACCCGCGTCCACGTGACGGGCATTACTCCGGCGATCAGCGAAAACGGGTTCCTCTCGACTCTCGAACTGGTCAAGAAGGCAGCCGGGCGGGGAGCCAAGGTCTCCTGCGACCTGAATTTCCGCAAGAAACTCTGGCAGTGGCGGAAAGGCACAGCTCCCAAGGAACTCGCCTGCGAGTGCATGAGCCAGATTCTCCCCTTGGTGGACCTGGTGATTGCCAACGAAGCCGATGCGGAGGACGTGTTGGGAATCCGCGCTGCAGGCACCTCGGTCGAAGAAGGGCAGATCAACGCCGAAGCCTACGCCGATGTGGCCCGCAAGATCGGCGACCAGTTCGCCCGTGTATCGCTCGTGGCGATCACGCTCCGCGAAAGCATCTCCGCCAGCCACAACAACTGGGGGGGAATGCTCTTCGACACGAAGGCGGGCCAGCCCCATTTCGCGCCCCTCGACGAGCACGGCGGCTATCAGCCTTACGAGATCCGCAGTATCGTCGACCGGGTCGGAGGGGGAGACTCCTTCGCCGCCGGACTGCTCTACGCCCTGGATAGCGACGGCTATCGCCAACCGGAAGACGCCATCCGTTTTGCCGTCGCGGCAAGCTGCTTGAAGCATTCCCTGCTGGGCGACATGAACTTCGTAACGCTTGCCGAGATCGAGGCCCTGGCGGGAGGCCAGGCCTCGGGCAGAGTCCAACGGTAACCCCCCCCTCTAGCCGGGGAGGCAGGACGGGTCAAGCGGTAGGAATTTGTCGATTGGGGTGTCGAGCACCCGGGCTCATGGCCGGATTCGTCCTGGCTGATGGCGGGAACGAGCTCAGTGGCAAGAAACCTGCCGTCACTCTCGGGGTTCAAGTAGCAGGACACCGAAGAGCAAACCCGGGCGCTGGCCAGAGATTGTTGCTTCGCCTAGACTACAAGGATGAAGGTGAGAAGGTCTCGCCCCAGCCCGACCAATTCGATTTTCACCGACGGGGATACCGTTGATTGTCAGTGAATCGAGTGCCCGGAGGTATGCTCTTCGGGATCCTGATGTGCGACTGATGCTCGAAGTGCGCGACGGCAACGCCGCGGCTTATGAGGAGCTGATGAAACGCTATCAGAATCGAGTTCTGACGTTTCTGGAGCAATACACGGGTAACCGCCATCAGGCGGAGGATCTGGCCCAGGATGTTTTCATGCGAGTGTACCGTGCGCGAAAACACTATGCGCCGGGGGCCAAGTTCTCGACCTGGCTGTTCACGATTACCACCAATGTTGCCAAGAACGCCCAGCGGAGCCGTTCGCGGCGGCATGAAGTCAACCTGGAGGGGCGTGAAAGTGGTCCGATGGGGGTCAGACCGCTGGAAACGATCGCCGAGGTCTCCAGCGGGCAGATCCCGGCCCGGGCTCTGGATCGGGCCGAAGCACGCGACATCGTCCGCCTGGCCGTTCAATCGCTGAACGAACGCCAGAGGATGGCCGTGCTGTTGAGCAAGTTTGAGGGTATGAGCTACGCGGAGATTGCCGAGGCCATGGGCCAGTCGGTTCAAGCGGTCAAGTCGCTCCTGAGCCGGGCCCGAGGAAACCTGCGAGACGTGTTGGAGCCGTATTTTGACGAAGGATACGCCAGCCAGGCGGAAGATGAGACCGCGGAGGCGGATCCGTGAGCCTTCGATCAGTACCTGCGCTGCTTCCGCCGAGAGGAGGCAGCGTGGAAACCGAACGACCGTGAAGTATTGCGTGTAAGCCGCGTCCAGTTGTCGAGGCCACAAGGCCATGGGGAATGATTCGCATCAAGCCGACCCGACCGGGGGGCCCGAGGTTCTCAACGAGCAGTTGGTTGCTTATCTCGACGGCGAACTCGACGACGAGGCCAGCCGCCGCATAGAAGAGCGTCTGACTTCCGATTCGACGCTGCGCGATCAGCTCAGCCGGCTCGAACGGACCTGGGATGCGCTGGACGAGCTGGAACGGGCCGAGGTTGACGAGGAGTTCACCCGCACGACGATCGAGATGGTCGCCCTGGTGGCGGAAGAGGAACGGGAACAGGAGGAGCAGGAGCGTCCGCGGCGGCGGCGCCGCTGGATGCTGGTCGGATTGGCGGGGCTCCTGGGTGCCTGTCTGGCCGGATTCGGGGCCGTCTGGGGCTTCTGGCAGGATCCGAACCAGAAGCTGATCGCGGATCTTCCGGTCCTCGAACGGCTCGACGAGTATCTCCAGGTCGACAATATCGAGTTTCTCAAGCGCCTCTGCGACAAACGCATCTTTCCCGCCGACAGCGATCGCGGCGCTGCCGAGACGCCCGCGGCGGCTGCGGTTTCCGCCGGTGTCGGATTCGGCGACACAATCCTGGCCGACAAACAGGAGCTTTACAGTCGCATCGAGAACATGCCCCCGGAGAAGAAACAGCAACTCGAGGACAAGTGGAAGAAGTTTCGCGGGCTCTCCAAAGAGAAGCAGAACCAACTCCGCCAGCTCCATCGCGACCTTCAGGCCCAGGAGAACCGCGAGGAGCTGGAGCGGGTGATGAAGGCCTATTTTGACTGGGCCTTGGCCCTTTCGGCACCCGAACGATCCCATCTGGACAGCCTGACCGATCCCGAAGAACGGTTTCAGCTGGTTGCCAAGTACCGAATGTCGGCGCACAAACCGCCTTGGCGGACCGTGGGGTTTCCTTTCCACCGTGGAAAGGATCTCGACAGAATTCTCGAATTCGGTGAGGCCCTCAAGTCGTGGGCGGGCCCCTACATCAAAACGCATGTCGACGAACTGGCAGCCTTGCTGCCCGCCGACCAGCAAGAGAAGTGGAAGGCTTGCGTCCGCAGGGAGAGTGTCGAGAAGAACTTGTGGCAGACCTTGGTGCCTTGGTACCTTGCCGGCCCCACCGAGGACCTGCCGATCACGGATGCCGACGCCGCCGTTTTTGAGAAGTCTCTCTCGGCCGACACCAAGAAGTGGTATATCGAAGCATCGCACGACATGAAGATCGAGATACGGCGAGGGATGCGGCGAATGCTGCACTACCTCTACTGGACGGGAGATCCGGCTCTGAAGCATCTGATCGATGACGAGGATCTGGACGCATTCGAGAGGACCTTGCCACCGGAACGCCGAGAAGGCTTGGCGCGACTGCCCGAAGAAAGCCGACGCGTCCAATTGCGATATGGTTGTTTCCTGGCCAAGCTTCCCGTACAGATGCGGGATGATCGGAACGAAGGCTTTGGACCAGGTCGCGGCGGTCCGCCTCGGGGAGACCAGCGGCGAGAAGGTTCGCAGGACCCCCGGCGCGGCCTCCGTGGTGAGCCCCGAGATCGGGATGAAGGATCCCGTCCCGGCGAACTGCGGCAGGGCCGCTCCCCCATGCCGGCGCCCTTCGGCCCGGTGCCCCCGAACCGTCCTGGCATGCCACCGCACCCCGGCAGCGTGCCGCCCGACGGCCCCGGCATGGGTCCGCCGCCGGACGACAGGCAATCCCCTTCGGGCCAGACGCAGTCAGATCGCCCCGGCGTGGGCCTGCCATTGGAGAAGCCGTCCCAGGGGGGCCCTCAATAGCCCGGCGTGAAGGTCAGCTCTCCTCTCTTCCGGCTTCCTGCTTCTGGATCTTGGCCCACGTATCCCGCAGCGTGACCGTGCGGTTGAACACCGGCTTCTCCGGGGTCGAGTCTTTCGAGTCGGCCATGAAGTAGCCGAGCCGCTCGAACTGGTAGGGCAATCCGGTCTGGGGCGAGGCCAGGCAGGGCTCCAGTTTGCAGCCGCGCAGGACCTCCAACGATTTCGGATTCAGGTGCAGGCGGAAATCGTCTCCTTCGTCCGGGTTTTCGACGCTGAACAGCGTTTCATAGAGGCGAATCTCCGCATCCACGGCGTGCTGGGCCGACACCCAGTGGATCGTCGCCTTCACCTTGCGGCCGTCCGGGGCGTTGCCCCCGCGGGTCGCCGGGTCGTAGGTGCATCGCAGCTCGACCACTTCGCCGGCGTCGTTTTTGACCACCTCGCTGCAGGTGATGAAGTACCCGTAGCGCAGCCGCACTTCGCGTCCCGGAGCCAGGCGGAAGTACTTCCTGGGCGGATTCTCCATGAAGTCTTCCTGGTCGATGTAGAGCACCTTCGAGAAAGGAACCTTCCGCGTGCCGGCGTGCTCATCCTCCGGGTTGTTCACCGCGTCGAGCTCTTCAACCTGGCCCTCTGGGTAGTTCTCGATCACGACCTTGAGCGGTTTGAGCACGGCCATCACCCGCGGCGCTCGTTTGTTGAGGTCCTCTCGCAGGCAGAATTCCAGCAGGGCCAGATCGACCGTACTGTTGAACTTGGCCACGCCGATCCGCTCGCAGAAGGCCCGGATGGCCTCGGGCGTGTAGCCTCGCCGGCGAAGCCCGCAAATGGTGGGCATCCGCGGATCGTCCCAGCCGTCGACATGCTTCTCCTGGACGAGGGTCAGCAGTTTCCGCTTGCTCATCACCGTGTAGGTCAGGTTGAGCCGCGCGAATTCGATCTGCTGGGGCCGGTAGATGCCCAGGGCCTCCAGATACCAGTCATACAAGGGACGGTGGTTCTCGAACTCCAGCGTGCAGATCGAATGGGTAATCTGCTCGATCGAGTCGGACTGGCCGTGGGTGAAGTCGTACATCGGATAGACGCACCACTTGTCGCCGCTGCGGTGATGCGTGGCGTGCATGATCCGGTACATGACCGGGTCGCGCATGTTGAGGTTCGGATGGGCCATGTCGATCCTGGCTCGCAGGGTCCGCGCCCCATTGGGGAACTCCCCGGCCCGCATCCTCTCGAACAGATCCAGATTCTCCTCGACGGGCCGGTCGCGGTAGGGGCTGTTCTTGCCAGGTTCCTTGAGCGTGCCGCGGTACTGGCGGGTCTCGTCGGCGTTGAGATCGCACACGTAGGCCTTGCCGTCCTTGATCATCTGCAGTGCCCACTGGTAGAGCTGATCGAAGTAATCGGAGGCATAGTACTCACGATCTCCCCAGTCGAAACCCAGCCAGCGGACGTCCTCCTTGATCGAGTCGACGTATTCCTGCTCCTCCTTGCTGGGATTGGTATCGTCGAACCGGAGGTTGCACAGCCCCCCTTCGTTCTCCCGGGCGATACCAAAATTCAGGCAGATCGACTTGGCGTGGCCGATGTGCAGATAGCCGTTCGGCTCCGGCGGAAACCGCGTGTGGACGCGGCCGCCGTACTTGCCCGTCTTCAGATCCTCGGCCACTCGGGCTCGGATGAAATCCAGGGGTGCTCCAGATTCGTTATTGCTCATATGCCTGCAGGCCTTTCCTGCTACTTCACTTGGCTGAAGTGTTACGGGTTGTTCAAGTCGAGTCGTTCGCGGAGGCGAGAAACTGAGTCAATCCTGCTCTTCCCGCTCTTGCAGCAGGGCTTCGAGCTCGGCAATGGCTTCCATGTCCTTCGGACGTCCAGAGGCCCGCTTCACGCGGATCAGGGCTTCGAGTCCCAGGCATAAACACTCGGCACCGAAAGCTTCCAGTTTCAGAGTGTGAGGCACAAGCTGTTCATAACTGCCGCCTCCGGTGATTTCGCCGAGCAGATCCAAGTCTCCGATCGATGTTGTGAGTGTGAAATTGAGTCCTCGTTCGATGGTCTCCCGATCCCAACGAAAGGGAAGGCCCGGGGGAACACCGCGCAGGTAGGGTTGGCAGGGAGCCAGGGTATCGACCAGTCTCCGAATATTCTCCGCAGACCGCCGATAGACAATGTCAATGTCCTGGGTCAGTCGCGAGGCCCCGTGGGCTGTTGCCGCTGCGCCACCAACAAGGATAAACTCGATCTCGGCTGAGGCCAAGACATTCAAAAGGCGTCTCAGGTCCGTCATCGAGCTGCCCTCGCCTTCTTGCCCGCTTCCCGCAACTCTTCGGCGAACTTCTGCAGATCCATCAACTTGCAGAATCGTTGCTCCACGGTCAGCTTGAGGTTTTCGCGCAACAAGGTGCGGTCCACGTGGGCCTTGTAGGCCTCGATCACGGGATCGGGAGTGATTTCCGGCAGGTCGTCGATCACGGCATCATCTCGCTCTCTACAACCTTTCCAGCGCCCGGTCGAACCTGGCCAGGCACGACTCTTTGCCAAGGATCGCCAGGGTGTCGAACACGCCGAAGCCGACCGCCTTACCGGTGGCGGCAACGCGGATCGCATGGATGATCTGACCGATGTTGACTCCCTGGGCCTCGACGAACGCGTGGAGGAGCCGGTCCAGGCCTTCCGGATCGAACGGGTCAGCTTCCGCCAAAGCCTCGCGGAACTTCCTGAGCAGACCGGCGGCATCCTCCGGTTTCCGGATCCGTTTCTCGAAGGCCGCTTCGTCATAGGTCAGTTCATCGTCGCGGGCGAAGAAATCGCCATAGTCGACGATATCGCCAGCCACCTTGATCCGATCTCCCGCCGCCTCCACGATTCTGCGGACCTTGACCTTCGCGGCCTCATTGCCGGCCGTCAACATGCCCGCCTTTTCCAGGTAGGGGAGTACCAGCTCGACCTTCTCGTCGACCGGTACCGCCAGCATGTGCCGTTCCTGGAACGCCGACAGCTTCTTCGGATCGAAACTGGCCGGGGCCTTGTTGACCCGGTCCAGCGAGAAGGCCGCGACAAGATCGGCCCGGGTGAAATGTTCCGTCTTGTCGTCCAGCGACCATCCGAGCAGCGCCAGGTAGTTGACGATCGCCTCGGGCAGGTAGCCGACCTGCTGGTAGAAGTCGACGATCACCGGGTTGAAGGTGTCCATGTCGACGGTCAGGCCAATTGCCTGGGCGATCTTCTGTCCGTGTTGGACGAGCTGGGCAAAGTCCTTGTTCTTCAGGTACTTGTCGAGCTTCCGCTTGCTCAGCTTCACCTTGCTCCCCGGCTCGGCCACGAAGGGGAGATGAGCGTACTGGGGCAATTCGTAACCCAGTCCCCGGGCGATGAAGATCTGCCGGGGAGTGTTCGACAGGTGCTCTTCGGCACGGATAACGTGGGAGATTCTCATCTCGTGGTCGTCCACGACGCTCGCCAGATGGTAGAGGCAAGTCCCGTCTGCTCGTTGGATCACGTGATCCTGTTCGCGGGCCCAGTCGAATTCCACGTCGCCGCGGATCAGGTCGGGAATGACCAGTTTGCCCTCTCGGGGCATCTTGAGCCGCACGACCGCCTGCCGCCCCTCGGCCTGGAAACGGGCGCAATCCTCGGGCGTCTCGGCCATCCAGCGGCGGCTGTAGACGAATTGCCGTTTTGCCTTTTCGGCCGCCTCGCGTTCGGCCTGGATCTCTTCTGTCCGGGCGTAGTCGCGGTAGGCCAACCCGCCGGCAACCAGCTTCTCCGCTGCCGCCCGGTGCCTTTCGGCCCGCTGCGACTGATAATAGGGCCCAAACTCTCCCCCTACCTCGGGGCCCTCGTCCCATTCAATACCGAGCCATCTCAGCCCGTCGAGAATCGGTTTCAGGGCAGCCTCGACATTCCGCTGCTGATCCGTGTCGTCGATTCGAAGGATGAATTTTCCCCCATGGCGACGGGAAAAGAGCCAGCAGAAGAGGGCAGTGCGTACCCCGCCGATATGGAGGTATCCGGTGGGGCTGGGGGCAAAACGGGTTCGGACAGTCATGAGGAGGCGGTATGTCAGGAGGAATGGATCGACCTTGCTGAAACCGTTTAGTAGAACGGCAATCCGGGGGGGACGTCAATAGCATGCCCGCGTCTCCCAGACGGGGCGACCTTCTGCCGGTATCGCACGAGGCCATCGCAGAGAAGCGCGGTCGGATCGCTCCCGTCTGGCAGGGCCGCCCGGGATGCGGAAGGCATGGGGCAGGTGAGACCCGAGCGCGGAGTTGCGGCCGTTTTGCCGGTTCAGCGGAAGTTCATGTCGCAGCTCACGCCGCCGGCCGCCGGCAGATACGTATTGCGCACGTAGTCGGCGACCATGCGGTCGGAGCTGAACCGCCAGGCAAGGGTGCTGATGGAGTTCATCATGCGTTTGATCCACGAGCGGGACAGGCCGTCGATGTCGCGATCGTAGTAGAGGGGGATGACCTCTTCTTCGAGGGTTTCGATGAGGTACTGGCCGTCGCGCTGGTCGGTGATGTTCGCATTGACGTGGCTGCGTCCCTTGCCGATGGCGAAGCCGTTGTAGCCGTCGTAACCTTCGGCCCACCACCCGTCCAGCACCGAGAGGTTCAAGGCCCCGTTGAGGACCGCTTTCTGGCCGCTGGTTCCAGAGGCCTCCAAAGGTCGGCGCGGGTTGTTGAGCCACACGTCGACTCCCTGGATCATGTGGCGGCAGACGTTGATGTCGTAGTCTTCGACAAATGCAATCCGGTCGGCAAACCGCGGGTCATGGCGAAGGTTGGCGATGCGTTTGATCAGCTCTTTGCCGGGCTGATCGGCCGGATGGGCCTTGCCGGCAAAAATCAACTGCAGCGGCCGCTGGGGGTCGTTTACGATCTTGTCGAGCCGATTGAGGTCGCCCAGGAGCAGATCGGCCCGTTTGTAGGTCGCGAACCGGCGGGCAAACCCGATGGTCAGCACGTTCGGATCGAGCATCGTCCGGGCGCTCTCCACGGCCTCTTCGCTCTCGCCGCGGCGGCGGCACTGGCGGCTGACGCGGCGCCGAACGAATGCCAGAAGCAGATTCTTGAGTGTGTGATGGGTTTCCCACAGTTCGCCCGGATCGACGTCGTGGATCGCCTGCCAGACCTCCGGTTCCCCCATGCGGCTGAACCAGTCGGGGGCGAAATGCCGGTCGTAGAGCTGCCGCATCTGCCAGGCCAGCCAGCTTGGAATATGCACGCCGTTGGTGATGTGGCCGATCGGGATTTCTTCCTCGACCCGCCAGGGCCAGAGGTGTGCCCACATCCGCCGCGTCACGTGGCCGTGCAGGCAGCTCACGGCGTTCGCCTTGCGGGAGAGCTTCAGTCCCAGCACGGTCATGCAGAACGGCTCATGGTCGTTTTTCGGCTCGACCCGCCCCAGTCCCATCAACTGTTCGAACGAGATGCCGAGCTGGTCTCGCAGCGGACCGAGGTGTTCCTCGATGAGCCCGCCGTCGAACCGGTCATGACCGGCAGGAACCGGCGTGTGGGTGGTGAAAACCGTGTGTTGAGCGACGTCGCGCAGGGCGTCGTCGAAACTCATGCCGTCATCCTTCATCCGCTCTCGAATTCCCTCGAGCGTGGCGAACGCGCTGTGTCCCTCATTGAGGTGATAAACTCCCGGTGTGATTCCCAGGGCCTTCAGGGCCCGGACTCCACCAACGCCGGCGACCAGTTCCTGGCGGATTCGGGTCCGGTTGTCGCCACCGTAGAGACGGCTGGTCAACTCGCGATCCTCGGGCTTGTTGCCTTCCACGTCGCAGTCCAAGAGGTAGAGCCGAACCCGCCCGACCCGCATCAGATGCACCTTTGCCAGCAGGCGTCCGTTGCGGGTCTCGATCTCGATCGTGATCGGTTTCCCATTCGGCCCCACCGCCGGTTCCATGGGGAGATTCTCAACTTTGGTGTCGAGGTATTCTTCCTGCTGCCACCCGGTCTCGTCGAGTCGCTGTTTGAAATACCCCTGGTCGTAGAACAGGCCGATCGCGACCAGAGGCACCCCCAGGCCGCTGGCGCTCTTGATATGGTCCCCCGAGAGCACCCCCAGGCCCCCCGAGTAGATCGGGATCGATTCGTGCAGCCCGAACTCCAGGGAGAAATACGCCACCGGCATGGAACCGAGCACCCCGGAATGGGTCTTCGCCCACAGAGGCCGGTGGACGAGGTACTCCTTGAGCCGGCGATAGGCATGGTTGATGCGGCTGAAGAGGACCAACTCGGCCGCTCGCATTTCCAGACGCTCCGGCGTGAACTCGCTCAACAGCGCGATCGGGTTGTGATCGAGCTGGCGCCAGCGGATCGGGTCGAGGTCGCGGAACAGATTGATCACCTCCGGTTGCCAGCTCCACCAGATGTTGTGCGCCAGCGCCATGCACTTCTCATACAACGTCTCCGCCGTAAGCCCCGTTGCAATGCTGACTTGTGTGGAAGTGGAGGCCGCAAGATCCGTTCGACTCATGGGAGAACCTGATTGCCGTTTTGAATCATTCAGTGGTGGGGGACTCGCCGGGAAACCACGCGATTATATCGATGGACGATCCGGCGGGCGAGCCCAAAGTCTCCTTTGGAGCAACCGCAATGATCGAAGGAACACCTTGACCTGCTCCAGTTTCCGTCCGGTCGCATCGCCCGAGAGATGGGCATGGCGGGTTAGCCATTGCCTCTATCGGGGAGATCTGCTTATTATTCAGGTTTCGGCAGAGCAGAGCGGGCTTGCCCGGATTGCCTCTTATGGCCAGGTTCAACCTGCGATGCTCCGAGGCCCCTCTTCAGAGGCCGTTCGATACTTATCGTCCAGCCAAACCGTTAAGTTTCACTTTGAAGAAAAAGGAAGAAGACCCTCCGATGGCTCAGGATCCCAACGTCCAGGTGCATTGGCATGAACACGCCGTGACTCGCCAGGAGCGAGAGCAGCTCAATGGCCACAAAGGTTGTGTGGTATGGTTCACCGGCCTGAGTGCCTGTGGCAAGAGCACGGTCGCCAATCTCGTCGACCACAGGCTGCACTCTCTCAAGAAACGGAGCTACGTTCTCGACGGAGACAACATCCGGCACGGTCTCAATGCCGGGCCCGGCATGCTCAAGGATCGGCATGGCGAGGAGTTCGCAAAACGCTTCGGCCTTGGTTTTTCGGCGCAGGACCGGGAAGAGAATATCCGGCGGATCGGTACAGTGGCCAAGCTCTTCTGCGAGTCTGGTGCTATTGCTATCACTGCTTTCATTAGCCCCTATCGGGTGGATCGCGATCGCGTGCGCGAGACCCTTCAGAACGGCGACTTCATCGAAGTGTTTGTTGATGCACCGATCGAGGTTTGCGAAGCGCGTGACCCGAAAGGGCTATACAAGAAGGCCCGCGCGGGAGAGATCAAGGGGTTCACGGGCATCGACGATCCCTACGAACCGCCGCTGAATCCGGAACTCAGGCTCGATGCAGGAACCAGGACGGCCCAGGAACTGGCCGAGGACGTCATCGCCTATCTGCGTTCTGCCGGCAAGCTGGGTTGAATACAACGGGACGAGGGTACGGACTCTGATGGTCCGTACCCGAGTCGCTGCAGCGTGTCCTAGCCCTGTGGACCTATGCGCCCGCCGTGAGTTTCTCATTCGGGACTTGACGCATTCAAGGGAAAAGGAGTACACTTTCC
The DNA here is from genome assembly GCA_964563135.1 of uncultured Planctomycetaceae bacterium. Taxonomy (GTDB): domain Bacteria; phylum Planctomycetota; class Planctomycetia; order Pirellulales; family Thermoguttaceae; genus JAAYAY01. Next base: position 29,030 of record CAZLWV010000031.1, read on the forward strand.
CACGGCGTATTCTGGGTGCGTTGCTGTTGCCCGTCGCCACGAGGAGGGTGGAACGCTGAAGAATGGGCCGCCGTCGGCAGTTGCTCGCCATACCGCTTCTGATTTGTCCCGCTCCTGACTGCTCTTTCCAGGACGGGGACTGCCGCGGAACGGTGGAATCGGGATCGAAGAACGTTGCGCTCTCTGTTTGTTAGGGTGATCACGAGGATCCCCGTCGGGTATTCAGAGTGCGATCCGTCGGCGGTCCTTGCCAAGGAAGGGATCATACAAGGTTATGGCCAAGACGTCGGCAAAGGAGATCCTGCCGAGAGCACAGATGGCTCTGGCCAAAAGCCCCATTTGTGAATTGCGGGAACTGCGTATCGAGCCGCAGGACCGGGGATTGGTGATATCCGGACTCGTCTCGAGTTTCTATCACAAGCAGCTCGCGCAGGAAGCTGTTCGAGCAGTCTGCGAGGCCATTGAGGGTGAACTGGTCAACGCAATTCGGGTCCAGATCCTTGCTGAACCGGAGTGCGAAGCGATATTCGAAGCGTGATGTGTCGGTGGTCGCTGTACCGGACGGATGCTTGCAGCGACGAGGTGATGGGGATTTGCCGGATCCCTGTCAGAAACGGGCTTGTGGACGAGTGCTCCCGGACCGGGTAACTCAGTCAGGATATGGAACGGCTGTTGGGACTCGACGACTCTCGTTCGCGGCCTTGAACGGAAAGATCGTGGAACACGGAGGTTCCCAAAAGAGAGACGCCGGCGTCGGCATAGGATGCTTCAGGTACGCCGGGCGGAGGAGGGAACCATGGTAGGATTCGAGTTCGATGTGGGGATTCTCGAACCCCCGACCTGCCGTAGGCATTCCGCGATCGACGAGTCGCAGTTTGAGACGGAGTGTCTCGCTGCAAAGATCGAACAGATCGTCTGGCATGCCACGGCGGCCGCCGTCAAGAACCTGCGGGTCCAGATTCACGAAGACCAGGTGACACTGACGGGGAGATGTCGAACCTACTATACCAAGCAGATCGCCCAGCACGCCGCCATGGAGACTGCTGTCGGGTGCGAGGTCGTCAATCAGATTGCTGTGATCTAGTCATCAACGATGTCACGGGCGTGACCGGACAGGCAAGTCCCGCAAGGGCACCGCCAGGCACATCCGGTCCGTCGATCGGTTCCAACGACCCATCCCGAAACAGCCAGAAACGTTTGCCTGGCAGAGAAAGCGGTTCAGCCCGCTGTGGTTTTGGGATCGGATCTCAGGCGCGTCGGCCGCAACCCCATCTTTTCCTTTCCGTGCCGGCGCGGAGGCCACGCTGATCTGTGGTGGCCGCTTGATCGCTCCGAGTTCTCCCCAGCTTGCGATGGCAGCGCAACCTTGTCAGGCGGCGTCGGCCGACCGCGTACGGCTATCCGCCGGCTCCGGCCTGCGCACCGCAGCCGGCTGGAAACGGCGCATTCGCCAGGGCTGAATCGGTCCAGGAAGGAGACAGTGCTGCCCTGTCTTTCGCCGTCCGGATGCGGCCCAATCCTCGGCCTCGGCCGTCAGGCGGTCGAGGAGCTGCTCGACTCGAATCCGAAAATGCTCCTGCCCGTCGCGATCCACGCTTGCCGGCACCCGGATTTCCGGGCTGACAACCACCCTCGCCCGGCTTCCGGGGCGGGGGATCGCAAACCGGTCCCAGCTTCGCACTCGCCACGGCCGGTCGAATCCGAATCCGAGCAGGACCAGGGGGATCTGCAGCTTCGAGGCCAGGTAGATCGGCCCCTGAGCCAACTGCCGGCGAGGCCCCCGAGGGCCGTCGGGGGTGATGGCCAGATGCTTCAACTCTCCTTCGTCGAGCAGCTTGCGCAGCGCCGCCGTACCGCCGCGACGGGTCGAGCCGCGGACCACGTCGAACCCGCTGAGCCGGGCCGCCCGGTAGAGGATGTCGGCGTCACGGTGCTGACTGAGGAGCATCGAGAGGTTGCAGTGGCCCCGCACGTAGAAGGGGAGCAGGATGTACTCGTGCCAGAAAATGTAGATCCGGGGCCGCTGGCCGACCGGGAACGCCGGATCGAGCGCTGGATCGTAGTAGGCAATCTGCGAGTCGAGCGTGCCCATCCAGAGGCGTACTGCCGCCTGGCTCAGCAATCCGGCGTAGGCGTTGACGAGCGGGTGATCGAGTTTCATGTCGGCGGCCTCCATGCCGTCGGATGGTTTCTACAGGCCGGCGTGCCACTCTCCCGAGAAAACCTCGGTCGCCGGACCGGTCATGTAAAGATGGCCGTTCTCCGCCCAGTGCAGTTGGAGATCGCCGCCCGTCAAGTGAACCAGGATCTGGCGCTGCGTTCGTCCGCTCAGCACGCCCGCGGCGCAAACCGCGCTGGCGCCGGTGCCGCAGGCGAGCGTTTCACCCGAGCCTCGTTCCCACACGCGCATGCGGACCTCTCGGGGCGAGAGCACCTCGACGAACTCGGCATTCACGCGTCTGGGAAAGTGCGGATCGTGCTCGATCTTCGGCCCGATTTGCAGCACGAGCTCGTCGCTGAGCTGGCTCACGTAGGTCACGCAGTGCGGGTTCCCCATGGAAACACAGGTCACGCGAAACTCGCGCCCGTCGACTGACAGCGGCTGGTCGACGACCTTGCTACCCGGCCAGGTCGTTGGGATCCGCTCAGGCTCCAGGATCGGGCATCCCATATCCACCATCACGCGGTCGACCGAATCGCCTTCGACCATCAGTTCCAGTGTCAGCACTCCGGCTCCCGTTTCAATCTGGAGCGTGTCTTTCTTCGCAATTCCGTGCTCGTAGACATACTTGGCAACGCACCGGACGGCATTGCCGCACATCTCCGCCTCGGAGCCGTCGCTGTTGAACATCCGCATCCGGGCGTCGGCCCGGTCGCTCGGACAGATCAGCACCAGCCCGTCGCCGCCGACTCCGAAATGCCGGTCGGAGATTCGCCGGGCGGTTTCGGCCAGGTCCGCCGGAACAGTCTCTTGAAAGCAGTCAACGTAGACGTAGTCGTTGCCTGCTCCCTCCATCTTGGTAAAACGCATCTCTCAACTCATCCCTTGGTATGGCAATGAAATCATCGCCCACATTGTACGAGCGCCGCTTCCGGTCTCACAAGCCGCTGGCGGCCGCTCGTTTGCCTGTGCCAGTCTGCAAGCAGTGCCGTGAGGATGGAGACTCTGCTGAAGGCCATTGCCTGCGGACAGTCTGGCGCACGGTCCGGTCACCCGCTCAGATCCAACAGGCTGCCGCTCTGGCCGGTTGGGTCCTTGCATCCGTGCGGTCCTGTGCCGTTTTCGTCGCCGGGTTCGTTCTGACGGCCGCCAGGCATCTGTTCCCATAGACGCCGGCCATCGGCATCACGTTCGCCGGTCGCATGGTCTTCTCCATCGGTCTGGCCGATTCCGGCGGCGCTTTCCGCCTTCTGATCGGTCTGGACTCGCCGCTCCTGGGCGGCCGTGTCTTGCTGGGCTCGGGTCGCGTCGGAACCCTTCGACTGAGCCAGTGAGGTTCCGGCCGCACTGGCCAGCAGTCCACCCATAGGAACTACGCTCATGAGACACCTCCTGACGTGGGGCTCGCCGTCCAGATGGACGCCGGGCGCTGGGGGGGTGGGCGACTCTCACGGTGCGAAGTCATTGTCTGCCCAAATCGGGACCCGGGTCGGAAGAAACCGCCGCTTCGAGGCTGGGCTGTTCCCGGCCAACCTGATGGCGCGTTTCTTCCGCCGATATCCCCGTCGTTTATCCTATTCTGCTGCCTCTCTCCTCCGATGGAAGTCTACGTCGCAATTGTGGTCGTTCCGTATCGACTATCCGGGATTTGGGGACCGGGCAGACAACGGGATTGATCGTTCTGTCCGACCCTCATGCCCCATGTTTCATCGCCGCTGCGGGGCCCCGCGGCCGTACGAGTTTGCTGTGCCTCCCTGGGGGAACAGGCCCGGCGACTCCACGGGAATCTGGAGGTCCTTCTGGAGTTGTTCGATCAGATTATTCACGGCCGGCAACGGCTGGCGGACGATTCTCGGGTTGGACACCGGGCCGTCGACATGGATCAGCACGATCTGGTCGCCGGCGCCGCCGAGCACGTCGCGGAGCACCGTCAGCCCCAGTTCGCCGCGGCCCAAACGGGTGCCAAGTTGCAGATTGACGTTGCGGCCCGCGTCCATCTCCCCGGCCCCTTCGAGGCTGATGGCATCGCCGCGAAATACGATTTTTGGAAAATACACGTGATCCCCCCGGATCTGGAAATCGATATCGCTTTCGCTGAAGGCTTTGTTGTCGGGGGGCCGGACGGTGAGGATCTTGAGCAGCGAAACCATCACCGGTAGTTCGTAGATGTCGGCCTCGCGGAGCTGAATCGTCCCCCGCCCCTCCATGGCGTTGAGTGTCTTGCTGCGTCCCCAGAGATCGAACCGGGGCACACTCACCTTGCCCTTCAGGTTCTGCCGCCCGGACACGAGTTCCTGGGCGGCCCGGGACAGATCCGCCTGGAACAGGCTTCCGGAAATCTCGTAGCCGGCGTCCTTTCCCAGGGCCACCACGCCGTTGCCGTAGACCAGTCCGCCGAACACCGAGCCCTGAAGGCCCCGGCGCTGCCGGCCGGACACGGGGGGCACGTTGTTTCCCAGCAGCACCCGCTGGTCCTCGATCAGGATCGGCCCGGTCACCTGGGTGACCTGGATGTCGCGATACATGAACAGGCAGTTGTCCAGCTCGCCGCGGCAGGAGAAGGTCTCTCCGTTGGACTCGCCGGCCAGGATCACCCGCCCGCTCACGTTGTCGATCGGAATGCCGCAGTTGAGGTGGGCCCGGTGAAAGGCGACGTTGAGGTTCCAGAGCGAATGGAGCCGGTCGATTTGCGCCGCGCTGCGGCCCACGCGAATCGATCCGGTGAGGTTGATCGGCGCGCGGGTGTCGAGTTCCGTGATCGCCGAGCGGAAGCGGGCCGGCAGGGCCCTCGCCAGCTCGTTGTTGAGGGGCAACTGCTCGACAAGTATGTTTTCCGAGTGGAGGTCCCAGCTCCCGTCCGGTGCGAACCGGCACGTCATCCTGGCCGTGATCCGCGTGTCGTCGTGGCTGCCTTCGAATTTCTCCACCGTGATCTGGCCGTCCTGGTAGACGAGCTCTCCGCTGAGCCTCTCCAGCCGGTAGGGCAGGTTGACCGGCTCGATCGACGTCACGTCGGAATGCGGCCTGGCACGGAACGTGACATCCAGTTTCTTCGACGCCACCTTGTAGCTGACGGCCAGCTCCTCCAGGTCGATCATGCCCCGCAGGCGCAGGTCGTTCCAGAGCCGCTGCATATTGGGATGGCTGAGCGAATCCCGGAGTTCTTCTTCCAGGGCGATATTCGAGCCTTTGAATGTCAGCGTCAGTTCCTTTCCGGAGGCCTGCGGCCCGAACTGCCCGTCGCAGACGACGACTCCCGTGTCGTTCTTCCCCGAGAAGCTGCGGAAGTACCAGCTGTCGTCGCTCATCTCGATCTGGCCGCCGTCCAGCACGAGGGGATACGGAAACCTCTCGTAGCATATCGAGGCGCCGGGCAACACGTTGGCGAACATGTATTTTTTCACGGGACGCTTGGGCCCGTCGCTCGAGATCCGCAGGACGGCGATGTTCACTCGCCCCTTGGGGTTGAGCGACTCGACCACCCTCCGCGGCTGTTCCTGCATTGCGGCAAACAGATCGTCGTTGAGTTCCAACTCGGCCGCCCGGATCTCCACGATGCCATAGGGATCCGCCAGCGGCTGCCACATCGTGCCCTCGATCGTGACGCGGTTTTTGCCGCTGAATGCCTCCATTCCGATCTGCAGGGCACCATCCTTCAGCACGAGCGCCGCCCGCCTGTCGCCCAGCGGCAGCGTGCCCTGCACGCGATGCAGCCGGTAGGGGAACTTGTAGTAGCTGAACGAAACGTCCGCGCACTCGACAGTGGCTGTCTTCGGCTGCCAGCCGGCGCCGTCGTAGTCGGCCGTGAAGCTTGCGTTGACCTGGCCCAGGGGAAGATACTTCGACCACGTTTCGGCGAACCGGTTCGGCAGGGCGGCCAACAGGTTGCGATCGAGTACGAGCTGCTCCACCTCGCCGCGGATGGACTTGCGTGCCGCCGGACCGTGGCCTGAACTGCGGAGCGACTGAATCCGGAACGTTGTCGGTCCGCTGTGGGCCGTCAGCCCGCTCACTTCCATTCCTGCGTTGTCCGCCTTGAACGATGCCGTCATCTCGGTCAGCGGGCCCGGGAGACGTGGATCCTCGATTCGCCCCTCCCGGATCATCCCCTCGACACGGAAAGAGCAGGGCGCCGGGCTGTCTCCGCCAACGTGCGACAGGGAGAACTGGAACGTGGCCCGCGCCCGGCAGGAACGGGGAATCGTGCAGCCTGACAGCCACTGGGCAGGCACCGAACACAGCGACTGCTGGGTAATCTCCAGGTCGTCGACCACTCCCTCCACCGACCACGCGCCCGATTTGAGATCGATCTGCCCGTGCAGCAGTTCCACCCGCGAAACGTAGTCCCCTTCAAGGGTCCCGGTGATCTGCCGCAGCGACGGCGCGCCGTTTCCCGCCGGGGCGTCCTTCGCCTCCAGGAGCGCCAGGGTCACGTTCCTCAGAACCAGCATCGAGGATGGGTTCTTCGTCGGATCGAACACCTCGACCGTAGCATTCTCGACCCGGATCGCCGGAACGGGCCGGTCGCCGTCGCCGAATTTCGGCAGTGGCACCAGCCGCGAACAGCTCCACGTGCCGTCGTGCCGCCGGGTCATCCGCAGCACCGGGCGCCGAATCACCACTTCCCGGATCGCGATCGAACCGGCAAGCAGTTCCTGCAGCGTACCCTGGCTGCGCAGAAGCACTTCGGGCATGCTGACCAGTTCCGCACGCGGACCGGCCGCCCCCGGTTCGACGATCACCAGGTTGCGGATCTCGATCCCTTCCTTCTCGACGAACTGGGCCGAGTGAATGGAAATATCCAGGCCCTCATACTGCGCCGAAAGGACTGCCAGCAGACGCTGCCGGATCTCGTCGTCGAGCCGGTCGTAGAAATAGGGCACCGCTGCAATGGCCGCAATCAGGACGACCAGCAATCCCCATTTGAAGAAGCCCCAGCAGAGATTGACGACGCCGTGGACGATGGCGCAGAACCCTCCATGGTTATCCGGCTCAAACGCCGGCCGACACCGAAGACACCGGCAAAACGCGGCAGCCCCCAACGGGCAGGGACATGCACCATCCGTGGTTCTGCCAGCTCGACATCTGTTACGCACGCTCCGCGGGCAACGTTCGCGCTGCGGCGATCCCTGGTCGCAGAAGCCGCCAGTTCGCGGAACTTCAGGCCCGATATAGTACTTCCGTTTGCAGAAGGGGGTCAAGTCGGATGTTCTAGCCCCCCCTGCCGCTGCAGTCACTACCCCATCCGAATAGCGGCTTTCACGCTCGTGACCAACGGGAGGAGGCTACTGGTGACCAGGCGGCAGCTCGCAGCCAACCTTCGGTCCGTGCCCGCGGGCGGCCCGGCCGCCCTGGGCCATGAACGCTTGCCCGTGCCTGTCCCATCCTCGAGATCGCTCACGGCCGCCGAATGCGCTCTGCGCCCGGCACGGCTGCGAGGCGATGAAGCCAAAGGCCGCACCAGCCAGCTCCATCAGGGGGGCTCCCCGTTTCCAGCTTGTGGCGCTGGGAAATTCGGACTGATTGTACCGGCGCCGACTCGACACCTGTTTGTGGCGCAAGACCATGCCGGGGGGAAGACCGTTGGATTTTGGCGCGCGAACAAGTATACTCCTGGTTCTCTGGCAAGATAGCAAAGATAGCAGCAGCGCCGCTTTTCAGGAGCTGACGGTCTTGGTTGCTTGCTCGAGCGCGACGGGAGATTCAACCGCAGAAACCAACGACGGGAGGAGACTATGGCCTCTGGCTTGCCTGATTATGTGGCGTCGGCGAAACCGGTGCCGAAGGAGAACCGCATGCCGTGGTTCAAGAGCACGGCCCAGACCTATGCGGGCATCATGTTGTGGTTCGTGTTCTGGGAAAGCGTCCCGGAGAGCGGTGCCGGCGCAGGGGGCATTCTTGCCCAGGGGGTGGGCATTGCCCTGCTCGGAGTGGTTGTCGGTGCGCTAGTCTGCCATTTTGCCAGTTACTATGCCCCGGCGATGATGGGCATGAAGACCGGTCTTCCGCTGGCGGTGGTCGGCACCTCGACCTACGGTGTGAGCGGTGGATTTCTGATGCCCGGGTTCTTTATGGGAGTGTTGCAGTTCGGCTGGTTGGCCGTCAATGCGTACTTCTCCGCCAAACTGCTGGCTTGGTTGGCCGGGTTCGCAGAAGGCTCGGCACTTCACCTGGCCATCGGTATCGGCTGGGCGCTCGTGGCAGCCTTTGTCGGCCTGAAAGGTATCCAGTACGTCGCCCGGGTCGCCACCTATCTGCCGTTGATCCCCTTGGTGGTGCTGTTGATCCTCGTTGCCAAGACGATCTCAGGCGTTGGCAGTTTCAGCCCCGCGCAGTTGACTACCGCTGCTGCCCCAAGTTCCCTCGATCTCTTCCTGCTGGCCATTGCGAATATTGTGGGCTTCTTTGCCACGGCAGGTGCCGCGGGCGCCGACATCGCCTCCAGCAATCGTAACGGGAAAGACGTCCAGATGGGCGGCCTGGTGGGTGTGGCCGGCGCGACGATTTTCACCGGCTGCCTGGCCCTGTTGATCGTGGCGGGAACCTATGGCGCCGGTCTCATGGAAGGCAAGGAAGTGATCCTCAAGCCGACCGAGTTGATGAAATACATCATGGGAGAGAGTGGTGCCAAAGTGTTCTGGTTCCTCCTGGCCGCAGCGGCTTTCCCGCCGGCCTGCTTCAGTTCGCTGATCGCCGCGAACAGCTTCAAAAACACCTTGCCCAAGGTCAACCCGTTCATCTCCTGCGGCATCGGAACCGCCGCCTCGATCGCCTTGGTCGTGTCGGGCAAGGCAGGCAACGCCGCGGGCGTGTTCGGGATCATTGGCGCCTCGTTCGGCCCGATTTGCGGGGCGATGACCGCTGACTACATCCTCTCGGGCTTCAAGTGGCCCGGGCCCCGAGCGGGCTTCAATCCGGCCGGCTGGATCTCCTGGGCGGTCGGTTTCGTCGTCGGCGCCTGGAACTCGTTCTTCGGCCCCCAACTCGGACTCGATTTCCAGATGCCCTGCCCGCCGGTGGCCGCCATCATCGTCGGCTTCGTCCTCTATGCCCTGCTGGCGAAAGCCGGCCTGGAGAGCAAGCAGCTTGAAATGCCGGCCGCTGAGACGCCAGCCAGGTAGAATCGCAGTCGCCCCGCCCCGGGGCAGGGTCAAGAGGACAACACGACGCGGGCGATTGCCAGTCGCCCGCGTCTTTCGTTATGCGGATGTCTCGAAAGCCTGGCGGCCGAGGCGTATCACCTCGCCCGCAGGGCTCGCAACTCGCTGTTGGCCTCCGCTACCGCGGGAATCCGGCATTCGCCTCCCCAGAAAACGGCCAACCGCCGAATCGAGTTGCGGAACTGCTCGTAGTCGGCGGCCTTGGTGACAAATGCGTTCGCCCCTGCCTCAAGGCAGCTCGTCACCACCGAGTCGCTGTGCTCGGCACTGAGAATCACAACCGGCATCGTCCTGAAATGCGGTCGAGACCGGATCTCGCGGAGCACATCCACGCCCGACATGTCCGGCAGGTTGAGATCGAGAACCACCAGCCGCGGCTGCGATCCCCGGACCAAATCCTCTTCGGCAAGGTCGAGCAGCTTCAGGGCCGAATGGCCCGTTTCGGCGACCAGTGGGGCCGTCAGGCACACCTCCGCAAGGATCCGGCCAATCAGGTGGGCATGATCCGGATCGTCTTCGACAAGCATTACCGGACTGGGGCCTTCGAGCAGGGTCCCGACGGGCGGCTCCTCGCAGATCACCCGCGCGATATCCGAACCCTCGATGATCTCGTCGCGCCAGACTTGAATCCCTTCCGGCGCTTCGATTCCCAGCTTCACGCGCCGCTTCTGAATTGAGAGCACCTTGACTTTGACATTCGGGCCGATCCAAACCGTCGTGTCTGCCTCTCGAGATAGGACTAGCATGACCTAGCCTCCTTGTCGGTCTTTCAGCTCACTGCCGATCTTTTGCCCCGGCGCAGCGTCCTTCTTCTTCTCTTGGCCCCAAGAAGCTTCACCAAGATGGTTTCAGCCAAAGAAGCTCGTCGCGCCGGCCACAGTCAGCACCCCAGCCCTGTCCTGCAGATCAGACACGAAACATAGCTGCCCATGCGAAATTGCCCACGTCCCCGCGTGGCTATCACGGTCATGTGCGGTTCTTTTAACAGTATTATCCCGAGTTATCAATCACCATCGAGGGGGGGACAGGCAAGAATCCGCACTTTGAGGTGATAAGACATGCCCTAATTATACTATCCTAAGCCCGACTGGCATGGCGGCGGGGGCATCTTTTCGTCCGAGTTGCAGACCGGCCGGGTGATTGAATGCCGGGATCGACAGAGTTGAAAGTCTACTGGCCGACTTCGATTCCCGCCCAGGCGCGTTCCCGGACAATCTGGTCCTTCATCGTCCGCCCCATGAGGAAGAAGAGCACGGGGGCGGCCGGCGCTGCCATCGAGCCGAGCAAGAATCCCCTCAAGGTAGACTCCAGGCTCAACATCATCCCCCCGTAGGTGACAGCGGTCGCCAAAGGGAACACCCAGAACGACAAGAGACTGTACCGAACCATCGCTCGCATTCGGGACTGCGATCGTCGGCCGTAGAGGATCTGGGCCATTTGTTCGGCAAGAAAAGTCAAGGAGCAGGAGAAAATTGCGCTGAAAAGCCCCATCACGCAACAGACGTGCAGAATGATCCCAATATCGCCGAACCGCCCCCGAAACCAGGTCACTGGCAGCACGAGCAGGAACGTGGTGGCCGTGACGCCAAGGCTGAGCAGCAGATGCCGCAAGGCGAGCCCCAGCAGCGGCTCCCCCGAACGATATCGATACCGATCCAGCAAATAGCGGAAGTGCTCCAACCCCGAAACCGACCCTCGAAGTTCATCGGTCAACAGGCCTGGATCGCCGAAGCGCTGCCTGGCCTGCGCGATCGCCGCCGTGGGCTCCCCCAGTCGCTGGAGTTCCTCCTGGTAGATCGCTGTCAGATGGTCGAGCAACTCCTCCCGCATGCGGAGCTTCCGGAGATCGCCCGCGAGAACGGGCCGCACCGCCCGTTCGACAACCCGCTTCAACTCGTTCAAGACCTGGTCGTTCATGACGTTACCCCCACAATCGAGCCAACGATCTGGACAAAGGCCGCCCACTCCTCTCGCTCTTTCGTCAGGTCCCGTTTCCCCTTGGCCGTGAGCCGGTAGACCCTGCGCGGCGCTCCCCGCTTGCCCGGTTCCTGCTCCTGGCGCACGACGGACACCTTGCCGGCAGCCTCCAGGCGGTACAGGGCCGGATAGAGAGAGCCTTCCTTGAGCCGCAGCAGCCCACATCCGGCCCCTTCCAGGCGGCGGATGATCTCCAGGCCGTGGGCGTCACCACGCTCCAGGACGGACAGGACCATCGCCTCCAAGTGGCCTCGCAACTTGTCTCCCTGGATCTCGCTCATGCTATTTTTTTAGACAAACTAAACAAAAGCGTCAAGAACGATTCTGCCAAAGTCATGTCGCAGCAGGGAAGTCGCTCCCCGCTCACTGGAGTCTTTTTTGACCAGAGAAGCACGGCCTGCCTGTCGACATCTAGTTCTACCGGGGGGAGCGCACGAGCCTTGATCGTGACCTTGCCAACTGCTGTCAGATCTTCGTAAGCGCGAAGCGTCAGCGAGGCAAGGTGTTAGCGTCCTCGCTCAGGCTTCGCGCTTACGATTGGACGGGCAAGCTTACAATCAAGGGCCGTGCACGGCATCGTAAGGCGTTACACCAGAATGTGTTACGCGCAGGAATCACCCCCGTGGCCCGCGATGTCTTCGAATCTGCAGAAATAAACCTTGACCCCCGACGGAATAACTACTAAATTATCGATATAGAGTTATCGATAAGAGAAGTATAAAATCTTGGCAGCGTGAGATACACTGTGGCCGGCTTGCGGAAATGGGCGATTCTGTCCGGATCCGCGAGGGCTCGAGAAGTTCGGACGCAACAAGGTCCAGGCTGGAGAAGCAAGACATGTCGACCGATACGCTGAAGGGTTTTCCCATCCCGAGCGTGCGGCGATTGCCGCTCTACCTGCGGCTGCTGCGGGAGCTGCGGGCGGAGGGGCATGAGGCCGTTTCCTGTACCCAGATTTCCGAGAGCCTCGCTCTGGGCACCGTCCAGGTCCGCAAAGACCTTGCCATCACCGGAATCGTCGGCCGTCCCAAGGTTGGCTACCAGATCACCGAACTGGTGGACGCCATCGAGGACTTCCTCGGCTGGAAGAACACTCGCGATGCGTTCCTGGTCGGAGCCGGTTCGCTGGGAAGCGCACTAATGGGTTACGACGGCTTTCGCGATAACGGCCTGAATATCGTTGCGGCCTTTGACACCGATCCCGCCAAGATCGGGACCAGGATCCACGACAAGGTCGTGCTCGATTGGGAATCCTTCCACGATCTCGTCCAGCGAATGCACATCCTCATCGGTATCCTCACCGTGCCCGCCGCGGTCGCCCAGGACGCAACCAATGCCATGGTTCTGGCCGGCATCCGGGCGATTTGGAACTACACCCCTGCAACCCTGGAAGTACCCCCAGCGATTGTCGTCGAAGACGTGCGGCTCGCGAGTAGCCTCGCAACGCTCTCCAGCCGCTTGACCCGGCTGCTTCAGTCGCAGCGCTGACCAGACCACCGGAACAGCCCGAAGGATCTTCATTTGCCACCACGCGGTCTGTGCGCTCCTGGTGCGCGCCGACCTTGCCACCCGATTAACAGAACCCGGTACAAGGATCGCTCGACAGGCAACTGCCGCCCCTCACAGCCGTCACGCCCCGCCGTGGTTTTTTGCGAGCGGCGCTGACCGGTTGTCGTTCGAACGAACCTGAGCCGTTTCCACCGGATGTCGAAAGGACCCTTTTCATGTCGCAAGCCATGGATACCGCACAAACGCCAGCGCAGATTCGGCATTTTGCCAAGGTCTGCGATATTCTCAAACGCCACGAGAACAGCCCCGCCAAGCTGATTCCCATTCTCCAGCAAGTGCAGGACGAGTACCGGTACCTTCCCGAGGAGGTGCTCACTTTCGTGGCCACATCGCTGGGAATTCCGCCCGCCAAGGTTTTCGGCGTCGCCACGTTCTACGCCCACTTCACTCTCCAGCCCAAGGGAAAATACGTGTTTCGTCTCTGTGACGGCACGGCCTGTCATGTGAAACGGTCGCACGGCATTCTCGAAGCCCTGTATGCCCGCCTCGGCCTGAATGCCCAGCGGAGCACGACCGACGATATGCTCTTCACCGTAGAAACCGTCTCCTGCCTGGGAGCCTGCGGGCTGGCTCCCGTCATGGTGGTCAACGACGAGGTTCACGGCCAGGTGACCCCCGAAAGGGCCCTCGCCATCGTGGACCGGATTCTGGAAAAGGAGGCCAAACAATGACTCCCGCCCAGGAAACGCTCCCCGCCGCGACAGTCTCCCTTTCCGACGTGGCTGCCGACTACGGCCGCTCCGCCGGACGCATCGCCCGCCGCATCATCGTGTGTGCTGGGACGGGTTGCGTGGCCAACGGTTCGCTCCAGGTGCATCGTGTCCTGGAGGAGAAACTGCGGGCCACCGGCCTGGATACGGTCACGACCATCGAACTCAAAGACGAGCGATCCCACGACGTCTACCTCTCCCGCAGCGGTTGTCAGGGATTCTGCCAGATGGGGCCCCTGGTCACGATCGAGCCGGAGGGAATCCTCTACACGCGGGTTCAACCGGGCGATGTCGACGACATTGTCGAGCATACGCTTCAGCGCGGGGAGATCGTGGAACGCCTGCTCTACACGGAGCCCGGCAGCGGCCAGGTCCGCCGCGGCCACGACGACATTCCCTTCTACACGCTCCAGCAGAGGACCGTTCTGAAGCCCTGCGGCCAGCTCGACCCGGAGCACATTTCCGAGTACATCCACGCCGGCGGCTACGAGGCCGCTCGCAAGGCCCTCTGCGAGATGACGCCGGAGGCGGTTTGCTCCGAGATCGCCCGGGCCGGACTCCGCGGCCGGGGCGGCGGCGGTTTTCCCACCGGCAGGAAATGGCAGCTCACGCTGGCCCAGCCCGGGGAAAAGAAGTATGTCATCTGCAACGCCGACGAAGGCGATCCCGGCGCCTTCATGGACCGCAGCGTCATGGAAGGCAATCCCCACGCCGTCATCGAGGGCATGATGATCGCCGCCCACGCCATCGGTGCCGACGAAGGCTACGTCTACGTTCGCCTCGAGTATCCGCTGGCGGTCGAGCGGATTCGCAAGGCGGTGGCCGAGGCCGAACGCCTGGGGCTGCTGGGCGACAACCTCTTTGGCTCGGGGCGGTCGTTCCGTGTGCACGTCATGGAAGGGGCCGGCGCCTTCGTTTGCGGCGAGGAAACCGCGCTGATCGCCTCGATCGAAGGCCAGCGGGGCATGCCTCGTCCCAAGCCGCCCTTTCCCGCCCAGAGCGGGCTCTGGGGCAAACCTACTGTGATCAACAACGTGGAGACCCTGGCTTCGGTCCCCTTGATCCTCCGCCACTCGCCGGACAAATACAGGGAACTGGGCACCGAGGGTTCTCCGGGAACCAAGACCTTCGCCCTCACCGGGCATGTGGCCAACACCGGCCTCATCGAGGTGCCCTTCGGCACCACGCTGCGCGAGATCGTCATGAACATCGGCGGCGGAGTGCTCGACGATCATGGCAAGCCGGCCCCGGGCGCGTTCAAGGCGGTGCAGATTGGCGGCCCCTCGGGCGGATGCCTGACCGAAAAACACCTCGACCTGCCCCTCGACTTCGACTCCCTCCGCCAGGCGGGCGCCATGGTCGGATCCGGCGGGCTCGTCGTCATGAACCAGCAGACCTGCATGGTGCAGATGGCCCGCTTCTTCATGCAGTTCACGCAGAACGAATCCTGCGGCAAGTGCGTTCCCTGTCGGGAAGGCACCAAGCAGATGCTGGCCATGCTCGACGATATCATCGAGGGCCGGGGAGAGGCGAAGACCCTTGAGCTCCTCGAACAGGTCGCAACGGCGGTAGGCAAAAGCTCCCTCTGCGGCCTGGGCAAAACGGCTCCCAACCCGGTTCTGGCCACGCTCCGCCATTTCAAGGAGGAGATCGAGGCCCACGTGCTGGAGAAACGCTGCCCGGCCGGGCGCTGCAAGGCTCTGCTCAGGCCGGAAATCCTCGCCGATCGCTGCAAGGGCTGCACGGTCTGTGCCAAGAAATGCCCTGTGGGTGCCATCCACGGTGAGAAGAAACAACCCCACGCCATCGATCCGAAGAAATGCATCAAGTGCGGCGTTTGCGCGCAGGTCTGCCGTTTCAACGCCGTCGTCGGCGTCTAGCGGATTGAGGACGTGCCCCGATTCGAATCCGAACGACTTACCCCCAGGACCGTCAAGTTCCCCGCAAGGACCGGCGATGGGCGGGTGCAGGCCGCTGGCAACCGAGCGGTAGTTGGCGACCAACTTTCGGCCGGCGACGCGCCGGCGGCCCCGCCGCCCTGTGTTTGATGGGCCCTTGTACCGCGGCTTGTGACCTGTAATCCGATTTTCCAGCCCGTATTCCAAGCAGGATTCCTGCCATGATCAGCCAGCCAACCATGACGATCGACCGGCGTCAAGTTCCCATCGAGGGCGAGCGAAACATCCTCGAAGTCGCCCGCAAGGCCGGGATCGATATTCCTACCTTCTGCTACCATTCGGAGCTCAGCATCTACGGCGCCTGCCGCCTTTGCCTCGTCGAGGTGGAAGGCCGCGGGATCGTTGCCAGTTGCTCGATGGCCCCGGAACCGGGCATGGTGGTGCGCACCTACAGCGAAGAGATCCGCAGGATGCGGCGCATATCCCTGGAACTCCTGCTGGCCAATCATGACCAGCAGTGCACGGCCTGTGCGAAGAGCGCCAGTTGCGAACTCCAGCGGCTCGCCCATCGCCTGGGTGTGGAGGAAGTCCGCTTCAAACGGACCCACAAGCCCATGCCTGTCGATCGCTCTTCTCCCTCGCTTGTCCGCGATCCGAACA
This sequence comes from uncultured Planctomycetaceae bacterium, assembly GCA_964563135.1. GTDB lineage: Bacteria > Planctomycetota > Planctomycetia > Pirellulales > Thermoguttaceae > JAAYAY01. The sequence continues at coordinate 45,165 of CAZLWV010000031.1, forward strand.
AGTGCATCCTCTGCGGCGACTGCGTGAGAGCGTGCAGCGAGGTGCAGAGCGTGGGAGCCATCGACTTTGCCTATCGCGGCGCCATGGCCTGCGTGGCGCCTGCCTTCAACAACCAGTTGAGCAGCGTGGAGTGCGTCAACTGCGGTCTGTGCGCGGCCGTATGCCCCACCGGGGCCCTCACTCCCAAGTTCGAGACCGAGGAGGTCTGGCGGGCCCTGGAGGATCCCGAGAAGGTCGTCGTCGCCCAGATCGCACCGGCCGTGCGCGTGGCTCTGGGCGAAGAGTTCGGCGGCAAGCCGGGCAGCATCGAGATCGGGCGTATCGCCGCGGCGATGAAGGCCCTGGGTTTCGACCAGATCTACGACACCTGCTTCTCGGCCGACCTCACCGTGCTCGAGGAGGCCAACGAGTTCCTCGGCCGATTCACCCGCGGCGAGCGGCTTCCCCAGTTCACCTCCTGCTGCCCGGGTTGGGTCAAGTTCGCGGAGCAGTTCTATCCGGAGCTGCTCCCGAACCTCTCCAGCTGCAAGTCGCCCCAGCAGATGTTCGGGGCCGTCGCGCGGCGCACGCTCCCGTCGCACCTGGGAGTGGCCCCCGAGAACCTCGTTGTGGTGTCGATCATGCCCTGCACGGCGAAGAAATACGAGGCGAAGCTGCCCAAGTTCGCCACCGACGGCCGTCCCGACGTGGACCATGTTCTCACCACGCAGGAACTCGCCCGCATGATCAAGGAGGCCGGCCTGCGATTCGAGCAGCTCCAGCCGCGATCGCTCGACATGCCCATGGGCTTCAAGACCGGCGCCGGGGTGATCTTCGGCACCACCGGCGGCGTGACCGAGGCCGTGCTCCGCTGCGCGGTGGAGAAGGCACAGGGGGTCAAGCTCGATCGCGTCGAGTTCGAAGAGGTCCGCGGCCAGAAAGGCCGCCGCGAGGCGACCATCGCCGTGGCCGACAAGGAATTGCGTCTGGCCATTGTCCACGGGCTGGCCAACGCGCGGGAATTGGCCGAACAGGTCCGCGCCGGCCAGTGCCGCTACGATCTGATCGAGGTCATGGCCTGTCCGGGCGGGTGTGTCGGCGGCGCCGGCCAGCCGGTGACCAAGGATATCGAAGTCCGCGCCCAGCGAGCCAAGGGCCTCTACCAGGCCGACCGCATGCTCCAGTTGCACAAGTCGCAAGACAACCACCTCGTGGCCGAATGCTACCAGCGCGAGCTCGGTGAAATCGGCGGCCATACGGCGCATGAACTCCTCCACACGGGTTACCAGAGCCGACGGCGGATTTGCGGCCAGACCCTCGTCTTCCAGGATGGCAGTCGCCCGGCAAAACTCGGCGTGTCGGTCTGCGTCGGCACGAGCTGCTTTGTCCGCGGTTCCCAGGCCCTCCTCGAGCGGCTCATCCGCCGCATCCAGACCGAGGGGCTGCAGGAGCAGGTCGACGTGGAGGCGACCTTCTGCTTCGAGAAATGCGACCGGGGACCGAGCGTCCGCGTGGGAGAGAAGGTCCTCACCCACTGCGATCTGGAAATGGCCTGGCAGGCAATCCAGGAACAGCTCGCTCAGGTTCCGACACGATGATGGCGAGGTTCGAAACGCGAGACCCGAAATCCAGATCGCGGAACACGAAACCGGACTGCCGCGCGGACTCTTGGGCGGCCGATTGAGTCCTGCCTTGACTGGAAAACGCGGGTCAGCAGCGGGAGCCCTGTTCCTGGAGAAACAACGCACCGGAGTGTTCGACAGTCCTCGAGGGAACCGGCCACCGATCCAGGGCGGAGGTTCCGGTCATTGGTGACTTGACTGGTTCGGATTTCGGTTTTTGGAGGGCATTACCATGACCAGCGCCGTGCCGCCATCCCCTCAGCACGTGGTTTACACGAACAAGGCCCAGTGCCGCGACTGCTATCGCTGTGTGCGGATGTGCCCGGTCAAGGCAATTCGCATGCAGGACGGTCAGGCCTACGTGGAGCCTTCTCGCTGCATCGCCTGCGGCACGTGCGTTCGGGAATGCCCGCAGGGGGCCAAATCGGTTCGCGACGATGTGGAGATTGCCCGTCGGCTGGTGCGGAGCGGGACGCCGGTGGCAGCCAGCCTGGCGCCGTCCTTTGCCGCGGCATTTCCGGCCTGGCAGCACGGCCGGCTGATCGCCGCCCTGCGGCAGCTTGGCTTCGCCTACGTGGGCGAAACCGCCATCGGAGCGGCTCACGTGGCGCAGGCGACCGCGGAGATCGTCCACCGCAAGTCGAACCGCAGCCACATTTGCACGGCCTGCCCGGCCGTTGTCTCCTACGTGGAGCGGTATCGGCCCCAACTGGTCGACACGCTGGTGCCGGTCGTATCGCCGATGCTCGCCCATGCCCGCCACATCCGCCGCACGCGGGGCGATTCGGTCCGGGTCGTTTTCATTGGACCCTGCGTGGCCAAGAAGGCCGAGGCCGACCGGCCGGAGCACTGCGGGCTGGTCGATTGCGTGCTCACCTTTGCCGAGCTGCGCCGCTGGCTGGAGGCGGAGGGCATCGACCTGGCCGCATGCGAAGAGAGCGCCTTCGATGAAAGGCCGGCGTCCAGTGCCCAGCTCTTTGCGCTCGAGGGGGGATGTATCCGCACCATGGGCTGGACTACCGACATCCTCGACGCACGCGTCCTGCCGGTCAGCGGCTTCCAGGAGATCAACGAAGCCTTCGGGTCGCTCGACGAGACTGCCCAGCCCCTGGTGATCGAGCCTTTGTTCTGTTCCCGCGGCTGCGTGAACGGACCGGCCATGGAGACCGGTCGAAACATGTTTTCCCGCCGCAAACGGGTGCTCGACTACGCCAGGCAGTCGCAGGAACCGCCGCCTGCCGCGGCCGATGCTTCCGAACTGGAAACCGTCTTCCAGCGGGCGGCAGTGGATGAGGCGCTCGAGATCACCGAAGAGGCGATCCGCCAGGTTCTCAACAAGACCGGCAAGGCTGCCGTTGAGAACCAGCTCAACTGCGGCGCCTGCGGATACTCCACTTGCCGCGAGAAGGCGATCGCCGTCATCCGCGGACTCGCCCAGCCGGAAATGTGCATGCCCTACATGAAGCGTCTCGCCGAACAGCGGGTCGACCGCATCATCGAAACCAGCCCCAATGGAATCGTCATCCTCGACGAGCGCCTGCACATCCTGGGCATGAACCCGGCCTTCCAGCGTTACTTCCACTGCACCGACACCGTCTGCGGACGCCCCATTTCCTGCCTGATGGATCCCGAGCCGTTCGAACGGCTCGCCACAGGCCAGGAACGGCTCGTCGAGCGAACCGTGCACCACAAGAAATACGACATGACCTGCCACCAGGTCCACTACCCTCTGCCGGAAGACAGGCAGTTCGTGGGGATCTTCGTCAACGTGACGAATACCCAGAACAGCCAGCGAAAACTCGACGAGCTGCGGGCGCAGACCGTGCTCCAGGCCCGGGAGCTGCTCAACCAGCAGATGCACCTGGCCGAGACGGTCGCCACCGCGCTCGGCGAAAGCACCGCCCGCGGCGAGGCGCTGCTCGACCGGCTGATGCTGCTCGCCGAACAACAGGAACACGACGAGCAGTCGACCGTCGTTTCAAGGGCGCGAGAGAAATGGTTGCGGGATACCTACACGTCGAAACCGAGCTGAAGCAGAGCCCCAAACGGCCGGGCAGCCTCTGCGGCGACGTGTTCCTCTGCGAACGCGCCGTTGCCGGCACCACGCTGGTGTGCGCCGATGGGATCGGTTCCGGTCCCCACGCCCACATTGCCGCCCAGATGTGCGCCACCCGGCTGCTCGAACTCCTGCGGCTGGGTTTCTCGCTCCGGCGGGCCGTCCAGGTGGTGGTGGAAACCATGCAGCAGTGGCGCGATATCAGCAAGCCCTACGCCGCATTCTCGATCGCGCGGATCCGCGGCGACGGCAATACGACCGTGCTGGCCTACGAGGCTCCCCTGCCGCTGGTCGTCGGCCGCCAGCGGGCCGAGCCGGTCATCGCCCGGCCCCTCGAACTGGCCGGTACGCTCGTCGACCAGGCCGAGTGCACGCTCGATCCGACCGAATCGCTCCTGATGATGACCGACGGGATCACTCAGGCGGGCATCGGTTCCTCCCATCCCTACGGCTGGCAGACCGGCGGGGTCATCGGCTACATCAGCAACTGCCTGCGGCAGGGCGTGCCCCATCGCGAGATTCCCGACTATGTCCACCGCGAGGCGCGGCGTCTGTGGGTTCGCGGCGGCGACGACTGCACCGTCGCCCTCGCCCGTTGCCGATCGGGCATTGTCGTCAATCTCCTCACCGGCCCCCCCGCCGATCGGGAACACGATGGCGAGGTTGCCGACCGCTTCCTCCAGGCCGAAGGCTTCAAGGTCGTCTGCGGCGGCAAGACCGCCGAGATCGTTGCCCGCCATCTCGGCAAGACCGTCCGTATGGAACGGGCACCCCAGTCTCTCATCGCTCCGCCCCGCTACGGCATCGATGGCATCGACCTGGTGACCGAAGGGGCCGTTACTTTGAACCAGGTCTTCAACCTGCTCGATGAAGACATCGGCAGTTTCAAAGAAGAGAGCGGCGTGACGGAGCTCTGCTCCCTGCTGAGCGTGGCAGACCGTGTCAACGTCATCCTCGGCACGGCCCACAACAGCGCCACCGAAGACATCGCCTTCCGCCAGCGCGGCATCCTCAGCCGCCGCAAGATGGTTCCCCTCCTGGCCGAACGCCTGCGGGCAGCCGGCAAGCTCGTCGTGGTCGACGAGATCTGAAGCCGAATGCCCGGCATTTGGCATGCCACCGCGATGCAGGATGCCCGCCGGCCAGTCAGCTTTCGGCAGCGGAGGTGAGCTTGCCGCCTTCCGCCTTCCGGACCAGCGCACTGGAGCGGATGAGCACAAGCGACTCGCTGCGGGCTGTTGTGGCGGGGCGGAACGAGCGTGGGTGGGCCCGCTCGTACTCGGTCATGACACGGTGTGAGCGGCTGCACGAGCACTCGTGGCCGCGACTGCTCCGCTGTGTCGCCAGCCAGGTGATCGAGATCGCCGCCGCAAAGGCCAGGAATGTTGCCAGGAAGGTCATGGCTTGACTGTGGGAAAGGTGGGTGTGGGAAATTCCTCGAAGCCTCGGTCCGTACGGACGACGAACAGGGCGGGAATCTTCTGGGCCGTGGCCAACTGCAGGCCCTCGTCGGGCCCCAGCACGAACAGGGCGGTCGCCTGGGCGTCGGCCTCCATGCACGTCGAGGCGAGGATGCTGACCGAGGCCAGGCGGTGGTTCACGGGCCGTCCCGTACGGGGGTTGATGATGTGGCAGAATCGCACGCCGTCGTGCTCGAAGTAGTTGCGGTAGTCGCCGGAGGTGGCCAGGGCACGATCGCCGAGGGGAATGATCCGTTGGACGCCGCGGCCTGTCGTCGTGGGCACTTCCACGGCAATCTGCCAGGGCCTGCCCCTGGCATTCCGTCCCGACGTTCGCACCTCGCCGCCGACCTCGACCATGTAACGGCCGATGCCGAGCTGCTCCAGTCCCTCGGCCACCTGGTCGACGGCAAAACCTTTGGCCACCGCGGAGAGGTCCACGCGGCAGGCCGGCGACAGTTTGCGCACCGCCAGCCCGTCGGACCGCACTTGGAGCCGGCTGTAGCCGACGCCGGCCATGGCCGCGGCGATCTCTTCCTGGCTGGGAACAACCCCTTCCGGCCGCGCCGTCGGCCCGAAGCTCCACAGGTCGACGAGCGGTCCGACGGTGACGTCGAGGGCCCCGCCGCTGAGATCTCCCACGCGGATCGCCTCGGCCACAACCTCGGCCGTTTCGCGCGAGACGGGAAACCAATTGTCGGATTCGCTGGCGTTGAACCGCGACAGTTCCGAGTCGGGATCATAGGTCGACATCAGGCTGTTGATCCGGTCCAGCCGCGCCTGGATTTCGGCGGCAATCCGGGCTTGGTCCGCGGTTGGCGGAAGACCGGCCACCTTGACCGAATAGGACGTGCCCATGGTGGCGCCGGCGAACGTGGCAGTCTGCGAGTGGACGGCCGGCTGCACAGCCGAGCCTCGGCCCAGAGCGAAAACCAGGCCTGTCCCGGCAGCCAGCAGCACGATGATGAGAATGGCAGTTCGCATGCTCGACGTCTCCCTTGCCGTGCCGATCGCCTCGCGGCCGACGGTCCGGTGTGCTGTCAGGATCCAAAATCGTCGAAGAAGATGTTGTCTTTCTCCACTCCCAGGTTGTCGAGGAGCCCGACCACCGCCTTGGTCATCTGCGGCGGCCCGCAGAAGTAGTATTCGCACTCCTCGGGCGCCGGATGGTTCTTCAGGTACTTTTCGTAAAGAACGTTGTGGATGAAGCCCGTCGGACCCGTCCAGTTGTCCTCGGGCAGCGGATCCGAGAGGGCCAGGTTCCAGCGGAAATTCGAATGTTCCTGCTGCAGTCGTTCGAACTCGTCGGCATAGAACACTTCGCGCAGGCTCCGGGCCCCGTACCAGTACGAGATCCGGCGAGCCGAATTGCGATGCTTGAGGAGTTCGAAGATGTGAGACCGCAGAGGCGCCATGCCGGCCCCGCCGCCGATGTAAACCATTTCGGCGGCCGTATCGCGGATGAAGAACTCGCCGTAGGGGCCAAACACGTTGACCTTGTCGCCTGGTTTCAGGTTGAAGATGTACGACGACATCACCCCCGGGGGCACGCCGTCCTTGCCGGGCGGAGGCGTGGCGATCCGCACGTTGAGCTTGACCAGGCCCTTCTCTTCCGGATAGTTGGCCATCGAGTAGGCCCGCGTGGTCACGGCGTCGGCCTTCGAGGTGTAACGCCAGAGCTGGTAGCGATCCCAGTCGGCCCGATACTTCTCCGGGATTTCGAACTGGTTGAAGGAGAGCGAGTAGGGCGGGCATTCGATCTGGATGTAGCCGCCGGCCTTGAATGCCACCTCCTCGCCCGGAGGCAGCTGGAGCACCAGCTCCTTGATGAACGTGGCTACGTTCCGGTTCGACCGCACCGTGCACTCCCAGCGTTTCACCTCGAGGATCTCGGCCGGAACCTCGATCGACATGTTCTGTTTGACCGCCACCTGGCAGCCCAATCGCATACCGTCGCGAATCTCCTTGCGGGTCATGAAGTCGCGCTCGGTGGGCAGAATGTCGCCGCCCCCTTCCACGACCTTGCAGCGGCACTGGCCGCAGGTGCCCTGCCCGCCGCACGCCGACGGCAGGAAGATGTTCCTGCCCGCCAGGGTCCCCAGCAGCTTGCCGCCGGGAGCAACCGTCACCGTCTTGTTGTCGTCGCCGTTGATACGGATCTGCACCTCTCCGGCGGGGACGAGAAGATAGCGAGCCAGCAGAATCACCACCACCAGCAGGAGCACGATGACCGTGAACATGGCCACGCCGGCGAGAATTTCGGTACCCATATCAGGTCTCCCAATGTCGATTTCCAGCAGGAAATCCGCAATCCGAATATCGAAATCCGAAACGGGTCTGGGACACGTTCCGCGGACGAAGCTTCGAGGTTTCGGTAGTTCCGATTCGCTTGGAGCCTCGGAGTCCGCGTTTTCGGTCTTCTCCGCTTCCTTTACAGTTCGATTCCCGAGAACGCCATGAACGCCAGCGCGATCAGCCCCACCGTGATGAAGGTGATCCCGAGTCCTTCCAGCCCCTTGGGAACGTTGCTGTAGCGCATCTTTTCCCGTACGGCGGCCAGGACCACGATGGCCAAGGCCCAGCCGAATCCCGAGCCGACACCGTAGACCATGCTTTCGGCGAAGTTGTACTGCCGCTCGACCATGAACAGCGACCCGGCGAGGATCGCGCAGTTGACCGTGATCAACGGCAGGTAGATGCCCAGGCTGTTGTAGAGGGCCGGGAAGTAACGATCCAGAACCATCTCCAGCACCTGCACCATGGCGGCGATCACGCCGATGGAGACGATCAGCACGAGGAAGCTCAGGTCCAGGTCCGGAAAGCCGGCCCAGGCCAGCGCGCCTTCCTTGAGAACATAGGTGTAGATCAGGTTGTTCATCGGCAGCGTGATGGCCTGCACGACGGTCACGGCGATGCCCAGCCCCAGCGCCGTTTCCACGCGTTTCGACACGGCCACGTAGGTACACATGCCGAGGAAGAACGCCAGGGCGAGGTTCTCGGTGAAGACCGAACCCTGAAAAAGACCCAGATAGTGCTCCAACATGTTAACGCCCCTTTGCCAGCAAGGTTTGACGTCGGTACTGGAGTCCCCAGATCAGGAACCCGATCAGGAAGAAGGCGCTGGGCGAGAGCAGGAACAGGCCGTTGGTCATGTACCAGCCCCCATCGGCCACCGTCGGCAGGACGGTGTAGCCCAGCAGCGTGCCGGCGCCGATCAGTTCGCGAGCCGCCCCCACCAGCAGGAGGATCAGGCTGTATCCCAGGCCGTTGCCCAGTCCGTCGAGCACGCTCAGCCACACTCCGTTCTTCATGGCAAAGGCTTCCGCCCGCCCCATGACGATGCAGTTGGTGATGATGAGCCCCACGTAGACGGAAAGCTGTTTGCTCAGATCGTAGGCGTAGGCCTTGAGGAACTGGTCGACCACGATCACCAGCGAGGCGATGACCGTCATCTGCACGATCATGCGAATCGACGACGGGATGAACCGCCGCAGGGCGCTGAGGACGCCGCTGGCACCGGCGGTCACAAACGTCACGGCGATCGCCATGGTGATGGCCGTGGAGAGTTTCGTCGTCACGGCCAGGGCCGAGCAGATGCCGAGGACCTGAACTCCGATCGGGTTCTGCAAGAGAATCGGCTGCAGCAGGGCATCAGATGCCTTGGACACGGTTGCCTCCTTTACGCAGATTGGCCAGCAGCGGGCCGTAGCCCTGCTGGCCCAGCCAGAAGTGGAACAGGTTCGTCACGCCGCGGCCGGTGAGCGTCGCACCCGACAGGCCGTCGACCTGGTGGTCGGCATCGGGGCTCTGCGGATCGACGGCCCCCTTGATGACTTCGATCAGCGGGTTCCCTTCCGCGTCGACGGCCGTCTTGTCATCCCACAATGCCAGCCAATCGGGGCTGCTCACCTCGGCGCCGAGGCCTGGGGTTTCCGCATGATCGTACATACAGAACGTCTTGATCGTGGCCAGGTCGGGACCCAGGGCCACGAACCCGTGCATGGTGGACCAGAGCCCCTTGCCCTCGACCGGCAGGATCAGACGCTCGAGCCGATCGTCCTTGCGAACCAGATAGACCGGCCGCAGCGTCGGTTTCCGGCCGAGTCCGGCAAGATCATCCTCCGCCGCCAGCGGCTGCATGGGGTTCTCGGTTCCCTTCTTCTCCAGGTCCTCGGGGGTAAGCCCCTCGACGAACTGGCCGGTTTCCAGGTTGACGACCCGGGCTTCGATCTGCTGGAACAGCTCGTCGGGATCGGCCTGGCTTCCGGCCTGGCAAAGGCCGGCCGTCTGCAGGATGTATCGCTGCTTGTCGCGGACCTTGTTGGCCTCCTGCTGCGGCCGCAGGCCCACGGCCGCGGCCGCCACGACGATGGAGCAGATCACGCATACCAGCGTGGCGATGCTCAGCACTCGAAGCGGTGTTTCCTTAGGCATGGCGAAGAACCCTCCTGCGGATGTTGGCGCGAACGACGAAGTAGTCGAGCAGGGGAGCACAGACGTTTCCCAGCAGGATCGCGAGCATCGTGCCTTCGGGGAAGGCCGGGTTGATCACGCGGACCACGATCACCATGGCTCCGATCAGGACGCCGTAGAGATACTGTCCGATGTTGGTCATGGCGGCTGTGACGGGATCGGTGGCCATGAACACCAGCCCGAAGGCCAGTCCTCCCAGCACCAGGTGCCAGTGGGGAGGCAGTTCGAAGGCGGGGTTGGTGGGGCTCCCCAGCAGGTACAGCAGAGTGGCCACACCCATCGAGCCGGCGAGCATGCTGGCCATGATCCGCCAGGAACCGATGCCGGCCAGCAGCATGATCGCCGCACCGATCAGGCAGGCGAGCGTCGAGGTCTCGCCCATGGAACCCGGAATGGTGCCCAGCATGGCGGAGAACCAGCTCGTCGTGGCCGTGACGGCCTCGAGTCCCCCCGAGGCGGCTGCCGCCAGTGGCGTCGCCCCGGAGAAACCATCCACCGCCACCCAGACCGAATCTCCCGAAATCTGCCCCGGGTAGGCGAAGAACAGGAACGCCCTCGCCGCCAGGGCGGGATTGAGGAAGTTCCGCCCTGTACCTCCGAAGATCTCCTTGGCGATGACGACACCGAACGAAATCCCCACCCCTACCTGCCAGAGTGGAATCGTCGCCGGCAGCGTCAGCGGGAAGATCAGCCCGGTTACGAAGAATCCCTCGTTGACTTCATGCTTCCGCACGACGGCAAACAGGATTTCCCAGCCCAGGCCGACTGCCATGGTTACCACGTAGATGGGAACGAAGTACAGGGCACCGTAAACCAGCTTGCCCAGAATGGACCCCGCGGCGAGGTAGGGCGCCAGGGCCGCCATCACCGCACCCCGCCAGCCGGGAATTTCGGTGATGCCGATGGCGGCCATGGCCTGCTGAGCCTGGTAGCCCGTGTTGTACATCGCCATGACCACGCACGGCATCAGCGCCACCAGCACGACGGACATGGCCCTTTTGAAGTCGATGGAGTCGCGTACGTGGCAATTTCCCTTCGCCACCTCACTGGGCGTGTAGAAGAAGGTGTCGATGACTTCGTAGACCGGGTAAAGCCGTCCCAGAGGTTTGCCCTCTCGAAACAGCGGCTCGGTCCGATCCAGCAGGTGGCGGAGGGGTCGCATCAGCCTTCCCTTTCGATGATTTCCAGGTTGTTGCGCAGCATGGTGCCGTAGTCACCCTTGCCCGGGCAGACGAACGTGCAAAGGGCCAGGTCCTCTTCGTCGAGTTCCAGGCAGCCCAGGGCCTCGGCCTGCTCCACGTCTTCCACGGCCAGCGCCCGGAGGAGGAAGTAGGGCAGGATATCCAGCGGCATGACCCGCTCGAAACTGCCGATCGGCAACAGTGCGCGGTGCCCGCCGTAGAGCGATGCCGAGAAGGACTGGAGCCGTTTTCTGCTCAGGCAGGAGGTGAAGACGTTCTTCACCGAGAACTTGCGGAAGCCGGGGGCCAGCCAGCCGAAGAACTCGCGCTTGGCGCCGGCCGGCAGAGCCGAGACCTGGAGATGATAGCGACCCAGATGGGCAAAGGGGCCTTCCGCCTCGCGTCCGCCGAGCACGGAACCGGAGACCACGCGGGCGGGCTGGTCGTCGAGCTCGCCGCCGGCCAGCTCCGCCAGGTCGGCCCCCAGGCGGGTGCTGATCAGCCGCGGTTCCTTCACACTGGGCCCGCCGATCGCGATCACCCGCGAGCAGTCGAGCTCTCCGGTGGTGAACAGGTGGCCGATGGCGATCACGTCCTGGTAGTTGACATAGCCCACCGCCTTGTTGCGCCCTGCCGGATCGAGGAAGTGGATGTGGGTTCCTGGAAGGCCGGCCGGGTGCGGGCCGCTGAACTCGACGGTCTTGACGCCTTCCAGCTCCATTCCCGGCAGATACTCGCCCGGCGCCTTGCAGAGAAACAGGCCCTTGTCGCCGAGCTTGGCCAGGACCCGCAGCCCGCTGCGGAAATCCTCGCGGCGCTCGCGGATCACGACGTTCGGATCGGCGGCCAAGGGGTGCGTGTCGATGGCGGTGACGAAGATGGAAGAGAGCCTCGTGCCGGGCGAAGGAATCGTGGCCAGCGGCCGCTGCCGAATGGCGGTCCAGAGTCCCGAGGCAAGCAGGGTCTCCCGGACAGAATCGGCATCCAGGTCCGCCAGTTCGCTGGAACGGTAGTGGGGAAACGACTCCGCTTCGTCCCCCGAGAGTTCCACCACGATCGCCTGGAGGACCCGTTTCTGGCCGCGCCGGATTTCAGCCACCCGCCCGGCGCCGGGGGAGGTGAAACGGATCTCGGGACGTTTGCGATCGACGAACAGCGCCTGCCCCATCGCAACCATGTCGCCTTCTTCCACGAGAAGCCGCGGTTTGACCAGCGGATAGTCCGGAATCAGCAGCGCCACCCGCGTGACCGGTGGCCCCTCGTAGATGATCTGTTCGGGCGCGCCGCTGATCGGCAGGTCGAGCCCCTTGCGAATCCGGATCGACTTCCAGACGCTGGGCCTGCCGGTCGGCCTTCTCCGCTGGCGTGGCAGGGGCCGGCTCGTTTCGCGCTCGACGACGACCTGCGTTTCTTCCCAGGCTGACGGTGGATCCGTGACAAGCTGTCTGAGCATGATTGCTTCCTTCTCTACGAAACTGCGTGATCTTCAAGACTGGCAGATCTCACATGGGTGTCACATCAGCGATACGGCCGCCGTGGCCACGTGCGCCAGGGCCGCCCGAATTCTGTTCAGTGCGCCGGCGGTACTCTGGGCCGGCGCTTTCAAAGGGTTCTCCCGCCTCTCTTCGCATTCCATCCGCGTGCGAACCGCCGCCAGCAGCACGTCATGGAATCGCTTTTCCGAGATGGGCTTCGCGAGAAATGCGAATGCCCCAAGTTTCGCGGCCTCCACCGCCGCCGGTATGGAAGGATGGGCCGCGGCCACGATCGCCGCGGTGCGCGGCTGGAGATTCCGCAGCGCCTCCAGGACCTTCAACCCGTCCACACCGGGCGCCCGGTGTTCCACGACCAGCACATCGCCCGCATCGACTGCCAGCCTCTGGATCGCGGCCGTATCGCTGGCAACCGATTCGGTGGTGAACCGCACGCGGCGGCGGTTTCCCGGGACTCGGAAGCGGCGGCCGGCAAGGGCCTGTTTCACGAAGGCCTGCATGTGCGGGTCGCTGTCGGCGATCAGAACGCGTTGTGTGAGCATGGATAGGGAGGGGGAGGAAACGTCTAGCGGAGTCGTGGCAAGGTCACGGTGAACGTGGTGCCGGTGGGGCCTCGCGAGGGATCGGCATTCGATTCGACCTGGATATCGCCGCCGTGCATCTTGACGATGCCGTAGGTGACGGCCAGGCCCAGGCCCGTGCCCTCTCCGACTCGCTTGGTGGTGAAGAAGGGTTCGAAGATCTTTTTGAGGTTCTCTTCCGGGATTCCGTCGCCCGTGTCGCGGACGCGGAGCGAGGATCCCCGCCGGTCGCCGTTCAGGTCGATGCGGATCGTGCCGGCGCTGTGCATGGAGTCGACGGCGTTGTTGATCAGGTTGGTGAGGACCTGCGCGATCTGGTCCTGGTCGACGTCGGCGGCGGGGGAGTCGCTCATCTGGCGGACTTCGACGCGGATGCCTGGCGGCACGGGAACCGCACGCACGGTGCGCTCGACGAGTTCGTGAAGATTCGTCGGTTCCCTGGCAACCTTGTTCTGCCGGGCGAAATCGAGAAGGCCGGCGACGATCTTCTTGCAGCGTCCGGCCTGCTCGATGATCAGCTCGATGTCTTCGCGAATCGGCGAATTGGTGGGGCATTCGTCCCGGACCAGGTGGGAGTACATGAGCACGGCGCCCAGGGGATTGTTGACCTCGTGGGCCACGCCGGCCGCCAACTGCCCCACGCTCGCCAGCTTCTCCGACTGGGCAAGGGCTTCCTGGGCGCTGGCCAACCGCTGGTTGGATTGCTCCACCTGGTCCAGAGCCCGGCTCAGTTTCTCGATCATGTAGGGGAGGCACATCGCGTTTTCGGCAAGCCCCTGGTGGATCGCGATCGCATGCTCTCGGCAAGTGTCGTAGCCGCATGCCCCGCAGTTGAGCTCGTCTTCCAGGCTGTGCTTGCCCATGCCCGCCAGGATCTCGCGAACCTGATCGGGAGCCGGGGCCGTCGCCCGCTGGTCTTCAACCGAGAAGGTGCGGGTCAGGTCGAGATCGTTCATTGCGGCCAGCGTTGATTGCCAGGCCTCGCGGTCCAGCCGCTCCTCCCTCCGGCAGACATATTCGCGCACCCGGCGGCGCCGGTTGAACAGAGGAAGCCGGTTATCGATTCCCGCTCCCATGATACAACCCTCGCAGCACAGGGCTTCGAGCAGTTTCGCCCCCAGGTCCCCGCTGGCGAACTCCTTGACGGCCTCGCGGACGTGGCTGTGCCCCTCGACGGCGACGATCGCTCCCGACTTGAGATCCTCCGGCAACTCGGCCGCCTGGAGCATTCCGCGGCCGATCGGCAGCAGCCCACCCAGCCCGCCGTGGGGCGGATCGAAATCGCTCTCGCAGACGCTCTCCGCCTCGATCCCCCGCCCGCGGAACATCGAGCGCAGCTCGCCGAAGGTCAGCACCGCGTTGATGTCGCCCGCAAGACGCATCGAGTCGGCCTCCATCTTCTTCCCCACGCAAGGACCGACGAAGACCACGGAGACGTCGTCGCCATGGAGCCGGCGAACGGCGCGGGCCGCCGCCACCATGGGAGAAACGACCGGAAGCAGCGCGGGCACCAGTTGCGGGTGGAATCGCTCGATGTAAGCCACCACCGCCGGGCAACTCGTGGCGATGTAGCGCTGGCCGTGGTCGGTTTCTACCAGCCGGCGATATGCCCGGGCGACCAGATCGGCACCAAACGAAACCTCGCACACGCGGTAGAAACCCAGCCTGCGGATCATCCCCACCAGCAGCGATTCGCTGATTTCGTGAAACTCCGCCGGAAAACTGGGAGCCAGGCAGGCAACAACCTTCCCGCCTCCGGTCAGAAGGGCTTCGACCTTTTCCACGGAGTCGGGGTACCGCTTGGCCCGTTGCGAGCACACCCGCAGGCAGTTGCCGCACACGATGCAGCGGTCGGGAATCACCTCGGCCTGGCCATCCTTGACCCGGATGGCCTTGGCCGGGCACTCGCGAATGCATGTGTAGCACATGCGGCATCGTTCGCGGATCGTGGTGACGTAGCCCTTGGCCATGGCTCACTCGGCGGCAAGATCTCGAATCAGCCGTTCCACCTGGTGCGGTGTCACGCCGGGAAACAACTCCTCATTCACGGCAACCACGGGCGCCATCCCGCAGGCATCCAGACAGGCAACCACCTCCAGGCTGAACTGGCCGTCTGCCGTGACTTCGCCGGGCAGAATTCCAAGCGTGTCCTGAAGCGCCGCGAGCACCGCCTCCGAGCCCTTGACATGGCAGGCGACGGCCCGGCACACGCGAATGTGATGGCGCCCGCGAGGCCCGCCGCCGCCAACGGTCGCCGGACCGTATGCCGGCCCCTTCGACGCGCCCGGCAGCAGGGTGATGAGAGCGGACCAGACCGGCTCATCGTCGACTTCCTCGTGGATCCACTGAACGGACATGTCGAAGGAACTCCAGCACGTGCAGGCGGTGTAACGAGCGGCCCTGGCCAACCCAACGAAGTGCGGCACACGGTTCGCACATTCACCTGGAAAGGTACGGATCATGATCTTTGCAACATTCGTGCCATGCGAAAAATCGATATCATCCGAATAGGAATTCACTTGGATACCTGCTTCGCCACATCCTCCCGGACCGCGGCCTATCATCGTAAGTACAGTCTGTTGAATTAGTTGCGACAAACGGCCAATCTGTCGCCCGCGATCTTTGTCGAATGGGCGGCGGGACATATCAGATGTACAATTCACTTAGACACCGTCCAGGGCGTCTGGACGCAGAGGGCACCCCCGTCGGCAGCCTGCTGCCTGGCCTGACGGGCAATTGGGCAGAGACAGAAATGGAACGAGATGAGCATGTCGCAGCCGGATGAGATGTCGGTCGCTGTGCCGCAGCACGTACTGGTGGTGGATGACGAGGTGGCCCTGGCTAAGAGCTGTGCCCGGGCGCTGTCGCGCGACGGGCACCACGTGGTTGCCTGCTCCGAGCCCGAGCAGGGGCTCCAGGAGGCCCTGACCGGCAAGTACGACGTCGTCTTCCTGGACCTGATGATGCCCCGGTTGACGGGACTGGAGATCCTCAGACGGATGCGGGCCGCGGGGGTCTCGACGGAGGTCGTCATCATCACCGCCTACTCCACCGTCGAGTCGGCCGTTGCCGCCATGAAGGCGGGGGCCGCCGACTACCTCAGCAAGCCGTTCTCTCCCCCCGAACTGATCATGGTTCTGGAGAAGGTGGCCAGCCGGTCGGCCATGGTGCGCCAGATCGCCTCGTTGCGTCAGGAACTGGGGGTCCAGAAGGGGTTCGAGGGCATCGTCGGCGACAGCCCCTCGATGCAGAAGGTGTTTGCGCTGGTCAAGCGCGTTGCCCCGTCGGATGCAACGGTTCTGATCACCGGAGAAAGTGGCACCGGCAAGGAAATGATCGTCAGTGCCTTGCACCGTCTCAGCAAGCGCGGGGACCGGCTGCTGCTGGCCTGCGACTGCAGCACGTTGGCGCCGACCTTGTTGGAAAGCGAGCTCTTCGGGCACGTGAAGGGTTCGTTCTCCGGGGCGATCTCCACCAAGCAAGGGCTGTTTGAGGCCGCCCATCGGGGCACCCTGTTCCTTGACGAAGTGGCCAATATCAACATGGAGACCCAGGGCAAGCTTCTCCGCGTGCTGGAGACCCGGCGGGTCAAGAAAGTGGGCGATACGGCGGAGAGCGAGGTCGATATCCGCCTCATTGCCGCCACCAACCGCAGCCTTTCAGAAATGGTCTCCGCAGGCCAGTTCCGGGAGGACCTTTTCTATCGCCTGAACGTGGTGCCGGTCGATCTTCCGCCCCTCCGCCGCCGGCCGGGCGACATTCCGATCCTCGTGGCGCATTTTCTCAACCAGTTCGTGGAGCGCTCGATGACCCATGTCCGAGGCTTCACGCCCGAGGCCATGCAGCACATGGAGAGCTACCATTGGCCCGGAAATGTCCGCGAGCTGCGGAACATCGTGGAACGGATCGCCGTGCTCTGCGACTGCGATCGCGTCGAACTCCGCCATCTTCCCCGCGAGATCCGCCAGACGGAGTCGCTCGCCACCGTGACGGCCCTGCCGGAAGCCTGGGAGGACTTCAAGCGGCTCAAGCAGGAGGTGCGCGAGGCGGCCGTGCGGGACCTGGAGATCCGCTACCTGAACGAGGCCCTCAGCCGCGCCCAGGGAAACGTGACCAAGGCCGCGGAAAACATTGGCATGCGCCGCACGAACCTCCATTCCCTGATGAAGAAATACGGACTCCATTCCAGCGACAGCGACTCCGAGGACCGCCTGTAGCCGGTCCCGGCCCTGCACCAAGGTCCGAAAGATCGTGGAGTTCTTCTGAAAGACCCGCAGGCGGCCGGAGCGGGGGACCGGCAACCGAGCGGCACTGTGCGGCCGACCTTTGGCCGGTACCCGTCGGCGATCCTGCGGTCCTGTGTCTCATCGCCAAAGACAGTCCATACGGCATGAACAGTGTCGGCACCGCCAGTACGGTTCTTCCTTCTCTTCGGCATCGCGCTGGGGCTCCATGGGCTCGCAGACCGGCTGTTTTCCCGCAGATTCCGGGCCTGGGCGTCGCTGCCGCTGATTTGGCACGCAGTTTGCGAAAGACGATTTGCCATCGGAGCATCGAGTTTTTCTGGACACCCTCTTTCGCACAAACGCTTTCGCACGAAAGCCAATCAGCATGGAGTACCCGTCATGATCAGCGATCCCACTCTTCTCGTCGTGGACGACGAACAAGTCTATTGCGAAGGTTGCCGGCGCATCTTCTCGCGTCAGGGTTTCCGCGTGGAGGGAAGCAACGATGCGGCCGAGGCTCTCAACCTGGCCAGAAACAACGACTACTCGGCGATCCTGCTGGATGTGAAGATGCCCAACATGGACGGAATCCGTTTCCTCGAGCGTCTCCGGGCGATCAAGCCCGAAACGCCCGTGATCCTCATGACCGGCTATCCGAGCATCCAGAACGCAGCATCGGCCGTTCGTCTGGGCGCGTCGGACTACGTGACCAAGCCCTTCACGCCCGAGCAGATCACGGCGGCCGTGCGGGGCCTGCTGGGGACAGAGAGTGCCGCGGACGACTCGCCGCTCGCCGGCGCCGTGGCCTCCGACGACGCGTCCGATGCGGAACCGCAGGCGATTGTCTTCCATGGC
>CAZLWV010000032.1:0-62818 GCA_964563135.1 uncultured Planctomycetaceae bacterium
CTTCAGCAACGGCACCCTGCGTGTTTACCTCGACGGCAAGGCCGAACCGGCCATCGAAGGCCCCGTCGCCGACATCATCAGCGGCGGCAAGTTGATCGGAGGGCCGCTGAGCGAGTCGGTTTCGCCCGACACGGAATACGGACGTCGCGGACACAATCTCTACCTGCCGATCCCTTACCAGTCCGGCTGCAAGATCACCTACGAGAGCGATGCCATCATCGACTTCGGCGCCCAGAAGGGCGAAGCGCTCTACTACCAGATCAACTACCGGACTTACGAGCCGGGGACGAAGGTGAAGTCCTTCGCACGCGAGCAGCTCGAGGAACTCAAGCCCTTGATCGCAGAAGTGGGCGAGAAGTTGGTCGAAGCCGAACTGGGCGACACACCGCCGCTGGCAACACAGAACGTCGACGGAGTCGAACTGCCCGCGAAGACGGGACCGTTGAATCTGTACCAGGCGTACGGGGGTCCCGGCATCGTCCGCAAAATCTCCGTACGGCTGGCTGCCGGCGACCTGGAGCAGGCACTTCGCTCAACCGTTCTGATCGCGGAGTTCGACGGCGAGCAGACCGTCTGGTGCCCGGTGGGCGACTTTTTCGGGACGGGTTACCAAATCCACGCCTACCGGAGTTGGTCCACGAACGTGACTGAAGACGGCACGATGACCTGCTACTGGGTCATGCCCTGCGAGAAGTCTTGCCTGGTGACGGTGCAGAATCTCGGCGATCAGCCCGTCACTGTTACGTCCCAGGCCCAGGGTTCCGTCTACGACTGGACCGATCGCAGCATGCACTTCCACGCCAACTGGCGCCAGTTGACCAAGGTTGACACGGGTCCCGACAAGGACCAGACCGGCAACGGCGCCTTCGACGTCAACTACGTCACTGTCAAGGGCGAAGGCAAGATCGTGGGCGACACGCTGACCCTGTTCAACGGCACGGCAGCCTGGTGGGGCGAAGGCGACGAGAAGATCTTCATCGACGGCGAGGAGTTCCCCTCCCACATCGGCACGGGCACGGAAGACTACTACGGCTACGCCTGGTGCCGGCCCGAGTACTTCCAGTCGCCCTTCCATGCCCAGCCCTGCGGGCAAGGAAACAAGGCGGGCGGATTCTCCGTCAACAGCCGCTATCGCAACCTCGACGCCCTGCCCTTCACCAAGTCGATCCAATTCGACATGGAGTTGTGGCACTGGCGCAACACGAACATGAACTTCGCCCCGGCCGTGTTCTGGTACTGCCGTCCGGGAGCGACGTGCAGCGTGAAGCCCGATCCGGAGACGGCGGCACTGCCCGTCGCCAAGAAGCGGAGCGACGTCGTCGAGATCCGCCTGGTGCCTGGCGCCCTGGAGGGCGAAGAACTCAAGATCGTGGAGAAGACCGGCGGCGAGACAAAGGTCCAGACCTCTGAGGCGTACAACTGGAGCGGCAACGCCCAACTCTGGTGGATCGATGGCAAGCCGGGCGATCGGCTCGTGCTGGAACTGCCCGTCAAGGAAGGCGATCGCTACAAGGTCACGGCCAGCCTGACGAAGGCCGTGGACTACGGGATTGTCCGCATGACGCTGGCCGGCCAGGCTGCTGCGGACCTCGACCGTTACAACGACGGCGTAGCAACCGATGTGCAGGAACTCGGCTCATTCGAGCTGAAGAGCGGGATCAACCGGATGGAAGTGGAGATCGTCGGCGCCAACGAGCACGCCAAGAAGAGGCACATGTTCGGATTGGACTGGCTGAAACTCGAAAAGACCCCGTAGCGGTGGCAGCGGCTGGCTCACACCTTGCCGGGTCGCGCCGGCAGGATGAACCAGAACTGGCAGCCATGTCCTTCGCGGGACTCGACCCAGATTCTCCCATCGAGGTGCTCGACGATCTTCTTGCAGGTTGCCAGGCCGATGCCGGTTCCCGGATACTGGTCGTCGCCGTGCAAGCGATGGAATGCCTCGAACACTCGGTCGCGATCCTTCTCCGGGATGCCGATGCCGTTGTCTTTGACCAGGAAACACCAGCCATCTTCCTGGCACTGGGCGCGAATTTCCACGCGCGGTTTGTCCTGGCTGCGATACTTGACGGCGTTGCCGATCAGGTTCTGGAATAACTGGACCAGTTCCACCCGGTTCGCCACCACGGTGGGCAGTTCACCCATATGGATCTCAGCTCCCTCTTCCTGGATGGCCACCGAGAGATTGTTGAGGGCCTTGCTGACAACCGAATTACAGTCGACCACCTCGAGCGGCCGATTCGCCGCTCCAACCCGCGAGTGCGTGAGCAGGTCTTCAATCAGCTCCTGCATCTGGGCAACGCTGGAACCCATGAATTCGAGCAGTTCACCGATCGCCGCATCCACCTTGCCGCGGCAGTGCTCCTGAATCATCTGGCTGAGAGTTGCCAGCCGCCGCAACGGGGCATGCATATCGTGCGAGGCTACCGCCGCAAACTGCTGGAGTTCCTTGTTGGAACGTTCCAGTTCCGCCAGCGTCTTCTGCAGTCTCTCCTCCGCCCGCCTCCGCGCGGTCACATCCCAATAGAGTCCCTGGACTCCGACCCGATTCCCCAGATGGTCATAGACGGGCGACTTGAGCACCTCGACGTAGAGTTTTTCACCGCGGACATAGTGCTCCTCCACATCCTGAAACACGATCCCCGAGTCCATCACCCAGCGGTCGTCGGCGTCGTACTTGCGGGCCTCCTCCTCCGGGAAGAGATCGAACACCGTTTTGCCCACCACCTCGCTGAGTGAGCGTCCGACGTCCTTCAGGTAGGCGGAGTTCCCGAAGGTCAGCCGACCTTCCAGATCAATCCGGTACACGCAGACGGGGAGCTGCTCCACCAGCGAGTGGTACATCGCCTGGGAATCCTGGAGCGCCCGATGGGATTTTTCGAGTTCGGTGGTGGTTTCCTGGAGTTGCTCCTCCGCCCGTTTCCTCGCCGTGACGTCCCAGTACATTCCCTGCACGCCGATCGGCCGTCCCACGTGATCGTGGACCCGGCTTTTGAGCACCTCCACGTACAGCTTCCGCCCCTGAGCTTCGTGTTCTTCCACGTCGTGAAAGATCTCACCCGTTTCCAGAACGTGGCGATCGTCGGCGTCGTACTTGCGGGCCTCTTGTTCGGGAAACAGGTCGAAGACCGTCTTGCCGAGAAGCTCATCGAGCGAGCGGCCGACATCCTGGAGGTAAGCCGAGTTGCCGAAGGTGATCCGTCCGTCGAGGTCGATCCGATAGATACACACGGGCAGATGCTCGACCAGCGAGTGATAGAGCTCCCCTTCTTCGGCCCGAAGCGCAAAAGCGTGGTCACTCATGAATGGTGCCCCCCTTGTGCCTTGCCGATCGCCGCGCCAGAAAGGCAAGACATCGTCCCTGACGGTCGCCGCTCTTCTGATGGTTATATGAAAGACGTCACCGGATCGCGGCCTTATGACGCCCCTATTATCAACACCTCGGTGTGCTGCGCCAACCCCATGTTTTGCCGTACTGGAATATGGGGCATTTCTGGCGATGGCTCAGGACGAGGAAGCATTCCCCATGATCTCCCTCTGCCAGAGGGGCAAGAATCGGCAAAGGAGACCATTGTCCGCGAGACCGACATCCTCGCGAACCTGGAAACGGCTTTGCTCTCGGTCAACGGATCAGCAGGAACAGCACTTCCTCCAGCCGCTGGTCGAAACTCGCATCCAGGCTCGGCGCCCGGTGTTCCTGTTCCCGCCTGACCGATTCACCCGGCGTCGGCTCCCGGGATACCGCTTGCTGGACCATCAGGACCACAGGTTTCGGCAGGGGCGGCGATCCGTGGACCGTTCCGGGCCCAATCACCGGGGTCAGAGGCCGTCGCGCACCCTGTACCCTCACAAGGAGTTGCCGGTACAATAGTCTGGTGAGCACCCGTGGACCTGGAGATACGGCAGCTTCCCTGGTCCGATCCTGCCTGACGGCTTGTCTTGTGGTTCGAACCGAAAGCGATCCGTGAACATCCGATTCATCAACAGCCTCCAAGCCAGGATCACCTTGGTATTCCTGCTGGTGTCGCTGATCCCCTTGGGGATCGTGAGCCTGGTGGCCCTGGGAACGGCCGACACGGTGATTACGGACATCGTCACCAGCGAACTGGAAAACGTGGCGGCTGAGAAGCAGGAACTCCTGCAACGTTGGCTTGGCGAACGGAAGGCCGACCTGGCCGTTGTGGCCGGTTCGGCCGCCGTGGGGAGCATGGACGCCGCGAGAATTGAACCCTACCTGGCCCTGGTTCGGCAAGAGTACGGCGTCTACGATCGTTTCTGCGTCGCCGACCTCGAAGGGAATGCGATCTACGACACCTCGGCAGCCAGCGACAAGGGCTACGCGGACCAAGCCTGGTTCCGCCGGGCGATGGAATCGGGAAACTACATGTCGGAAGTCCGACTCGACGCCGACGGGCGCAGTTCGGTGTTCCAGCTCTCCGTGCTCATCTCCACGAAGGGAAGTGGTCCTTTGGGGGTGCTTTGTGCAACCGTCGGCACCCAGGCAGTCCTGTCACGGGTGCTGAACGTTTCCCTGGGACAGTCGGGGGAGTGTTATCTGGTCGACCGAAGCGGTACCTTCCTCGCCCACAAGGAACCGAGACGGATCCTCAAAGAGAACATCGCCCAATCCGAAAGCTTCGACTTCGTCCACGGAGAACGCCGGCCGGAGACCATCTACACGGATTATCGCGGGATTGAGGTTCTGGGCGCGTCGCGTCGGGTGGCAGGCACTCCATGGCACATTGTGGTCGAGCAGGATCGCGACGAAGCCTTCACGGGTTCGCTGCGGTTGCGGCGTACGATCTACCTGGTCATTGCCGCCACCGTGGCAGGTGTGGCAGGACTCTCCTGGTTGCTGGCATTCCATGTGGCCGCACCCATCCGGGCGCTATGCCATGCCGCCGACGGCGTAGCACGGGGCGACTACGACGCAGCCTTCAAGGAAGCCCAGACGCCTCGGCGCGACGAGATCGGGACGCTCTACAAGGCGTTCGGGAATATGGCCGACCAGTTGAAGGACCGCCAGGCCAGGCTCGAGACCCGCGTCGGCCTGACCGAAGCCGAACTACGGAAGGTGGAGGCGGAGCTGAAAGGCACGCTGGAGGCGGCCGCCCGTTCGGAGCGGCTTGCCGCCGTGGGGCGACTGGCGGCCGGCGTGGCCCATGAGATCCGCACTCCCTTGACCAGCCTGAAGTTGTTCTTGCAGGCCGTCCAGGAGGAGATCGCCGTCTCGCCCGATCAACGGGAAGACTACCAGATTGCCATGCGGCAGATCGGCCGGATCGAAACGACCATCAACCACTTCCTCAGTTTCGCCCGGCCCCGCGAGCCCGTGTTCGGCGAGCTGGACGTGGTCCGCCTGATCAACGATGCCCTCGAGGTGGTCCAGCCGCGGGCCAACCAGCAGGAAGTCCGGGTAGGCAAGCAGATCGGCCCGGCCCTGCCGCGGATCGAGGGAGACTCCCGGCAGTTGGGAGAAGCCCTGGTCAACCTGATGGTCAATGCCCTGGAGGCGATGCCCGATGGGGGCGAGCTGACCATCTCGGCCGCGGGCGAGGCCGACCGCGATTCGCTTGCCACGGCCTGGCTGCGAATCGACGTCGCCGATACCGGCCCCGGCATCCGGCCGCCGGATCTCGAACGCCTGTTCGAACCGTTTTTCACCACGAAAGCCACGGGCTCCGGTCTCGGGCTGACGATCGTGCGAGAAACGGTCGAGCGGCACGGTGGGACGATCCATATCGATACACTCCCCGAGACGGGGACAACGTTCACCGTCCGCCTTCCCGCCTCCTCACTCAATCGGACGCTGAACAGTGAGTAGAATCCTGATTATCGACAACGACGAGGGGTTGGTCCACTTCCTCACACGCCTGTTCGTAAGGCAGGGCTATGAGGTTGCCTCGAGGACCGACGGCCTTTCGGGCCTGGAACTCCTGAAGTCGGAGTCCTTTGATCTGATTCTCCTCGACTACAAGATGCCGGGGCTCAACGGGCTGCAGACGCTGGCCGAAATCAAGCGTGCGAGGCTCAAGACACCGGTGATCGTGATGACCGCCTACGGCACTACCGAAACGGCCATCGAGGCAATGAAGCTCGGAGCTTACGACTACCTTCTCAAACCGTTCGACTCGGAAGGCCTCAAACGCATGGCAGCCGATGCGATCGAGGTGTATCGCCTGATGAAGGAGATCGTGGGGCTTCCCAGCTCCGTCACCAAGATCACACCGACGGCTGCCGAACTGGTGCGGATCATCGGCAACAGCCATCGCATGCAGGAGATCTTCAAGCTCATCGGCCGCGTTGCGGAAAAAGACGTCACCGTGATGATCACCGGCGAAAGCGGCACCGGGAAGGAACTTGTCGCCCGGGCGATCTACCATCACAGTCTCCGGGCCCAGAGGCCGTTCATGGCCGTCAACTGCGCGACCATTCCCGATGCGCTCTTCGAAAGCGAACTGTTCGGCTACGAGCAGGGCGCGTTCACCGGCGCCTACCGCTCCTACGTGGGGAAGTTCGAGCGCTGCCACACGGGCACGCTGTTCTTCGACGAGATCGGCGATATGTCGCTCAGCACCCAGGCAAAGGTATTGCGGGTCCTGCAGGAGGGAGAATTCGAACGGCTTGGAAGCACGGAGACGATCAAAGTTGATGTGCGCATCCTGGCGGCCACCAACAAACGGCTCGAGGAAGAAGTCGAGAAAGGCCGATTCCGTGAGGACCTCTACTATCGCTTGAAGATCATCTCCATCGAGCTCCCCCCGCTGCGTGAACGGCTCGACGACCTGCCGGCCCTGGTGAACTACTTCGTCGGCCGCTTCAGCGAAGAGTACGGCAAGTCGGTCCGCTACGTAGCCGACCAGACCCTTCTCCGGCTCGAAGACTACGACTGGCCCGGCAACGTTCGCGAACTGGAGAACTGTCTGCGACGGGCGGTCCTGATGTGCAAGGGGGACGTGCTGCAAGTCGAACACCTGGAGTTCGAGAACGAGCCGGAATCCAGCTCCTCGCCGGAGAGTCGGGAGGAACTGCTCCGCAGCCTGAAACAGCGTATTGCCGACCTCGTCCCGGAAATACTGCGGTTGGCGGATTCGCGGGCCCGCGCCAGCATCATCGACATCGTCGAAGAGGCCCTGATCACACGAGCCCTGAAAGAGTGCGGCTACAACCAGGTCCACACGGCCCGCAGGCTCGGGATCAGCCGCAACACCCTTCGCCACCGCATCAAGAAGTACGACATCAAAGCTCCGGACGACGACCCGGGCTGACCGGCCAGTTGGGCCCCGCGGCGTCTTGCCTCCTGCGCCCGATTGCCGCTCCGTTGATCTCTTGGCGACGTCTGACGAGACGGGCGACTTTTCTCGGTCTGCCACTGGGATCGCGGCTTCTGGTCGGCCACACCATGTGGGAGGCAGATCTGGGATCGGTCGTACTTGTTAAGTATTCCTTATTCTGCTGGTAAATCAACATTAGTGTTCAAACGCTGAACACGTCTGTAAGTGCTTCATTTGCAGCAATTTAGGAATTAGTAGCCGATCCAGCCCCCCAAAGCAATGACAGGATCAAAGCAGGCTGCATTCTCACGGCCAAGCGGGGGTGATTTGCTGCAGTCGACGTAACCGACGCCACGTTGATCAGTTCGGTCGATTCCGAGCCTT
This sequence comes from uncultured Planctomycetaceae bacterium, assembly GCA_964563135.1. Taxonomy (GTDB): domain Bacteria; phylum Planctomycetota; class Planctomycetia; order Pirellulales; family Thermoguttaceae; genus JAAYAY01. Next base: position 7,659 of record CAZLWV010000032.1, read on the forward strand.
TCCGTCGCGATTGGCACGATTCGTGCCAAGAAACCTGCTCGACAACGGGTCGAACCATTCCTCTCTGCCCCCCGAATCGCCGCCCATCCATTGTCCCAAGCTTCGAAGGAGGTCGCCGGTGTCCGATTCATCCCAGACGCCCTGGCAGGCGAGGTTGCGAGGCGCGCTGAATTTCGATTCCTCCGATCCTGAGAGGACGCTGAAGAACTTCCGCTATGTCGTTGACAACGTCAACGACGACGCGTTGAGAGTGTGGGCCGACCTGTGGAACGAAATGCGCCAGTTCGTCTCACCTGGCGGAATGGTCCTCCCGGAAATGTCCAAAGGATTTGTTCCCCCGTCCGGATGGCCGGAGTTTCTGGAGAAGTTCTGGCTGCTGAAGCACTACCTCGATTCTATTCACAGTTTCTGCGACGCCTCGGCCGGCAAATAGGCAGGCTGGCCAAGGCCATATACCACGGAGTCCAACAGAATGTCTCAAGCTACGTCAAGCGCACCGCGAAGCAAGTCCCCCGCTGTTGCCGCGTTCATGGAGAACCTAGTGTCGAGGAACCCGGGGCAGCCCGAGTTCCATCAGGCCGTCTGCGAAGTCATGGAATCCATCCTTCCTGTGGTCGAGGCTAACCCGGCCTACCGGGAAGCGAAGATCCTGGAACGGATCGTCGAGCCGGAACGGGTCATCATGTTCCGCGTTGCCTGGGTCGACGATCAACGGCAGATTCAGATCAACCGCGGCTATCGCATCCAGATGAACAGCGCCATCGGCCCCTACAAGGGGGGGCTGCGATTCCATCCGTCGGTGAACCTCGGCATCCTCAAATTCCTGGCCTTCGAGCAGGTGTTTAAGAACAGCCTCACCACCCTGCCCATGGGCGGGGCCAAGGGAGGCTCCGATTTCGATCCGAAGGGAAAGAGCGACACCGAGGTCATGCGTTTCTGCCATGCCTTCATGAGCGAACTGTTCCGGCACATCGGCCCGGACACCGACGTGCCGGCCGGCGATATCGGCGTGGGTGGCCGTGAAATCGGCTTCCTTTTCGGGCAATACAAGAAACTCACGAACCGGTTCAACGGCGTGCTTACCGGGAAGAGCCCGAGCTACGGCGGTTCGTTGATCCGGCCCGAGGCGACAGGTTACGGGGCCGTCTACTTCGCCCAGGAAATGCTCGCCACACGCGGCGACAGCGTCGAGGGGAAGGTTGCCACGGTTTCCGGCTCCGGAAACGTGGCCCAGTACGCGGTGGAGAAGCTTCTCCAACTGGGTGCCAAGGTCGTGACGTTGTCGGACTCATCCGGAACGATCTACGATCGCGACGGCATCAACGAGGAGAAGCTTGCCTGGGTCATGGGGCTCAAGAACGTCCGCCGGGGACGGATCCGCGAGTACACCGAGCATTTCCGCGGTGCCGAGTACTATCCCGACCGCACACCTTGGGGCGTCAAGTGCGACCTGGCCTTCCCGTGCGCCACGCAGAACGAACTCAACGGCGACGACGCCAAGACGCTGGTGAAGAACGGATGCATCTGCGTCAGCGAAGGGGCCAACATGCCCTCGACCCTGGAGGCGGTCGACGTGTTCCTGGAAACGAAGACACTCTACGGGCCCGGCAAGGCCGCCAATGCCGGCGGCGTGACGGTCTCCGGCCTGGAAATGTGCCAGAACGGCGGCTGTATGCGGCGGTCGCGAGAAGAGGTCGATCGACAGCTCCACGTCATCATGCGGTCAATTCACGAGAACTGCGTCCGCTACGGCAAGAATGGGAGTTTTGTGAACTACGTCCAGGGGGCCAACGTGGCCGGGTTCGTCAAGGTGGCCGACGCCATGCTCGCCCAAGGCATCGTCTGATCCTGGAGAGCCAAGAGCTACACGATTCCTGGGCTGCAATGTCCTGGGACAAACCACCAGATCGCGAAAACCGCCGGCTCAACCCGGCGGTTGTTGTTTCTTGGCCCCGGGGCGACGCTACAGGCTGCCTTGCGATGGCCGCGTGCCCGGAGCCTGCTTTTCCCGGGGCTTTCTCCTTCCATCGGTCTGGGGGAAACGGAAGCTCGCCGGTTCCGCTTCCTAACTGTGGAACCAGCGATCGTTTTCCATCACTTGACGAATACAGGGAGCCGCGATAGAGTGCGCCTACCTGTCGGCGAGTCCGGGCGCGACGGCCCGACTTCGGCCGGGTAACACTACCCCACGGCCCACGGTGTTTCCGCCGAGGCAGGAGTGGGCCACCGATCCGGAAGGAGGTCGTGTATGATTGTCGCAATTCCCAAGGAGATCCTCGAGCACGAGGGGCGAGTTGCCGCGATTCCGGAGACGATTCGGGAATACGTGCAGATGGGGTTCACGGTCCGTGTCGAGCAATCGGCCGGCCAGAGGAGCCTCCACCCGGACCAGGAATACCTGGAAGCAGGTGCTCAGATCGTGGCCGATACGGCACGGCTGTTCGCCGAGGCTGACATCGTCCTCAAGGTCAAGCAGCCCTGGATGAACCATGCCCTGGGGAAACATGAGGCGGAGATGATCCGCCAGGGAGCGATGCTCGTCACCTTCCTCCATCCCGCCACCCCGGAGAATCACGAGACTATCCGCACCCTGGCCGCGCGCGGCATCACCGCCCTGACGATGGATGGAGTGCCTCGCATCTCGAGGGCTCAAACCATGGACGCCCTCACCTCGATGAGCACCATCACCGGCTACAAGTCCGTGCTCATTGCCGCCAACCGATTTCCGAAGTTCATGTCGCTCCTCGGCACGGCGATCGGAACGATCCGGGCGGCAAAATGCCTGGTAGTGGGGGCCGGCGTGGTCGGACTCCAGGCGATCGCCACTGCGAAGCGACTCGGCGGCACGGTCAAGGCGTTCGACATTCGCGAAGATGCCCGAAAGGCGGCCGACAGCATCGGCGCGAAGGTGGCCGGCTTCGAAGTGCCCGCCGAACTGGCTATCGCGCCCAACGGACACACGCTTGCCCTGCCCGACAACTGGCTGCAGAAGGAACGCGAAGCACTTGCCCCCCTGGTAGCCGAAGCCGATATCGTGATCCTCAGCGCGCTGGTGCCCGGCGAGGTCGCCCCGGTGCTCGTCACCCGGGATATGCTGGACCAGATGAAGCCCGGCTCCGTGATCATGGATGTTTCCATCGATCAAGGGGGCAATTGCGAGCTGACCAGGCCGGGAGAGGAGTGCGAGTACCGCGACATCGCCATCCTGGGACTGTGGAATATCCCGGGGAGCATGCCCGTCCACGCGAGCTGGCTCTATGCCCACAACCTGCTCCAGTATGTGAAGAACCTGTTCAAGCGCGGAATCGACGCCCCCGACCTGAAGGATGAGATCGTCCAGGAGACCCTCGTGACATTGAACGGCAAAATCGTCCACGCGGGGACGCTGAAATCGATGGCCAGATGCTGATCCGGCGGACGGGCAAGAAACCATGAACGAAGCTCTCGTACTGGCAAGTGTTTTCCTGGTCACGTTCGCTTCCGGCATCTTCCTGATCCTGCGAGTGCCTCCCCGGCTGCACACCCCGCTGATGTCCGTGACCAACGCGATCTCGGGAATCACGGTCCTGGGTGCCCTGCTGCTGTTCCGTGCCGACATCGGCAGCCTCGCGCGCGGACTGGGGGCAATCGCCATCATTGCCGGGGCGTTCAATCTCGTGGGCGGATTTGCCGTCACCGGCCGGATGTTGAATTTCTTCAAAAAGAGGTGAAGACCGTGGATGGCCGCCTGATTGTGAACCTGGCCGTTCTGGCTATCAGCCTGGTCGGCATCTGGTTGTTCTCCAAGCCGAACACCGCCCGTTACGGCAACTTCATCATCGCCGTGGCACTGTTCTGCGCTATGGGGTTCGAAGTGGCCAGCACGCCTCTGCGGGTGCCGGTGCTGATCTTGGCGGCGTTCGCCATCGGTTCCCTGGCCGGCATCCGAATTTCGACCAGGGTGAACATGACGCAGATCCCTGCCCTGGTCGGATTTCAGAACGGGGCAGGGGGCCTGGCCTCCTGCCTGGTGTCGCTGGTGGAACTGACGGGGCAGTCGCACCGCCTGGACTCTCTCGCCGTGGCGGCGGCGGTTGCCGCCATGATTGTCGGTTCCGTCACCTTCAGCGGAAGCGTGGTCGCCAGCGGAAAGCTGGCGGGGCTCCTGCGGCAGAAACCTTTCGCCTTGCCCGGCCAACGCGGGGTCTTTCTCGGCACCACGGCGCTGCTGGCCGCTGCTGCCCTGGGGGCGGCGTGGCTGGCCGACCCCGCACAGGTATGGCTGGCGATCGCGACGATCCTGCTGTCGCTCCTGCTGGGGATTGTCCTCTCCGTGGGAGTCGGCGGCGCCGACATGCCCGTGCTGATCTCGCTGCTGAACGCTTGTTCGGGGCTCTCCGCCGGAATCTGCGGCATCGTGATCAAGAGCCACGTGCTCACCGCCTGCGGTGCAACGGTGGCCGCATCCGGCCTGATCTTGACCTATGCCATGTGCCGTGCCATGAATCGCGACTTGTGGGCGATCCTCTGGGCCGCCGCGCCGGCAAGCCCGCCGGCGACCGCTCCGGCCGGCTCGCGGGCCGGCGACGGGCAGCCGCAGCCCGACACGGAGCCTGCTGAAGACAACAGCCCACAGGTTGATCCGTTTGCCCAGGCGGCCGACGTGCTGCGAAACGCCGGCCGGATCATCGTCATTCCCGGTTACGGAATGGCCCTGGCCCACGCACAGGTCGCCACCGTCCAGTTGGCCAACCGCCTCCAGGAGATGGGAAAGGACATCAAGTTCGCCATCCATCCGCTGGCCGGCCGCATGCCTGGCCACATGCACGTGCTCCTGGCCGAAGCGGAAATCGACCCCGACATGCTCTTCGACCTGCGGGAGGTCAGCGGCGAGTTCTCCGCCACGGATCTGGCCTTGATCGTGGGGGCGTGCGACGTTGTCAATCCGGCCGCGGCATCCGTGGAAGGCACGCCGATCTCCGGCATGCCCATTCTGCCCGCACATGAAGCCCGCCGCGCCGTGGTCTGCAACCTCGATGCCCGACCCGGCTACTCGGGCGTGGACAATCTCCTCTACCATCGCAGCACGACGATCCTGCTGCTCGGCGACGCACAACAGACCGTGTCGCGTCTTCTGGACGACCTCCGATAGAGGTCGGGCGTTTCCGTGTTCTAATGGGAATTCCCTGACAATAAGTAACCTGTCATTGCTAGCTCTTTGGGGCTATCTCCAGATAGCTCTCAGGAGACAAGCCGCTTGCAATGCGACTTGACTATTTCGGGTGTCAGGATAGGATTTGGGGGAGGAGTCGTTGCCTGAATGGTCGTTTGAGCGGCAGTTGCCCGACACTTCTTGCGTAGCATCCCGGCGGAGCGTGCCGGCGGGAGGTGAGGGGTGGCTTCTCCAGCGATCGCCACTGGAGTCGTCGGACACACCGATCACTGACTTGCCGGCAACTGCCCGGCGCGGGTTCTTGCCATCCGTTGTTTTCGCATTATCGTTTCGTCTCCCGTCCCATGCTGCACCGCACCAGGCAACTTGGCCTTCTATCGAGCGGGTTGACCCTATGGTCGGCCCTGCTGGCGGGTAGTCTGTGCAGTGGCGGAGATATCGTGAGTCCATTGCGGCAGTCTCGTATGCCGGATCGGCACGGCTCGCTTCCCGCTCCGTACGACAATCCGCGGCTGTGTCTGTGGATCAGCCCAGCCCATGCCGGCCTGTTGGAAGACGCTCGCTGTGCGCCGCTTCGCCGATCTTGCTGCCACGGGCGGATGGCATCCCACAACCCTATCCGACAAGTACCCGGAGCGCCGCAACGGGTCTTTCTGCCGGCTTGGCATCTGGCAGTGACGCCTCGGAAAACTCTTTTCGCGCAGGGCCCACAGTTCTTGAAATCACCTGTCGAACGCTGCGCGGCGTTCCAGGTCCTCCAGGTTTAGAGAGTACCTGACCAAGGGCGCCAGCGCAGCGAACCGGCATCCATCGGTCCGTCTCTCAGAGCCTCGCTGCAGACCCCGGATCTGAGGCACCTTTGAATCGGACGAAGGCCCTGCGCCCTGACAGGCCGAGCATTGGCGGCGTTGGCTCCCTGGGGAATCGTCATCCACATCGTGTCAGCCGGTGACGGCACTGGATCCGTCACAACTGCGAGAACGCAAGGAGGTAATGTCCATGGCCCTGACGCTGACTGCCGAGTTGGATTCCGTCGCCGTCGCGAAACGGTCAGTTGCCGCTCTCGCACGAGAACGGCTGTTGCGGAGCGGGTGCCGAGCGTTGCACCGAGTTCAATGTAGCCACCGGGGTGGGACACTGTTCCTGACAGGGAACGTCTCAACCTACTACCTGAAGCAACTGGCGCAGGAAGCGGTTCGCGAGACGCCCGGCGCAAGCGAGATCGTGAATCGGATTGAGGTATCCTCCTCGGACTGACTTCTAATGCATTCCAACCACTCCAGGACTCCCGGACCATGGCCCCATCTGATATTGTGATTTCCACGATCGATTTCGCCCGTCTGGAACCGCTGATACACGATACGATTGCTGGGGGCGCCACGCCTCGATACCTGACGCGTGCCCTCAAGGCCAAGCTGGGACGCGCGCAGATCGTGGATCCGCAGTGCATCCCGGCCGACGTCGTCACGATGAACTCGCTGGTCCGCGTGCGAGAGATGGATACCGGCCAGATCGAGTCCTACTCCCTTGTGTACCCCAGTTTTGCCAATATCGCGGAAGGCCAGTTGTCGGTCATGACTCCGATCGGCGCAGGCCTGCTGGGGCATGGCAAAGGCGCCGTGGTTGACGTGGAGATGCCGTTCGGCAGAAGCCGCATCCGGATCGAGGACGTCCAGTTCCAGCCGGAAAGCGTAGGCCAATACGACGTGTGAGCCGCACCAGATCGGGTTGCATGATTCCCAGAATGGGCCATCTCCCTGGAGCCGCCTCCCGAAGGGTGGCGGCGGAGTCTGGATCTCCTGGAATCGTGCAAGTCCATTTAGACCCGCTTGAACTTCTTGTCCAGTTCCTCCCGGCTGAAGACCAGTGCGGTCGGGCGGCCATGGGGGCAGTGGTGCGGATCGTCGACCAGATGCCGCTGCCCGAGCAGGGAGTCGATCTCCTCGGGAGTCAGGTAGTCGCCCGCCTTGACTGCCGCCTTGCAGGCGATCGTGTTGAGGAGGTCGTCGAGCATGTCGCGGCTGTCGGGCTCCTTGCCCCCAGCCATCAACGGTTCGAGCAGACCACGCAGGACCTCCGAAATGCCGACGCTCGAGAGCATCGCCGGATAGCTCGAAACCAGGATCGTGTCGCCGCCAAATGGCTCGATGCGGAGCCCCAGCCTTGCCAGCAGGGCCTGATGCTCCCTGGCGGCCGCCGCTTCGGCCGGCGGCAGATCCACCGGTTCCGGAACCAGGAGCGATTGCGACTCGACCGGTCCCTGCTCCACCCGGCGGCGGAGTTGTTCGTAGAGGATCCTCTCATGCAGGGCATGCTGATCGATGATCACCACCCCCTCGGGACTCTCGCTCACCAGGTACCGATTGTGAATCTGGATCGCCTTGGGCGGCCGCGGCAAAGTCGCCGCCGAGGGAGCGGCAGGGGCCACGGGAGCCGACGGGCGGTCGCCGGCGAGTTGATCGTCGACCGGTTCGACCCAGGATCGTTCCAGACGGTGCAGCGCCAGCGGGGCAGGGCAAGAGGAAGTACGGAATGGAACGTCCGGCGTGTGGTCCGCAACCGGTTCCGGCGGCGAACGCCAGGACTCGATCTCCCCCTTGGCCCAGTCGACCACCTGCTGGCGGATCCGGTCGGCCTCGTGTTCGTCGTGAGCGCCGCTGGGGTCCGACTCGGCGGACGTCGCCACGCGGGTGCTCAAGTCGCTCGAGAGGAACTTGGTGCGGATCGTCGAGAGCAACTGGCTGTAGATCCGCCCCGAATCCTGGAAACGGACCTCCAGCTTGGTGGGATGGACGTTCACGTCGACCATCTCAGCGGGCAACTCGAGGGCGAGCACGGCGATCGGAAACCTGCCGGTCATAAGCATCCCCCGATAGGCCTCCCCAAGCGCGTGCTGCAGCGAGCGGTCGCGGATGTAACGGCCGTTGAGAAACACGTACTGCATACGGTTGTTGCTGCGGTTCTGCCCCGGATGGGCCACGTAGCCTGCGATACGGACGCTGCCGTCAGCACTCTCCACATGGATCAGCGACTCGGCAATCTGACGGCCAAGAACCTTGCCGATCCGCTCGGGCCAACTCGCCACGGCAGGCAGATCGAAGACCAGCCGATCGTTGTGCCGCAGAGTGAAGTGAATCGAGGGACTAGCCAGGGCAATCCGCGTGAAGGCCTCGCTGAGGTGCCCCAGTTCGGTCTGGGGGGACCTGAGGAACTTGCGGCGGACGGGCGTGTTGTAGAAGAGGTTCCGTACCTCCACGGCGGTTCCGGGAGGGCAACCGCAGGGCATGACCTCGGAAACAGTGCCTCCGACCACCTCGAGTTCCGCGCCGCCGGCCGCGTCGGGCGTGCGACTGCGGATCGCCAACCGGCTGATTTCGGCGATCGACGCGATCGCCTCGCCGCGGAAACCCAGGGTCCCCACACAGAACAGGTCGTCGGCCGTGGCGAGTTTGCTCGTTGCGTGACTGGCGACCGCCAGCGGCAACTCATCGGCTTCAATGCCATGTCCGTTATCCACAACGCGGATCATATCGGCGCCGCCCGCCGTCACCGATACGTCGATCCGCGTGGCCCCGGCATCGACCGCGTTTTCCATCAATTCCTTGACAACGCTCGCGGGTCGTTCAATGACCTCGCCTGCAGCGATCTTGTTGATGAGGCTCTGAGAGAGTTTCTGGATGCGAGGCATGAGGGAGAGACGGCCTGGTCCTGCGTGATGCTGCGACGGAAAACACGAAAGCCGAAATACAGATCCGAAACAAGCACAAAGAAAAAGAATTCACTCCCCCACAGGGCGGCAGGGTCACCAATACGAACGCTCGCTTGCCAGCAGCCTGCACTCGCCCCCTTGCGGGGCCTGGTGAAGAGCTCAACGATCCTTGAGGTCAGTCGCCGTTTCCTTCTCGTATTCTGAAGCTGCTTCGCCTTTCGCGTTTGGGATTTTGTGCTTCACCATCTCAGAGCTGATATTCCTTGATCTTTCGGTAGAGAGTCCGTTCGCCGATTCCGAGCATTCCAGCGGCTTCCTCGCGATTGCCGCCGGTGACGCGGAGAGTCTCGGCAATGAACAACCGCTCAATCTCTTCGAGAGGTTTGCCGACCAGGGCGGCCAGCGAATTGCAGGCCGGCTCGCTGGAGGAAACCTCCCCCCGCTCCACGAGTTCTTCCGGCAGATCGTCCAAGTCGAGCAGCCCGTCATAGTCGACCACCACCATGCTCTCGACGACATTCCGCAACTGGCGGACGTTTCCCGGCCAGGGATACGCCAGGAGCCGCCGCCGCGCCATCGACGAAACACCCTTGATCTGCTTGTCGTGCTGTTTCGAGAACACCTTGATGAAATGGTCGATGAGCACCGGGATATCGGCGCTCCGTTCGGCCAGGCTGGGCAGGCGGACGGTGACGACTTTCAGTCGATGGTACAGATCGCGGCGGAACGCGCCGGCCTCAATCGACTCCTCCAGGTTGCGGTTGGTGGCCGAGAGGATCCGGACGTTGACCTTGACAGGATCGTTCGAGCCGACCCTGGTGATCTCGCCATTCTCGAGCACGCGGAGCAGCTTGATCTGGGTCGCCATCGGCATGTCGCCCACTTCGTCCAGGAAGAGAGTCCCGCCGTGGGCATACTCGAATTTGCCCACGCGATCCGCGGAGGCGTCGGTAAAGGCTCCCTTGATGTGTCCGAAAAGCTCGCTTTCGAGAATGTTCTCGCTGAGGGCGGCGCAGTTCAGGGCCACAAAAGGCTTGTTCTTGCGGGGGCTGTTCTGATGGATCGCCTGGGCGACCAGTTCCTTACCCGTTCCCGTGTCCCCCTGGATCAGCACGCTGGCCGCGGTCGGCGCAATCCGCTGGAGACGCTGGATTACGTCGCGCATCTGCGGGCTGTCGCCGATAACTCCTTCGAACCCGAACTTCTCGTCGAGCCGGCGGTGGAGTTCCAAGTTGGTGCGCCGCAGCGTGGTACTTTCGGCCGCCTTCTCGGTGACCGTGCGAAGCTGGCCGATGTCGAGCGGCTTGAGGAGGTAGTTGAAGGCTCCCCGCTGCATGGCGGTGACGGCCGAGGGGATACTCCCATGCCCCGTCATCAGGATCACTTCCGCCTCGGGCATCTCGCTCTTCGCCTTGCCGAGGATCCCCAGGCCATCGATGTCGTTCATGACCAGATCGGTGATGTTCACGTCGTAGGGCCCTTCCTCCTCGATCAGCCGAGCCCCTTCGCTCCCGCTGGTCGCGACGCGGCAGGAATATCCCACCCGATCGAGGCTTTCCTCGACCGCCAGCGCGTGTGCCTGATCGTTGTCGACGATCAGTACCCGGATCGCCGCTCGATCTGCTTCCTCAGTTGTCGGATCGGTAGCCTTGGTAGTCATGGTTCCTGGATGATAGCCGAGATCGGGGCCAGCGAACAAGTGTGCCAGACGCGGGGCCGGCCCCGGATACCGCGGTGGCAGCCCCCGCCAAGTGCCCGACCCATCCGGGAGCCGCTGAACAATCGACTGGGCACGTCCACGCCCGCGGGAGACTCCTGCGCTCTGGCAGGGCGCACTACTCCGCCCGTACCGATTGATTGGCCAGCCGCGCCGGGACTGGCAGCTTGATCGTGAACTGAGTTCCTCGCCCCGGCTCGCTTTGCAGCGAGATGGTTCCGCCGTGGGCCTCGATGATCTTCCGCGCGGTCGGCAGGCCGAGGCCGGAGCCCGATCCCTTCGTCGAGAAGAAGGCGTCGAAGATGTGGGCCTGGGTGTCGGCAGTCATCCCGCACCCGGTATCGATCAGGTCGAGGATCACCCCGTCGCCGACCGTACTGGTGCGGACAACGAGTTGCCCACCCTTGGGCATGGCCTGTTCGGCATTGATGACCAGATTCAGCAGCGCTCCATGGAAGGCTTCGCGATCCAGCAGCACGGTGGGCAGATCCGCAGCCAGGTAGTCGACGATTTCGATCCCGGCCTCCAACGCCTTCGGGCGGAAGAAATCGATGACCTGCTTTACCTGGAGATTCAGGTTGCTGGGTTCCTGGTTCAGCTTGCGCACCTTGGCAAAGCTCAGGAAGTTGTCGAGCAGTTCCTGCAGACGGCGGCATTCCCGCTGCACAACCTGAACCTTGGCGAGAGCCCGCCGCTCCCGCAGGGATTCCCCCTCGGCGAAATCTTCGGCGAGCAGTTCCATGTTCAGCCGGATTGTGGAGAGGGGATTCTTGATTTCGTGAGCCAGCGCACCGGCCAACCGGGCGATCTCCGTGTATTGATCGATGAGCCGCTGGTTGACATCGCTGCTGGGATTGTTGTTGGCTGTCATGAGGAGACCGGGAGTCGTGAAAGGTAGACAGAGCGTGCCCGCCATCACCCGTTCAGCAGTTCTTCTGGATCGCCTGCCGCCGGCAACGGCACCTACCCGGTCCGGCCAGGTGCCCCCCCGGATCCAGGAGGGCAGAAGGGTGCATGTGAGAAACCGAAGGAACGTAGAGAAAAACAAACTCGGGGGGCTGCGTGGGCGCGGCCCCCCGAGTCATATCATTCGTCAATCACAAACCCATACCGGCCGAGACCGTTCATCGGATCATTCTTCGGACTCGCCTTCCTTCTTCGGTTCCGCCAGCTCCCGCAGGGCGGCCCGGTGGCTGAGCTTGACACGGTCCTGGTCGTCGACGGCGATGACCTTGACTTTCATGCGATCGCCGACTTTGCAGATATCGGACACGTTCGACACATACTGCTCGGACAGCTCGCTGATATGACACAGCCCGTCCTTGCCGGGCAGGATCTCGACGAAAGCGCCGAAGTCTTTGATGCTGATCACCTTGCCGTCGTAGATCCTGCCGACCTCCACCGACGCCGTCAAGGCCTCGACCTGGGCGTAAGCCGCCTGCGCGCCCTCGGCATCGGCGCAGGCCACGGTGACCACGCCGTCGTCGTCCACATCGATCGAGGCGCCGGTCGACTCCTGAATGGCGCGGATCGTTTTTCCACCCGGGCCGATCAAGAGACCGATCTTCTCGGGATCGATGGTAATCTGCAGCAGCCGAGGCGCGTTGGGCGATGTCTCCTTACGAGGGCGGGAGATCGTGGTCAGCATCGTACGGAGAATCTCGATGCGGGCTTCGCGGGATTGCTTCAGGGTCGCCTGAATAATCTCCTCGCTGATGCCGGCGGTCTTCAGATCCAACTGGATGCCCGTGATGCCGTTCTGCGTTCCGGCGATCTTGAAATCCATATCGCCGAAATGGTCTTCGTCACCGATGATATCGGTCAGAAGTACCCATTGATCGCCTTCCTTGACCAGCCCGGTGGAGATACCGGCGACCGGGTTGCTGATCGGCACGCCCGCGGCCATCAGGCCAAGCGTGGCCCCGCAGACACTCGCCATGGAACTCGAACCGTTGGATTCGAGGATGTCGGAGATGATGCGGATCGTGTAGGGGAAGTCCTCGGGCGCCGGCAACACGGACTTGACGCTCCGCTCGGCCAGCGCGCCGTGCCCGAACTCACGCCGCCCCGGGCCACGAATCGGGCGGCATTCGCCGACCGAGAACGGGGGGAAGTAATAGTCGAGCATGAACTTCTTGCTGTATTCCTCGGCCAGGCCATCGACCCGCTGTTCATCGCGGGGAGTTCCCAGCGTGACCGTGACCAGAGCCTGAGTCTCGCCTCGCTGGAAAAGGGCGGAGCCGTGGACCCGCGGCAGTACGTCCACTTTGCAGGTGATCTCGCGCAACTGCTTGCGCCCGCGGCCGTCGGGACGAGTCCCCGCAAGAATCAGGTCGCGAACGACACGCTGCTCCAGCACGTGCCAGCAGCGTCGGAAGACTTCAGGATCGATCGCTCCTTCGGCCTCCGGATCGGGAACGACTTCCGCCAGGGCCTTGTCGCGCAGCGCCGTGACCGCCTCGGCTCGGGCCTGCTTGCCCACGGTCTGCTTGACTGTTTTGAACTCGTCGTAGTAGCTGCCCTTGAGCCGGTCGAACAGGCCGCCGTCGTCCGGCGCCGTGAATTCCATCTTCACAGGCTGGACTTTCTCGATCATCTCGCGCTGCAGTTTGCAGAGTTCGACGACATACTGGTGGGCCTTCATGATGGCATCGCCCATCGTGTCTTCCGAGAGTTCCCGGGAGAAGCCCTCGATCATCAGGATCGCATCTTCCGAACCCGAGATGACCAGGTCCAGATCACTGGCCTCCAGGTCATCGTTGGTCGGGAACGGAACGAACTGTCCGTCGATGTACGCCAGTCGGACCGAGGCAATCGGCCCCTGGAATGGAACCGGCGAAAGGCACAGGGCCATGGAAGCCCCGTTCATGGCCAGCACATCGCCGTCCGTCTGCCGGTCGCTCGCCAGCACGAAGGACTGAATCTGCACCTCGCCGTTGAATCCTTCCGGAAACAGGGGACGGATCGGGCGGTCGATGAGACGAGCGGTGAGCGTTTCTTTGAGAGTGGGGCGGCCCTCCCGCTTGAGAAATCCGCCAGGGAACTTCCCTGCGGCGGCAACCCGCTCACGATAGTCGCACGTGAGCGGGAAAAAATCGATGCCGGCCCGGGGCGGGCCAACCACGACGGTTGCCAGAACTACGGTCTCGTCCAGTCCGACGAGACAACTTCCTGATGCTTGTTTTGCCAGTTCACCGGTTTCGAACCAGAACGTCCTGCCTGCAATTTGCTTTTCAACACGTACTTTCAATTTCTTTTCCTACCTTCACCTACAGGGTGGACCGCGGAAGACCGATCGAGGAGGCGCAGCACGATCCCCGGTGCGTACGCAGAAAGAATCACGTACGCGCGTGCTTGATTTGCTCGGAGCGCAGAATTCGGACTGCAGCATGCCTCTGCCGACATCGTGCCATGCGTCAGGCCGCCGAAACGAGCAAGAAGAAAACCGGACTATTGCACTACTTGCGGATACTGAGCCGGTGGATAATGTCGAGGTAGCGCTTTGGATCGATCTTCTTCAGATAGTCCAGCAAACGCCGCCGGCGACTGACCAGCATCAAGAGACCACGTCGACCGGCAAAATCCTTCTTATGGCTTCGCAGGTGGTCGGTCAGCCCGTTGATCCGGCTGGTGAGAATGGCAATCTGGACCTCGGCCGAACCGGTGTCACTGTCGCCTCGTTTGAACTGTTGGATCAGTTCCGTTTTCCGCTCTTTGGTAATAGTCATCTGCTATCGTGTTTCTTCTCGTACGGCCGGCCTCCGCCGCTTCTTTCGAAGCACGATCCTCCCACCGAGTCTTCCAATGGCCCTACAAACTTGGTTTCAACAACTAACTTACAAGATCGTCATTGTATCAGCCGGGGTTGATTCTGCAACCCGTGTTCGCCTGGAGAAAGGGGAAAAATCGGAACCTCAGAAGCCGGAGAAAAGTCGACGAATCCCCTCTAACGAGCGGAAGCCACCCCGGTTCTCTCATGCATCGGGCCCTTGTCAACCCGTCGCCGGCAGAATCCAAACGCCGGCGAAAGCCGCACGAGCTCGCATCCCGGCAGAGCCCAACCGATCGAAGCCCGGCACCGTTCGAGGAGTGTGTCGCGAATCGCCTCCGGGTACCCGCTCGTGGGACTGGTCGGGCCCGCCCTGGAATCGATGGCGTCGATCCTGGAATCGATTCAGTCGGCGTCGGCTGCGTCGCTGGCGCCATCACTCCCGCCAATCAAGCGATCTTCCGATTGTCGCAAATCGAACCTCAAACGTTGAGGCCCCTCTCTGGATTGTCGTTTCGCCAGCAAGTACAAGTAGAGTCTATGGACAGTCAACCCAAAAGGAGAGGCCCTATGTCTGAACAACGAGTCAAGCTCCCTCGACGTCGATTCCTGAAGTCCGCGGTCCAGGCGGGTGCCTTGCTGGCGGCGCCCCATTTCCTCCCCAGTACGGCTCTCGGCAGGGGCGGAGCTGTGGCGCCCAGCGACCGGATCGTCATGGGAGGCATCGGCATCGGCAGTCGCGGCGGCTACGACCTCGGATGCTTCCTGGAACAACCCGACGTACAGTTCGTCGCCGTCTGCGACGTGAGGGCCGCCCGGCGCACGTCCGTCAAGATGACGATCGACGGGAAGAACGGCAACCAGGACTGCGCCACCTACGTCGACTTCCGCGACCTGCTCGAGCGCAACGACATCGACGCGGTGTTGATTGCCACGGGCCCGAACTGGCACGCGACAGCCTCGATGTATGCCGCCCGTGCCGGCAAGGACATCTACTGCGAAAAACCTTGCACGAAGAATATCACCCAGAGCCTCACCTTGGCGGAGACGATGCGGCGAACCGGCAGGATCTTCCAGGCGGGAACTCAGCGTCGCAATCTCCCCCACTTTGCCTTTGCCTGCGAGCTGGCGCGAACCGGGCGGCTGGGAACGCTCCGCACCGTCTACGCCCACCCCGCTGGATTGAGCACTGTCAGCAGCGGCTGGCTTCCGGAAGAACCGTTGCCTCCCAAGGAAGAGGTCGACTGGGATCTGTACCTCGGCCCGGCGGCGTGGCGGCCGTTCAACAAGAGCCTGCTCGACGGTTTCAATTTCGAGAAGGGAGGCGGTATGGTCGGCGGCGGAGTCCTCGAATGGGGTTCCCACTGTGTTGACCTCTGCCAATGGGCAGCCAACGCCGACCACACGGCTCCCATCGAGTACAATCCGCCGGCGGGCGGCGAGGTCGTTGCCACCTATGCCAGCGGCACGAGGCTGGTCATTCGCAACGAGGGCTGGCTCCCGCTCGGTTCCTGCCCGGTCCGATTCGAGGGGGATGACGGCTGGATCGAGACCGGCGACAGCGGCAAGTTCGTTTTGAGTTCGCCCGAACTCCTCGCCGGCCGGAAGATCGAAGAGATCGGCGGCTATCCCGCCACGTTCCACGTTCGCGACTTCCTCAATTGCGTGAAGACCCGCAGCCAGCCGTTGGCCAACGCCGACGCCGCCTGCTATTCCCACATCGCCTGCCACGCGGCGAACATCGCCATCTTCCTCGACCGCAAACTGAAGTACGATCCGGCCAAGAACGAGTTCTCCGGAGATGACCAGGCCAATCGACTCCGGTCGGAAGCCCTCCGCGAACCGTGGCGGCTGTAGGGAGAGTTGTCGGTTGTCGGGATTCCGACTGGCCGGCTTGTCGCAATATGCGGGATTCTCGCACGCGGCAAATCTCTCGGAGACAGTGGCAGGTGAGGTCAATCATTCGGTTATCGGCTTGAAAAAGGATCGACGGAAATGCGTATCACTCAATACTCGTTTGTCTTTGCGGTTCTGCTGGCAGTCATGCCGCTTGGTGCGGCCGAGCAGTCCGACAGTGCTTCTCTGTTGGCCACACTGAAATCGGACGCGCCCAAGGCGGAAAAGGCCATGGCCTGCAAGCGATTGGCTGTTTTGGGCGGCGAAGAGGCGGTCCCGGCCCTGACGCCGCTCCTGGAAGACGCCGAACTGGCATCCTGGGCCCGCATCGCACTGGAGGCCATCCCCGGCCCGGCTGCGGATAAGGTGCTCCGCGACGCTCTTGCGAAGGTCGACGGGCGGCTGCTCATCGGTGTTGTCAATTCCATCGGCGTTCGCCGCGACAGGCAGGCCATTGGCAACCTGGTCTCCCTCTTGAAAGCCCACGATGGTGACGTGGCTGCGGCCGCCGCAGTCAGCCTGGGGAAGATCGGCGGCGGCGACGCGATCCAAGGCCTCGAAGCGGCCTTGGCCGACGCCCCCGGCGCCGTCCGTTCGGCCATTGCCGAAGGGTACGTGCTCTGTGCCGAGCAGCTCGTGATGGCCGGAGAACTTGAAGAAGCGGCCCGGGTCTACGACCGCGTCCGCCAGGCGGACGTGCCGAAGCCGCGGATCGTGGAAGCCACGCGCGGGGCGATCCTGGCCCGGCAGGCCGAGGGCATTCCCCTTCTTCTTGAGCTGTTCCAGTCCGATGACAAGGCGCTGTTTGCCATAGCACTCTCCACCGCCCGTGAGCTCTCCGGCGAGGGAGTCACCGAGGCCCTTGTTGCGAACCTGCCCAAGGTGGCCGTGGAACGCAGGCCCCTGGTGATTCTGGCCCTGGCCGATCGTGGCGATGCGGGCGTGCTCCCCGCCATGCTGCGAGTGGCCCAAGATGGCCCCGATTCGGTGCGTGTGGCCGCAATCAACGTGGTCAAGCGGCTGGGGAATGCCTCGTGCATTCCGGTGCTGCTCGAACTGGCCGCGGCGGGCAAGGAGGGCTCAGCCCAGGCGGCTCGCGACGCCCTGGAAGAACTGCCCGGCGATGATGTCAACGGAGACATTGCCGCCCGGCTGGCCGAGGCGAAAGGGCCTGTCCGCGAAGTGTTGATCGATTTGGTGGGGCGTCGCCGCATCCCGGCGATCGCGGCCCTGATCGAGGCCGCCGACGATTCCAACGCCGCCGTCCGCTCGGCCGCGCTGACGGCTCTGGGCCAGACCGTCGATCTGGACAACGTTTCCGTTCTCATCGAACGGACTGTCGCCCCTGGCCATGCGGAAGATCGTGAACCGGCAGCCAAGGCCCTCCTTGCCGCCTGTGTTCGAATGCCCGACCGCGAGGCCTGTGCCCAGAAACTGGTGGCGGTCAGTGCGAAGGCCGCGGCGGCGGAAAAGGCGACCCTGCTGGAGACTCTTGGCGCGATGGAAGGGGCTACCGCGCTGGAGGCGATCGGCGCGGCCGCCAGGGGCAAGGATGCGAACTTGCAGGATCTTGCCAGCCAGTTGCTCGGCAAGT
Organism: uncultured Planctomycetaceae bacterium; assembly: GCA_964563135.1. GTDB lineage: Bacteria > Planctomycetota > Planctomycetia > Pirellulales > Thermoguttaceae > JAAYAY01. The sequence goes on from CAZLWV010000032.1 coordinate 25,496, forward strand.
GGATGAGCGTCGACGCCGCCCCGGTGCTGCTGGATCTGGCAAAGAGTGACCTGGAGGCCAAGTACAAGGTCCGGGCCCTGCGAGGATTCATTCGCATTGTGCGGCAGTTCGACGTCGCTGAACAGCAGCGCATGGAGATGTGCCGCGAGGCGTTGAAGGCGGCCGGACGCAACGACGAGAAGAAGCTTGTCCTCGAGGTGCTCGAGCGCTATCCCACCGTCGAAGCCATGCGTCTGGCCGTCGAAACGGCGAAGAATCCGGAGCTGGCCGACGCCGCCAAGGCAACCGCCCTGGCCATCGCCCAGCAGATTGGCGGAACGGCCGACATCCGCGATCTTCTGGCCCAGGCGGGCCAGGAGCCGGTAAAGGTCGAGATCATCAAGGCCGAGTATGGCGCCGGAACCACTTTCAAGGACGTCACGGCCGTCGTGCGCAGCCGCGCCGGCGACCTTCCGCTGATCGTCCTGCCGGCAACCAGCTACAACGCAGCGTTCGGGGGTGACCCCGTTCCGAGCGTGGTCAAGCAACTCAAGATCCAGTATCGCATCAACGACAAGGCAGGCGAGGCAACCTTTGCCGAGAACGCCACGATCCTGCTGCCTGTGCCCAAGTAGGAATGCCCTGGCAGCAGAGCAGGAGTTTCCCACGGGCGCCGATTTCCGCCATCGGCCGACCTGTTGGCAACTCACAAAAGGTCTCGGACGCCGCACGGGACCTTGACTCGTTCAACAGCCTGGATACCGAGGTCCGGTGCGGCGAGCCGGACCGGCAACCGACAACATGCGAGGAGTCGATTCCATGAGATACTTGTCCCTTGCGGCCTTTGTGACCGCCGTACTGGGCGCTGCCTGTTCCGCCGGCGCGGCCGACATCGCCTTCGAGAAGCTCCAGTTGTCCGACAAGTTCCTTTGCGAAGGAGCCTACTATGGCGACTTCAATCGGGACGGCATAACCGACGTCGTTTCCGGTCCTTACTGGTACGCCGGGCCCGATTTCAAGCAGCGTCAGGAGGTTCATCCCGTCCAGGAGTACGATCCCAAGGGCTATTCCGAGAACTTCCTGACCTACACGGGCGATTTCAACGGCGACCAGTGGACCGACATCCTCTATGTGCCCTGGCCCGGCAAGGACGGATCGTGGTACGAGAATCCGGCCGGCAAGTCGGGATCGTGGAAGGAGCATCCGGCGCTCGAGAACGTGGGCAACGAATCGCCCGTCTGGGGCGATGTGACCGGTGACGGACGACCGGAACTGGTCTACAACATCGACGGATTCCTGGGCTACGCCCAGTGGGACCCGGCCAGACCCGACCAGCTGTGGGCTTTCCACAAGGTGAGCACCCAGGGCAACTACCAGCGCTACAGCCACGGCGTGGGCATCGGCGACATCAACGGCGACGGCCGAGTGGATATTCTCGAGAGCGGATGCTGGTGGGAGCAACCGATCGATCTGGCTGCCGACAAGCCCTGGGTTCAGCATCCCGCCAAGTTCGCCGAGGCTGCGGCCCAGCTCCTGGTCTACGACGTCGACGGCGACCAGCTCAACGACGTCGTGACCGCCTGGCATTGCCACCTCTACGGACTTGTCTGGCAGAAGCAGGTTCGCGACGCCCAAGGCGCCATCAGTTTCCAGCAGAACGTGATCCTGCCCCCCGAGCCGGACATGAACTCCAGCGATCTGCGGATCAGCCAGCTTCACGCCTTCGACCTGGCCGATTTCAACGGCGACGGGCTGCAGGACTTCGTCACCGGCAAGCGATTCTGGGCCCACGGCCCCGAAGGCGACAAGGAGCCGAACGCCGCGGCGGTGGTCTACTGGTTCGAACTCCAACGCGGCCCGGACGGCGCCAAGTTCGTGCCTCACATGATCGACGACAACTCCGGCGTCGGCACCCAGGTGGCCGCCGCCCAGCTCAACGGCGACTCGGTCCCCGACGTCATCGTGGGGAACAAGAAAGGAACGTTCGTCTTCCTGAGCAAGTCGACCAAGTAAACACTCCACCCGGCCCCGGCGCGGCGTCATGCAGGAGAGAATTGGCCCGCGCTGAGAACCTGCACGATTGTCTGGCGGCCGGTCCTGCGCCATGCGGATGGGGAACCGTTTCCGCCTGTGCAGCGGGCCGCGCCGCCGGGGCACGAAACACAACAGGAAGAAAAATAGCCCGGCTGGGTGTAGCATTCGGGCCTGCTATATGTTTGAATAACGGCGCGGAAATCGTTTGCGCCAGAACCGGCCAGAAACAGGAGACTACCATGACCACTCGCCGCGATTTTCTCAAGTCGACTCTCGTTGCCGGGGCAGCGGCGGCTGCTCCGCTCTCGCTTCTGCGCAGTGCCCATGCGGCCGGTAGCGACAAAATCAAGATCGGGCTGATCGGCTGTGGCGGCCGCGGCAGCGGAGCCGCTGCAAACGCCATGAATGCCGGTCCCGACGTGACCCTCGTCGCCATGGCCGACATCTTCGAGGATCGGGTGACCGGGGCCCGCGAGCGGCTTAAGAAAGAGAAGCCGGACCAGGTCGCCGTCGACGACGACCATATGTTTGTAGGCTTCGACGCCTACCAGAAGGTGATCGACTGCGTCGACGTGGTCCTGATCGCGGGCGCATCCCATTTCCATCCCACCCACCTGACTGCCGCGGTCGCCGCCAACAAGCACATTTTCTGCGAGAAGCCTCACGGGCTCGACGTTCCCGGGCTTAAGGTTGCGATGGCCGCCGGCGAGGAAGCCAAGAAGCGAGGGCTGTCGCTTGTCTCCGGGCTCTGCTGGCGTTACGACCCGGCAGTCCGCGAAACAATCCAGCGGATCCAGGACGGCGCCATCGGAGAGGTGATCGCCATCCAGGAAAACTACCTCACTCAGCCTTACATCCTCCGTCCCCGGCAGCCCGAATGGACCGAAATGTTCTACCAGTACCAGAACTGGTACCACTTCAACTGGCTCTCGGGCGACCAGACGGCCCAGCAGTTGATCCACAGCATCGACAAGGGGTCGTGGGTCCTCGGCGACGTGCCGCCCCTGAAGGCCTGGGGAATCGGCGGGCGGCAAGTCTGCCTCGACCCGAAGTATGGAGATCAGTTCGATCATTTCTCCGTGGTCTTCGAGTACGAGAGCGGTATCCGCATGTTCGGCTTCTGCCGCGACATCCCCAATTGCCACAACGGCACGACGGACACGGTCTTCGGCACCAAGGGGCAGGCCCACATGCCCTCGCGCTGCAAGATCACTGGCCAGACCAACTGGGAGTACAACGGCGAGAAAGTGAGCATGTACGACCAGGAACATAAGGAACTGTTCGACGGCATCCGTGCCGGCAAGCCCGTCAATAACAGCTCCTACATGTTCACCAGCTCGATGCTGGCGATCTTGGCCCAGATGGTCTGCTACACCGGCAAGGAGATCACCTGGCAGCAGGCGATGGACTCGACCCTCAGTTTCGCCCAGAAGGAGTACAGCTTCGAGGCCGAGCCTCCGGTCAAGCCCGACGCCGCCGGCAACTACGCCACCGCCATGCCGGGCATCACGCCGTTTGTCTGACAGGTAGGTACCGGCCGCCGGACGGTTCCTCGAACCATCCTTGAACTGTGATTCGTCACCAACGCCAAACCGCCAGCCAACGTTCAACGCGCACAAGAACAATCGCTCCGAGATCGCAAGTTCCCGTCCGGCGGCCGGGACCTACTGGGCTGCCTTGGCCAAGTGCCGCTCGAAAAAATCGAGTAGGCTCGGCAAGTCGATTTCGTGGGCACCCTGGTGAACATGAAGCTGCACGTTGCCCGGTCTTCCCATGTCGGAGTAGGCCAGCCGAATCTCCTCCATGGCTGGCCGGGCAATCGAGGGCGGGAACTGCGAGGGTGGTTCTTTCTCGCCGTTCTGGCACAGGAGCGGGCGAGGGGCGGTCATCGCGTAGATATCGGCGAAATCGACCAGTTCGCGTAGACCGTCGAACTTCCAGCACATGCAATGGTTGCGTTCCATCTGGTCCATGCGGGTGAGAAATCCGCTGCTGACGGTGGCGGCAATGCGCGTATCCATGGCGCCGAGCCACATGGCCATTTCCCCCCCGAGCGACAGCCCGGCGCAGCCGATCCGGTTCGGATCCACCTCGGGCATCGATCGCAGGTAGTCCACGCACCTCATTAGATCCCACAGCCGCTCCCCCATGAGTGTGCGGCCTTCCTCATACACCTGGTGCTGGCCCACGTCGGCCGCAATGGTCACATATCCACGGGCAGCCAACTCAGCCGCAAATCCCTTGTAGACCTTCCGTTCCTCGTGGACAACTCGACGGTTGCCTCCGTGCCCGTGAATGCAGACCACGGCAGGGCAGGGCAGGCGAGGTTGTTTGGGCACCGTGACCAGCACGCGGATGGTGCGGGTCGGCGTGGACTGGATTTCGATCTCCCGTTCGGTGTATTTGTCCCTGTCGGCCGTGCTGGCCGTCTGCGGTTCCAGGGCGATCCGGGCCTGCTCCGCCACCAGGCGGTCGATCTTCATCGCTTGGAACAGCTTTGCCCGCACCTCCTGCTGCCAGGCTTCTGCGGCCAGGGCGGACCGCGATGTGTATTTCACTGTCCGCAACGCCGGTTCGCCCGCTGGAACAGCCGGAGCAGGCCGCCCCAGGGTCAGGAACAACAGGAACATCGAGCACAACCAGGCGTCTCTCGGAGCCATTTCTGACCTGCACTTTCGGATCGAATCGTGGGAATCGGAAACAACAGCCTTCGCCCTGCTGACGGCTCCCCGTGCACCTCGGCCATCAGTTGGGCCGCGAAATACTCGACAAGCGCGGCATTGGCCGGGTCAGCCTCAGGGTTCACGTTCTCGTCGGCATCCGTCTCTCGGATCCTCCGGGGCGTTTTGCGGAGCGGCCGGAACGGTCGTTCCGGCAGGCACGTCATTCTCCGTCCCGGCGACGCCAAACTCAACACCCCTGTTGTGACCGGCTCCGCGAGTGTCCATAATGGCAGCGCTGGTTCACCGGCCCAGGCCCGTGTTCACCGTCTGGAGGAGACCATGTCGATGCATCGTCGATCGTTCTTGAGAACGGCTGCTGCGTCGGGAGCCGTGCTCGCCTGTCCGCAAGTCTGCCGTTCGAGCGTGCTTCAGGCCAATGAGGTGATTCGGGTCGGAGTGATCGGTCTGGGCGGCCGCGGCTGGGAAGAGCATGTACCGCGGATGGAGCGGCAGGAGGGCGTGGAAGTCGTCGCTCTGGCCGATCCCGATGGGGATCTGCTCGCCGGCCGGGGCGAGGCTTTTGACAAGCAGTACGGCAGAAAGGTCGACCTGTATGCCGACATGCGGAAGATATTCGAACGCGACGACGTCGATGTGATCTCCAACGCCACCCAGAACTACTGGCACGGCCTGAGCACGATCTGGGCCTGCCAGGCCGGCAAGGACGTTTACGTGGAGAAGCCTCTGAGCCATTACATATGGGAGGGGCGCCAGATGGTCCATGCCGCGCGAAAGTACGACCGTATCGTCCAGTGCGGCACCCAGCGGCGCTCGCAGAAGGGGGTGATCGACGCTATCGCCTGGGTCAAGGCGGGCAATCTTGGACCGATCTGCTGCGCAACCGCCTTCGCCAACAAGCCGCGGCCGCCCGTCGGCAAGCTCGAGCAGCCGCTGGAACTGCCCGCGCAGCTCGACTACGACCTCTGGTGCGGACCGGCCCAGAAGCTCCCCATCTACCGACCCAGACTGCAGTACGATTGCAGCTTCGACTGGAACACGGGCGATGGCGAGTCGTGCAACCAGGGGGTTCACGAGGTCGACATTGCCCGTTGGTGCCTGGGGGAAAAAGGCCTGCCGCGCCGCGTGATCAGCATTGGCGGCCGGCTGAATGCCGACGACGCGGCCAACGTGCCCAACACCCAGATCATTTACTACGACTATCCCGCCGCCCCGCTGCTCTACGAGCTTCACAACCTTCCGACGGCCAAGAAGCACATGGCCGCGCCCGAGGCGTTTCGCAGCAACATGCCCAACTTCCGCGGCGTGGGCACCGGGGTGGCGGTGGATTGCGAAGGCGGCTATCTCTCCTTCCCCGACTGCGTGGCCTACGACAAGCAGGGCAAGAAAATCGTCTCGTTTTCAGGTGGAGAAGACCATTTTCAGAACTTCATTGCCGCCGTTCGCAGCCGGAATCGCGAGGACCTCCGTGCGGAGGTCCTCGTGGGGCACGTGTCGACGGCCGTCACCCACACGGGCAACATCTCCTACCGCGTCGGCCGCCAGGCCACGGCAGCCGAGATCCGCCAGCAGATCGCTGACGTGCCGCCACTGGTGGAAATGTACGACCGGCTGCTCGAGCACCTTGCCGCCCACGAGATCGATGTCGACAAGCCGACCGTCACTCTCGGCCAGTGGCTCCAGATCGACCCGAAAGCGGAGCGATTTGTCGATCACCCGGAGGCGAACAGGCTGGTCCGGGGCAGCTACCGCGCTCCCTACGTTGTGCCCGAAATCCACCTGTAACGTGCAGGATGCCAAAACGGGCCGCACCTTGTGAACCCTTTGTTGCCGACCAGCCCACCACTGTCGCAGATCGGGCACTGCCGCCTCGTCAGTGCCGGCCCACTGGAAACGATATCCCGCGGTTCAGACCCTCCGGCAACCCCGGTGGCCTTGCCCCACCGGCTCCACGAGACTGGCCAGCTACCGCCCGTTGGACAAAAGTGCGGGGAGCCAACGGTTGAAGAACTCAACGGCCGCGGGATCGTGAGCCAAGGCACAGACGCGCCGCTGATAGGCCGACACGAGTCGGCCAAACGATTCCCCATCTCCATTGCGGCTCGCCCGAAGCAATTGCGCCAGTTGCGTGGGTTCCATGGCAGTTCTCCCAGCCGGTCATTCTCCGTTCATCGAGGCCGTGCCTCAATGGACTAGTACCGGAAACGAGTTGGGAGGTGACAGAAAAACCTTCAAACCAGCGTTCTGTCCAGGCCAGGAACTTGGGTGGCTGAGGTCGAGCGACAGCGAACAGCCAGGCTCGCTTGGTCCAACGCTCATTGCGGCGCAACGGCCTCTTTCCATTCCACCCAGACCGCATCGTTCATATACGCCCGCACGTACTCATAGGTCATCGCCCCGTAGTGCGGCCCCTTGCTCGAATTGCGGAACAGAAACACGCCGCCGCCGGGTTGAGCGGGATCGTCGCGGTAGCCGTAGAGGAGCACGCTATGACCATCGCGAACCCCCTCGCGAGGCGCCCATCCGAGAATGCTGTCGCTCCACTTCGTCTCCTTGGGCCAGAGGAATCCACCGCAAACGGGCCAGCCCGCCCGCAGGGTCGCCTTGACGGCTGCAAACTCCTCCTCGTTGAGGCCCTTGTTCGGATCCCACGGTTTGATCCAGTGCAGGTGGAGGTCCGCATCGGCGATCCTCTTGGCGCTGGCCACGACTTCCGCCGGCGGTTGCCGCTTGGGATCGAACTGGTCACCGTAGGGCATGTCCTTCTCGTCGCAGGCACCGAACTTCTCAAAACCACTCCACAGATCGGAGAAGAAACTGCCGTCGTCGGGTTCACCGCTGACCTGGTTCGAGGCCCAGTTGAGAAACTCCACGCTCAAGCACTTGCCCGGACGCCCCGATTTGGCCAGGGCGTACTCGATCGCCGCAGCGACCGTGAAAACGGAGCACGTCCCTCGAGCGCCTTGAGGCCGAAGCTGAACTTGCCACTTGTCGAGCAGCGGCCGAAGATCGACCGACTCGGCCGTCGCCTTGGACTGCGAATCCGGAACCTCAGGCGACGCGGCAAAGGCCGTGGCGGAGAGCAGGGCGGCGCCGGCCAGAAGGGAGAGCGTCAGGTGGGAAGAAACGACGTTGAGCTCGGAAACAGTCCGCATGGGGCGAGATTCCTGCGTAGAATTCTGGTTGCCATGATGGTCCCGGGATGGACTTCATTATGGGGCAACACGCAGGACGACTCAACATGCTGGGAAAGATACTCAGCACGGTGCCGGTTCCGGTTCGGCCGGTTCCACGACCGATTCGATGCGAATACCATCATGGCGGTAGACATCGTTGCCGCCGCTGTGCTTGGCCATCTGCAGGGCATCTTCCAGCCGCGAGAGGAGCGAGGCGGCATCGTCGCCTTCCAGGGCGACCGTCACCCCGCCGCTGACCGTCACCCCCTCCAATTCATCGACCGCCTCGCGAAATCGCTCGCCAAAGTACGAGGCACCTTCCAGGTCGGTCTGCGGCATGATGATCACGAAGGCCTGGCTGCCGAACCGGGCCACCACGTCGGTCTCGCGAGCCACATCCGTCAGGCAGGCGGCCAGTTCCTGGAGGACCTGGTCGCCGTGAAGGCTGTTGCCGTCTCCCACGCGATGGAACTGGTCGACGTCGAACAGTGCCACCGCGAATCCCGTGCGATAGCGCCGCATCGCCGCGAACTGACTGGCGAGCGTTTCTTCCACGAAGTGCCGATTGGCGATGCCCGTGAGCGGGTCGGTCCGGCTGCTCGTCATCTGGATCAGGTGATCGGTCTGCTCGCGGATATGGTCGTATGCGGTGGCGATCTGGCTGGCCAGCCGCAAGGTGGGAGTGAGAATCGACTCGGCCTCGTCAGCCAGCGACTTGAGCACGTTCTTCTCGCTCGCGCGGGAACGCTGCAATTCGTTGAGCCGGTGCTTGAACTGTCCCAGCCGCGCATGGTGGCGTGAAATATCTCCGCGAATCGTCCAGGCAATCTTCTCCAATTCCCTGGCAACCTGGTTGGCCTGGCGGAGTTGGGCCCGGGAGCGGACGGCCTGCTCCGAGCGATCTCGCCAGCGGACCGATCCGATCACGTAACCGATGGCGGCGACGACGGCCAAGGCAACAGTCGTTGGCAACTGAATCTGGGTGAAGTCGAACATGGCGGCGGGGTTGACTGCCTGGTTGGTTGGGGATCCGATACCGAACGAGATCGCTGTTCGCCTGAAGGTTCTGGCGGCACAGTTTCAGAACTTCGACCGCGATCCTAGCCCGCGCATGCAGGCGAAGCCGATCGAGAGGGCGATGATCAGCGCCAGGAGCCACTCCTGGGTACCCCAGCGGTCAACGTGCCGGAATACGTCTTGGATGAAGTTCCACATGGTACCGTTTCCGCAAGATGGAGGGACATTTCGTCTCAAGAACTGTAGCTTGCAGATTCCGGCCGGAGCGGTTTCTGCAGCGCCGGATTTGCCGGATTGACCGCCTGTTTCCCACCTCGAGGGTGGGCAAGGAATGGCCTGTCCGGATTTGCGTCGGAAGACGAAAAAGCCCGAGGGGGGACCACTTGCGGACTGATTCTCGCAAGGTATAATTCAAAGACTTGGAGGTCCTGTAGGGCCTCGCACTGGGGCCGTAGCTCAATTGGTTAGAGTACCGGACTGTCGATCCGGTGGTTGAGGGTTCGAGACCCTTCGGCCTCGCTTCCAGGTGGCGATCACTCGGCGACTGTGGAAACTCTCCGCCTGCCGGCGGACATGTGTGAACACCCACAGTCGCCTGTTCTTTTTGCGGGTCGGCCGTTTTTTCATCTCCCGGCTGATCTCAGACGCCGGCCGGGGAACCCAGCTTCTCCCTGCGAGCGCAAACGCCTCTCTGCCCTCCTCCAGGTCGGGTGTAGCCTTCCCGACCAGACCGTGGAGTCACCAAGTCAGGTGTCTTGTTCGCGAAGTGGAATACCCGGTCTCCCCGTTTCCCGCTTTCCCGCCCGCTGCTTTGACACGGCACAATCGCTGGTTCTATATTGACCCCGTGGCTGTGGCTGGTCGACTCCCCTCAATTGGGCTGTATGGATCTTTGTGCGGAACAGAAGCTGGGGCCACTGACGAGGGCCGGGTGTGTCCAGCCCCGCTGGTCATCGCCTGGGCGCATCGGCGAATCGGATGGTGGCAACCACCTGGCGCGGTTGGGAAACGAGAAGCAGACGCGATTGATCGTCCGTCGCCTCGGCAGGCGAGGGAAGAACTGCATCGAGTCCGCAATTGTCAACGGGAGATGCGTGCCATGAACTTGAGACTGAGGGCATGGACTCTGGTTTGCCTCGCCTCCTTTGCCGGCAGCGAACGGGTCGGCAGTCCGCTCTGGCTCTCCGCGGCGGAAGAGGCCAGTCCCGCAAAGCCCAACATCGTCGTCATTCTCGCCGATGATCTCGGCTACGGCGATGTGCAGTGCTACAACCCTGACAAGGGTAAAATTCCCACACCCAATATCGACCGCCTCGCCTCTGAGGGGATGCGGTTTACCGACGGGCATTCCAGCTCCGGCGTCTGCTCCCCCTCGCGCTACACCCTTCTGACCGGCCGTTATCACTGGCGGACTCGGCTCCAGACTGGTATCGTCGGCGTATTCGGCGATCCGCTCATTGCCCCCGACCGGCTCACGATCGCCGGCCTGGTCAAACAGCACGGCTACCGCACCGCCTGCATTGGCAAGTGGCATCTGGGACGCGATTGGGGAGTTCCGCCTGACAAGCGTGCCCTGTTTGACGTAGGCAAGGGGACGACGACTGCCACCAAAGAGCATTGCGCCGCCTGGCAGGAAGTGTTCTCCGGGCCGATCGCCGGCGGACCCACTACCCGGGGCTTCGACTCGTACTTTGGCACGGATGTCCCCAACTGGCCCCCGTACTGCTTCATCGAAAACGATCGAACCGTCGGTGTCCCCACGGAACTCCTGCCAGCCCGACTGTTCCAGAACCATCAGGCCAGCCTCCAAGGCCCCGCCCTCAAGGGATGGAAGTTTGAACCCATCCTGCCCGCCCTGGCAGATCGAGCCTGCCGGTTCATCGAGAACGCCCAAGAATACCAGGGCGACCATCCACCGGCGCAGGCCGGCGGCGGGCGGACAAAACAACCCTTCTTGCTCTACATGCCTCTGACCTCGCCACACACTCCCCTGGCGGTGAATGACGAGTGGAAGGGCAGAAGCGGCCTGGAACTGGCCTATCCCGACTTCGTCATGGAAACCGACGCCGTTGTGGGACGCGTGCTCGACGCGATCCGCCGGAGCGGTGCCGCCGACAACACGTTGATCTTCTTCCTCAGCGACAACGGCTGCGCACCCTACATCGGTGCCAAGGAAATGGAGGCCCAAGGCCACTATCCCAGCGGTCTCCTGCGCGGCTACAAGGGCGACGTTTGGGAAGGCGGCCATCGTACTGCCTACATCGTGTGCTGGCCGCACGTCGTCAAGCCGGGGAGCGTCTGCGGGCAACTCGTGCACCAGGCCGATATCATGGCCACGATTGCCGACGTTCTTCACGCACAACTCCCGGACACCGCCGGTGAGGACAGTTTCAGCCTCCTGCCGCTGCTCCGCGGGGACCACGAGCCGATTCGCGAGCACGCCGTCAGTTGTGCCGCCCGTGGCGTTGCCGGGCTCCGCAAGGGTCCGTGGAAGCTGATCTTCGAGCCCGACGCAGCCGCTGGAACCGATGTGCAGCTCTACAATCTCGACGACGATCTTGGAGAAACCAGGAACCTCGCCGCCGAGAATCCCGACCTGGTTGCCGAGATGAAGAGGCTCATGGAAGAACTGATCGCCCAGGGACGCAGCACCTCTGGCCAGCCCCAGAAGAACGACGTGGAGGTCACTATCCATCGGCGCGGAGCAAAGACTCCGGCCAAGAAACCGGCTCGCCCCGCCAGGAAAGCTCCCAGAGCCGGGGAATGATCCAGGCGGCCATCGAGACTTCCGGGAGCAGACTCCACGTGTCATTCCGCGATTTCACGACTCCGCCTTCCAGCACTCCACCGGTCCACTCCTTCCCAAGGAGGCAACTTGTGCGGCGAACCTCAAGGATCGCCAAGCGTTGAAGCGACCGACCTTCTCCGGCATATTCGTACCCAGGAAAGGAGCCGACTATGAACATCCTCAGGGTCCCGATAGCCGCAATGTTTCTCGCCTGCTCCGCCAGTCTCCTCCAGGCCGCCGAGCGGGATCGCCGGCCGAACGTCATTTTTTTGCTCACCGACGATCAGGGGTGGGGTGATGCGGCGGCCTGGGGGCATCCCTACTACAAGACTCCCAATCTCGACCGGCTCACCCGCGAGAGCCGCCGATTTGGGCAGTTCTATGTGGCCAACCCCGTCTGTTCTCCCAGCCGGGCGGCCTTCATGACCGGCTGCTATCCGGCTCGGTTTCGCATTCACGGCCATTTTGCCACCCACGAGCAGAACCAGGCTCGTGCCATGCCCGACTGGCTGGATCCCCAGGTGCTGACGGTTACCCGTCAGTTGAAGTCCGCCGGCTACGTGACCGGCCATTTTGGCAAGTGGCATCTCGGCAGCGGCGACGGGGCCCCGGAGCCGGGAGCCTACGGGATCGATAGCCACGTCACCCTGGTTTCCAGCGGCCCGCAGTTGCGTCAGAACTCGCCCCCGGAGGAGCACTGGTGGGGCAAGTCGACCGGCATCATCATGGACCATGCCACCACCTTCCTCCGCGAGAATCGCGATCAGCCCTTCTACCTCAATATCTGGACCCTGGTGCCGCACGCCAGGCTCGATCCTACCCCCGAGCAACTGGCCGTCTATGCGGATCTCGATCCGCGTGCCGATCACCCCGCCTTCGGCAAATGGACCGAGGCCTACTACCGCAACGCCAAGGATCTTCGCGCCCAGATGCAGGTCTTCGCCGCATCCATCACCGACCTCGATACCCAGGTCGGCCGGTTGCTCGACACGCTCGAAGAGCTCGGCTTGAGCGACAACACGGTCCTGTTCTTCAGCAGCGACAACGGACCGGAGGACTATCACATCGGCAATGCAGCCAACGCCGGTGTCGGTTTCCCTGGCCCGCACCGCGGCCGCAAACGAAGTATCTACGAAGGAGGCGTTCGCCAGCCCCTCCTGGTCCGCTGGCCCGGCCGGATCGTTCCCGGCGTGTTCGACAACACGTCCGTGCTTGCCTCCGTCGACTTCTTGCCCACCGTCTGTGCTCTGACCGGCGTGAAGCTGCCCGACGGTGTGAAGGGCGACGGCGAAGACATCAGCGACATCCTCCTCACCGGCCAGTCGCGCCCCCGGCACGCCCCCCTCTACTGGGAATGGCGGTCCACGGTGGCCGGCAACCCCGACTTCGCCCCGCCCCCGGTTGCCGTCCGTGACGGGAAGTGGAAATTGCTGACAAGCCTCGACCGGAGCCGCGTCGAACTCTACGACATCCCCAGTGATCCGGGCGAAACCGAAAACGTTGCCGCAGCCCATCCTGACGTGGTCGAACGTTTGACCCGCCTTGCCCTCGACTGGAAGGCGACCCTGCCTCCGGGTGACGAGCGGCCCGTCCCTCGCCCCAAGGCAAAGGCCGCCCCGGTCCGCGACCGGACCGCCATGTTCAGGGCCAAGGACACCAATCACGACGGCCAGCTCACCCTGGAAGAATACCTGCGCAATTTCCCCGACCAGGCTGAAGGCCGTCGCCGTTTTCCCACCTTCGACACCAACAACGACAACATTCTCAGCGAGCAGGAATTCGTCAATATGGGCCGCCCTTGAACAGCCTCGCGTGATCAGGGGAAACATGGTTGCGATCAAGACGGCCGGCGGCCCAGGCAGCAGGCGCGAGTTTTCTAACGGGCACGAACATGCCCGATCGGTGGTCTCGCGATCCGATCGGCAACCCCGCCAGGGCCACCAACGGGAGCCCGGACATGGCGGTTCTTTGGCGGCAGATCATCGCGCATCGGCCATCCGTTGGCTGACCTCTGGACAACTTGATACTCAACAGCCATGCTGACAGTTTCTCCTGGAATTGCCAGGTACCCTCCCGGCGGCCGAAATCCCCGGGACTCCGGCAAGTTCTGAAGCTGCCCTTGAGACGGTTTGCCCCGAGTACGACGATTGCCGCCGCCGATGGCCTTCGCTCCCTGCTCGGCTCCGAATCCACTTGGTGATCCATTTGTCGGAACGTCCGCGACTGAAGCCCGAACTGGCATACTTCTGGATGCTGTTGTCTGCCTTTTCCTTCGCCACGATGGGGGCCATGGCCCATTCGCTGCGTGAGGAGGTCGACTGGCAGGTCGTGGCCTTGTGCCGGGCCTTCGTCACCCTGGTCATCTTCGGCGGAGCGGCCGTGCTGGGGGGTGTCAGGCTGCGGTTCTGGAAACCGAAGAGTCTCTGGATGAGAAGTGTTCCCGGTGGGATCAGCCTCGTGTGCACGTTCTTTTCGCTTGCACACCTCCCCGTCTCGGTCGTCATCACGCTCTCGAATCTCAGTCCGATCTGGATTACCCTGCTTTCGTGGCCGCTCTTGAGACAGCAGCCTCGCAAAGGAGTCTGGATCGCAGTGCTGACAGGCGTGGTTGGCGTGGGCTTCGTCCAGCAGCCCCAACTCGCCCACGGCAATTATGCCGTGCTCGTGGCAGTCGGCGGATCCTTCAGCATCGCCCTGGCCATGATCGCCCTGCACCGCCTTCAGGACGTCGATACCCGGGTCGTTGTCTTCCACTTCTCCATGGTGGCTTTCGCTTTTGCCCTGGTCACGCTGGTCTTCTTCAGCAACTGGACGGTCTCCCAGGCCGCCATGCTCAACACGCGTGTGGTTCTGATGTTGCTGGGAGTTGGGGGAGCGGCCACTCTCGGGCAGTTGTTCCTCACCCTCGCGTTCGCCGCCGGGCCTCCCTCCGAGGTCGCAATCGTTGGCCTCACCCAGGTTGTCTTCGCCTTCGGCTACGACAACTGGGTCTCGGGACACACGTTCGACGGCGTCACGCTTGCCGGTATGACCCTTGTGATCGCCCCCACGGTATGGCTTTTGGTGTGGAGGCGGAAACGGCCTGTCGGCTGAATGTCTGCCCGCAAGACTTGCCCGATGCGACGCCCGGGGGGCCAAGGAACCCTCCGGACCGGCATCGCGCGGCCTTCCGTTGCCAGTGCGAAAAACAGAACAGGGCAAGGACTTCGGATGAGGCTAGGCCGCGTGTTCTTGAGCCCTGTATTGATGGTGAAACGAGGGCCGCTGGCGGGAGCCCGGATTCCGGGACAGCAGCAAGGCGTTCCGTCATCAGTAACCGAGAGTCCTCGGCAATCGCCGTGTCGCGGTTGCTGCCGGTCAGTTCCGGGAGATGACCACGGTGAAGTAGCTGCGGACGACCCGGTCAAAGTACTCGGGCTTCATCTCCATCGGCAGGCTGTTGTAGGTGCAGTAGTTCCTGATCTGTCCCAGAAGGTCGCGTGGCTGGCAGCGGCGCATCGGCCGGTTCGTGGGCCGGTAGTGCTTGTCGATCAGATAGTCGATTACTTCCGGGCGATACTCGCACTTGTAGCGGCTGGCATACAATTTGAACAGCTCGTGGAACTCTTCCGTACACGGATCGCCGATCTCGATCTTGTAGGGAATACGCCGCAGGAAGGCCTCGTCGACCAGGTCGGCCGGTTCCAGGTTCGTCGAGAAGATGATGAGCTGTTCGAACGGTACCTGGATCTTCTTGCCGGTCGATAGCGTGAGAAAGTCGTGACGGCATTCCAGCGGCACGATCCAGCGGTTCAGCAGTTCGGCCGGCTCGACCCGCTGACGACCGAAGTCATCGATCAGCAGGCACCCGCAATTGCTTTTCATCTGCAGCGGCGCCTCGCTGATCTTGCTGTGCGGGTCGTGGCGGATCTCCAGATTGTCCATCGTCAGTTCCCCGCCGACTACGACTGTCGGTCGGCGGATCCTGACCCAGCGGCGATCGAAGTCGCCCGTGCTCAGGAGCTCCGATTCTCCGTGGTTGACCGGCTCGTGGTAGGCCGCGTCGTAAACCTTGATCAACTGCCCGTCTTCCACGATCGTGTGTGGGACCCAGATTTCCTGGCCAAAGCACATCGTGATCCGACTGGCCAGTGTCGACTTGCCGTTGCCCGGCGCCCCGTAGAGGAACAATCCGGCACCGGAGTTCACCGCCGGCCCCATGCTCTCGAACAGGGCCGTGTCGACCGAGATGTCACTGAAGGCCTTGGCAAGCTGTTCCCGTTTGGGCGATTCGGCACGAATCGTCTGCGCCTCGACCGAAACGATGTAATCGCTCAGAGGTACGGGTGCTGCTCCACTGTAGGCGCACGCGGCCTGGGCCGCACGGGCGCGTTCCTGTCCTTGCTCCGTGAGAATGTAAACGTAGTCGTTCAGCGGGGCCGAGCCCGTGTGAACCAGAAGTTGCCGCGCTCGCAGCGAGTGGTACAGCTCTTCGAGCACTCCGAAGGGCAGGCACACATGCTTGGCAATTCCCCGGCCGCTTGCCGATCCCACGATCGCCAGGTGTTTGAGAACCAACGACTCGACCATCGAAACTGGCAGACCCGTGTCTTCGAGCTTCGTGGGCGGTGTAGGGGAGAACGTTTCGTCCGAAAGTACTTGAGCCAGCAGACTGCCGGGGGCCGGGGACTGTACCGCGATCGACATGAAGCAGATCCTCACAACGGTGGAAAGGAGACGCCAGTGAGGGGCGCGTTGTATCTCAATCCTACCTTGCACAAACCCCTCCTTCGGAAACCGGTGCCGACGGATTTCCGCTGGAGGGGTTGTGAGGAATGCACTGGTTGCGAGGCGGCTGGCAATCTTGCGTCCGGGCTCAGCGGGCCCTGGGGCGGCTGGTGGCCTGCCCTGCACTTGACACCGGCTATCCCATAGCTGCCTGCCCGGAAAACCGTTACCGTTTGGGGCTGGCATCGGCCTCCAGGTCCCCGAGGGCGTACTGGATGCCGTCGAGATAGAACTTGAGCACCGCCGGTTCCATGAAAACATTGCGGCCGTGCCCCAGCCCGGAGAAGAAGACTCGTCCCTTTCCTTCGGTCTTGATCCAGGCGACGGCAAAGTCTTTGTCGGTCCGCTTGACGCCCTTCTTGACACCGCCGGTGGCCGGATCGGAGAGGTCCAGGGTCAAGAGGATTCGACGATCCTCGCGGGTGTAGGGATCGCGATACTGGTAGACCTCATCCTGCAGTATGAACCCCTTTCCCCCGAAGGCCCGGTTGAGTGTGTGTTCCGGATCGTCGAGCCGGAAGGCCCAGGTTCCGCTGCCACCCCAGGGATGTCCGTCAAACAGACCGCCAACCATCGCCGCGCCCTCAGGCCAGTTGTAGAAGTTGTCGGCCGCTGCATGGATCCCGACCAAACCCTTGCCGCCGCGAACGAAATCCAAAAGGGCCTGCTTCATCTCGGGCTTGGGAAACTCGAGCTGGGTCGTGTTGTTCAGCACCACCGCGTCATACCTGGCGAGATTGGCCGGTTCGAATACGGCATAGTCGTCGCTGCAATCGACGGCAAACGCGCCCGTCTTGCTGCCCATCTTCTCCAGCGCCAGGTTGCCGGCGGCGATCCCGTCACCGTGGAAGAAACCTTCGCAGCGCCAGAAAACAAGAATCCGCCGGGGAGACCTGGCCGTTGCCCCGGCCGATCCGGGCAGGGCTGCCTCGATCTTCTTGACATCGTCGTCCGACAGTTCTGGGGGCTGCTTGTTTCGCGATTGCGTCTGGCATCTGGCTGGTTGGGTGAGTACGAAAAGCCCTGCCAGCATGGCCAGCAGAACACCAACTCGCAGCAAGCTTCGTTTCATGGGAGTCTCTCCAGGTTCCAAAGAGTTGTCGAAAAGATCGGATACCGAGGACGCAGCCCCGATTCCAGCAGACGATCGCAGGGTCTGTCAACCATCGAAACCAAAAGTCTCTATGGCCTATGGCTATTCGTTACCTGCGGGTAAGTGCACGGGAAGGCATTGCTGCTGACGTCTTGTGGCAGAAGCAGTCCCCCCAATAGTCGTGTAAATCTGTTGAAGTTGCGCAGTTTCTTCCGTTGCCCCTGATTTGGGACGTTGGCGATCCGAATTCGTACGATAAAATAGTTAGATTGGCCACGACTTGCTCGCTGGCGTGGAATGCGCAAGAAAGCGGTGGCCCTCAACCGTTTCAGAACCGCTGTTTTCAATCCGCGATGAGTCGACGTGTTGTCATCACTGGGGTCGGGTGTGCCACCCCGCTCGGTTCAGACATCAGCCAGGTCTGGAAGAACCTGACCGAGGGGCGTTCGGGTATTGGTCCGATTACGCTCTTCGACGCGTCGGATTTCCCGGTACGGATTGCTGCGGAGGTCAGCGATCTGGATCAGGCCGACTTTGGCAGTCAGCAGGTTGACTGGGGAGAGCATCCTCGCCAAACGCGTTTCGCCGTCACGTCTGCCTGTCAGGCAGTCCGTTCTTCCAGTATCAGCAGCCAGGTTGTCGATCCCACGCGGTTCGGCGTGTATCTTGGCTGCGGCGAGATCTTCTGGGATCTCAGCCAGTTCGGTCCGTTGATGGCCAACGCAATCTGCAACGGCCGGTTCGATCCGCAGAGGTTCTTCCGCGAGGCGATCGAGAAGTCCAACGGCCGTCGGCAGGAGAACAACGAGCCGAATATGCCGTCGTATTGCCTTGCGGGGCTTTTTGATGCTCAGGGACCGAACCTGAACTGCATTGCGGCGTGTGCTTCGAGCACCCAGGCGATCGGTGGTGCGGCCGACATCATTCTCCGCGGTGAGGCCGATGCGATGCTGGCCGGCGGTGCCCACAGCATGGTCGATCCCATGGCGATGTCGGGGCTCCATCTGTTGTCGGTCCTCAGCCCCGACAACGAGAAGGGCCCTGCCGCCATGCGTCCCTTTGACGGCGAGCGGAATGGATTCGTCGTCGGCGAAGGGGGCGCCGTCGTGGTGCTCGAAGAACTGGAGCATGCCCGGGCTCGCGGAGCCGAGATTCTCGGCGAACTGACCGGGTTTGCGTCGGGGCATGATGCGTACCGTGTCACCGACACGCACCCGGAAGGACGCGGCTACGTTCACTGCATTCACCAGGCTTTGCATCTGAACCTCGACGATATCGACTACATCAATGCCCACGGAACGAGCACGGTCATGAACGACCGTATCGAGACGTTGGCGCTCAAGCAGGCTTTTGGCCAGGAGGCCTACCGGATACCGGTTTCGAGCACCAAGAGCATGATGGGGCACTCCACCACGGCATGCGGCGCCATGGAGATGATTGTGGCCCTGATGGCGGTGCGGACCGGTGTGATACCGCCGACCATCAATTACGAGGTTTTTGATCCCGACTGTGATCTCGATTACGTGCCCAACACAGCCCGCGAGCTGCCCTGCCGCCACGTGCTGAGCAACAGCCTCGGTTTCGGTGGCCAGAACGCAGCCCTCGTCGTGTCGCGATTCGACGAAGCCTCGCCCTCCCGAAGCAAGCCGGGCAAGCCCAATCAGCGCACGGCCGCATGAAGGCGGCGCATTGGGAAGCTGGGCTGCTTCGAAAGCGGGATTCTTCTGAAGTCCTCCTGTGGGAGCCTGGTGCATGCATCCGGGGTGGCGGATCGCCACCTGCGGGATTGCTCACCTCAGTGGGATGAAGTACTCGGCCAGGTAGCCGAGAATTGCGGTGGCCGGGATGGTCAGGATCCAGGCCCATGCCATTCGTTCCACGACCGTCCATTTCACGGCGCTCAGCCGCTTGGTCACGCCGACTCCCATGATCGAGGAGGAAATCACGTGGGTGGTCGAGAGGGGGATGCCAAAATGGCTTGCCACCTGGATAAGGGCGGCAGCGGTCGTTTCGGCGGCAAAGCCGTGGATCGGCTGGAGCTTGACCATGCGATGTCCGAGGGTACGGATGATTCGCCAGCCGCCTGTTGCCGTGCCGGCTGCCATCGTCAACGCGCAGACGATCTTGACCCACAGGGCAACCTCGAACTGGGGCGTGCGAAGGAATCCCAGCCAGGCTGGCAGGTTATGGAACACCTGCTCGTTGGTGGCGGTGAACAGCGTCAGCGCGATGATCCCCATGGTCTTCTGGGCGTCGTTTACGCCATGGCTGAATCCCATCAGCGAAGCACTGACCAATTGCAGCCGACCGAAGACGGAGGTCACTCGGCTCGGACGCCAGTTCCGGAGGAAGAGCAGCAGCAACCCCATCACGATGAAACCGCCGATCAAGCCGCAGAACGGCGAGACGATCATGGGCACGATCACTTTCGGCCACAAGCCTTCGAGATGGCCGGCGGCCGACACCTCCGACCAGCGGACAACCGACCAGTTGCCGCCGGCAGAGGCCAGGGTCGCACCGCACAACCCGCCGATCAAGGCGTGGCTGGAGCTCGAAGGCAGGCCCAGCCACCAGGTGAGGAGGTTCCAGACGATGGCAGCCACCAGGGCCCAGAAGACCGTCTCCAGGGTCACCGCGTCGGTCTGTACCAGACCGCTGCCGATCGTGGTGGCGACCGCAGTACCCCAGAGGGCCCCCATCAGGTTGCAGACGGTTGCCAGCGAGATTGCCTGGCGGGGGCTGAGCACCCGAGTTGAAACAACGGTGGCGATTGCGTTGGCCGTATCGTGAAAGCCGTTGACATACTCGAAGGCCAATCCGAACAGGATCACGCAGAGCACGAGGGTCATTGGCGTTGTTTCTGGGGCTCAGGAATTCTTCAAGACAATCTGGAAGACCACGTTTCCAGCGTCGCGGTAGCGGTCAATGACCTTTTCGAGCAGTTCCAGCAGGTCGCGGGTAGCGATCATCTCCAGGGCCGCGTGCTGGCCGTTATAGAGATCGCGGAGGAGGTCAAGCATCAGCTTGTCGGCCTCGCCTTCGCACTGCTGCAGGCGGAAGTTCTGTTCCTGCACCCGGTCCAGGTGAACTCCGCGGCGGAGGTCGTGGACCATCTCCGACAGCGTGCCAGCGGCGCGGTCGAGGATCTCAACCTGCTTGCTGAAAACGTGGGTAGGAATTCCCGGTCCGAAGAGCAACAATCGCTCGGCAAACTTCTTGGCGACCTTGGTGATTCGCGACAACGCCCCCGACAGGGCCTCAATGTCTTCTCGTTCCAGCGGAGTCACGAATGTGCTGCACAGCAATACCGTGATCTCCTGGTGGATCTGTTTCTCCTGCTTGCGGCTGGCGATGGATTTCTCCAAGGACCACTTGTCCTGGGGTTCGTTTACCAGCTCGACGATCGCGCGGATCGACTGCTGGGCCTCGTCGGCCCCGGCCCCCAGCAGATCAAAGAAACGATCCCCTTTACGGAAGAAACGCTGCAAAGAAAACATTGAAACGGTAGCCTGTCGTCGGAAGACGGTTGTGAATGTGCCAGCGATGGTTCCAGATTGCCTGATTAAACGCATGGATCATATCGTGAGCGTGCCGTCAACGCAACGGAGGGCGGTTCAACAAGCTCGCCAACCCTTCCTGCGATCCGGATCCGACCGGCCGACGTGCCGGCCTCCTGGTTCTGTGCAAAAAGTTGGCACGACCTCAACGAGGCATGCGGACGCTCCGGCCGCACGCGACGGTTCTTGTCGCCAGGTTCAGGTGAGTGGACACGTCCCCTTCCAGTGTGGGGGAGCGATCGTCAGATCGCGGGTGGGCCCGACTGGAACCGGCTCACCCCGGTACCCGTCTCGAGTTTTCGGAGAGGGTGCCGGTGCGTCGCCGCTTCCGGGGGTTGACCACACCCTGCCGACCTGCCAATCTTACGTCTGCCAGCTCGATCCAATTCACGTGTCGGGAGCCGTTCTATGCAGACCCAAGTTGACCTGCCGCAGGCATTCTCCGTCCGAGAGGAGAATGAGTTCTTCCCGATCCAGCATCTCCTGGCCAGGATGAACCCGGAGATCATGGTTCATCGTGTGGGGACCGGGAGGCATGTCAGCGGCGGCCAAACGGTCTTCTGGGGACTCGTCAGCTTGAATGGCCAGGAGCCGACCAAGAAGGAAGTCGAGGCAGCCTTGAAGCAAGCGGGATACGATTTCCAGAACAGCACGCTGGTTCCGACGACGATCTGGAGCGGCTCGTGAACCAGGGGGAGACCGGCGAATCTCAGAACGACTGGACAAACGGGAGGTGATCTTATGACGAGAGTGCTCGGCGATCGTTGTTCTTCTCTATGCGCCATTTGCGAGCCAGCGCTGGTCGTTGACGCCGTCCGGGGGACGCCCCGTCTCTCCATCTCGAGAAGCACCCGTCTCCTGGCAGCCGGGCGGATCGGCCTGTGCATCGTGGTACTGGCAGGTTTGGCGATCGGTGTGCGGGCCGGCCAGGACGAACCGGCACCGCGCCGGACGTGGCCGCAGCCCTACACGGTCGATCGCAACGACGCGTCGGGCATTCTCAGCCTTCGTACTCCCTACTACACCGTGGAGCAGGACCTGAAGAAAGGGGGCGCGATCACGCGCATCACTCTGGTCCACGGGCGGGCGGAGAACCTGTTGGCCCGGCCCGTCGAGACTCGCGTGCAGGATGCCGCCGGCGCGGCGTTCACCGACCTGAAAGACGCCTCTCCCAAGGTCTCGGTTCGCGCGGATGGGCTGAATCAGATTGTCCTGGTCGAGTCTGAACTCAAGGATCTCAACGGCCAACCCTCCGCCGTGCGGCTCAAGACGACGCTCGAATACCGTTGGGGGTACATCAAGATCCGCCGGGAGTTTGCGGTTCCGGCCGGCGTCTCGTTTCGAGAAGTGTGTCCGGTGGCCACCGTTCTTGCCCCGAGCCTTTCCGACTACGGTTACCGGAAGGGGATCACCGAGGAGGAAGGTGCCCCGCCGTTTTCGTTCGGGAGCAATGTCTGGGGGAAATTGCGTCTGGATCAGCCCTCGGATCAGCCCTTGAAAGAGAACCATGTGCCGCGCTCGATGATGTTCGTCGATGCCGGAGTCGAGGGACTGGAGTGGTTCGCTGGATCCGATCTTTCGCAATGGGATCTGCAACTGGCCGGTCGCCGCGGCCTGGCCCAATGTGTGCTCGACCGCTGCCAGGATCCGCCGGGTCTGTTGCTTTCAGTTGCCCCGTACTCGAGCCCGGAGGCGGCTGTGAAGCTGCCGGAGCGATGCGTCTTCGACTTCTACCTCGCTTTCCCGATTCTCGACGGCCGCGCGCACAGGCCGTGGCTGCATGCTTCTTTCAACCGCAACCGCGGAAACTGGGTGTCGACCGAGGCGATCGCCGGGTGGGCGGAGAAGGGGATGCAGACGGTGCATTGCCACAATGACGGCGACTACTATGACGACGGGCTGTTCTGGCGAGACGGCTCCTATCCGCCGTATCCGGACATGGATCGCTACGACAAGGTCCTCACCGATTGCCGCCAGGCCGGCATTCGCACGGCAACCTACTTCTCCAACAAGGAACTGCACCCCAGCACCAAGGAGTTCCAGGAACACGGCCAGGTCTGGGCGAGGAAGAACCGCAAGGGAGACGTGCAGCACAACTTCTACCGCCCCGACCATGAGTTCGGGGCCCAGATGTGCCTGCGGTCCGGCTGGCTCGATTTTCTCAAGCTATCCATCGACCGCGTGCTCAAGAACCACCCGCTCGACGGCGTGTACTACGACTGGAATGTGGCCTTGCTGTGCTGCAATCCGCTCCACGAGGGAAACACCGACCCCGCGGCGCAGGCCAAGGGGCACTGGGATATCGACGAATTGCTGGACCTGATGGAGTGGACCCGCCGGCGCGTGGGGCCTGGGGGGCTCGTGATCGTTCACAATACGACGACTCCCCTGTTTGCCACCGAGAACTTTGCCGACCACGTGGTGGCAACCGAATGGGGCTACAAGAAGTGGACCGAGGGAGCTCCGCCGCTGGCGGAACTGCCGCTCGAATGGTCGCTGGCGGGGGCGATCTCGCGGGGCGTCATCAGTTACGGCGTGCTTGATGACAAGTCGCCCGCAAGGCTCCACCGGCTCTTTGCGCTGGAAGCACTCCTCGGTGGCGTGACCCCCTGGCCGGCCAGCCCGCAGGCCTTCGAGCTGCTTCCGCTGCTCAAACCGATTGGCGACATCGAGTCCTGCAGTTTTGCTGACTGGCGGAACGAGGCGGTGAGCTTGTCGGATGCCGCCTGCGCCTCGGCTGTATACAGCCGCCAGGGCGAGGCTTGGCTTCTGCTGGCCAACCTCGGACAGAAGGAGTGCGAGGTCACCTGCTCGCTGCATCCGGAGAAGCTGCCGCACCCGCTGGCCTCGGTCCGGACCGCCACCAGAGTGGCGGGCGGCCAGGACCAGCCGGCAGAGGCGAGTCTCGACATCGGCCAGTTGCTCGGCGAAGGCGCGAAACTCACCATTCCCGGCGACGGCGCGATCCTGATCCACGTGCGCTGATGGCCAGGCAGGTTCCTGGCCGCCGCATGGGATTGGCTATCTGCCCACGCCGCGGCATTTCCCGCTGGGCGGATACGAGACCTGGATCGGCACCAACCAATTGGAGCCTCAGGCCTCGGAGAAGATGCTCGACGCGCTGCTGACCATGGCGGAAGAGATCAAAGAGTAGGGGACTGCCGCATGCGCTGGTAGAAATCGAAATGGGTGAGGATCTCGAGACGCGAGGCGGCGTACTGGAGGAATTTCCGCGTCCAGGCGAGGGGGGCGTCACAGAGGGTACTGGTCCAGTCGTGCTGGCAATGGGACCAGCAGAGGCCGCTGGCGGCCACACGGTCGACCTGTTCCTTGAGGTACTCGTGGTAGGCGGGCCAGTTCTGCCAGCCGTGCTCGCGGCGCCACTGGGCGTCGATCCAGCCCTGCATGGGCGTCTCCAGCAGGTCGGGAAAACCCTGCCGCCGGTACCAGAAAGGCTGGACGTCCCAGCCAAGTGGGAAATAATCATGGCTGTTGCGGCCGTAGGAGCGGACGTAGGACATGCCGTGCCGCGCGATGATCTCGAGGATGTCGGGGCGATCGGCCAGGCCGCGGTAATAGGAATAGGGGGCGGTCAGGCCCCGGCAGCGGACACCCAGGTGCCGCTCGAGCAGTTCGACAGGCCGTGCCAGCTGTTCCTCAATCCGATCGGCCGGCAATCCCGGCAGGTAGATATTGTCGGGGCTTTCTTCGACGACGGTCTTGAGCGGGAAATGTTCGTGGGTGTGCTGGGCGATCTCGAACCAGCCCGAAGTCAGGCAGGCTTCGAGCTGGGGTCGGAGGCGCTCGATATTGCAGCCCACGACAAACAGCGTGGCAGGGACGCCGACTTCCTGGTGGATTTGCAGGGCGGCTTCGAGGAACCGCTCGGCCGTGTCGTGCGCGAGCGGCTGGCCGACCCACTTTTCACCAGGCACACGGCCCGGGATCCGCTCGACGTCGTATCCGATCAGCAAGGTACCCTTCATGTCAGTCGTGCTCTTTCAGGGAGATCGAATCGGCCGTGTAGACGATCGTACTCTTGGGGTGATCCAAGAGGTAACTGGCCGGCAGCTCGGGTGTGGGGCGGCCGTGCCGCATGCGGCGCAGCGGTTGCTGCTGTTCGGGGAAACAGGCCAGCAGCAGGATCTCACGGGCGGCGAGGATGGGCTTCATTCCCAGGGTAACGGCCTGACGCGGCACCTGCGAACGATCACCGGCGGCGGTGAGACGGGCGTTGGTCGAGATCGTCAGTTCCGTGAGATCGATGATGCGGGTAGGGAGTTCTGCGAACGCCTCGACTCCGATCCGGGTTTCAGGCACAGGTTCGTTGAAGGCGATATGCCCGTTGAAGCCGATCCCGAGCAACTGCAGATCGAGGCCGCCCATGCGGCCGATCAGGTCATCGATGGCGGCCGGGCGCTGCGGGTCGGGAAAGTGGATGTGGCCGGGATCCATGCCCAGCATCGGGTCGAGGCGGGCGAAGAAATTCTTCTGCATGTAGGCCCGGTAGCTGAGCGGATGATCGGGGGGGACCGGCCGTCCGTCGTCGGCGAGGTATTCGTCGAGATTGAAGGTGTGCAACTCGGACAGGTCGAGGCCGCGATCGTTGAGCAGGCCCGCCAGGCGCTGGTAGAGCGTGAGCATGGTATTGCCGGTTGCCAGGCCGAGGAGCATCGGCCGCCCGTGGCGGAACTGCCGCTCGATGGCGGCGGCGATCCGCGAGGCGCCGAAGGAACTCATGGCTTCATAGTTGTCCTGGCGGACCCAGTCGAGCGGCATGGAAGCGGACTCCTCGAGGACGGTGAAACGAGCGTGGTTGCCTGCTCTGCGAACAGACGTCTTGTTGCGGGCCGGGAGGTCACTATCGCGACCCGAACTCAACCTTTGAACAGCATGATGAAGGCCAGGGTACAGACTGCCAGCAGCACGCAGGGGACGAGGAAGATGGGGCGCCAGCGGAATTTGTCGTCGTGGCGGAAGTGGTCCATCACGGCGCCGGTGAACTGAGTTCCCAGAAACAGGCCGAGTCCCTGGGTAATGGCAACGTAGAGGCCCTGGGCCGAAGCGCGGATGTCATCGGGGGCGGCCTCGTTGATGTAGATGTAGGCGGCATCGAAGAAGAAGGCGAAGGCCAGCCCGTGCAGGGCCATCGATCCGATCACCACGATTCGCGGCCGCATGCAGGCGTAGAGGAGGAACATCAGCAGCCAGAACCCGGTGCCCAGGGCCATGATCCAAGTGTATCCGAGGGGTTTGAAAATGAACTTCAGGATAGCGGCCATGGCTACCACCTGGGCGATCTGGGCGATGCTCATGGCGGCGGGGATTGCGCTATGAGAGGTGCCGATGTCTTCCAGGAAACGCGAGGTTCCCAGGTAATAGAATTGGAGCTGGGTGGTGACGACGAAGGAAATCGCCATGAAGACCAGGAAGTTGGGATCGCGGAAGAGCGAGATTGCCTTGATGAAGGGCAGCGCGCCGGCGCCCGTGTGGGAGGGAGGGGTAGGGGGGAGCGTGAAGCAGTAGAGTCCCATGACAAAGGAGCAGATTGCCGCCAGGACCAGACTATCGGCACTCTTGAACTGGAACCTGCCCGATCTTCGCCAGAAGGTCAACAGCCAGCCGATCAGCACCCAGGAGACGGCGCCCCACATGCGAATGCCGAAATAGTTGACCTGGGGATTGGGCAGATGGGCAAAGGTGAGCGAATTGACCATGGCCAGAGTTGGTGCAAAGCACAGGCAGTGGCCGAGCATCAGGAGAAACAGCGGGGTGAACCGATTCGCACGGGCGGCAGCCAGCAGGAAGAGTCCGCCGAGCAGATGCGCTCCGGCCATGTACAGCTCCGTGGGGCACCACCGATCGACGATCTGTCCGGCCGCCATGGGCGCGAAGAAGCATGCGATGGGGAGTGTTCCATAGATCCACCCGAGTTGTTTTCCGCTCATTTTCAGCGGTCCGAGAAGCCTCGAGGCCAGCACAGGAGCCCAGGCGCCCCAGATGGTGAACTCCAGGAATTTCATACCGCTGAGGCTCAGATACAGATCCCAGGTCAACTCGCCGTTCATCGGTGTTCTCCGGAGTCAAGAAGGCGGCCGGCCTGAGCGAGTCGTTCGGCGGCCAATTGGATGTCGCCGTAGCGGTTGTCGCCCCCCTCGCGTTCGATCGCCAGGGTACCGGTGAATCCGATTTCTTTCAGGGTCTCGAGAAACGTGGCGCCGCCGACCTGCCCTTCGCCCCAGGGCACCTCGGTGCCCCAGGTGCCCTGGCGAGTGGTGCGGACCGCGTCCTTGACATGTACGTGCTTGATCCAAGGCCCCAGCGTGTGCAGGGCGGCAACCGGCTGGCCCTTGTCGTAGAGGATCATGTTCGCCGGATCGAAATTAACGCCCAGGGCCGGGTGATTCAGATCTTCGAGCAGGAGGCGCAACGAGTCGGCCGTTTCCTGTCCTGTCTCCAGGAGCAGCATGAGCCCCTTGACCGCCGCGGCATCGGCCAGACAGACGAGGCGGTCACGGATTTTGCGGACGTGGGCCGCCTCGTTCGTCTCCAGGAAGCCGGCGTGCATCGTGAGATAAGCAGACCCGAGAGCGGCGGTGATCTCCAGCGCGCGGAGCACCGAGCGGCGGTTCTGGGGCCAGTGCTCGTCGGGCACGATTCCGCCGGTCATGCGGATCGAGTCGAGCGAGGAGTAGTCTTCCTGGGGAAAACCGATGGTGGCAGCGCTGATCGTCCAGGCCTGGCAGCGGACTGCTGCGAGGTAGTCGTCGCCTCCTTCACGCAGTGCCGGCTTGAGAGCGAGATTCACCTGGTCCAGTCCCAGACGCTGCATGGCGTCGGCCACCCCGGCCACGTCGGTCTGGAGCGACCAACTGCAGACGGCCACCGGCCAGTTACTACAGTTCATGGCAGGGCTCCGATGCGGCGAGGCTGTCGATCCGGACCTCTCGCCCGGTTCGGACCGACTCACATTCAGCCTGGACGATGCGAAGGGAATCTTGGGCCTCTTCGGGGCTGGTGACGGGCGGGACGGTTTCTCCGCGGATACAACGGGCGAAATGTTCGATCTGGCGGGTGTAACCATCTCCGGGCTCGCAGTCCGGCGATATCAACTGGCCATCGGCCGTCGAGAGCTGGAGTCTGGGATCCCGCCGGAAGTCGAAGTCGAGCGTGCCCCTTTCCATCACAATGTGGAATCGCATCTGGAAACCGTACGGGGGCATCATGGCCCAGCCTCCTTCGGCGGTGACGAGCTTGTCGTCGCCGTAGCCGTAACGGGTGACGATGTGTGCCAGGCCTCTGGCAGAGGCCGGCGAACCATGGCTGCACACCGACCGGGGCATCCCGAAGAGATATTGGACGAAATCGGTGTCGTGGATATGGAGATCCAGCGGCATGCCGCCGCTGAGATCGCTGTTGAGGTACCAGCTCCGGGGCTTGCGGGCGGCGGTGGCGGCCAGGCGCTGGAAGGTGGCGGCGACCACCTGGCCGCAGGTGCCGGTGGCGAGGATTTCTCTGGCCTTGGCATATTCGGGCCAGAAGCGGATGCAGTGCCCGATCTGCAGCACGCGTTTTGTCCGACGGGCGGCCTCGACCATCCGCGATGCCTCCGGGAGGCTGAGGGCGATCGGCTTCTCGCAGAGCACATGGCATCCGGCCTGGAGGGCGGCCAGCGTGGCGTCGGGGTGGAGATGGGTGGGGAGGGTGATCGAGACGGCGTCGAGTTGTTCCTGGCGGATCATCTGCGAGAAATCGCCGTGGATGTTGACTTGCGTCAGGTCGACGTCGCCTTCGGCGCCGGCGATGTTGCCGCGGTTCTTGGCTTCATTTTCGAGTGCATGCGGATCGGCGTCGCAGACGGCCGCCACGGTTGCGTCCGGCAGGGCCTGCCAGCAGCGATGGTGCATGCGGCCCATGAACCCGAATCCGATGATCCCTACCCTGATCAAGTCTCTTCTCCGTTGCGGGAGGGCGGTATAGGTATGTTTATCCTGTTACATCGCGCCAGATGTATCACGTCATGTTTCGAGCGAATACGGTTTGCGCTGCTGGCGGCTGACGTAGATGGAATTGCGGGCCTCCTCGTCGCCGACGATCTCCTCCTTCTCGGGATCCCAGCGGACGGGCCGCTTGAGGTGCATCGACACATTCCCGAGGTGGCAGGCCGTGATGACGCGGTGTGCCACATCGACGGTGCTGACCGGCTGCTTGCGGCTGCGGGCGCACTGGAAGAAATTGCCCATGTGGTCGTTGCTTTCGTAGAGCCGCACGGCATCGGCCGGGAGCGGGTTCTCGGGGAGCTGTTCTACCGCTTTGCCGTAGGCTTTGCCGCGGTTGGCAAAGAGGCGCCCCTGGTCGCCGATGAACATGACGCCGTCGCGTTGTTCTTTCCGCCACTCCTCGGGCATTTCGGCAAACAGCTCGGCGTCTTCGGCCTCGGTCATGTCGCCGTCGGCCATGCTTTGGAGGTATTTCTGGTCGCGGACGACCATGAAGAACACGTCGATGTTGCCGGGGTACTTCATGCGGACGGCAAAGCGGTCGGAATTGTTGTAGCAGTCGGCTTGTCCGCGGCCGGGAAAGAACCCTTTGGCCGCGACTTCCAGCGGGCCGCTGTCTTCCAGGCCCATGCCCCAGTGAGCGATGTCCAGGTGATGCTGGCCCCAGTCGGTGATCTTTCCGCCGGCGTAGTCGGACCAGAAGCGGAAGGTGAAATGGGTCCGTTCGGGGCAGTACGGCCGCTGGGGGGCCTGGCCCTGGTAGAGGTCCCAGTCGAGGTCCGGCGGGACCGGTTTGGCGGTGAAGGGGCCGCCCTTGTAGGAGTAGAAGGGCAGGAGCACGGCGACCTTCTGCAGTTTGCCGATGCGGCCGTTGCGGACCAGTTCGCAGGCGGTGCGGAAATGGGGTGAACTTCGCTGCTGTGTGCCGACCTGGACGATCCGCCCCGTCTGGCGGACGACCTCGCGCAGCAGCTTCCCTTCCTCGATGGTGAGGGTGAGCGGTTTTTCCGTGTAGACGTCCTTGCCCGCCCGGCAGGCGGCGATGGTGATGGCCGTGTGCCAGTGGTCGGGGGTGCCGTTGATGACCACGTCGATGTCGGGGCGTGCATCGAGGAGTTTGCGATAGTCCTGAAAGACCTCGGCCTTGCCGCCGAGGGCGTCGCGGGCCTGGCGGGCGTGGTTCAGGTCCGCGTCGCAAACGGCGGCAATGTCGCCAAACTGGGCGGCCAGCCTAGCGTCGTGCAGGCCGCGTCCGCCGACGCCAATGGCGGCGACCAGGGGCCGGTCGTTTTTGGCCTGAAACAAGGCCCCCCGAGCCGGTGCGCCGGTTACCCAGAAAGCGGCGGCGCCGCCGAGGAGGCCGAAGGCCGGCGCAGACTTGATGAACTGACGGCGAGACAGGGATTTGGACATAGCCTGGTCCTCTCAGTCACTCTTGCAGACTCACTTTGCAGGGCTGGCAGCCCGATTGTCCGGGTGGTCTGGCGGGGGAACGCGTCGGGCGGGCCGTCGCGACGGCGACCGGGCGGGGGAACGCCTGCCTGATTGGCGAGCCCGGATCTCCACGGGAGATGGTTTCTTCTCTTGCCGGTCAGGGTGCCCGATTCGGTCCCGATTTTCGACCGCCAGGCAGATAACGGTCAATACCAAGATGCGTAAAAAATGTAAGATGGTTTGTCACGCATGGACTTCTTCTCGGCAAGGCAGCGGCCGGTTGGCGACGTGGTGCCGGTTGTCGTCGACTCAGGCAGAGGCGAGTGCACCGGGGTCCGGCAGTTCGAGACCGGCCCAGGGCGCGGAGGCTATGTTTCAGTTGGGCAGCAGGAAGCGATTTTGCCGGTTTCGGCCGATGGGACCGCCGGTGGCGGGGGCAGGGGGCGCCTTGCACGCGACCGGCGCTGGTCAACAGAAGGTGGATTGGAGCCAAGCTCTAGGTCGCTCGAGAGGGCGTTGGGCAACAGGGCAGGCGTTTTGGCAATATCGTGGGTCATGGTGGTTCGACGGAGGGGCGTGCGACAAATGGGTGGTGAACCCTAGGGGAATGGCGGACTGGGAAGATGGGGGAGGATGGAGCAGGGCATAGCTCGGCCAGCCTGGCAGGTGAAGGAAGTGTGTGCGCAGGCGTTCAGTATATCAGCGCATGTACCTGGTGTCAAGGCTGGATCTGGACGGAAGTATAGTTTTATGAAATCGGGGGTGGGGGGGGGGTCATCGGCGCGGCAGAGGGTGTGCTCGAGGGGGCTGGTTTGGGACTGCGAGTTATCCGCCCGTGTGGATCGATCGCGCAAGGCCAAGGACCGCGGAGTCAACAACTGTCGCATTGTCGCCTTTCGCACGGCGAAAGCAGCGCCACTTTCGCGGTGTGAAGGGCGACGGTCATTCGGGGGGGCGTCAGTTGTTTCTTGGTTGCCGCTTGCGTTTTCCATTCGGCCTATCCTCCTTCGGAAACAAGATCGTCGAGTCGATCCGATTCAGACTGCGAAACTCCCAGCAGCGATCGATTCTGTCTACTGCCGCGTATTGTGGTTGCTTGGGCATGGTGAACTCGGCGACCAGCCATTGCGGCGCGTCGGGCTCGGAAAACACCCGCACGTTGCCTCGGTCGTTGGTCAATGCGAGCGCCGCGGCTCGCAATTCCTCGGCATCTTGTTGTGTGGGCTCGTGGAACATCACCGCCAAACGGACTTCCATGGTCGATTGTCTCCTGAACAGCTTCGTTCATGTCTCTGACGCGTCGGAAGCCGCAGTTCAGACAGTAGATACACACATCTGCTGCCTGAATAGGAATGCTAAGGAACGAACAACAGAACAGTCAATGCTGCACTGCTCGTAGATGTCGGTGATTTTGAGGTAGAACCGCCGCTCGCTAGCCCGGATCTCGCGGATACGTTCCAACAGTTCGTCAAAATAGTCCTTGCCGAACCGTTTGTTGAGCTTGAGCCGCTCGTCGTCGAGCACGAAGCCCTTTGTGACGAACTCCCGCAGGGTTTGGGTGGCCCAAATGCGGAACTGGGTGGCCTGGGCACTGTTGACGCGGTAACCGACCGAAATGATGGCATCCAGGTTGTAGAACTCGATCTCCCGGCGGACCTCGCGGTTCCCCTCCTGCTGAACTCTCCAAATTCTTCGGAGAGTTGCCTCGCGGCTCAGTTCGCCGGAGTCGTAAATCTGGCCCAGGTGGTAACTTATCGTTCGAAGGTCCACCCCGTAAAGCTCGGCGATCTGGTTGAGCCAAAAGGTCTCGGATTCACCCTTGCGGAGCGAATCGGCGGGTTCCTTCGCCAAGTCGCCCTGGATGCCCCGGGTGGCCAGGTTCATTTTGCACAGCCGCCAGGTCTTCGGGGCCGAGTCCAGGGGGTATGGAGGGCCGCGCGGCTGGAAGGCTGTTGACAGTCGCTCGGCGGGCGGGCTATGATTTTTTGGACGGACGAGTCCGTCGGGAAAATCAGGGAGCCACGCATGCCTGCCCAACCTGCCGGCCGGAAGGCGCGAGGACGGCCGAAGAACGAGACGTTGACGGCGCAACGCCGCCAGGAGATTCTGGATGCCGCCGCCCTGGTGTTTGCCCAGCACGGATACGGGGATACCGACGTGCAGTTCGTCGCGGATGCCTTGCGGGTGGGCAAGGGGACCGTGTATCGTTACTTTCCCAGCAAGGCAGCGCTGTTTCTGGCGGCCGTGGACCGGGGGATGGAGCGGTTGACGGAGCGGTTTGCGGCGGAGGTGTACACGATCGCGGAGCCGCTGGAGCGGATCGAGCGGGCTCTGTGCGTGTACCTGGAGTTTTTCCGGCAGCACCCGGAGTACGTGGAGCTGCTGATCCTGGAGCGGGCCGAGTTTCGCGACCGCAAGAAGGCGACCTACTTTGAGCACCGCGATGCCCACATGGAGCGTTGGCACGAGTTGTTCCGCCGCCTGATTGCCGAGGGGCGGATGAGGGATGTTCCGGTGGAGCGGACGGCGGACGTGCTGAACGACGTGGTTTACGGGATAATGTTTACCAACTATTTTGCCACGCGGAGCGAAGCGACCGAGACGCAAGCGGAGCAGATTCTGGACCTCGTGTTCCACGGCATCCTGAGCGATGGGGAGCGGAGGAAGAGGAAGCGGCGGTGCGGCAGTCGGTGACGGGCGTTTGCGGCCTTGGAGGCCCTGCCGCCCGGTGAAGCGATCAACGGACTTGGAAGACAACCGTTAAGATAGGGATGAAACGGCGAGGGGCACCTGCGGGGCCCGCCGCATTCTGCGAGGGGACGGCACATGGCAACAAGATCGCGGCGGATCCGCCGGTCGCTGGTCGCACTGGGGACGCTCGGTGCGATGGCGGCCCTGGTGGTGGCCATCAGCCAACCGCAACGGGCCGACGGGACGACAAGCGCGGGGGCTGCCGGCGAAGGGGCTGCGGTTCGAGCGGCGGGCACAGGGGGGGCGGCGCCCGCGGAGGGCGCCATTGCGGTGACGGCGGCGCCGATCGAGGTGCGCCAGGTGCAGCGGTCGGTGGGGGCCGTCGGCACGTTTTTCGGGTTCGACGAGGTGACGGTCGCGGCGGAGGTGCCGGGGCGGGTGGTGCAGGTGTTTCACGAAGTGGGGGACATCGTGCGGCCGGGCGATCCGCTGCTGGAAATCGATCCGACGGATTACGAACTGGCGGTGGAAGAGAAGCGGCGGGAGATCGAACTGGATGCCACCCGGATCGGTTTGCGCGAGTATGTGCCGGCCGACAAGGATTTCAACCCGGACAACATCCTGAAGCTGATGGATCGGCAATTCAAGGTGGACGAACTGCCGCGGGTGATCAGTGCCAAGGAGGAAATGGAGAACGCGGCCCTGCGGCTCCAGCGGGCGGAGAAGCTGCTGGCCGACCATGCACTTGCCACGGAGGAGTACACGGGGCGAAGCAAGGACCTCAAGGTGGCCCAGGCCAATTATGAGCAAGCCCGTTGGGACTCGTGGGCCATCGTGGCGGGGATCAGGCACCGTGTGGTGCAGTTGCGGACGGCCCAGCGCAAACTGGAGCTGACGATGGTGAAGGTTCCCACGCCGACGCAGCGGCCGCGGATGCCGAAGGAGGTCAGGTACGGGGTGGTGGATCGGAAGGTGACGGAAGGGGAGATGGTCAAGGATGGGATGGGGTTTTCGACGGCGGCGTTCGAACTGGTGATGGACGGGGTGCTGAAGCTGAAGGCCGCCGTGCCGGAGCGGTTCGTCGGCCAGGTCCAGGTGGGGCAGGGGGCGCGGGTCTTCGTGGACGCCTATCCGGGCCGCGAGCTGGCGGGGGAGGTGTGCGCGATCAATCCGATGATCGACCGCACCAGCCGCACCTTCATGGTGGAGGTGTACGTGGACAACTCCGGGCGCGAACTCAAGGCGGGGGGATTCGCCAAGGTGGATCTGCTCACGCACGTGGATCCCAAGGCGTGGACGGTACCGGTGGACGCGATCGTCAGCTACGCCGGTTCGACGAAGGTGTTTGTCGTCCGCCAGGGGCGTGCCCATGCGGTGCCGATCACCAGCGGGCTGGAAGGCCGCGGTTGGGTGGAGCTGGTGGAGGTGGCAGGAACGGACCTTCGTGCGGACGATCAAGTGATCACCAGCGGCCACGACAAGCTGGCCGACGGCGTGGCCGTGCAAGTGCGAACGACGGGAGACGTTCAGAACATTCAGCCCTAGGCTCCTGCGGATTCGATCGATGACGCTCTGGGATCTGTGCATCAAGCGACCTGTGTTCACGGTGATGTTGGTGTCTGCGCCGGTCGTGCTGGGACTGATCGGCCGCAGCCGGCTGGGGGTCGATCTGCTGCCCAACGTGGAGATGCCGATCGTGGTGGTGACCACGACGCTGAAGGGGGCGAGCGTCGAGGAGATGGAGACGAGCGTCACCAAGCCGATCGAGCAGATCATCAACACGATCTCGGGGATCGACGAACTGCGGTCCACGACCAAGGAGGGGATCTCGCTGGTGGTGGTGCAGTTCTTTCTGGAGAAGGACCGCGACGTGGCGGCGCAGGAGGTTCGCGACAAGATCTCGACGATTCTCTCGCAGCTTCCGGTCGGCACCGATACGCCGATCATCGACAAGATCGACCTGAACGCCATGCCGGTGATCGAGATCGCGGTGGCCGGCCAGCGGCCGATGCAGGAGATCACGGAGATCACCCGCAAGAAGATCAAGGAAGACCTGGAGACGGTCTCCGGGGTGGGCTCGGTGATCATGGTGGGCGGCCGCCAGCGGGCGGTGAACATCACCATCGACACGGACAAGCTGACCAGTTGCGGCCTGTCGATCGAGGACGTGCGCCAGGCGCTGATCCGCCAGAACCTGG
The DNA here is from genome assembly GCA_964563135.1 of uncultured Planctomycetaceae bacterium. Lineage (GTDB taxonomy): Bacteria > Planctomycetota > Planctomycetia > Pirellulales > Thermoguttaceae > JAAYAY01. Next base: position 60,911 of record CAZLWV010000032.1, read on the forward strand.
AACTGCCCGGCGGGCGTGTGGACCAGGGTTCGCGGGAACTGGTGCTGCGGACCATGGGCCGCGTGGAGCGGACGGCGGGGTTCCTGGACCTGATCGTGGCCAACCAGAACGGCTACCCGGTGCGGATCCGGGACATAGGCCGCGTGGAGGATTCGTTCGAGGAGCCCCGCAGCCTTGCGCGGCTCAACGGCCGCAACGCCGTGAGCCTGATCGTCCAGAAGCAGTCGGGTTCGAACACGGTGGCCGTGGTGGAGCGGGTGCGGCAGCGGTTCGAGCAGCTCAAGGCGCTGCTTCCGCCGGACATCGAGACTTTCGTGGTCAAGGATCAGTCGCGGTTCATCGTCAAGTCGATCGACGAGTTGAACTTCCACCTGATCATCGCCGCCGTGCTGGTGGCGCTGACGATCCTGCTGTTCATCCACGACTGGCGGACGACGGTGATTGCCAGCCTGGCGATTCCCGCCTCGATCATTGCCACGTACGCCTTCATGTATTGGCTGGGCTACACCCTGAACAACATGACGATGCTGGGGCTGATCCTGGCCATCGGCATCGTGATCGACGACGCGGTGGTGATCAACGAGAACATATTCCGGCACATGGAAGAGCGCGGCCTGACGGCGCTGGAGGCGGCCGGTTCGGCGACGAAGGAGATTGCGCTGGCGGTCTCGGCGACGACGCTGTCGCTGCTGGTGATCTTCGTTCCGATCATTTTCATGGGGGGCATCGTGGGGCGGTTCTTCAACAGCTTCGGCGCCACGGTGGCTGTTGCCATCGCCATGAGCTGGTTCATCTCGTTTACCATGACGCCGATGCTGTGTTCCCGTTTTCTGAGACTGAAGAAGACGCACGGCAGCACGAAGGACAATCCGCTGTGGCGGGCGATCGACGGAGCGTACGGCTGGATTCTGGGGTGGTCGCTACGGCATCGCTGGGTGATCGCGGCGTCGACGGTGAGCCTGTTTGCGTTGACCTTCTACCTGTTCGGCGTGGTGGGGTTCGATTTCCTTCCGCGCGACGACCAGAGCGAGTTCGAGGTGGCGGTGACGCTGCCGGAAGGCTACACGCTGGACCGCGCCGAGCGGGTGTTTGCCGAGATCGAGGGCCGACTGGCGGAACTGAAGGGCGTCACCACGGTGTTCACCACCATCGGCGATACGACCGGCCGCATTTCGCGCGGCCAGGGGGATGTGACCACCGGCACGATCTACGCGAAGCTGCCGGACCTCGAGGAGCGCACTCGCCCCTGGTGGGACTGGAAGTTCTGGTATCTTGCGATCCGGAACCTTCCCGAAGACGATCCCCGCTACTTTGCGCAGTTCGATGTCCAGCGCGAGGCGAGGAAGATCATGGAGGATTACCCCGAGCTGCGATCCGCGGTGCAGGACTCGCAGGTGATCTCCGCCGCCGGATTCCGCCAGGCGATGCTGGAGCTCAACCTGCGGGGGCCGGACCTGGGCAGGCTGCAGGAGAATTCGGACAAGGTGATGGCCTGGATGCGGCGGCAGCCGGGGTATGTGGATGTGGACTCCAGTCTGTCGCTCCGCAAGCCGGAGCTGCGGGTGAAGATCGACCGCGAGAAGGCATCAGACCTGGACATCCCGGTGCAGACGATCGCGTCGACCCTCAACGTGCTGGTGGGGGGCGAGCCGGTGGCGAAGTACAAGGAGTTCGACGAGCAGTACGACGTGTGGCTGCGGGCGGAGCTGCCGTTCCGCGACCGGCCAGAAGCGATCGGGCGGCTGATGCTGGACTCGCCCAAGGCGGGCCTCGTGCAACTGGCCAGCCTGGCCAGCCTGGAGCCGGCCAAGGGACCGGCAACCATCGATCGATTCGGCATGCAGCGGCAGGTGGTGGTGACGGCGAACCTGGAAGGCAACAAGGCACTGGGCGACGCGGTGGAGGAGC
>CAZLWV010000033.1:0-34747 GCA_964563135.1 uncultured Planctomycetaceae bacterium
TGTACAGGCGCATTGTAGCGGACGAGGGATTTGAAGTCAAGCGCAAGATTGGACGCCCCCTGGTGGAAGAGGGAGGGCGGGGGACAGGACAGGACAGGACGGAGAGAGACAGGAGGACGGGAGGACAGGGGATGGGGGGCGGAGTGGCTGGCGCGTTCGGCTGGGCGCTGAAGGGCTACTTGGCGGTTCTCCGGCCGGAGGTTCTGAATCGTTGTTTCGTGGTGGGCGCGGATGTAGAATAGCGGCGTTCGGTTGGCCCTGGCAACGGCAGGGGAGAGGCCCCGGAGTTCGGGGGAGAGAGGCTGTGTCTCGGCTGGCCGGATTTCGCGTTGAGATACGTCGGAAGCCACGCGGGACCAAGACCATGAGAAGATCCGCGGTCGTTTTCGCGTTTGCCGCAGCCATTCTGGCAGGAACAGCCCGGGCCGGTTCGCCGGCGGCGCCCTTTGAGAGCGGCACCGAGCTGAAACCGCAGGGGCGAATTGACGAACTGGTCAACGGCAAGTTGAAGGAGCTGGGGATCGCCCCGGCCAGCACCTGTTCGGATGCCGTCTTCCTTCGCCGGGTCTACCTGGATATGGCGGGCACTTTGCCGACCGCCGACGAGGCTCGGCGGTTTCTGGCCGACAAGGACCCGGGCAAACGTTCCGCGCTGGTAGACCAGCTCTTCGAGCGTCCGGAGCACGTCGACTACTGGACCATGCGGTGGTGCGACCTGTTGCGGGTCAAGTCGGAGTTTCCGATCAATCTTTGGCCCAACGCGGTGCAGGCCTACCACCGCTGGATTCGCACGTCGGTCAAGGAAAACCTTCCCTACGACCGGTTTGCCCGCGAGCTGCTCACCGCCAGCGGCAGCAATTTCCGCCAGCCGCAGGTCAATTTCTATCGCGCGGTGCAGAACCGCCAGCCTCAGGGGCTGGCCCAGGCCGTGGCGCTGACCTTCATGGGAGTTCGGCCCACAAGCTGGTCCCAGGAGCAGTGGACGGGCATGGCGGCCTTTTTTTCCGAGATCGCCTACAAGCCGACCGGGGAATGGAAGGAAGAGATTGTCGTTTTCGATCAGGACAAGGCGGTTACGGAAGCCGCCGCCAAGGTGCTGGAGACGGCCGTGTTTCCGGACGGCATGCCCGCGCATCTATCGCCTGGGGTGGACCCGCGGCAGGCGCTGGCCGACTGGCTGATCGCGCCTGAGAACCCCTGGTTTGCGCGTAACATGGCCAACCGGGTCTGGTTCTGGCTGTTGGGGCGCGGCATCATCGAACCGGCCGACGACATCCGGCCCGACAACCCGCCCACGAATCCCGAGCTGCTTTCCTTCCTGGAGGAAGAGCTGATCCGCTCGGGCTACGATGTGAAACACCTCTGCCGACTGATTCTCAACTCAGCCACCTACCAGCGCTGCCACATCCTGACGGGCGATGTATCGAAGGGGGAGGCCTATTTTGCCTGTTATCCGCTCCGCCGCCTGGAGGCCGAGGTGCTCATCGACGCGCTCTGCCAGATCACCGGCACGACGGAGCAGTACTCCAGTATCATTCCCGAACCTTTCACCTACATGCCGGAGGAGCAGCGGGCGGTGGCCCTGGCCGACGCCAGCATCACCAGCCCGTTCCTGGAGAAGTTCGGCCGCTCGTCGCGCGACTCGGGCCTGGAGTCGGACCGCAACAATCGCCCGACGGCGTCGCAGCGGCTGCACCAGCTCAACTCCAGCCACATCCAGCGGAAGCTGGAGAGCAGTCGCAAGCTGCAGCCTCTGACGCGTCCGAACCGGGATCAGCCGCCGGCGGAGGTTTTTGCCGAACTCTACCTGACGATCCTCTCCCGCTATCCCACCGAGGACGAGCTGAAAACGCTTGACGAGTATGCGAAGACCGGCGGACGGGGAACGGTCTACCGTGACCTGGCGTGGGCGCTGGTCAACTGCCCGGAGTTCTCCTATCGGCACTGAGGTGGAACCATGGCCAACCGACATGACTGCCAAGTGATCTCTCGCCGCCAGGCGCTGGCCCGCGGCCTGGCCGGTGCGGGGAGCGTGCTGCTGGCCGGCGGCGGCGTGGGGGCGTTTGCGGCGGAATCGCCGCCGAAGGCCAAGGCCAAATCGGTCATCCAGATCTGGGCCTCGGGCGGTCCGCCGCACCTGGACACGTTTGACCCGAAACCGGAGGCGGGCAACGACTACTGCGGCCCGCTGGACAAGCCGATCGCGACCAACGTGGACGGCATCCGCATCTGCCAGCTTCTTCCGATGCTGGCCCAGCAGGCGGACAAGTACTCGATCATCCGCAGCATGACCCACGGCAACAGCGGGCACGAGACGGCCTCATATCTAACTCAGACCGGCCGTCGCCCCGGCGATCGCCTGGTTTATCCGTGCGCCGGCGCCGTGGTCTCGCTGTTCAAGGGTTACGAGGCGGGGTACAAGGGTTTGATCCCTCCCTATATCGTGATCACGCAGACGCAGGGGCGGTTCTCGGAGGCCGGTTTTCTCGGGCCGCGCTACCAGCCCTTTGCCACCGGAGGCGACCCTTCGCAGCAGAAGTTTGCGGTCGAGGGGGTCACGTCGCAGGGTGTCAGCGAGGCGCAGCAGAAGAACCGGCGGGAATTGCTCCGCAAGCTGGACACTCTCGGCGCCACGGCCCAGGGGAACCCGGCCCTGACCGCCTTCTACCAGTCGGAGGACCAGGCCTACGACATGATCGTGGGCGACGGGGCCAAGGCTTTCGATCTTTCGGAAGAGACCCCCGAGCTGCGAAGCCGCTATGGCCACCCGACCTGGAGCGAGACCTCCTTCCTCCGTTTTGGCCAGTGTTGCCTTGCCGCGCGGCGGCTGGTCGAGCGGGGAGTGCCCTACGTGACGGTCAACTACGGCGGCTGGGACACGCACATCGACAATTTCCGGGCGATGCAGCAGAAGCTCCCGGAACTGGATCAGGGGCTGGCGACGCTGCTGGCGGACTTGGCGGAGCGGGGCCTGCTGGAGACGACGGTGGTGTGGTGGTGCGGCGAGTTCGGCCGCACGCCCAAGATCGACTGGCAGGCGCCCTGGAACGGCGGCCGCAACCACTACGGCAACGTCTTCTCCGCCGTGGTCGCCGGCGGCGGATTCAAGGGGGGGCAGGTGGTCGGTTCGTCGGATGCGAAGGGAGAAGAAGTCAAAGACCGGCCGGTTTATCCGTGCGACTTGCTGGGCAGCATCTACGAGCTGGTCGGCATCGACCCCGAGGGCCCGCTGGCCAACCCGCTCGGCATGGCCCTGACGGTGACGCCGACCGCAGCCGACGGCATTCCCATGGCCGGCCGGCTCAAGGAAATCATGTGAGCATGGCCGACCCTCTCGCGGAGGACTCGACAACGTGAAACGATTCCATCATCTGCTGGCATGCCAACTGCTGGCGCTCCTGGTTCCGTCGGCCTCGCTCTCGCAGGACACGTTCCCGCGGATTGGCTATGTCTTTCCGGCCGGCGGCCGGCAAGACACGACGTTGCAGGTCACCGTGGGAGGCCAGTATCTCAGCGACGTAGGCCGCATCACCTTTACGGGGAGCGGTGTTGAGGCAAAGTTCGTCGAAGGGATCAAGCCCATGACGGAGATGGATGTCCGCGGGCTGCGCGACAAGCTCACGGAACTGGCGAAGAACCAGAAGGACCCGGCCACGCGCCGCGAGATGGCGGCGATCCAGCGGCGGGTGGCGGCCTACATGGCCGCCTCGCTGCGGCGCCAGATCCATCCGGCGATTGCCGAAACCGTGCAGATCGAGGTCACGATCCGGGCCGGCGCCGAGCCGGGCCCGCGGGAAATGCGGCTGGAAACGGCCCGCGGCGTATCCAACCCGATCCGGTTCCACGTGGGCAGGCTCCCCGAGTTTCGCGAGAAGGAGCCGGAGCTGGTCACCGATTTTGAGAATTCTTACCTGATCACCCGCTTCCCGGCAACGACGACGACCGACATTACGCTGCCGGCCACGGTCAACGGGCAGATCATTCCCCGCGAGCCGGATGCGATCCGCTGGAACGGCGGCTTCACGCCCGGCGATGCCGATCGCTACCGTTTCCAGGCCCGCAAGGGGCAAACGCTGGTGATTGCCGCCGCCGCGCGGCAGCTCATTCCCTATCTGCCCGACGCGGTTCCCGGCTGGTTCCAGGCCACGCTCACCCTCTACGACGACCAGGGCCGGGAGCTGGCTTTTGCCGACGACTACCGCTTCGATCCCGATCCGGTGCTCGTGTTCGAGGTGCCGGCGGACGGAGCGTATGTTGTTGAAATCAAGGACGCCATTTCCCGCGGCCGGCCCGACTTCGTCTACCGGATCACGCTGGGCGAACTGCCGCTGATCACGAGTATCTTCCCCTTGGGCGGCCGAGCCGACGGGCCGACTACTGTGGAACTTTCGGGTTACAATCTGCCCGAGTCGACACGGACGATTGAGGCCAAGGACAAGACGGGGGAGGTTTATCCGGTCCGGGTGCAGCGGGGCGAGCTGGTTTCCAATGTCCGGCCTTTTGCCGTGGACACGCTTCGGGAGTGTGTGGAAAAGGAGCCCAATGGTGCGGACGCCCCCCAGGCGATTGTGCTTCCCATGATCGTCAATGGGCGGATCGGGGAGGCGGGGGACCTGGACGTGTTTGGCTTTGAAGGCAAGGCCGGCCAGCGGGTGATTGCGGAGGTTGAAGCCCGGCGACTCGACTCGCCCGTCGATTCCGCCCTGGAAATTACGGACAGCACCGGCAAGCGTCTGGCCTTCAACGACGACCATGAAGACAAGGCCGATGCGTTGCACACGCACCATGCCGATTCGCTCCTGAGCATCACGCTGCCGGCCGATGGAAGCTACTTCGTTCGCCTGGGAGATGCCCAGCACCAGGGGGGCGCGGAGTTTGCCTACCGGCTGCGGATCAGTCCGCCACGGCCGGACTTTGCGCTGCGACTGGTGCCGTCGTGTATCAATGCCAGTTCGTGGCGGCTGACTCCGGTCACGGTTGTCGCCCTGCGCAAGGACGGTTTTGACGGCCCGATCGCCCTCTCGCTCAAGGACATTCCGGAGGGGCTGGTGCTTCTGGGCGGGCTGGTGCCGGCGGGCCAGGACCGGATCCGGGTGACGTTTTCACTGGCCCCCTGGGCGGCGGTGGAGCCGCTCCCCCTGTGCCTGGAAGGCCGTGCCACGATCGATGGCGGGGAGGTTGTCCGCCAGGCGGTCGCCGCCGACGACATGATGCAGGCTTTTGCCTACCGGCACCTGGTGCCTGCTGAGGACCTCAAGATCGTGCTGGCCGACAGCGGCCGGTTCCGGCCCGGGGCCACGGTGCGGCAGCCGCCTCCGCCGGACCGCCGGACCCACCAGAGCCCGTCGGCGGTGGTGAGCGAAGAACCGGCCCGGATCCCGGCCGGCGGGACGGCCGAGGTCCAGATTCGCGGGCCGTGGTGGAGCGAACAGGCCAGCATGCAGTTCGAGCTGAGCGATCCACCTCAAGGGATCGTCCTGGAAAAGGTTGGCTGGCAGGATCGCACCGTGACCATGACCTTCCGCAGCGACGCCGCCGAGGCAAAGCCGGGTCTGCGAGGCAACTTGATCGCCAACGCGTTTCGAAAGCGGACGGAAACGAACAAGGAAGGGAAGACCCGCGAGTACCGCTCCTTCATGGGTGTGCTGCCGGCGATTCCCTTCGAAGTCGTCCAGCCGTAGGGAGAAAAGAAGCCTCGCCTCTGGACCTTCCACCTTGCACAAGACAGCGCCGGCCGGTTACCGCAGGGGCGAAAATGCGGCTCTGGAAAACGCGTTTCTCTACTTCTCCGGACTGGCCGGTGAAGACACGTTCTGCGGACTGGCCGGCAAGGTCAGCGGCTGGGCGCCGGCTGCGGTCGGGGGCGTGTTCGCATCCCGCACCGCGAGATCGGCGAAGATCACCCGGTAGGTCTTGGAGTCCTTGGGACGGTACCAGAAGATGGGCGTGTCGGCCGCGCCGAGAGAAACGCCCTTGCCCGCGTAGTGGGCGTCGGCTTCCGGCGAGAGCGAGAAGGCGAAGAACAATCCTCGCTGAAGCGGTATCTGGATTTCCACGAGCTTCTTCATACCGGCTTCCGTGTTCTTGCGTATTTCCTCCTTGTCCGGCTTCCCGCCGCCTGGAGCGGGCTTCCCCGAACCCACAATGTCGCGCATCTGCTTCTCGGTCTGGCGCATCTGCTCCGCATCAGGCTTCTCCTTCCCTGGAGCGAATTGCCAATCCATCATCTTCTGCATCAGCCCCTCAAGTCTGTGCATCTCCTCCTCGGTCAGTTCTCGCCCCTCGGAAGCGAGCTTTTCACGAATCGCCTGGACGGCAGACTTCGTCCCCACCAGCTTCGCGACCGTCTGCATGATCGTCCGCATGTCGAGCGAGTCGGGAAAGGCGCCGCCGGCCAGTTGACTGTACAGGCGGAAGGTCTCGATCAGGTCTTTTTCCTCCGGCGCCGAGGCGTCGAGATTCCTCGTTTCAACGGTGTAGCCGGCCGGCGGCTCGGTGCTGAACAGCGACTCGTCCATGGGAACGTCGAACTCGAAGTCGCTCATGGTCAGCACCGTGCCTGCGAAGACGCCCATGGTACCTTCGGCACGGACCGGCTGGCCGGTCTGGGGATCGCCCCACAGGCTGATCACCATGCCCTTGCTGCTGACGCGGAATCCGACGACGCGGCGCCCGTCGATCTCCGTCTCGCCGAGCGGTTCGCGCTGGACGTCCGGCTTGTCGCGGGCATCGAGCAGGATCGAACGAAAGTAGCCGAACATGTCCTGCTGAGCCACCTGCTGCTTGCTCAAGTTGGCAAGTGAGACAACCACGGCCTTCTTCGTGGCCGGATCCAGGGTGAGGCTTTTGCCTTGGCCCCAGTCGAAGATCATCACCATCTTGGACTTGGCGGGCTTCTGTGTTGCCGGCACATCGGGCATCACGAATTCCATCTCCATTTCCTGGCGAGATCGGGTGGCGCCCAGCACAAGGACCTTGCTGGTTGTGGTCACGGCAGGAGGGCCTTTGGCCTCGCTGCGGATCTTGAAACGGGCAGTCTTGGCCTCGAGGATCGGGGCGACAAAGTCGGCGAAGGCCGGCGCGACGCCACCTCCCTGAAACCAGAGAGCGGCTCCCAGCACGGCGAGAACGAGAACAGCAACGGCAGAAACACGGGAAGTTCGGGAACGCATGATCCACCTCCAAGGGTCCAGAAAACGGTTTCGGGGCATGGGATGAATCATCTCCGCCGGGTTGCCGGCGAGGGGCCGCCCTGGCACGTCGAGGTCGATGGCCGACATGACTCGTTCGACGATGGCGGCCTGGGCGATCGTGGCTTGCGGCCGTACCTCCGACAGCGCGCCGCACAACTGGGCGAGCTGGCGAAAACGCTCACGGCAATCGGAACACGTTTCGATATGCCTGCGAAGGTGTTGCTCGTCGTCGGGCGGCAGGCAGCCGGCTGCGGCCAGGCTGATCGGTTCGGCCCACTTCTGGCAGGGATGGCGGAGATCATTCATAGTCTGCTCTCCCTTGTTTCCCTGGAGGCAGCGAAAAGGTTCACTGCAAGATGCATTTGCCGCAACTTCTCCAGCCCGTGATGCAGTCGCGACTTGACGGTGCCCAGGGGGCAGTCGAGAGCGGCTGCGATCTCATCGAGCGTTGCGCCGGCAAAGAAACGCAGCTCGACGACCAGACGATGCTCTTCCGGCAGGCTTGCCACTGCCCGCCGGATCCGCGCGGCATCTTCCGAGGCCTCTGCGGCAGCGTCAGGCGTGAAGGCCGTGCATGGCACCTGGTCAAGTGCCTCGGGCGTGAGACTCGTGGCGGCGCTGTGGCGCCCTCGGCCTTTCAGGAACCGGTGCCGCAGGATGCCGTAGAGCCAGGTGGAGAACCGGCAGCGGCCGTCGAAACGCGTCAAGGACCGCCACGCCTCGACCAGGGTTTCCTGGGCAAGATCCTCGGCCCAGTGGCTGTCGTTTCCCAGGGCCAGCGCGCAGCGCCAAAGGCGTGCGGCGTGCTCCTGGGCAAGCCGCTGGAAGGCGGCAGAATCGCCGGCCTGGGCGCGGTCAATCCACGCGGTCTGGTCGTCTTCGGGCATATTCACGGTACTGGTGATTCCCCTTTTGCCGCCAAAAGGTTCACTTGCGCGACCATCTTCTGGAGAATTGTCGGCAAATTTCTGCCTGGCGGGGGGGTGGCTGAGAGCCCGAGTTTATGGGTTTTAGAGCCGCTAACAAAACCACCGGTTGTGCACATCCATGCCCGTGGGAAACTCGTACGTCTTCTGAGGGCTTCTTAGAGCCGCTAACAAAACCACCGGTTGTGCACATCCGTGCCCGTGGGAAACTCGTACGTCTTCTGAGGGCTTCTTAGAGCCGCTAACAAAACCACCGGTTGTGCACATCCGTGCCCGTGGGAAACTCGTACGTCTTCTGAGGGCTTCTTACCTCATCCCAGGTCGTCACGGGCTGTCGATCTTGGGCAGGGGCGGGCGGGGTTCACCGATCGGCACCAGGCTGAACAGGCTGCCAATGAGGATCTGCACCACGATGCTCACCGGCATGGCCCAGAAGAAGCTGAGGACCGGCTCGGTGCCGGTGATCTCCTTCCAGAAATTGATGACGACCACCGAGACCAGGCCGGCCAGCGCGCCGATCCACGTGCCGAAGGTGGTGGCCCAGCGGACGAACATGGCCATGAAGAACAGGCCGAACAGGGGCGTGGAAAGGAGGTTGACGACCTTGTAGGCCTTGTCGAGCAGGTTGCCCTGGACGCTGGCCACATAGGTGCTCAGGATCAGCACCACCACTCCGACGGCCACCGAGATCGCCTGTTCGAGCACGACGCTGCGGGCTGGCTCGGCGGCAGCGCGGCGGAGACGGAAGCGATCGACAAAATCGGCCGTGATCACCGAGCAGCAGGAGTTGATCCCCGCCGAGAGGCTCGACATGGCCGCGGCCAGGAGTCCGGCCACTACCAGACCGCTGAAGCCCGGGGGCATTCCGACCACAATGAAGCGGGTGAAGAGCTGGTCCGCGTTGTCGACGAGCGACTGGCCGGGGGCCATCCGCTGGGGATAGGCCTTGAAGTAGGCCAGCAGGGCCAGGCCGAGGATGGCCAGGAGGATGAAGACGGCCGTATTGGCGATCAGCGACGTGTTGAGCACGCTGCGGGCGCTCTTGGCGTCCCGTGTGGCCAGGTAGCGCTGGATGGCCATCTGGTCGGAGCCGGCCGTGCTGATGTACCAGGTGAAGGTCGCCAGCGAGGCGGAAACAAAGGAGATACGGAGGCTTGCGTCGTAAAACGCGGGCCGGATCCAGTGGGGCTCCCATTGCGTGGGCAGGAGCGGGGTGATGCCACCCATGTAGAAAACGACCATGATGATGGCGACAATCGCGCCAAAGAACAGGATCAGGCCCTGGGCCACGTCGGTCACCACGACGGCCTTGAGGCCTCCCATGGCGGTGTAGACGAGGGTCACGATGGTCAGCACCGTGCTCACGTACGGCGTGTAGGCGGCCTGGATCCCCAGGAGCGGCATGAGCACATTGTCGACCGTGGCGTACATGATCACCGCCATCCAGAGGACTCGCAGGAGGAGGAAGATGCTCGATCCCAGCATGCGGACGCTCAGCCCCAGCCGGACCTCGAGCAGCTCGTAGGCGCTGGTGATCCGCAGGCGCATGATGTGGGGGATCATGTACCGGCCGGCCACGATGGCCACGAACGGGTAGGCAACGAGAATCGAAACGACCATCGGCCCGTTCTTGATCATTTCGCCGGGCCAGGCAAGGTAGGAGATGGTGCTGAACAATGTGGCAAACAGCGACAGCCCGACCGGCAGCGACTTCATCTTCCGGCCGCCGAGCAGGTAATCTTCGCTGGTCTGGTTCTTGCGCCAATAGTGCCAGCCGATCGCCAGCATGCCGATTCCGTAGGCGGCGATCACGCCCCAATCCAGGGTGGTGAGATGATTGCGGACGCCGCCGGCCAGGAGTCTTTCACGGGGGATGTCGTCTGCAAGGGCCGTGGCGGGGGCCAGCAGGGCAGCGGCCAACGCGACAAGCAGCAGCCCACACCGACAGACGCTTCGGCCAGGGACCACGGAACTGACTGCCGGACGGCAGAACGGGACTAGTTTGATTGCATCCTGTCCCGCGGCAGATACTTCAGTCCAAAGACGGTGCCTCATGATCGCTCCCATGGAACTCGAGCGGCTCTTGTCTGGCCGGATCTTCTCAGCTTACTCTGCAGACTCCCTCCAGCCCATTTGGACGGTAGTTGGGCATCGCCATTTTGCGTGAAGCCTTTCACTGCATTTGGATGGGAAACACTCGCTTTGAGCGAAGGCACGGGCTCTCGTGCTCCTGCCGGCGCCTGCGGCTGGGCGTTAACCGATGCAGCGCAACGGCTCCAGTCAGTTTCGTGCGACTCGTGTCCTTCGCGGTCCCATCACGGCTGACATTATCGGGGATCGGCCGGCTCAAAGCAACCTGCGGAATCCGCTGTGGGCCACCGGGCCACGGAGCCGCTTCTCGACCTGGCCGCTGCGGAGGGCGTTGCCAAGCTCGGCAAACACCTCGTCGATGGCCTGCAGATAGATTTTGATCCGCTCCTCCGTGTGTGCCAGCGACACGTAGATCGCCTGCGCGGCGAGGATCCCCCGCTCGAGCATCTGTTGCACGTAGAGCGTTTTGAGGGCCTGGGCCTCGTCATGCTGGAATGCGAAATGGGCCAGGGCCGGGTAACCGTCGTCGACCAGCACCGGCACGCCGTGTTTCTTTCCGGCCGCGCGCCAAGCCTGCTTCACGAGGCTGCCGATCCGCTCGGCGTGGGCGGGCAGGTTGCAGAGGCTGAGCTTCTCGATCGTGGCCAGGGCGGCCGCGGGTCCCAGCCCATCGGTCCAGTAGGTGCTGCTGATGAACGACTCCTGGGCGCCGCGCATCGCCTCACGGGTGCCGAGGATCGCTCCGATCGGATGTCCGTTGCCCAGGGCCTTGGCGAATACGGCCATGTCCGGGTTGACCCCGAATTTGAGGTGGGCCCCGCCGAGCGCCAGCCGCCAGCCGATGGTGATTTCGTCGAAGATGACGAGGGCCCCTGCACGATGGGCCGTATCGCGGACGAACTCCAGGAAGCCGGCTTCGGGATCCTGGTAACGGCAGGGTTCCATGATCACCGCCGCCAGCCGCTGGCCGTGCTGCTGGACAATCCGCTCCAGTTCGTCGCGCCGGTTGTAGGTGAAGGTGAAAGCCGTGCCGCGGAGTTCCCGAGGCACCCCCTTGGGATCGAGGCCTGGAAGCAGATGGCCCCGCAATGCGTCTTCCTCGCCCAGGTTGGCGGCCAGGTACCAGTCGTGCCAGCCGTGGTAGCCGCACACCGCCACCGCAGATCGGTCGGTTGTCGCCCGTGCGATCCGCACGGCCACCGCCATCGCCTCGCCGCCCGAACGCGTGAAGCGGGCCTGATCGGCCCACCCGTGGAGCCCGCAGAGGCGGTCGGCCAGTTCGACTTCGTCGGCGGGATTCAGGGTGCAAAAAGACCCCAGCGCCAGCCGCCGCTGCACGGCCCGGGTCACATCGGGATCGCGAAAGCCCAAGGGGCAGGCACCGATCCCGAACAGTCCGAAGTCGTAGTAGTGGCGACCGTCGATATCCCAGATCTCGCAGCCCCGGGCCTCGCGGAAATAGGCCGGCCACTGGTTGGGGGCAAACATTTCCGGGCGTTTGCTCAGGAGCTGCGTACCGCCGGGAATCCGTGTCTTGGCGTGGGTGTAGAGCGACTGGGTGAGAGAGGTTGCCTGGGCGCCTGTGATCGCCTCGGCACCGGCAGGGTGATCGGGCCGTGCCTGTCCAGACAGATTGCGGGCGTTACCGGCCGGTGCTGCGGCAGCTATTGACTCTTCGATCCCAAGCAGGCGCAGGGCATTACTGCAGAAGATGTCGCGGAGGTCGTTCCGGTTGAGCCCGAGCTGCTCGGCCGCGTCGAGCGTGGCCCGCAGCGATTCGAGGCCGACCGCCAGGGGCCGGCCGAAGAACTGGCTGTCCCAGGCGACGTGGTCGTCGGTGATCCAGGCGAAGCCGGTGCCGATGGTGACGCACCGGCCCCGCAGTTGGGAGACCGGGAAATCGCTTCCCCACATCACGCGGCGGGGGCCAAACCGCTCGAGCACGGCAACGATTGGCTCGGTTTCGCAGACGGCCGAGGTATCGAACCACACGTTGTCGAGGCCCACGAGCGCGTCGATACCCCGAACCGTGTTGGGCGCGTGGAATCCGCGGGCGGCATGGGCCAGGACGAGCTGGGCGTTGGGGTACCGGCGGCAGCGGGCGACGATCTCTGCCTGGTTCGAGGGATCCGCCAGCGCGCGGTCTTTCACCAGGTGGAGGAGGAGGATCTTCCGGTGGGCGTGGGCCAGTTCCCAGACCCACTCGGGCACGAAGCCGGCAATGGGCGAATCGAAGGTGGGCTCATGGGTGCTGAAAACATGGTACGGCTTGAAACCCGCCACCTGCGGACTGGCGAGAGGCTCCGCGAACTCAGAGCGCTGGGACTGCGGAGTGACGACCACGGCCGCGCGGCAGCACCGGTCGCCTGCCGTTTCGGCCAGCACAAACTTGTTGGCCATAGCCACGTCCAGGTCCTTGGCGGGGTACGGCAGGAGCAGCGCCCCCTGAAGGCGTTCTCGTCCGACCTGCTCTCCGACGGCCTGGCGCCAGTGCCGAGCGCCTGCTTCGCCCGGACCGCGGGCGGCGAGGGTTGGAGGGGCAGAAAAATGGCTGGACCGATAGACGTGGGCGTGGGCATCGAAGACCCGTTCGGGGAGCCGCACCTGCAAACGATCGGCCGCTTCGAGTTCGAACGGCGCAAGGCCCCACGATTCCATCGCAGGCGGTGCCATGGCGGACGGGTCTTGGGTGGAATGGTTCATGGGGTGGCTTTGCCGTCGGCCTTGTCGGGGTTTCGGACCAGGTCGCCTTTGACGGGCGAGTACTCCGTCTGCGACAGGCTTTTGCCATCGCGGGTGACGACGACCTTCTCGAACACGCACCTGAGGCCGGTCGCGTCTGGGGTGATCGGCGTGTTCTGGAGATGGAAATGGATATGGGGCTCCGAGGAATTGCCCGAGTTGCCGCAGAGTCCCAGGACCTGTCCTTGTTTTACCTGGTCGCCGCACTTGACCCGGATGCTCCCCTGCTGGAAGTGGGCGAGGAGCGAGACTTCGTGCAGTGCGTGCTGGATGATCACGGCGTTTCCGCCGGCGAAGGTGGGATTCATGACGCCGGGCGTGTTGTCGCGCACGCCGGTGACGACGTCGGTCACCACGCCGTCGGCCGGTGCCAGCACCGGCTGGCCAAAGGCATAGAAGTCCTCATTCGTTCGGCCTTCGCCGCGATAGGACCGGCCCGTTTCATCGACGATCAGGAAATCGAAGGCGAATCGCTGCTGCGGTGAGTCGTGATGCTGGTTGAGCTCTCTGGTGTCGCCGCCCCAGAAGACCAGCCACTGGTCCTGGAAGGGCAGGTGGAACGAGCTGGTGAGCTTCTCCGGCACGGGAACGGCCGGCAGGAAGGTCAGCCCGGCGATCTTGTTGAACTCATCGAGCACAAGCGTAACATCCAAGTCCCTTCGAGCGCCATGGGCGTAGAACACGGCTCGGTTCGGGGCCGTCACTCGCGGCGGATCGAGTTTCTCGATCTTGCCAAATGCGGTTACCAGGTTTGTGAAGAACTGTCTGGACTTCTCTGGGGTGAGGTCGTCCAGCATGGCCTGATTGAACTCCTGCCGGATGGCAGGATGGTCCTGGGCGTTGATTGCATCGACCAGTTGCCGTGCCACCTTTTGGAACCGTTCCGTATTTTCCTCGGCAACGGCGGTCCCGGCCATCAGCAGGAAGAGTGCGCCGCAGACTATCCAGATTCGGTTCCATGTCATGGTTTATGCTCCCGGGCGTGTGTTGGCAATGGATCGTATCGTATCCCCTCACCCCAACCAACGCCAGCACGCGGCGGCGATTTCGCAGGTCACCGCGATCGGGCCGTGTCAAGTCGTCTCGTTGACCTCACGGCCGTGCCTGAGCTCGTTCGGCTGCCGGCTGGAGCCCGTCAAGGCCCCGGGAAAACGTGGGCGGCACCTTGCAGAACCGATCCCGAGCTTCGATAATCGTCGTGCGGGCTGCAGCCGCGGGACGTTGAGCCTGGTTTGCGCGCGGCGATGTTTCGCTCTGGGCGCTGTCGATTTGTGGTCATCCCGACAGCAAGCGATTCTGGGTTACCGTGTGCAGACGGTGCGGTCGCTCGGTGGCGTTGGCAGCCAGACGATTCGGGATCGCCGAGGAAATGGCGCTGCTTTGGCGGTGCGAAAGGCGACCCTATGGCAGTTACTCATTCGGCGGTCCTTGGCCCGTCCATACAGTCTTCAGGAGATCCGGCCATGAGTCCCAGCGACAACGCCGCTGTCCGTTCGACACGGCGACATTTTCTCCGCGGTGCGGCGGTTGCCACCGCAGGGGGCATGTTCCCGTTTGCGTCGGCGGGGGCCGAGGGCTCGGCCGGCGATGAGGGCGGCCTGGTTTTCGGCCTGGTGACCGATATTCACTATGCCGATACCGACACGAAGGGCACGCGCTACTATCGCGACTCCCGCGCCAAGCTGGCGGCGGCGGTGGAGGAATTCCGGCGACGGAAGGTGGCGATGGTCGTGGAGTTGGGAGACCTGATCAACTCCGGCCCGTCGAAGGAGGCGGAGCTGGAATATCTGGGGACGATCCGCAGCATTCTCGATCAGGTCGAAGTTCCGCGTCATTTCGTGCTCGGCAATCATTGTGTCGACACGCTGACCAAGGCCGAGTTTCTCAAGGGCTGCGGACTGCGGGCAGAGCCGACCTACTATTCTTTTGACCTCGGCGGCTATCACTTCGTGGTCCTGGATGCCGACTTCCTCGAGGACGGCACGGCCTGTGGGGCCGGCAACTTCCACTGGACCGACACCTGGATCCCCAAGGCGGAACAGGATTGGCTTGCCGAAGACCTGGCCAGGGCGAAAGGGCGGCCCACCGTGGTCTTTGTGCACCAGATCCTGGACGACGAGAAGGATGCGCATGGCGTGAAGAATGCGCCGGCGGTCCGTGCGATTCTCGAGGCGTCTGGCGACGTGATGGCCGTCTTCCAGGGGCACATGCACAGCGGGGCCTTCCGACGGCTCGGCGGCATCCCTTACTGCACGCTGCGGGCCATGATCGAGGGGCCAGGAGTGGAGAACAATGCCTTTGCGATCGTGAAGCTTCAAGGGCGAACGGTGGAATTCAAGGGGTTTGGGAAGCAGGCCGGGTGGGACTTCTCGTAGCGCTGTTCAATCGGCAGACAGCATCCAGCAAGACGTTTTGTGCGTCGGGCGAGAACCAGCCCGGCGGGCCACCAATGATGCCGACGGTTTCGTAGCCGCCTTCTTCGAGCACCTTGGCAGAAGGGAAGTAGCCGAATACCTGGTTGCTGTATCCAGCCACCCACAGACGGTCGGCCTGGATGGCCTGGGCGATGAGGGGAACATAGTCGGAAACCACCTCGCCGGAAATCGCCACCAGCGTCAGGTCGTGGCCGAACTGCCAGAGGGCCAGCGGGGCGGGATAGGTTGTGGGGATGGGGTCGCCGCGCTGCTGCGCCTCGAGGATTCGTTCTGCGTTGAGGGACTGCCAGAACGGTCCCTTGGCGAGTTTCTCCAGTTCCTGGTGAGAGGGTACCGTCTGAAGCGGAAGATCCACCCACTGGAACTCCACTCGCAACGGACCGCCAACCGGCTGGAGCTGGCCATTGGCCACGCGGCACACCTCGGCCGCCAGTGCCTGTCCGTGGCGATTGACCCACTCGACCTGATCGGGCGTGGCACGGGGGTGCGGATTGGCATCGGCGCCGCAGCCCTGGACGAACAGGGTCTGGACGCCCGGGAACTGCTGCCGGATGGCCTCGCGGGCGGCGCCCGGGTAGTCGGCGGAGAGCCGGATGTTCGAACCGCCGAGGGTGACCGCATGGCAGGCGCATCCGAAGACGATCGCGCGTGGGCGGCCTTCGAGATCGTCGATCCGCAGGACGGGCACATTGCGATCGACATAGCGATCGGGGTTGGCCGCCATGCCGCGATAGGTTCCGTCCTCGCGGAAGGCTCGCCGGTTCTGGACGAAGTCGACCTTGCCCTGGCCGAAGAGAAGGCGGGCCGGTTTCATGTCGGCCAGGGCGGCGGCCGCCACATCGGCGAGTTTGTTCCAGAGAAGGGCGGTGTAGGCCTCCGTTTTCTCGCGGTCCTCCGGTGTGATCGGGTAACGGGGGAATTCTGACTGGCCAAGAATCGGCCCGGAGTGGGTGTGAGACCAGTTCAGAAGGAGCTGCTTTCGCTGGAGCCCTGTTCTGGCCATGATGACCTTCGAGAGGGCCGCCTCTTCCGCCTGGCGGAGCACACAGAGATCGGCCGCGATCAGCACGGCCGGCTCGCCCCCCTGGCTGCGGATGGCCATCGCGCCGGCGTAGAGATCGCTGAGGACGCCGTCGAAGGGGCGAAAGCGATTCTTCTCCGCGTAACCCTGCATCCAGACGGGCTCCTGCGGGCTGATGCACACGCTTGCCAGGCCGACCTGCCAGGACGGCTCGGCGCACGGGGCGGCGGCGGGAAGACAGGTGCGGACGACCAAGAGGGCCGTAAGAATGCTGCCACAGTTCAAGTATCTCATGGGAAGGTTCTCGGTTCCAGGAAGCCCTCACAAAACGTACGAGTTTCGCACGGGCATGGATGTGCACAGCCGGTGGTTTTTGTTAGCGGCTCTAAAAGGCCATAGCCGGACGCAGAAATCCCCCAGGGGCATAAACGTGCCGGATCGGTGGTTCTGTTGCCGGCTCTTCGTGGGAAAGACGCCGAACTGGTTCAGGTCCTGTCCGGCGGCCAGGACCTACTGGATCTTTTCTTCGACCAGGAAGGCTTCGTTGTTCTTCACGGCGATGTAGTGGAACTGGTCGCGGTAATCGAACAGGAGTTTTGCCCCGGGCGGGTTCCAGGCCGACTCGTAGCGGTGGGCGGCGGCCAGGTTGTCGACCACGGTGAACATGCCTGTCGCGTTGAGGGCCAGGTAGGCGTGGTGGCGGCTGTCGGGGCTGAAGTTCAGGTAGGCGACCATTGTGTAGCGCGGCTTTCGAGTGCCGTCGATGACGACGAAACGGGCATAGCCGCTGCGGGCGATGTAGCCGAGGCTGCGGCTGTCCGGGCTGAAGACAAGCGAGCCGCCGCCGATGGCGTCGAAGGGGCGCTGGGGCTGATTGTCGACGAAGACCCTTTCCGTTCCATCGTCCTGGGCCACGTAGGCCAGGCGTGTCCCGTCGGGGCTGAAGCGGATCTCGGCCACGCCGTCGTGGGGCAGGCCGGCCTTGCCGTCGACGACCACGGTCCACTCTCCCTCGGCCCGGGCTGCAAAGGCCAGATGGGTGCCGTCGGGGCTGAAGGCCAGCGAGCCTTCGCCGATCGCCTGGTAGGGGCCCAGTTTTCCGGCGCTCTGCAGGACGAACCAGGGGCCGTCCTTCGACTCCCGGGCGGCATAGGCGACCTGCTTGCCGTCGGAGCTGAAGACCAGGTCGGCCACATCGTAGGCGGGGGGACTGCGGCGGCCGTCGAGAATCACGTGCAGGCTCTCGCCCACGAGGGCGACGAAGGCCAGGCGGGCGCCGTCGGGCGAGAACCGATATCCGGTCTGGGTGCCAAGGTCGTCGAAGGGGCCGGTCTCTTCGCCGTCGACTACGAGATAGCATTTCCCGTCGTGAACCGCTCCGTAGGCCATGCGGGAACCGGTGGGGCTGAACTCGACCAGTCCGGCCGAAATCACATCGTAGGGGCGGCCGGCCTGGCCGTTGACGACGACCGTTCGTTTGCCCACGTCGAGCAGGGCCACGTAGGCGAGCTTCGTGCCGTCGGCACTGAAGTGGGGCATGCCCACCCGCTGGTATCCGGGCGACTCCCGCCCATCGCCGACGATATACCAGCGATCACCCCGGCGAGCCGCATAGGCCAGCCTGGAGCCGTCGGGACTGAACACCAGCCCGTCCACCTGGTCACAGGGTTTCTGCTCCTTGCCGTCGACGACCACACGCTGGTCGGCTGCCGACCGGAGGTAGGCGAGGTGCCGCCCGTTGGAGCTGAGCACGGCCGAGTCGCGGACCTCGGCGGGAAAGGGGCCGAGGGAGGTTTCTGTGTGGCGGCGGTTGACTTCAGTCTGGGCGGGGGTGCTGCCGGTCAGCAGCAGTAGGAGAATCAGCGAGCGGAGCGGTCCGTTCATCGGCAACTCCAGGTTGGGACTGGAGAGAGCGGTGGGATGAGGGAGCATGGGTCTGGATGGACGTCACGGAGGACGGGGGTCTTCTGCCGTTTGGCGAGGGGCAGAGTCTGGCGAGGCGCGGTTACTGCATGGATGGTTATCACACGGAAGGCCAAACTCTGGCGAGGCGCGGTCACCACACGGATGGGCAGGCTCTGGCGAGGCCGGCTACGGGTTCAGTTTTTGTAGGGCACGGTGCCGTCGGCATTGGTATGGTAGCCCCATCGGGCGACGTACTTGTCGCCGGGCAGGAACTCGTCTTTCGTTTCCTTGAGTCGAGCGGCAAGCGCAGCCTCCAGATCGGTCTGCAGAGTGGCGTGTTCGGGCTTGCCTGCGAGGTTGTTCATCTGGTAGGGATCGGTCTGGTTGTCGTAAAGGAGCCAGGGGCCGTCGAGGGTGCGAACGTAGGTATGGCGGCGGGTGCGGATCCCGCGGTACTCGCGGCCGCCCGCCTTGCGGGTCCATTCGCCGAACGGGTTGACGCACATGATCAGGGCCGCCTCATCCGCGTCGGCGATTTTTCCCGTCATCAGGTCCGTGCGATCCGCCCCCTCCACCGTGTCGGGAATGTCGATCCCGCAGAGTCCCAGAAGGGTCGGCAGGATATCGGGTGTATTGATGGGAAGCGAGATCTGCTTGCCGTTGGCGTCGAGAAGCCTGGGGTAGCGGATAAGAAACGGCACGCGAATCGCCTCGTCCCAGGGCCGCTGCTTCCGCTGGTTGCCCTGGGAACCGATCATATCGCCATGATCGGAGGTGAAGACGAGGATCGTGTCGTCGGCCAGCCCCAGATCGTTGAGCTCGTCGACGATCCGTCCCACGCAGACATCGAGGGCGGCGCAGTGGGCGTAGTAGCCTGCCAGATCGCGGCGGGCGGCCTGGGCCGATTCTTCCGGGACGTTGGGGCGAAGCTGGATGTCTTCCGGCCGGAACCGGTTCCGGAAGGCCTCCGGAGCCGATTCGTAGGGATTGTGGGGCGGCCCCCAGGAGACAACAAGGGCAAACGGTCCCTGGCGGTGCTGGCGAAGGTAGCGACGGGCGTCTTCGGTCTGGTCGATCGCGTCGTAGCCCTTCCAGAAGAGTTGTTGCGGATCGTCGGCGTAGTAGAGCGACTTGTTGTAGTTGTGGGTGCACTCGTTCGCCCGCCAGTACTGGAATCCTTGTCGCCGCTCAGGGGGGATGAAGCTGGAGCGGCCCCGCCCGTCGAGATGCCACTTGCCGATGTAGCCGGTGTGGTAACCGGCCGAGTTGAAGGCCTCGGCAAGCGAGACCGCCTCGCCGGCCAGGGGCACGTCGTTGAGGAACACGCCGTGGGTGAGCGGATACTGGCCGGTCATGAGGCTGCCGCGATAGGGGCAGCAGACGGGGCAGGTGGAGACGGCGTTGGTGAAATTGACGCTCTGCCCGGCCAGTCGGTCGAGCTGGGGGGTTTCCAGATTGGGATCACCGGCATAACCGGTGGCCTGGGCGCGCCACTGATCGGCCAGGAGAAAGACGACGTTCGGCCGTCGCTCGGGCTTCGCGCCGGCGGGCGAAGGGGCTGCTGTCGCGGCAACGGCGGCCGCGGCAACGGACGCGGTCTGCAGAAACTGGCGGCGCGGGATGTTGCGTGAGTTGGGCATGGATGCATCTTTCCTGGGAATCGTGTTGAGAATCCTCTCCTACGTCAACCAGCATCCGCCGGTGTTCAGCCTCCGAATCGATTGAACCATGCCCGCTGGCCGAAGGACAGTTTTTCTTTCTGCTGGCAGGGCTCGGCCGGCACGCCGAGCGGCAGGACGATGCGGACGATCCGGCCGGTGGGCACGGCCAGCAGATCGGCCAAACGCCCGGCGACTCCTTCCAGGCGCAGAACGCCGTCGAGCCAGACGCTGGCGTAGCCGAGGGCGGTGATCGCCAGGAGCATGTTCTCGACGGCCGCGGCGCAGTCCTCGGCATGGAAGGTTTCGCCGTGGAACACGGGTCGCGGGTCGGTCACGCACACGATCATGGCTTTGGCGGTGGCGCACGCGGGGCGATTGATGATCTCGGCAGCCTTCCTGACCACCTCCGGGTCGCTCAGGATGATGAACGAGGTGGTCTGTTCGTTCTTGCCCGAAGGGGCCTGGATGCCGGCCTGGACGATCTTGCGGAGATCGACTTCCGGAACGGGGGCATCGGTGAAGGGGCCGCGGTAGCTGTGGCGTTTGGCGATTGCTTCGAACAGTTCCATGGGAGTGCCGTTGGGTGCGCGGGGAGATGGAAGGGGTGGGATATCGGTCTTGGCAGAAGGGAATGGCGAAATGCAGGAAGAACGGAATCCTGGGATGGTGGAGTCGGGATTTGAGCGACCGTGCCCGCATTCTAACGAAACCGGCGAGAACTGGCAAAGAGTCAGCCGAGGAGGTCAGGTCAGCCGGAGAGATGTCGAAGACGATCAAGATCAAGAGTGAGATTAAGAACCGTTTACGGCCGGAGGCCGTGAACGGTTACGGAGATGCCTGCCTCCCACCCTCATCCACCGCCTGGAGCGGCCGACGAGGGTGGGCAGCAGGGTGTGCGGAGGGGGCGAGTGGTCGCTACCAAGCCCTGTTCCGCCGGGGCAGGCCCTGGAGGGTCTTTCACGTGCCCGGCGGGCATGACATGCTCAACCTCGAAACGAGCCCTTCAGGCCACGCCTCCTTCTTCCACGACCTTGAAACCCATCAGGTCGCCGAGGGCCTGCATGGGCCTGACGTAGTTGCCGTAGAACACGACTCGATGCAGCAGGGTCATCACACTGCCCTGGATCACGTCCTCGCCCCAGTCGAGAAACAGTTGACGGGCATCGGCCACGCTCTGGGTGAACTGCGTGCGGCAGGCCAATGGGCTGCGGCCGGTCTCGATGATCTTGCCCGGGCAGACCAGCATCGTATCGAGGTTGACCAGCTTGGCGCAGGTGACCGGCTGGTCGACGCGGTTGGTCACCTCCAGGGCCACGCCGCCGCGGCTGTCGGTCTGGGTACGGATGCGGAACGGAAGCCGGTCCCCGTGGGGGCCGTCCATTCTGGTGGCCGACGTGCAGTGGAAGTGGATCATGGCGTTCTTGGCCGTGTCGATCACCGGGTCGGTGATGAAGCCGGGCACGCCGAAGGCATAGGCGAACATGAGCATGGTGAGGGTGGAGTCGATATCGCCTTCGCACGCGCCGACCTTCCCCAGGTCGTTGAGTTTGCTGAAGGTCAGGCAGCCGCGCGGATCCCCCATGCAGTGCCGGCTGGTGATCGCCTGGGCATTCTGGTCGATCATGAGTTTCTTGGTTCCCAGGAACATGCGGGCCGACTGGATGATCTCCTCGCGGGTGGGTTCGACGATCTCGGTGGCCTTGCTGAGCCAGTAGTCCTCGGCCTCCGCCTCGGCCGCCTTGAGATCCACCGCGTTCATGTACTCCATCACCAGTTCGTTGGGAATACTGACCAGCTCGGCCCCCAGTTTTTCCTTTACCTTCTCGGGCGAGCAGGCGGCGTCGGTGCCGTGCGGGCTGCCGACGGCGAGTATTTTCGTGCGTTTCATCTTGGCGGGCACGCGCATCAAGCCGACCACCTGGTCCAGTTCGGCCCAGTTGCTGGTGGGCATGAGCATGACGCGTTTGCCCTGTTTGTGCCACTGGGGGAAGTACATCCAGCCGTGGCCGCTGAAGGGTTGCGTGAACAGGGCCGTCGGCAGGCCGACATCGATCAACCTGGTGAGCACCGGCGCATCGCCGCCGTGGCCGGAGAGATGCACAATGAGGAGCGCATCGGCCTCCTTCAGTTTTTCTGCCACCTGGGCGACGTCGACGGCCGGCACCATGTCGCCGCCGACGAACTGCACATCGCCCAGTTTCTTTTCCAGGTCGGCGAAGTACTTCTCGAACTTGTCGATCTCGTCGGTCGGGTGCGTCAGATAGGAATCGCCCGTGCGCCCGGCATAGACCTTGTAGATCTTGGCCGGAGGCATCGGCGGCCAGTCAGCCGTGGCGCCCGCGGCGGCGGCCAGGGCCGAGCCGGTAGCCAGGTGGCTTGCCAGGAGCATTCCGCCGGCGGTGGCGGCACCCAGGAATTCTCGGCGGTTGCAGCAGTTCTCACACATGACTGGCTCCGGGGAAAAGGCAAGGTTTGCATGGATCGCACCGGACAGGAACAACCGGCAAGACGGCCGGTATTCCGGTCCGAGCCATAGCCTATCTTGGCGGACCGCCGCCGGCAATCCACGCAGCGTCCCGCGGGCCGGAGTCGGTTGCGGGCGGATACCCGGGAGGCGGGGGCGGCCGCAGCCGGGCATGATCCTGCCTGGTTTGCTGGCGGAGGATGCCGGGCAATGTCAACCTGAGTGGCCGTTTTGCCATTGGATGCATCTGGCCCCTGGGCAAGCCGCCGTGGAGAAGAGCAACTGCTGTTTCGGCCTGCCCAATTCCGCGGCCGCCCTTCATCGCGCCGTGGACGGATAGAGCATCTGGGCGGTGGTGGCCGGCACGGTGGAAGTGGCCACGACCTGGATCGTCACGTCGTCGATGTGGGCCGTGCCGATGCCGGTCAGGGCGAAGGTCACGCGGACCGGGCCCGTCTGGGGGGCGATCCGGTAGAGCACGAATTCCTGCCACTGGTCGCCGGCCTGGATCCGCTGGGCAAGGGCGGGGCCGGCCAGCGAATCGACCACCAGGAGGCCGTCGGCACTTCCCTGGATCGGATCGGGGGCCCTCGCCCATCCGCGGATGGCCACCAGGGAACGGGCCTCGACGTTGACCGGCGCGGAGGCGATCCAGATGGGTGCCGATTCGACCAGTTGGGGAACCTGTTTCGGATCGACCGCAGCCACGGTGAGCCGCAGGCCGAAAGCTCCCGAGTGGGCGGCTTCCGGCGCCAGGTTGGCCTCGCCGGCGATACCGGCGGGCAGGTGCTGGAAATAGTCCCAACCGGCCCCCAGCCACATCTCGGGGTTCTCGAAGTCGCCGCCGGGGAGAAGACCTCCGGTGGGAGCGTACTGGGAAACGCCGCGGAGCAGTTCCCAATGGCCCCTCAGGGAGGCGAAGGTGGCCAGCATGGGACTGGATGCCAGGCCGGGCACGCTCTTGGAGGCGGCCTGCCAGTGCTCCCGCTCGACGAGCCGGAGGGATCGCATGGCCTCCTGGGCGCTGGCGCAGGCTTCGGCATAGAGCCGGCTTGCGATGGCGCGATCGCATTTCTGCAGGCCTGCCTGGGCGGCACGCCGCAGCGCAGGGACATCGGCCTCGAGGGCTTTGAGCTGCGGAACCCCGGGCGCGGCCAGCGAGAGGGGAACGATGAGTTGTTCAAACTGTTCCATTTCCAGCTCGGCGAGCCGACGTTGGAGTTCGGCAGCCCGGCGCCCGATGGCGCTGGCCTGGCGGCTGCGGCTGGTGTGGTACAACTGGTTCTGCGTGAGAAGCACTTGGGCCGTGAGCGAGAACTGGTCGATGGTGATCCTCGTGCCGGCCGTTACCCGCTCGGATCGCGCCCAGCGCAGGCGGCCGGGAACCATCTCGTAGGCGTCGTGGGCCTCGGGAATGCCGGGGGCCCGGAACGACACGGTCCGCTGTGCCGCCGAGCCTGGAACCTGCCCCGCGCCGCGGCCGAGCCAGATCGGCAGCACCAGGCTGGCCCGTTCCCTTTCCAGCACCGGCGCTAGGATCTCCGGATCGGTGGAATCGGCCATGGCCACAAACTTGCCGTCGGCGAACCACGGTTCCGCGAGGCCGAGTTCCAGGTTGAGAAGCTCCATTGCCACCCGCCGCACCTCTCCGGCCGGGTCTGCCGAGTCGAGGGGGGTGTGGGACTCGAAGAGGAGTCCCCGAGCGCCAATGCCCGCCGAGAGATAGGTAACCAGGCGGATCTGTTCGGGTGAAAAATGTGTGGGCGCCAGTCCGCCCGGAGACATGGCCTGCCACTGGGCCGTCAGGGCAGGCTCCGGATCGGTGGGCACCACCACCCAGATGGGTGTGCCGGGCCGGGCCAACTGCGGGCGAAGCCGGAGCCAGTGGGCATATTCGGCCAGTTCCAGGCTCGACCCCAGGGCAGGCCGCCCCAGCACGAGAATGTCGGCGATGCGGCTGTAGCTGCGCAGGCTGCTTTCGGGGCGGGCGATGAGCGGACGACGGTAGCGGCTGTCGGCTGTTCGAATCTGGTCGGCCCAGGCCTGCACCTCGTCCCTCTGTTTCTCACCCAGGCCTTCGCCCAGATCCCAAGCCAGCACGCTGCGGTATTCCGGCCCGAAGGCGGGCAGCGAGACCGGGGGCTGACCGGCGACGGGGGGCGGCAGCGCCGGCGCCGGGCTGATGAGCCACATGCCGGTCTGGTCGGCCTGGGCCAGCAGGTCGCCCGACGGGAATCGGTCGAGCCACACGGTGTTGAAACCGAGCACCTTCAGAACCGTGAGAGGTTCACCGCGCCAGCGAACGGCCTTGACGAAGAAGGAACGCTCATCGACCAGCAGCAGCGAACGGTCAAAACGCACTCGTGCCTGGGAATCCGGGCTGGGGGTGGGGAATGTCGCGCTGTGCCAGTCGGGAGACGGCTCCGCGGAAGCTGGAGCGGCGGCAGAAGGCGGTGCGGCAGCGGCGGCGGCGGCCGGGAGAGTCTCCGCATAGCCCGAGATGTCCAGGTCGTCGATCCACACGTTCGTCGTGCCGGGACCACCATAGATATTCAGCATGATCCGGGAGATGTAGGCCTCGCGCGGGTCGACGTTCGTCTTGTGCTCACCCCGCATGGCGCGGGCTTGCCGCGTGAGCTCCTGGGGCAGGCCGTCGATCCGCAACTGCTGCCAGTTGCCCGGAGTGGAGTAGATGGTTCCCCGCACGAGGGTCGTCAGCGGCTTTCCGGTCTGGGGATGGTTACTGCGCGGCAATGTCAACTCGGCGAGCAACTGAATCCCGGCCCGATCGGATCGAATCTGGATCGTGGGGACCAGTTCATCGATGACGCGCGGCCGGCCGACATCGTGGGCCAGATAGATGCAGGTTCCACTTTCGCCGACCACGGAGATCCATTCCGACCGTTCGCCGGTGTGGCGGATCTGAGGGGTCCGTTGGTGCTGGCGAACCTCGTAGCGAACGTCGCCGCCGAGCACCTGCCACGAGGGCTCCATTTGTTCGAAACCCTCATACCAGGCCGATTGTCCCCAGACTGGGCGGGGGCAGAGAACCGCCAGGGCCGCCAGGGCCAGCAGGATCGGCAGGCGTGGGAGGGAGGAACGAGGCATCCGGCTCATGAACTTGTCTGATGTCTCCCACCGGCCGGCAAGCCCAACGTTGCCGCCGGAACTTCACGGGAACTTCTGGCGTCTGATTTATAGAGAGACGGCGGCACGATCACGATCCACACGGGCATCGATACGCTCGATCGGCAGTTCTACTACCGGCTCCCGACAGACTTTTTGAACGGACCAGACCGATGCAGCCGCTTTCGGCGACCATCGATCGCGCGCAGGTGTGATGATTGCGGCGTCTTGGCTTTCTCGGGCAGTCTCCCGCCCACCCGCCTGCATGAAGTTGCAGCTCCGGGACCCACAGCGTGGCGTTGCGGCAACACCGTCCGGACTCCTGTTTGGTCGACGCAAGAGGTGCTTTTATCAGGATTTGCGACATCGGGCCAGAGCAAACGTTGCAAAATGTCACCTCGAGCCCAGAAGAGCCGCAGCCAAAGATAATCCGTAACGTGTTATTTAGCAGAGAGTTGCGAAGATGTTTCTCGTCGTGTCGGCCGTTCGGCGCGCCGGATGCTCTCTCCTTGGAATCGTCCAAACCGCGAAGGAGAGACATCCATGACGCAGCCTCAGAACGAGCACAAAGAAAAGCATGAAGTCCCCAGTGAACTGGTCGATCTGGTCCACGCGATCCAGAGTTTGCCGGCCACGGCACGCGACCAGGTGGAGGGCGCGTTGGAGCGGGTAGTCGATAGCACTCGCCGGCGTCGGCGAATCCTGTCGCTGGTGCAGGACGCATTGAGCCAACTGCGTCTTGACATGAAATACTTGATGTTCGACCTGGAAGCGACCCGGCGCGAACGAGACGACTATCGGCGCCAGCTTGAAGAGGCTTCGTGATCCGCCGGGGCTCCCCCTCTCCAAGGTGCATTCTGCCGCGACCGGTCTGGCTCGCGGCGACCAATACCCCCTCCCTCCCAATGCTCCGTCGTGGCGAGTTGCCGTGACGGAGCATTTATGCATTTCTGAGACGCAAGGATCTCTTTCCGCTGCCTGGTCGCAGCCGGCATGTCCGCCCCTCGGGCTGCCTGTTCTTGTCTGCCGGCCTGGCTTGGCTCTGTGCCACTTACATTCTGCTGGTCGAAGGCGGCGATCGAGTCAAACTAGCCCGACTAAGTGGATTGCGGGAGGCCTGTGGCCCGAATAGGATAGAATTGTTTGCGGGCGTATTTCCCGAGCGGTAGTGGTACCGGCTTCCCTCATCGTGGGGATGAGGAAGCGTTCTGGATTTCTTTGGGCCCTCAAGCTGTCGTCGTTTGTCCTATCCAACGCCCCCTTGCCCCCGTGCGGGAGTGAGATCCTATGGCTGAAGCCAAAGCTGAACGGTTCGCCAATCACGTGATGGATCTGAAACTCATGACCGATCGGCAGTTGCAGGAGGTGTGGACCGATCTGGGAACCCGGAATGTTCCTTCGGACGATTTCTTCCAGGCGTGTGTGCGCCGGGGGTACCTCACGAATTATCAGGTGGAACTGTTAACCGCCAACAAGCGTGAAGGCTACTTTCACGGGGACTACAAGATCCTCTACATGGTGGGGGCGGGGACGTTTGCGCGGGTCTATCGGGCGGCGCATCGTGAAACCAACGAAATCATGGCCGTCAAGGTTCTCCGCCGGCGGCATCTCGACAAGAAGTATGCCGGTCTGGCAGCGGTGGATCAGTTTGCCCGCGAGGGGGAGCTGGGGCTCAAGCTGCGCCATCCGAATGTGGTGGCGGTTCACCAGGTGTCGGCCAAGGATCGCGTCTGTTTTCTGGTGATGGATTTCGTGGAGGGCTGGAATCTCAAGGATTTCGTGAAGATCCGCCGCCGGATCGACCCGGTGGAGGCCACGCGGATCATGGCGGACATTGCGCGCGGCCTCACCTACGCGCACGAGCAGGGGCTCGCTCACCGCGACATCAAGATGACCAACGTGCTCATCTCGAGCCGGGGCCAGGCCAAGCTTGCCGATTTCGGGCTGGCTTCGATCAACGATGAGTGGAGCGCCGAAATGATCGCCGACATGGATCTGCCCAATACGCGGACGATCGAGTATGCGGCCCTGGAACGGGCCTGCGGCATGCGCAGCGACCACACCCGGAGCGACCTCTACTTCCTGGGTTGCATCTACTACCACATGCTGACCGGCAAATCGCCCTTGACGGAGCCCCGCGACAAGCTGCACCGACTCAGCCGCACGCGATTCGAGGACGTCGAGCCGATCCAGCAGGTGTATCCCAATCTGCCCCAGCCGGTGGCGCTCATCGTCAATCGGGCGATGATGCTCGATCCGGAACGGCGGTACCAGACCCCCGACCGGATACTTGCCGACCTGGAGGCGCTTTACGGCCGCATGTCCGGCAAGACGGCGGAAGCGGAGGCGGACAGCCCCGCTGCTACCGTGCCGAAGGTCTTTGTTCCGGACCAGCCCCTGAAGAACCTGATCCTAGTCGAAGGAGACCTCAAGCGGCAGGAACAGCTCCGCAGCGCCCTGGGAAAGACCGGGTATTCGGTCACGGCCACCACCGACCCCTTCCTTGCGGTGGGCAAGTTCTTCGAGAACCCGCAGGTCGCCGACGGTCTGGTGATCAACGCCCAGGACGTCGGCATGCCGGCGCTCAATGCATTCAATCGTCTGGCGGACAACGCGAAGACGCAGGAGGTCCCCATCATTCTGCTCCTGGACGAGCCGCAGCGCGGCTGGGAGCAGAATGCGAAGAAGTCGGCCAACCGCGTTGTCCTCCATATGCCGTTGAAGATGGCGGCCCTTCGAGAGAACCTCGATCGGCTCGTCGCCGCCCCGCGAACCTGACGAAGCTCGCGACAACCTACCTTTCCATCGACCGGAACCCACTCGTAGTCATGAACGAAACCACGCAGTTTCTGCTTTCGCCCGTCGAGAGACGGGCTGTCGACCAGTCGCCTCTCGATCTGATCTACCTTCCCGATGAGAAGATCCCGGTCGTCACGGTCAGCAATTTCCCCGCCCTCGGCCGGTTGGTGGCCATGCGGTTCATCGAGTGGGTCCAGCAGAATCCTGGCGGGGTGATCTCCCTGCCGACCGGCAAGACTCCCGAGCATTTCATCAAGTGGGTCCAGCGGCTGATCCAGACCTGGGAAAGCCCTGAGACCCGCAGGATTCTGGAGGAGAGCGGAGTCGACCCGGCCGCGCGGCCGGACATGAGAAGCCTCCATTTCGTGCAGATCGACGAGTTCTATCCGATCCAGCCGGCGCAGAAGAACAGCTTCCATCACTACGTGAGCAAGTATTATCTGCGGGGATTCGGCCTGGATCCCAGGAAGGCCCTACTGATGAATTGCGCCGAGATCGGTCTGAAGGCCGGCGAGACGCTCAAATCGGTCTGGCCCGACTCGAAGGTGGACCTGTCGCTGCGGACCCGCAGGGCGACAACCGACCTGGAGCGGACCCAGGCCGACGTTCTTTCGCGGATCGACGACTGGTGCCAGAATCACGAGGAACGAATCCAGGCCCTCGGCGGGCTGGGCTTCTTCCTCGGCGGCATCGGCCCCGACGGCCACGTGGGATTCAACATCCGCGGCTCCGACCACCTGTCGACCACCCGCCTGATGGCCACCAACTACGAGACCCAGGCCGCCGCGGCCGGCGACCTGGGCGGAATCGAGGTCTCGCGCCAGCGGCTGGTGATCACCATCGGCCTGGGCACCATCACCCGCAATCCCGACTGCACGGCCATCATCATCGCCGCCGGCGAGGCGAAGGCCGGCGTGGTGGCCGACGCGGTCGAGGGCGTCAAGAGCGTGCGCATTCCCGCCAGCGCGCTGCGATCCCTTCCCAACGCCCGCTTCTACATCACCCTGGGGGCAGCCCGCCGGCTGGCAAGGCGCCAGGTCTGCCTGGTCGCCGGCGAGGCAACGTTCACCGACGAGCAGCTCCAACGGGCGGTCATCGACCTGGCGCTGGCCCGGCGCAAGACGGTCCTGGAACTGGCCGCCGACGAAGCCGCGCAAGACCCGATGCTGCGCCAGGTCCTCGCCGGAAGGCAGCAGTCGTTGGAAGACGCGGCCCGCTCCGTCCACGAACAACTGATCGAAAAGGTCAACCGCGGGTGCAAGTCCTACACCGACACCTGCTTCCTCCACACGGAGCCGCACCACGACGACCTCATGCTGGGGATCATGCCGCACATCGTCCGCAACATGCGGACCGCCACGAACCAGCATTACTTCGTCACCCTGACCAGCGGTTTCACGGCCGTCACCAACCATTACATGCTCGCCCAGCTCGAGGGGCTGAACGAGTGGATCGGGTCCGACGTGTTCCGCGATCTCTACCGCGAAGGCTACTTCGATCTGGAGAACGTCCAGGGGCGCAATCGCGATGTGTGGCAGTATCTCGACGGAATCGCCGCCCGCAGCCAGGACATGCGCCACGAGGGCGCCGCGCGGCGGATGCTCCGCAACCTGATGGAACTCTACGACGAGAGCAGCCTCAACGCCGTCCGCGACCGCATGGCCGAACTGGACCATTATTTCCGCAGCGTCTATCCGGGGCGCAAGGATCCGGACATGATCCAGAAGCTCAAGGGCATGTGCCGCGAATGGGAGGCCGAGACCCTCTGGGGTTATTTTGGCTGGCAATGCTCCAACATCCGCCACCTGCGGCTGGGGTTCTACACGGGCGACATCTTCGTTCCCGAGCCCACGGTCGAGCGCGACGCCCGCCCCGTGCTCGAGCTGCTCGAAGAGGTCCGCCCCAACATCATCTCCTGCGCCCTGGACCCGGAAGCCAGCGGCCCCGACACCCACTACAAGGTGCTGCAGGCGATCAGCGAGGCGGCCAGCCAGTACGTCGACAGGAACGCCGGCGCGAGCCTCAAGGTCTGGGGATACCGAAACGTGTGGTACCGGTTCCATCCGAGCGAGGCCAACGTCTACGTGCCCGTCTCGCTCAACATGCTCTCGGTCATGGAGAGCGCCTTCCTCAACACGTTCGTTTCGCAGAAGGAGGCCTCTTTCCCCAGCTATGAACACGACGGACCGTTCTCCGAACTGGCCCAGTCCATCCAGGTCGACCAGTATCAGGTGCTCAAGACCTGCCTGGGACGCGCCTGGTTTGCAGAACACGCCAGCCCCCTGATCCGCGGGGCCCGCGGCTTCGTCTACCTCCGCGAGATGGACATGCAGGAGTTTGGCCAGACCGCACGGTGCCTGCGCAAGGCGGCGGAAGATTTTTAGTACCGCTGGCGAGAAGCCGCGAGGGGCGAAATACCAGCGCTCGCGGTTCATGCCAATCCCACCCACGAGGAGGGTTGTTGCGACCCCCTCCACCATAGTAGTATGATTGACGAATCGTGCCTTCTTATCGAAGACCCGTTCTTTCATGGTTTTCGATATCGCTTGAGTTGGTTGAGGCCTGCCGTCACCAACGAACGGCGGGCTTCCAGCCGAACTCCGGATCTCTGGAACACCTGCCTCGAGGTGGCTGGCGCGGCGGGCAGGTCTCTTTCGCACCTCCAGTCTCCAGATCCGAATCGAAGGTAATCTATGGCAGCCAGAGTCCAGTTTGCGAGCGGTGAGTATGTTCCCCTCGAAATGCACAAGGTCCGCGTTGTCCAGAAGCTGAATCTGCTGCCGGTCGAGGAGCGTCTCAAGGCGGTCGAAGGCGCCGGCTACAACACTTTCCTGCTGCAGAACCGCGACGTGTTCCTGGACATGCTCACCGACAGCGGCACGAACGCCATGAGCGATCGGCAGATCGCGTCGATGATGATTGCCGACGACGCCTACGCCGGCTCGGCCTCCTACGAGAGACTCTACGAGGCGATCGTCGAGATCTTCGGGACGGAGTTCTTCCTGCCCGTCCACCAGGGGCGGGCTGCGGAGCACATCATCAGCCAGGCCTTTATTCCCCGTAGCGGCGTGGTGCCGATGAACTTCCACTTCACGACCACCAAGGCCCACATCGAGTTGGCGGGCGGGCGGGTTGCGGAGCTGTTCACCGACGAGGCTCTCAAGATCAAGAGCGACTTTCCCTTCAAGGGCAATCTTGATATCGCCAAGCTCAAGGCCCTGATCGCCAAGAGAGGCAAGGCAAACATCCCCTACGTCCGCATGGAGGCCGGCACCAACCTGATCGGCGGCCAGCCTTTCTCGGTCGCCAACATGCGACAGGTCCGACAGGTTTGCGATGAGAACGGGCTATTGCTCGTTCTGGACGTGAGCCTCATCGCCGAGAACGTCTACTTCATCAAGATCCGGGAAGAGGAGTTCAAGGACGCCGACGTCAAGACGATCATTCGCACCATGTGCGATCTGGCCGACATCATCTACTTCTCCGCCCGCAAGGTGACCTGCACGCGGGGCGGCGGCATCGCCACCCGGAGCAAGGAGCTCTACCTGAAGATGCGCGACATGGTCCCGCTGTTCGAGGGCTTCCTGACCTACGGCGGCATGTCGGTCCGCGAGATCGAGGCCATGGCCGTGGGCTTGCGCGAGACGCTCGACATGGACATGATCAGCCAGTCGCCCCAGTTCATCAAGTACCTGGTCGACCAGCTCGACGCCGGCGGAGTGCCGGTGGTGACCCCGGCCGGCGGGCTCGGCTGCCATCTGGACGCCAAGGGGTTCCTGCCCCATGTGCCCCAGCTCCAGTACCCGGCCGGCGCGCTGGGAACGGCGCTGTTTATCATCTCCGGCATCCGCGGCATGGAACGCGGCACGATTTCCATGGACCGCGACTCCAACGGCAACGACGTTCCCTCCGAAGTCGAGCTCCTGCGACTTGCCATGCCCCGGCGCGTGTTCACGCTCTCGCAGGTCAAGTACGTGGAAGACCGCGTCAAGTGGCTTTACGCCAATCGCGAACTGGTTGGCGGCCTGGAGTTCTACGATGAGCCCAAGGTACTGCGGTTCTTCGTCGGACGGCTCAAGCCCACCAGCGACTGGCCGCAGAAGCTGATCGCCAAGTTCCGGGAAGATTTCCCCAGCGGGGTCTGAATCGGGAAGTTGCCGGGAGAAAACAACCGCCGGAGACGACCGCGACGTGCCTCGACAACACGCCCGTCACGGCGTTTCCGGTGAATTCTCCAAGTAGGCTTCGCGCGAGTCCAGGGACCAGTCAACGGCGCGATCTCCAAGTGGTTCACCCCGGGCCAACTGTGCCCAACAGGTTGACCCACCACTCGATATAGGCGTCGAACGGAGTGTTGTGCCCCAGGGCGAGCAGCGGGTAATACAGATACATGGCTGTATAGAACCCGTCCCAGCCGGTTGCTTCGCGGAGCCAGAAGGCGATCGCCAGGACAGGACCGCTGCTGAGCACGTAAAGGACCGGAATCATCAAGACGAGGAACATCCACGCGGTGACTCGTCCGGAGGGGCGGGAGATATCTGAGTGGGTCGATGGTCCAGTCATTCAGACAACCCCCTCAGGTATTCGGCCTGCTCTCCCACCACTTCTTGGCCCGCTGGGGCGTCCACTTGCCGAAGGCTTCGCAGCCGGCCAGGGCGTCGGCCAGTTCCTGGGCGGACTGGTAGCGGTCTTCGGGCTTCTTCTCCAGGCATTTCATGATGACCTGTTCGAGGTCCGCCGGCACGTCGCGGACCTTGGAGGGGGGCCGGACCGGGTCGCGGCTATGGGCAACGATGATCTCCCAGGCGCTCTGGCCCGAGAATGGAGGAGTTCCGGTGACGAGATGATAGGCTACGGTGCCCAGGGAGTAGATGTCGCTTCGCGCGTCGAGCTTGTCGTACGACGCGGCTTGTTCCGGGCACATGTAGAGTGGCGAGCCGCTGAACGTGCCCGCCTGGGTGAGGTTGGCCTCGCCCAGTTGGGTCAAGGTCTCCCGCACGAGCCCGAAGTCGAGCACCTTGACCACGTCGTAGACCCCTCCGCGCTCGGTGGCGAAGATATTGGCCGGCTTGATGTCGCGATGAAAGAGGCCCTTGGCATGGGCCTCGGTGAGCGCGGCGCAGGCCTGATGGAGAAAGTGGATGGCCCGATCGGCCGGCAACATGCGGCACTGGCGGACGAGATGCTCGAGACTCATGCCCGGGAGCAGCTCCATCACGTAGTAGAAGGTGCCGTCGTCGCTGCGGCCGTAGTCGTAGATGGCGATCACATTCCAGTGGGTCAGGGCGGCGGTGGCGCGGACTTCGCGCTCGAAACGCGCAAGCACGGTTTTGTCGTCGGCCTTGTCGGGTCGGATCAGCTTGACGGCGCAGGGGCGTTTGAGCAGTTGGTGCTCGGCCTCATAGACCTCGCCCATCCCGCCGGAGCCCAGCTTGTTCTTGAGCCGGTACTGGCCGAGCTGCCTGGCCTCGAAGGCCTCGCGGCGCACCGTGTAGATCACGTGCGCCCCGAACACGGCGGTCAGCGATGCCAGAAAAGGGGCCCAGATGGGCAGACCATAGTGATCGTCGACGAGCATGGCCCCGATCGCCGGGTCGTACCACTCCAGCAGCAGGACCACCACCGGCGGGATGAAGGCCGACGGGCCGAGCACCCAGGCGGCGCGGCGCCAATCGTTGGGAATGAACATCCCGTAAAGCATCGTCAGAAAGGCCCACGCGGTGAACATGTGGCCGGCAGCGTTGACGGCGGAAACGGCGTCTTTTGCTGCTGCGAAATCGTAGAGAAAGCTGGAAGCTACCAGCAGGATCTGGGCGGCCGCGATACCGAAGCAGGCCACTTCCACGGCGCGAAGCTGGGCGACCGTCAGAACCATCTTCGAACGGAGCAATACGACCGCACTGATGAGCGCCAGCAGGACGACCGATCGTACGCCGAACCAGAGCACATCGCCCTGAAGAAAGTCGGCAACGACTCCGAGGGCCATAATGGCAACTAGGAATGCCACGGCCGCCAGAAGCCGGCGGCGCAGCAGGCCGATCGTCTCGTCGTTGAATCCCACTCGGGTTCCGGCGACGAAATGGACGGGTTCGAACAGGGAGGTGGCTTCGGTGCGCATGGAGAGCCAGTTTCCTGCTCTATTTCTTCTTCTTCGGGCATTCCTGGGCGGTCAGAACCCCATCCTTGTTTCGGTCATAACGGGCGAACTCGGCCAGGCGGGCCTTGTCGGAATCCGGAGTGTATTCTGCCACCGTGAGCTGCCCGTCGCCGTTGGCGTCACCGGCAAGGAACCACTCCGGAAGAGCGGCCAGCCGGGCCTGGGGCGTGACAAACCGTTTGGAGCTCGTCTGGGCCGGTTGAGTCTTGTCGGCCCCATCGTCGGCC
>CAZLWV010000033.1:34757-40295 GCA_964563135.1 uncultured Planctomycetaceae bacterium
CCGGCGTATCCGTCTTGGCGGTTTCGGTCCCTTCGACTTCCGCCTGCCCCGCGTCCGTCACTTCGGAGGCTGCCGGCTCCCCTTCGGCCGCTGGAGCCGACGGGGCGGCCAGGGCAACGGGGACCGCCTGGGGCTGCTGGGCAGCGGCCTCTGCGGCCGCCATGGCGTCCAGTTCGGCCGCCGGAATGTAGAGCGGCGGAAGTACCGCAACGGCCTCCTCCACCATTGAACCGGTCAGAAGCATGCGCCGGTCCCGGCCGTAATCGGCCATGTAGGCGGCCAATTCGTCCCCGCTGATCTTGCCGTCGGCGTTGTAGTCGGCTGCGCTCGGTTCTCCCTGCATCTGGGCCTGCTCGGCCGTATCGATCGTGCCATCGCCATTGGTGTCATAGTGCTCCAGCAAACGCCTGGCGTAACGGGCGACCTTGACCGGTGGGGGATCCTTGGGCAATGGCCTGGAGGCCAGCGGATGCGGCGGGGCGGACTTGCCCGCCACAGCCGCAGGCCCGGAAACCTCCGGAGCCGAAGCGGCCGCAGGCGTGGGAGCTGCAGGAGCCGGCTCAGTCGGCGCCGCGGAGGTTGCAGCAACGTCCGCGGCCAGTACATCGGCAGGTGGGACCTCTGCAGCGGCCGGCTGGACCGGAGTCTCGGGGGGACTCGACTTGTCCGCCGCTGCTTCAGACCCAGGAACCGCCGGAATCGAAACGGGCGAGGCCACAGGGGCGGCAGCAACGGACTCTGCCGGGACCACCGAAGCTGCGACAACCGCGGCCGCCGGCGCATCAGAAGGCGGCGCCTCCGAAGGCGCCGGCGGGGCAGGAACCTCGGGGCTGCTCGCCGGGTCCTGGTTTGCCGGTGCGGAAGCGGGCGGGCTGGTCTTTGCCAGGGTCACCTCGGCTGGCGGCACAACATCCGAGGGGGAGTTCGAAACGAAAACAGTCGTCGGAGCCCGCTCATACTGGGGTGGGGGTGGTGCCGGAGACCCGTTGGGTTGCGGAGTCGGTTGCGGAACCGGCGCTGCCGGGCGCTGTGGCTGGGCCGGCGTCTGGACCGCAGGCCTGTGCCTCTTGGGAGGGCCCACTACCTGCGATTCTGGATCCCCCTCGGGCAGGAAGTCGAGACCGAATACCAGAGCGGTTGCGATCAGCAGCAGCAGGAGGATGACCTTCCGTGCTGGCGAACGTTTGGGCTCTTCTGGAGCGGGTTCAGGGCCCTGTTCGCGATTTTCAGAGGACGCCATAGTAATGCCTCAGAAGGTGGGAGAGGCGGTTCTTGGGGGGGATGCTACACGCCCAGGGGGCCCTCCGATGCCCAGAAATCGAAGCAGTCTGGCAGCTTTTTTCCTGAATTGCCTGGTTAGCCCAGTCACTTTGGCCAGCACGATCGCTGTTGACGCAAGGGGCTCGCAAACTACAATAAGCGGTTATACATCTGTATTTTAGCATGGCCGAGCGCCCCACCGTCAACCCTCCCGCCAAAACCTTGCCCGCCTTTCAGTTCCCGCCTGACTTGGGAGCGCCGGTTGCAGATGTGCTTCGCAGTCGCTTTGGGAGCGACGGTCGCGTTTTGGTCCGTGTTGCGCCCTTGGGGGCGCTGTGACCCGACGATAAAACCTTTTCACGCCGCCAATTGAGCATGATTCGATCCCAGGCTTCAGGCGAGAAGATCGCATTGGACGCCCGCAAGCTGAAGATTGCGAGGGAGGCCCAGGCCCGAGACGGAGGACTCCAAGTCGTCGCCCGTGAGCTGGGATTCGATCGTGAAGAAGATGCCCTCGAGGCTGTCGGGCAGGCTCTCGGCATGGAAATGGTGGACCTGACCAAGATCAAGACCGACCCGGAGGTTCTTCGCCAGTTTCCCATCAAGCTCATCCACCGTCACATGGTCTTTCCGATCGAGCGCCAGGGCCAGTCCCTGATCCTCGCTATCGGCAACCCCTTCGACCTCCACGCCCTCGACGCGGTCGGGGCGGCCACGGGATTGAGCATCGTTCCGGTCGTCGCTCTTCCTTCCGAACTGGCCAAGCTGGTCAAAGCCCATCTCGGGGTCGGGGCCGAAACGGTGGACGGGCTGCTGGCCCAGAGCGAGGAGCGTGAAGGGGGAGTCGAGGTTCTCGACGACCTGGAATGGGACCATTCCGAAGCCTCGGAGATGGCCCAGGAGGCCTCGGTCGTCCGACTGGTGAACGAGATTCTCACCGAGGCGATCGATGCCCGGGCGAGCGACATTCACATCGAGGCCCAGGAAGAGGGGATGAAGGTCCGCTACCGGATCGACGGCGTGCTCCAGAAGCAGCCGATGCCCTCGGAAATCAACCGTTTTCAATCCGCGATCATCAGCCGCCTGAAGATCATGGCCCGGCTCAACATCGCGGAGAAGCGGGTTCCCCAGGACGGCCGCATCAAGCTCAAGGTCCAGGGGCGCGAGGTCGACATCCGCCTGTCGATCATCCCGATGCTCCACGGCGAAGGGGTGGTGATGCGTATTCTCGACAAGGATCGCATGAACTTCTCCCTCCGCGGGATCGGCATGGACGAGGACATTTACGCCCAGTTCGGCAAGCTGATCAGTCTGCCCCATGGAATCATCCTCGTCACCGGGCCGACCGGGTCGGGAAAGACGACGACGCTGTACAGTGCCCTGAACGAGATCAAGGACGAGGAAACCAAGATCATCACCACCGAAGACCCGATCGAGTATCAGCTCAACGGGATCAACCAGATCCAGGTCCACGCCAAGGTGGGCCTGACGTTTGCTGCCAGCCTGCGGGCCATTCTGCGTCACGATCCGGACGTGGTCCTCGTCGGAGAGATGCGCGACCTGGAAACGGCCGAGAACGCCGTTCAGGCTTCCCTCACCGGCCACCTCGTGTTCAGCACCCTCCACACCAACGACGCTGCCGGGGCGTTCATGCGGCTGGCGGACATGGGTGTGGAGCCGTTCCTGGTCTGTAGCACGGTCGAAGGGGTCATGGCCCAGCGGCTCGTGCGGACCCTTTGCCAGGAATGCCGGCAGGAGTACGAGCCCCGGCGGGAAGACCTCCCCGATGACTTCCCCTGGGAGGAATTTACCGAGAAAGCAGGGCGCCTATACCGCGCGGCTGGGTGCCGCAATTGCCGGGGAACGGGCTACAGCGGCCGTCGCGGGATCTACGAACTCCTGATTGCCAACGACGAGATCCGCAGCCTCGCCAGCGAGCGCACCGGTTCGAACGTTGTCAAGCAGGCCGCCATCCGCAGCGGCATGCGGACGCTCCGCTCCCACGGATGGCTGAAGACGATCCAGGGAACCACCACCGTCGACGAAGTGCTGCGGGTCACCAAAGCCGATTAGCAGAACCTTTCCCATCCCATGCCTGAGTTTTCCTACACAGCACGAACCCTTTCCGGCGAGAACGTGGCCGGCACCATCAGTGCCGGCACGAAGCGGGAGACGCTCGCGCTGCTGGCGGAGAAGTCGCTGTTTCCCATCCGTGTGGAAAGCGCCGAGGCGGGGCAGTTCCGGCTGCAGTTCAGGCAGCGTGTGGGCGCGGGGGTGCTGGCGTCCACGTTGACGCAATTGGCCGATCTGCTCCAGAACGGTGTCCCCCTGCTCAACGCCCTGGAGCTTCTCTCCGAGCAGGCCACCCATCCGACCATGGGGGAGGTGCTGGCCGACATCCGCGACCAGGTATCCGAAGGCGAATCGCTCGATACTGCGTTCGCATCGCATCCCGAGGTGTTCAACGAATTGACGATCAGCGTCGTCCGGGCCGGCTCGGAAGGCGCGTTCCTCGAAGACGCTCTCAAGCGAACGGCCGATTTCCTCGAACTGCAGGAACAGCTCAAGAACAAGATCGTCGGGGCGATGACCTATCCCGCGTTCCTCGCCATTGCCGGAACGATCGTCGTCATCATCCTCATCGTGTTCTTCGTTCCCAAGTTCGCTTCGCTCTTCGAGCGAGTCCAGCGTGAAGGGGGCGGGCTTCCCCTGCCCACGATCCTCCTGCTCGGCCTCAGCGGGTTTCTCGGAAGCAGGTACGGCCTGCTGCTGGCCGGCGGTCTTGCGGCCCTGGGAGCCTGGCTCTGGAACCTGATCAAGACACCCCGGGGGCGCATGTTCGTCGACACGTGGAAGCTGAGGCTCCCGGTCTTCGGAAAGATCTTCCTGAACTCGGCCCTTTCGCGCTTCTGCCGGATCCTGGGGACTCTGCTGCAGAACGGCGTGCCCATCCTGCGAGCCCTGGAGATCAGTGCGGAATCCACGGGAAACAAGGTCCTCGCCGAAGCGATCACCCGCTCGGCCGAGAACATCTCTTCGGGCGATACGCTCTCCAAGCCGCTGGCCGAATGCGGGCTCATCCCCCGCCCGATTATGGCCATGATCAGCGTTGCCGAAGAATCGAACAATCTGGATAATGTGCTCGTCAACGTGGCCGACACGATCGACCGCAAGACGGCACAGCAGTTGGACGTCATGGTTCGCCTGATCGAACCGAGCATGCTCCTCGTCATGGGTGGCGTGATCCTGTTCGTGATGGTGGCCCTCTTGCTACCGGTCTTCGAAATGAGCTCGACGATAGGATAGTCGCCAAAGAGCCGAACCAATTTCACGGGAGGAAAAAACATGCAACGTTCTGTCGAATCTACCAGGAGACGCGGTTTCACCCTGATGGAACTGCTGGTCGTCTTGGCGATTCTGGTGCTGCTGATGGCGATGGTTGCCCCGCGAGTGTTGAAATTCCTGGGCAAGTCCGATATCTCGGTCGCCAAGAGCCAGATCGGCAGCCTCAAGAAATCGCTGGATCTCTATTCCGCCGATTGCCGCAGCTACCCGACCACCGAGCAGGGGCTCATGGCCCTGCTCGCCCCCCCCGCCATGGGCGAGACGGGCACCGCCGTGCGCGGCTGGGACGGTCCCTACCTGGACAGCGATACCGTTCCCTCCGACCCCTGGGGACTCCCCTACGGCTACGCGTTTCCGCCCACCCGGGGACGCGGTCCCGGACCGGATATCTGGTCTTTCGGCCCCGACAACACGGACGGCACTCAGGATGACATCTGCAGTTGGAACGTGGCCTCGACCGGCACGACGGGCCAGGAGGGAATGCCCGGCCAGGGCCAACTGGGGCCCGACGGCATGCCGCTCGACCAGGGGCTTGGACCGATGGACGGCACCGGGCAGCCCGGGATGATGCCTACCCAACCGGGCATGATGCCTACCCAACCGGGCATGATGCCCACCCAGCCTGGGATGATGCCCACCCAACCGGGCATGATGCCCACGCAGCCCGGAATGATGCCCACGCAGCCCGGCGCGATGCCCACGCAGCCTGGCGCCATGCCGACGCAACCTGGCATGATGCCGACTCAGCCTGGCACGATGCCGCCGTTGGGCGGCGGTACGGCGCCTGCAGGAACCGGAACCATGGGCGGAGGTCTCGGCCCCGCCCCGGTCGGCACCGGGCAGCCCCAGCCCCGGTTCTGAGCCAGACGTTTTTTCGGCAGGGCCTCACGGAGGATTGGTGCCTCCCTGGGGCCCTGCGCCATTTTGACTCCC
>CAZLWV010000033.1:40305-45871 GCA_964563135.1 uncultured Planctomycetaceae bacterium
CAAGCCTTACGCACACATGGAGCGACCCCGG
This sequence comes from uncultured Planctomycetaceae bacterium, assembly GCA_964563135.1. Taxonomy (GTDB): domain Bacteria; phylum Planctomycetota; class Planctomycetia; order Pirellulales; family Thermoguttaceae; genus JAAYAY01. The sequence continues at coordinate 40,337 of CAZLWV010000033.1, forward strand.
AGCGGTCCTGGAAATGGCACCAGGCCGGCCGCACTGCCGCGATGGCGCTCTCCCAGCCCACCCGGACTTCATCCCGGTGGGAAAGGATTTTACAGACCGCCCGCCGGCCCTTCGCACCCTGATGGTCTCCCCCACTCGTCCGCCGCCGCAGGCGGTGGTCCCAGATTGAACTTGCCAGGTTACGAGCAACACCCATGGTCCGCCAACAGCCCCGCCTTCGCAGAGTCTCCCCGACGCAGCGGCGGTCGCCGTTTGGATTCACGCTCGTTGAGATGCTCGTGGTGCTGGCGATTCTAGGCCTCCTGATCGGTATGAGCTGGCCGTCGTTCCAGCGGCTTCTGAGCCGCACCCGTGTCAAGGATGCCGCCCACCAGGTACGCACCGAACTGGGCGAAGCCCGGCTCCGCGCCATCGAATCGGGCAAGCCGCAGGTTTTTCGCTTTCAGCCCGGCACGGGGTTCTTTGAGATCCGCCCCAAGGAGGAGGAATCGGCCGGTCCGGCGGTACTCAAGTCGGCTCTTGAGCAGATGAGCGAGGAGAACGTCGATACGGAACCCATCACGGGGGCCGAAATCGCCGACCCGGCCGCCCACGAGAAGTATCTCCCCGAGGGGATGCAGTTCGTTGGCCAGGAGGTTGCCAAGGAACCGGTTGTGGAGGAAGAAAGCCAGACTCTGGCCGGCGTGAGCACGGCCGAGATGACCGAGCAGAAGAACTGGTCTGAACCCATTGTCTTCTATCCCAACGGGCGGACCTCCAATGCCCGAATCCGCGTGACCGACGGCGAGCGATACGTCATCGACGTGAGCCTCCGCGGGCTGACCGGCGCCGTGCGGATCGGCCCGACCAGCCGCATCGAGCCGGCCGATGGCAACGACCCGCTCGCCCGTTCGCTCGCCGCCGACGGAGAACTGCCCGAGATGGGCGTCGAGAGCGATCAGCCCAAGAACTCCGGCACGTTCTCGGCGGGAGGGACTTTGGGTCCCATGCCGGTGGAGGCCCAGCCGTGAGATTCTCGCACCGCCCCGGTTTCTCCCTGCTGGAAGTGATGCTTGCCACCACGGTCCTCCTGGGGAGCGTGATTGTGCTTTCCCATATTGCCTTCGTGGGATCGGCCCATATGGATGCCGCCAGCCAGTACTCCGCGGCCCAACTGGTCTGCCAGGCTCGAATGAGTGAAATGCTTGCCGGCGCGCAGCCTATTGAGGAGGTGAGCGGCCAGTCTATTCCCGAGCTCCCCGGCTGGGGGCTTACCGTCAAGGTCGGACCGGCCGGCCAGCCGGGATTGCTCGCCATCGAAGTCACCGCGGCGGAACAGCCGGCCGATGCCGCAACAGCCGCATACACCGCCGCTGACCAAAGCGCTGCCGAGGAGCCCGCGGCCCCCCTCGTGACGCCACAGCCGGCAAAGGTTTCCTCGCCGCCGGAGGTTGGCCCAGCCAATTCGCCCCAACGGGCGGTTGGCGCCGGAAAACGTTTTACGCTTGTTCGCTGGATCGCCGAGGGCCAGGACTCCGGCTCGACCGGCCTGCAGCCCGCCGGCCAGGTTGCCGTGCCGGTGAACGTGCCCTCGGAACCGTCCCGGTTCGACGATTCCCCGCTACCCAGCTCGCCGCTCCCATCCGAGGAGCCGGTGCCGGCTGCTGAATCGCTCCCGCCGGAAGGGTTGCCTTCTTCTTTCGGCCTGCCACTGCCCGCTGGTCCTCCAGCCGCTGGTCCTCCACCCGGTGATTTCCCTCCCCCGGCAGACCAGGGCCCGTTTTGAGTCCGTTTCTCCCAGAGTTCCATGACGCAGAACCATCGCCACCGACGATCGCACGCACCTCGCCGGGGTTTCACCCTGCTCGAGGTTGTCATTGCAGCGCTCTTGATCGCGGTGCTGATGGCAGCCGTCTACCAGGTGCTGTTCATTTATCGCAAGTTGTTCGAACGCGGCCAGTCGCAGACGGAGGAGATCCAACTGATCCGGACCCTCTCGCAGCAGCTTTCCGACGACCTGGCGGGCGCGATTCAGGACCCGGTGTTCCTGGGTGCCCGCACGCGCAGCCCCAGCGGGGCGAGGCGGTTCGGGCTGTACGGCACTTCCACCGAACTACGGATTGACGTGCTCCAGATCCCGGCGTTCCAGGTGGCGTCGGCACCCGCCGCCCAGGAAACGGAGCACACGACGGAGCCCCGCAAATTGCAGGCCCCGGAGCTGCGTACCGTTTACTACACGTTCCACGATTCGGCCTCGGTCGACAGTACGCTCCCCGACTCGCGGGTCGGACTGACCCGGCGCGAGCTGGATTTCGAGACCCCGGAAGAACTGGATACCGCCGAATCGGGCGTTCCTGCCCTGGCCGAGGTCTCGCTCACCGAAGACACACCCGTGAAACCAGCCGCGGTGGTCGCTGCCGCGCCGGCCAGGTCCACGTTTGATGAGCTTCTTGAAGTGGGCATGGACAACTCGGTCATGTGGGCCCCCGAGGTGATGTCGCTGAAGTTCCGCTATTTCGACGGCTCCAAGTGGCGCAATTCCTGGGATAGCCTGGCCCGCAAGGGGCTTCCGGTGGCTGTCGAGATGACCCTGGCGGTGGTGTCGCTCGAGCAGGCCGAGCAAACTCGTACCGCCAGCAGCCCAACGGCCGCCGAGCCCGTTACGGGAAGCAACCTGCTGGCGGTTGTCGAAACGCCCGTCGCAGGCGATGCGACCGCCGACGATGAAACGGCCGGCGACGAATCGGCAACCGGCGATACGGTCTCGAGCGATGTGGCGCTGGGCGAAACGGCGTCGAGTGAAACGGTTGAGAGCCAGACGCCCCCCGCCGAGGCAGTGCTCGATGCGGCCAGACGCAGCAACCAGCCGACCCTTCACATGCACCGCGTGGTGGTGCACCTTCCCAGTTCGCCCCTGCTCAAGCAGCGGCAGCCCGTGAAACGGCAGGCAGCCCCCACGCTCGAAGTGCCCACCCTCAGTACCCCCGCGCCGCTGGGCAAGGTGATCATGCAGCCGGCCCAGCCGAAGACCCAAACCCCGCGGGGCGCGCCGGACCAGTGGATGAGGAACGAATGATGGTGAAAGCCCAGCCCCCACTGGCTGCCCGCGTATCGACCATTCCGGGAGCCGATCCCACTCGGCCGCTCCAGCAGTGCGCCGGTGAGTCTCGTGATCGGTACCGCCGCAGACACCGGCCCGCAAGGCGTCCTGGCATGGTGCTGTTCATCGTCGTCATCTTCGTGACCATGCTCAGCCTCGCCGGACTGAGCTACGTGGCACTCATGTCGACCGAGCACAAGGCCGTCCGACTCCGCGGCGACGAGCTGCAGGCTGAAATGGCCGTGGGCTCCGGCGCGGAGATGATGCGTGCCTACCTCGGACAGAAATCGAAGCCTGCGGTTTCAGGCGTCCAGAACGAGCCCCTGGCCTCCGGCGAGAGCCAGTTCCGAGGCGTGATCGTGATGGACGACGAGACTGGGCGCCGCACGCGGTTCAGCATCGTTTCCCCAAAAATCGAGAACGATCAGGTAACGGGAATCCGCTTCGGCCTTGCCAACGAATCGGCCAGGTTGAACCTCGCCGTGCTGCCCGAGTGGGACCAGCGCCAGCCCGGGGCTGCTCGAGAGGCCTTGATGCGTTTGCCCGAGATGTCGCAGTCGATTGCTGATGCAATCCTGGATTGGGTCGATCGCGACACCACGCCCCGCCAGTTCGGCGCCGAGGCCTCCTACTACGCCGGTCTGGGCGTTCCCTACGGCCCCCGCAATGCCGAGCCGAGCTCGCTCGAGGAACTCCTGCTGGTGCGCGACGTCACCCGGGATCTGCTTTTCGGGGCCGACGAGAACTGCAACTACCAGATCGACCCGGGCGAGCAGGCGGGCTCTTCCAGCGGCGTGCTCTCCGCCGGCGGCGGCTCGCCGGCGGTCCCCTGGAGCGGTTTTCTGACCGTGCTGAGCGCGGAAAAGAACATCGCCCCCAACGGCCAGCCCAGGATCGACCTGAACGAGCGGGACCTGACGTCGCTGCACGGCAAGCTCGAGAAGGCCGTCGGCGCGGACCTTGCCAAGTTCGTTATCCTCTGCCGCCAGTATCGGCAGGTGGCCCGCCAGTCGCAGCCAGGCCAGCCCCTGGCGCTCGAAAAGATCCAGCTCGACCTGGCCGCCCAGGCACGTTTCCGTTTCACCTCCGTGCTCGACCTCGTGGGAGCGACTGTCGAGATCCAGCTCAACGACGAGGCCCACACCCGGCAGACCGCTGGCAGCCCGCTGGCCGCAAGCTCCCAGGTGTTCCAGGAAACGCTCCCGTCGCTCCTCGACTACCTCACGGTCGGCAGCGAGAAGGTCATTCGAGGACGCGTCAATCTGCTCGAAGCCCCCGAGGAGGTACTCACCGCGGTGCCTGGCATAACGGAGGAACTCGCGCAGCGGATCAAAACCCAGCGCCAGGGTGCCTCCGCCGGTGCAGCCGACAGCCGGCGCCATCCCACCTGGCTCCTGGCCGACGGGCTGGTCGACCTGGAGCAGATGAAGAAGCTTCTTCCTTACGTCACTTGCGGCGGCGACGTCTATCGGGGCCAGGTGGTCGGTTTCTTTGACGGAGAGGGGCCAGTAAACCGCTCAGAGGTGGTAATCGATGCTACCTCCGTGCCGGCCAGGCAAGTATACTATAAGGACCTGCGGCTCCTGGGGCGGGGGTTCACCCTCGACGCCCTCCGAGGCACAACAGCCGGTGTTCCCGAGCCTCTGGAGGCCCCGAAGCCGCTGGAGGCGGCCGAGTGGCCGTGATGCAGCCGAACAGCTCCGTGGCCGAACGGGCCAGAGTTTGGCCATTTTGCCGATGCCGGCCAAAGTCTGGCGACTTCGGCTACGATTGGATTTTGTCATTACGGGCCAGAGTCTGGCGACTTCGGCTGCGGAAATGGGTAGCGGAAATGGGTAACGGTTGAGGCATCCGATGGCAAAGATTCTCGCCCTGGATTGGGATCGCCACCAACTGCGCTACGTGCTGGCGATGACCGGGCGGCGGACGGTAAGGGTCCTTGCCGCCGCGGCTGTGCCCATGCTGATGACGCAGGGGGAGGACGATCCCGACGAGCGTCCCGACCCGGCCGGTACCTTGCGGGCCGCGCTGGGGCGCAAGGCGTCGCGGCTGCACGCCTTGATCGGCGTGGATCGCGCCAGCATCGAGACGATGACCCTGAGCCTTCCGCCGGCCTCGGACGCGGAGTTGCCCGAACTGGTCCTCAACCAGGCGATGCGCGAATCGCCGACCGTTACCGACGACACGCCGCTCGACTTCCTTCCTCAGAGCGACGATCCCAACCAGCCTCGCGAGATCCTCGTGGCCACCCTGGCCCCCGAGGCCATGCGTCAGATCCAGCACGCCTGCCACGAGGCGGGGATCAAGCCGGTGCGAATGCTGATGCGCCCTTACGCTTCGGCGTCCCTCTTTCTCCGCAGCGAGGCGGCCGCCGGAGGCGAGGCCAGCCTGCTGGTCAATCTCGTGGGCGACGAGGTCGACCTCATGTTCGATGCCTGGATGGGCTGGGATGTGCC
>CAZLWV010000033.1:45881-59873 GCA_964563135.1 uncultured Planctomycetaceae bacterium
GACGAGGTCGACCTCACGGTGCTGTCCGAGGGCCGGATCGTTTTCACGCGAACGGCGAGGATCCCCCACAGCGACGACCAGGAAGAAACCAACCGCCGAGTGCTCGCCGAGATCAGCCGCACGCTGGCGGTGGCCATGCAGCAGCAGATGGGCGACCAGGCGGTCCGGCAGATCTGCCTTTGCGGCGCCCAGGGGGAACACCAGGGGCTTGTCGACGGCGCCAGCGAGCAGTTCGACGTGCCGGTGATTGGACTGGATCCATTCGACACGGTCGACATCGCTCGAAAGCTTGTGCCCAGGGAGCCGGGGTCGTTCACCTCCCTGCTGGGCATGCTCCTCGACGAAGCGCACGGCGCGCAGCACGCGATCGACTTTCTCAATCCACGCAAGGCTCCCAAGCCGCCAAGCCGGCGCAAACTGTATATCGGCGCGGCGGCCCTGCTGGTGATCGGCGGGCTGTACGTGTGGGACGGGCAGTCCCGCGAGCTCAAGCGGCTCGATGCCAACATCGCGGCCCTCACTCAGCAGTACAACCAGCGCCAGCAAGAGGCCAAACTGGCGGCCAGCCAGCTTCAAATGGTGGCTGCCCTCCAGGCCTGGCACAATGCCGACATGAACTGGCTCGACGAGCTCCGCGACATGTCGCTGCGCTTTCCCTCGGGGCAGGACGTGGTCGTGCTGCGAATGAGCCTTTCGCCAGGTCGGGGAGGAAGGGGTGGTTCCGTCGCCTTCAGCGGGCTGACGCGCGATCCGAAGATCCTCATCGGCATGGAAAAGGAGATGCGCGACGCCTACCACGACATCAGCAGCAAGCGGCTCATGGAGCGGGGCCCCGGCGGCGGCTTGAGCTGGTCGTTTGAAACCTCGATGACGATCGGCCCGCGGCCCGCGGCGAACTACCTGGCCTATCTTCCGCCTCCTCCGGGCGCACCGCAGGTGGCCGCCGGTGCCGCCGGCCAAGGGGCCCAGGCCGTCCCCGCCGCGGCCGCCGCTACCGCCCAGGCAAACAGCCCGCAGGGAGGCCGGCCGTGAAACAGGATCGCCGCAAACAGCTTCTTCTGGCCGGGCTCGTTCTGCTCGCCGTGTTCTACGCCGGCGATTGGGTCCTCACCAACTGGATCGAGAAACCCAAGGAGCAACGCAGGAAACAGATCATTGCGATCCAGGCCCAGATCAAGGAATACAACCAGAAGTACATCGCCCGTGCCCAGCAGGATGCCCAGTGGCTGCGGTACTGGTATTCCCAGTCGCTCCCGGCCAATCCGGCTGTTGCCCAGTCGCTCTACCGAGCTTGGTTGCTGGAGGTAGGCCAGTACGTGGGAATCGCCGGGCGAAACGTCAACGCCGCCGAGCCGGTCCGTCGCGGGGCCTTCCTCTCGATGAGCTTCTCCATGCGGGGCCGGGGGACCCTTGAACAGCTCACCCGGTTCCTCTATGAGTTCTACAGCGCCGGCCATCTTCACAAGATCACCACGATCAGCCTGGCGCCTGTGGGACAGGGAGTGCTCGATCTCTCGCTCGGTATCGAAACGTTGATCATTCCCCAGGCCGGCCGGACCGAGCTGGGCACGGGGCGGGCCTACCGGCTCACCTCCCTCTCGCTCGACGACTACGGCGCGATCTCCCGGCGCAACCTGTTTTCCGTGGGCGGCGGAGGCTCCGTCGATCCGGCGGGCCACACCTATCTGACGGCGGTCAATTACGTCAACAACCAGCCGCAGGCGTGGTTCACCCTCCGCACCACCGGCGCCGTCATGAAGCTCCGGCCCGACGACGAACTCGTGCAGACCGGCGACAGTGTGCGCAAGCTCTGCCAGGTCGAGAATCTGGAGGGCATCTTTTTCGACGGCAACCGCAGCGAGATCGGCTCGATCGGGGAGATCGAGTCCGGTTCGGTCCTCGTCCGCTGGGCGGATCGGATCTGGGAACCCACCCTCAACGCCGCCGGCAACGCCCTCGAGTTCCGCGCCTTCGATTCCAGCCTCTCCGCCATCGGCAAGGTCGTCGACGTCGAGGACACGGAGGTCGTCCTTCAGACGGGCGACGAGCGCTGGCTGCTGTCGATCGGCGACGGCCTGAACGACGCGTTCGCTCTCCCGCCGGAAGTATTCTGATTCGTTCAAGAGTGCTGCATCTTCGGGTGGGAGTACCGGGTTCGGCCGAGACTTCCTGGTTTCCTGCGCGCGGCGTGCCCGCCCAAGCAAGATGGCAACCGGCGTCGTTCGGCCTGGGCCTGCCGTCGTGCCGCGGTGTGACCAACCCCTCTTGTTCACTGGCACCCGGCAGGGCAACAGTTCAGGCAGCGGTTGCCACTCCCACTGGCGAATATCGTTGTGGCCTCAGTTCCAGGCGTTGTCAGAGCACATCTGCGAACGGCCGTAATCCCGAGACTGTCTGCGCCAATCCCTGCCGTTCCAGTGCGGCCAGGAAGTCATCAGTGGACATGGGTGGGTTCTTGAGGCTCGCCCGCTGGCGCTTGGCGGCGGCGCAGACGAGGTGTGGGGCGAGGTCGAGCAGGTGGTTGATGAAGTCGTCTGGGTGTTGGGCCTCGATCCCCCACTTTCTCAGAGCCTCCGGCGGGAAGTCGGGCAGGTTGAAGGTGACAATCACGTCGGCGCTTGAACGGATTGCGGCAGCCAGGACGTGACGATCATTGGGGTCGAGGAGCGTCAGCACCGGGATGAGGTCTTGGTAATCGGTGACCAGGCAATCGCGGACGTGGGCGTTCATCAGGCGCCGGGTCCGCTCCAACTGCTCGCGGGCGAGGTCGGGCCGATTCTCCAAGACGCTGCGAATCCACTCCTCATGAATCGCCTCTGTCCACTTGGCGCGGAACAGGTCCGTGAGGGCCAAGTGCATGAGCAAGTCGCGCAAGGGGGCCGGATAGAGCACGCACGCATCGAAGATGGCGGTGAATTGGCTCACGCTGAATAGCCCATTCCGTGCTCTTGCGCCTCGGCCGCCAGTTCTTCCAGGGCCTTGAGCCGGTCCCGATCGACTCTGCGCCTGTACGCCATCAGATCGTCGAAACGGATCCGCCGATGGGTGCCGACCTTGCGGAACGGAATCTGGCCGTCTTCAACGAGGCGGATCAAGAATGGACGCGATACGTTGAGCAGATCGGCCGCCTGTTGCGTGGTGAGTTCCGCGTGGACAGGCATCAGCGTCACGGCATTGCCTTGCGCCATCTGGGTCAGAATGTCCGTCAACAACCGGAACGCGGGAACCGGAATAGCGACGGACTGCTCAACCTCATCGTCGGCCTGGACGCTGAGGCGAAGGTTGCGCCGGCGCTTGCCCAGCAGACGGGATAGGCGACGGCTGGATTCCTCCGCCAGCCGAGTGTCGGCCTCGGTGGGCGTAACGGTTTCAGGAAACGTAGACGGGACAGCAGACATGGCATCACCTGGAATGGAACAGCCTATTGCCTTTCATCGACCTATTCAATCTTAGGTCTCAAACGAAACAAAAGCAATATCCGCAATATCCGAAAGTGATGCCCAGAACAAGGGCAGGGATGCCGGAGGCGACGTGAAGCGCACCGGGGCACGGCGACTCTGTTCACAGCGCGGCGTTTGCGCCGATGATCTCAACCGAGCTGGTGGTCTGCGGTTGACCATCGCCCAAGGCGTTGGTATCCGCTGACTTGTTGGCATTTGCCGGGGCGTCTCGGCGATGTCTGATGGTGTCCCGATCCGGTGGCCATTCCCAGGTCGCAGGCATTGTCCTGCTTCTGGTGCCTTGGGGGGGGCCGGCGCTTGCATCCTGCCCCGCGGGGGGTTAATCTGGGCAAGATTGCTGAGCGCCCGTCCAAGATCGGGCAGCGTATAGTCGACTTGCTTTCCCCGTTTCCGGAGCAGCCATCCATTGTCAGGAGGAGATTCTTTATGAGTAGCAACCAGGGCGGAACGTCGCGGCGCGAATTTCTGAAGACGACTGGTCGAGTGGCCTTGGCCTCGGCCGTCGTCGCCGGCGCAACCCCGCGAGTCCATGCGGCAGAAGACAATACGATCAACGTCGCCCTGATCGGCTGCGGCGGTCGCGGAACCGGCGCGGCGGCCGACGCCATGTCGGTCAAGCAGGGGCCGGTCAGACTGGTCGCCATGGCCGACGTCTTTGAGGATCGCCTGAATTCCAGCTTCAAGGGCATCAGCGAGCGGTTCGCCGACAAGATGGACGTTCCCGAAGAGCGCCGGTTCCTTGGTTTCGACGCCTACAAGAAGGCCATGGACTGTCTCAAGCCGGGCGACGTCGCCATCTTTGCCACCCCGCTGGCCTTCCGCTGGGTCAATTTCGCCTATGCCATCGAGAAGGGGCTTCACGTCTTCATGGAGAAGCCGGTGACGGCCGACGGCCCCACCTCCCGCCGCATGATCGAGCTGGCCAAGAAGTCGGTCGACAAGAATCTCAAGGTGGGTGTCGGCCTCATGTCGCGTCACAGCCGGCACCTCCAGCAGTTGCAGGCCCGGGTCCAGGACGGCCAGATCGGCGACATCACCAGCATGCGGGCCTATCGCATGTCGGGCCCCCTCGGGTCGGCCTTCTCGGAGAAATGGCCCGGCACCGAGACCGAACTCAAGTGGCAGCTCCGAAACTTCCACAGCTTCCTCTGGGCCGGCGGCGGCGCCTTCAGCGACTTCTGCATCCACATCATCGACCACTGCTGCTGGATGAAGAATGCCTGGCCCGTCAAGGCTCAGGGTGTGGGTGGCCGTCACTATCGCAACAACCCCGACGGCAACCTCTATGTCGATCAGAACTTCGACTCCTATGCCGTCGAGTACACGTTCGAAGACGGCGCCACCCTGTTTGTCGAAGGCCGCAACATGATCGGGGCGGCCAACTTCTACTCCAGCTACCTCCACGGCACCAAAGGTTCGGCCATCGCCTCCAAGCACGGTGACTGCGGTCCCCCCTCGAGCATCTACAAGGGTCAGAAGCCGGACCGGGATCAGAAGGCCTGGGAGTCGGAGGTCGCGGCCGAAGAAGGCAACCCCTACCAGAACGAGTGGAACGACCTGGTGGACGCCATTCGCAACGACAAGCCTTACAACGAGGCGGAACGCGGCGTGATGGCCAGTGCCGTGACCTCGCTGGGAAGGAAGTCGGCCCACACCGCCCAGGAAATCACCCTGGAGGACATGCTCAACTCGCCCGAAGAGTACGCCCCCGACGTGGACAAGTTCACCGACGACTCCCCCGCGCCGGTCAAGGCCGATGCTGACGGCAAATATCCCATCCCCATGCCGGGCCTCCTGAAGGCCACCGAGTACGGCGGCCTCGTCTGAGACGCAGGACCGCAGGACGGGCCCTTCAGAAAATCCTGATGGTTGATGGGGCACCCTCCAGAGAGAATGGGTTGAAGGGCGTGGTGGACCGTTTCACCACGCCCTTCGATTGCCCCTCAATCTCGCGGCCACTGTTCCACCAAATCCGGCGCCTCGCTCGCGTGAAGACGGCTCCGGCCTCACCTGCGTCGAAGAACGCGACCCATCCGTCGCCTCTCAATCCGGCGCAAACCTCGCCAGGTGCTCGTCGATCGGGTGCTGCCGGGCCCCGGTCTGTTCCTCCTTCAAGAGAACGCAGTCTTCCATCACCAGCACGTCCATGTTTGTCGCCATGAAGCAGCGGTAGGCGTCTTCAGGAGTGCACACGATCGGTTCTCCCCGCACATTGAAGCTGGTGTTGACCAGCACCGCGCATCCGGTCCTCGCCTCGAAGGCCTGCATCAGCCGGTAAAGCCGCCCGTGACGTTCTGGATCGACCGTCTGCACCCGGGCCGAATAGTCGACGTGCGTGACGGCCGGAATCTCCGAGCATATCGTTCCCAGCCGAGCCAGTCCGCGAGCCGCCGGGCCCTCGCGCGCCGCTCGCCGCCCCTCGGCGACCGGCGCCACCAGCAGCATGTAGGGGCTCTCTTCCCCGCGGGGAAGATCGAAGTAGTCGGCCGCCCGCTCCCGCAGCACCGCCGGCGCGAAGGGGCGGAACGATTCGCGGAACTTGATCTTCAGATTCATCACTCTCTGCATCGAGCGGCTGCGGGCGTCGCCCAGGATGCTCCGGCTGCCGAGCGCCCGCGGGCCGAACTCCATCCGTCCCTGCATCCACCCCACAACCTTCTCTGCGGCCAGCAGTCCGGCCACCGACCGGCAAAGCTCCTCTTCCGATTCAGGCTGGCGATACACGGCCCCTTGCGCGTCGAGAAACTGCCGGATCTCCCGCGTCGAGAAAGCCGGTCCGAGCAGGGAGCCTTGCTGCGAGTCGGCCGCAGCGGCCACGCGCTGGTTTCCGAGCAGCTCGTGCCACAGGAACAGGGCTGCACCCAGGGCACCGCCGGCATCGCCCGCCGCCGGCTGGATCCAGATCCTTTGGAACGGCCCCTCGCGGAGGATGCGGCCGTTGCCCACGCAGTTGAGCGCCACGCCGCCGGCCAGGCACAGATTGGCCAGTCCCGTTTGGCGCTGCAGATGCTCGGCCGAGCGGACCATGATCTCTTCGGTCACCTCCTGGACCGACGCGGCCAGGTCCATCTCCCGCTCCGTGAGCGGAGCTTCCGGACGCCGCGGCGGTCCGCCGAACAGCCGGTGAAATTTTGGCGACGTCATCCGCAGCCCCTGGCAGTAGGCGAAGTACGACATATCCATCCGGAACGATCCATCCGGCTTGATGTCGACCAGCTTCTGGCGGATCAGCTCGGCATACTTGGGCTCCCCATAGGGAGCCAACCCCATCAGTTTGTATTCGCCCGAGTTGACGCGAAACCCGCAGAAGTAGGTGAATGCCGAATAGAGCAGGCCCAGCGAGTGGGGAAATCGCAGCTCATGGGTCAGCTCGATCCGGTTGCCCCGGCCGCTCCCACAGGTGGCGGTTGCCCACTCGCCAACGCCGTCCAGCGTAAGGATGGCTGCCTCCTCGAAAGGCGAGGGGTAAAACGCACTGGCTGCGTGGGACTGGTGATGCTCGGTGAACGCACAACGGCGTTTGTACTTTCCCCCCAGCCCTTTGCGGATCTCGCGCGGCAGATGGAGCTTCTCGTGGAGCCAGCCTGGAAGGGCCGCCACAAAGGAACGGAAACCGGCCGGAGCATGGGCCAGGTAGGTCTCCAGCAGCCGCTCGAACTTCAGGAGCGGCTTGTCGTAGAAAGCCGCATAATCCAGGGCCTCCGCACCGATTCCCCCTGCCGCCAGGCAGTATTCGATCGCGTGGGCCGGGAACCCGGCGTCGTGCTTCCTGCGGGTGAAGCGTTCCTCCTGCACAGCAGCAACGATCCGGCCGTCGACAACCAGCGCCGCCGCCGAGTCATGATAGAAGGCGGAAATACCAAGAATCGCGGTCATAATGGAGGCGGCGCGCCTTCGCGCGAAACCTGAAACGCTACAATGAGTGCATCTACCCCACGACCGGAGTTCGGCAGCTACCGGGCCGTTACGGCTGCCCTGCCCACATGCTCAAGAATGCGATCGGAAAACGCCTCATGGATATCTGCCGGTGCCGCATGTCCCATGAGCGGTCGGGTGATCATCTCCTTGCGGCCCTGGAGGCAGTTGTAGGCCGCGTAGCAGGTCGAGGGAGGGCAAGTGATGTCGATGAAGCCGACGCTCATGATGGCCTCGCCCCGGCAGCGGCTGGCAAAGTTCACCGCGTCGACGTAACGGGCGACCTGGAGGCTCTGTGGTTCGGGCTGGCCGTCTTCGCGGGTGGGGACGAGTTTGGGCCACCCGTTGACCCGCCCCACGACCCGTCCCGAATGGTCGCAGATGGCCGGCACGCCGCTGGCGATCAGAGTGACCCGCGGGTCGAGCCCGCCGGCCGCCAGCGCCTGACCGCCCCCCTGGCTGTGGCCGATCACGATGAGGCGCTTGCCGTCCCATTCGGGACGCGAGGCCAGGAAATCCAGCGCCCGGACCAGGCGCAGAAACATGCCGCGAAAGTAGACCGTTTCCAGGCTCTCCCGGCCTGCCTGGCGATAGTCCTTCAGCCGCCCGGCACTCAGGTCGCTGTAGAACTCGTCAGGCTGGCCGTTGGGAATCCCGTGGGCGTTGATGTCCATCGAGAGCATGTCCCACTGGGCTCCCTTGACGGCATTGGCCAGCACTGAGCTCCTCACGCCGGCCCCATGCACCCAGAGGATGGCCGGCAGGCTCTTGGCCGCGGCGCCCTTCGGAAGGCCAAAGTATCCGGAGACGGGCGCGCCGCCGAGACACGGGATCTGGACGTCGAAACACTCGACGTCCTCCTCTTTCTGGTCCACCGGCGTCAGCACAGGCTCGAGCGGCGTCTGGCGGAGCTGTTTCTTCTGTTCGCCCCAGAAGGCGTCAAAATCTTCGGGAACTGGCAGGCTGGGCTTGATCTCCAGCGGGGAAAAACCGGCACCGGCCGTTGCCTCAAGCCTCTTGCCCTCCGGCGGCGTGAAACTCACCTGGCAGCGTACGAAGCCGGGACGCTCGGAACGGACGGCCACCGACAGCGGGTTGCCGCCGAGGGCCAGCTCCCCTTTCGGAAAATCGTTCTTGGGTGGAAACTCGGTGATGAAGTCGTCCACCGTGTAAGAGACCTGGCCGTCCCGCACCGGCTGGCCGTCCTGGGTGACGGTGATCAGGAAACGTGCCTCCTGGCCCGTTTCGTAAAGTGCATCCTCCCGATCCGTGACAACCTGCACCTGCCAGGCCGGTTCGGCGCCCCGTGTTTGCGCTGCGGCCAGCAGCAGGGTGGCGAGAACACAGAGACTCGCAAGCCGGTCCAAGAATGTCGACGGAGGAAGGGCAGCTCTTTTCATGGTGCGCAGTTCCTGGGGCAGGGGCTGGGGGGAGGAAAACCGATCCGCATGGTTGCCGACATTCTAGCATGGGCCCCGAGCGATAGGCAGACAATTCCGGCCCCAAAACCGGAAAGAGCGGCGTACACCTTCCCCGCCTCGAGGCTCGGTCCAGGTCCACCGGCAAGAGCCCGGATCAGGCCGGTCGACCGGAAAGCCGCCGGAAGTGCCCCCGACGCGTCAACAGGTGGCCCGTCAGCAGCGTGATCCCCGAACGCTGCAGAATGTGTCGAGAGGCCGCTCGTCATCAGGCGATCCCTGATGCGATCATCAGCCCCTCGTGCGGGTCTCGCCCGGGGCAACCGCCGGGCAATTACCCGCCCTCCATGAGCGGACATCGCCTTGCAGAACCGATGGATCTGCGGTGAGCCGTTTTCAGACGAGTTCTTCCTTGGGGACTTTGCTCAGCAGTCTCTCCACCATCTCCCGCCGCCGCTGCAGGATCTGGCGCAAATCGTGGTTGCGGGTATGATGGATCTCGGTCGGTAATTCATCCCGCTCCCGTTCCAGCAACTCGCCGATCAGACCCCACTCGTCTTCGTTCAGTTCAGGTTGATTGTACATCGCATCTCTCCCTGAATAGCGGCTCAGAACCGCGGCTGCACTCGCCTGAGTGCGGCCTGGCTCTGAGATGTTTCTCGCCGGCATCAATGTGCGTCGTGGGCCGTTTTGTCGGCGGATCTGAGAAGAAAAGAACCGTGTTCTGGCCAACACACCTTCGGCCGAAAACGGGTTCCGAACGACACGCCATTCATGCCGAGGCGGAGATCCTCTATTTGCATTGTAACCGATTGTGCAATACCCCTGATCGGTTGGTTGGCCGGGCTTCCGCCTGCCCCGCTCGGGCTATGACGGCGCGGCACCGACGCGTGGCGACTCAGCAACAGCCGGCCCCACACTTCTTCGCCCTGCGGGAGACAGCAGGCAAGGGAGCGGCAGAACTGCCGGCTGCTTCCGAGTCATCCCCCAGGAAGGCGATGAACCGAAGGGAACCGCGCTGGTTTCAGGCAGTCTCGTGCGTCTGCAGCTCGACCACGGAAACCGAAGCCGCCGGAAAGGTCCACTCCCCGCTGCTGGGAAG
This sequence comes from uncultured Planctomycetaceae bacterium, assembly GCA_964563135.1. GTDB lineage: Bacteria > Planctomycetota > Planctomycetia > Pirellulales > Thermoguttaceae > JAAYAY01. The sequence continues at coordinate 55,778 of CAZLWV010000033.1, forward strand.
CTTCTTCTCGACCGGTTCCAGCAGGCTGGCGCTGAACTGGGTGATCTCCTGTTCCGGCTCGATGGCCAGCTCGAATACCCGCCCACCAAGGACCGGCCCGCCCGCCACCAGAATCCTGGCCGTGACCGCGCTGCTCCGCTGGACGTTGACCACGTGCACAAACACGCGGTCGCCGCTGCGGCTGGCTACCACGTCGAGTCCGTCGGCGGATCGCGTCACCCCAACCCGTTGCTGGCCCGAGTGGTGCCGGTAGAGGCTCATCACGCGGGCGACTGGCATCATGTAGGCCCCGCTCTGGCCGGGTACCGGAAGCATCACGGCGTTGACGTTCCATCGCGTGCCGCAGAAATCGGCGGCCGTGGCGATCTTCAGCACGTCGCCGTGCCGCTGGTGGACGTTGAGCATGCGAGCATACGACACCCCGGCCGCCCAAGTGGAGAGCACGTCGCATCGATCCCGCCCCGGGATCGCAAAATGGCATTCCGTCATCGCCAGCGGCAGACCGCTATGGCCGGCCGAATCGCGTATCTCCCGGATCTTCCGCTCGTGGATCTTGCAGGCCTCCATCAGCAGGTGCCACGTGCGGTCCGGGTCCTTGCGGTACTCGAGATCCCGCAAGGCGGGCTTCTGGCGATCGTCAGGATTGAACATGTGGTGAAACGCCAGGTAGTCGAGATGTTCGCCGGCCATCTCGGCCATCCGCGATGCCCAGCCACTGTCGCCCCAGCCGATCAGTTGGATGGCCGGATCGACGGCCCGCATTGCCCGGGCAAACTCGATGGTCTTTTTGCCCGCATCTTCCAGGCCGAAACCTTTGCGATCGTAGGAGGTCTCGTTTCCCAGTTGCCAGTGTTTCACGGTCAAGGGCTGGGGCTGCCCGTGGGCGATCCGCTCGGCGTGGTCCGGCCGGTTGCAGTAGGCAACCCACTCGGCCGCTTCCTTGGCGTCGCCCGTTCGCACGCTTTCCTTGTAGCGCATGTAGCGCTGCCGCCCGTCGGACTGGAAGTTCACACAGATCAGCGGATCGGCCCCCACCTGCCGGCAGAAGTCGACAAACTCGGCAGTTCCCACCTGGTTCGATTCGATCCCGCCCCACAGCAGGTTGACCACCGGCACACGCTGGTTGCGCGGGCCGACCGCCTCGCGCCAGCGATAGAAGTCGCAGAAGATCCCGCCCCATCGCATCATCGGCGGCCCGAGCTTGCCGGTCACCTCGACCAGGTCCGGGCGCCAGCAGTCGTTTGCGTGGTCCCAGCTGGCCTCGATCGAACCGTCGGTGGCCCCGAGCGGTTCCATGAACTGCATGTAGAGATAGGGCGACAGCTCGTGGAGTGGTTTGGGGTCGACCTGGATGGCCGGTTGCGTGCCGACGGGCTGGGCCGCAATGGTCCGGGAATCGAGGGTCGCGCCGGTCGCCGCGCCGGCAATCAGGGCCAGGGCTTCACGTCGATTCATGAGCGGAATTCTCCAGGCTTTCCACTTCGAACTAGCGTCTCCTCAGAACTCGATTTCTTGCAGATCGCTGCCAAGTTCGGTGTTCGGGAATATCTCTCTGGCCGCATCCAGCCCGATCGGATCGGCGTCGGTCACCACCGGATCGACGTGCACGATCACCAGCCGTCCCACTCCGGCCGCCTTGGCAACCTGCGCAACCGGCGTGATCCAGCTGTGCCCTGTCTTGACGGCCCAGACCTCCTGGCTGTCGGGAAAGTAGCATTCGTGCACGAGCACATCCACACCGCGGATCCGCTCCACGTAGTCGGCGTCCACTGCGGCCGTCGTGTCCGTCACATAGGCCATGGACCGGTCCGGCCAGTCGACCCGATATCCCACGGCGCCGCCCACGTGCTGGAGCGGAAAATGCGAGATTCGCCCGCCGTCCGGCAAGAGGAGGTCCTCGTCCGTCAACGGGCAGAACTTCATTGGCGGCAGGACGGGGAAAATGTGCTCCGAGAACAGGTGCTCCCGGATGGCGACCAGTTTCACCGCCTCGCCGAACACCCGGACTCGGTGGAGCGGATGCTGCCGGATCACGCTGAACAGGTACGTCAGCCCGATCACATGGTCCAGGTGGGCGTGGGTCAGCAGAATATCGAGCGTCGGAGTCTTCAGGTACCGGGCCGCCCGGAACATGGCGGTTCCCGCGTCGAACATCACTCCACACTCCGGCAGGACCATGCACGGAGTGTGGCGTTGTTCGTTGGGATGGTAGCCGGTTGTGCCCAGAAGCACCAGTTTCATGGCCATGCTCGTCGCGCTAAGGGCCAATCCCCGAACCGGCGAGGAGGCCTCCCACACCGCGGGGATCACGGGCAGCGGCGGGAGTCTTGGGATCGGCCGAAAAAACTCCCCAAAAACCCGTCGAGCCAGACCGCTCACCTGCCGAGAAGATAACCCAATCGGCTGGCCCTGGCAATGCCCCGCCCGGCCACGGAGAGCCGCCGGCCGGGATGCGTTTTCAGTGCGTCTCGGCCCAAGGCAAACGCGACGGATCGGGATGGATCTTGCGACGTGCCCGGCACTGCCAATCGGTGCCTCGGGTTGCGCATGGGTGAGTCCTGCATCGGCCGCGAAACGAGGGGGACCGGCGCTGGTTCCTGGCGGCGCCTGGCAGAAGTCGAGGCCAGATGGGTACCCCACCGTCGGCCAGCATCGCCAGGAGGTCTGGGCACGCCCACGGCGGCTGCCGGCTTTCCTCGCCGCACCGCCTGGACTATACTGCGCAGCCACCCTGTATCCTGCCGAAGGAAGAATCCATCATGAGTTTCAGCATCCATCGCCGCCGTTTTCTCCAGTCCGCCTCGGCCGCTCTGGCCATGTCCGCCCTGGGGGCCCAGGGGCTCGACATCGTCCACGGAAAACCCCGACGCGTGGGGCTGATCGGTTCCGGCTGGTACGGCAAGAACGACGTCTTCCGCCTCATCCAGGTTGCGCCGGTCGAGGTCGTCTCCGTCTGTGATGTGGATACCCGGATGCTTTCCGAGGCCGCCCAGATGATCAGCCAGCGGCAGAAGTCGGGCAAGACTCCGCGAACCTACACCGATTACCGCAAGATGCTGGCCGAGAAGGATCTCGACATCGTCCTGATCGGCAGTCCCGACCACTGGCATGCCCTGCAGATGATCGAGGCCGTCAAGGCCGGCGCCCATGTCTATGTCCAGAAGCCCATCAGTGTCGACGTGATGGAGGGTGAGGCGATGGTGGCCGCCGCCCGCCAGTACAACCGCGTCGTCCAGGTCGGCACCCAGCGCAAGAGCACGCCCCACCTTGTCGAGGCCAAGAAGTCGATCGTCGACACGGGACTGCTGGGCAAGGTGGGATACGTCGAACTCTGCTGCTATTACCACATGCGGGCCAACGGCAATCCGCCCGTCGAACCGGTCCCCGATTTTCTCGACTACGAGATGTGGACCGGCCCGGCACCGCTCCGCCCCTACGACGGGCTGCCGCACAAACGCTGGTGGCGGACCTTCCGGGAATACGGCAACGGCATCATGGGCGACATGTGCGTCCACATGCTCGATACGGCCCGCTGGATGCTCGGCCTCGGGTGGCCGAAACGCATCACTTCCTCCGGAGGCATTTTTGTCCAGAAGGAAGGCAAGTCCAACATCTCCGACACCCAGACGGCAACGTTCGAGTACGACGACCTGACCGTCGTCTGGCAGCACCGCTCCTGGGGCGACGCGCCCGACCCCAAGTATCCCTGGGCCCTCACGCTCTACGGCGACCAGGGCACCCTCAAGGCCAGCGTCACCCAGTATGACTTTATTCCCCGCGGCAACGGCGCACCGGTCCACAAGGATTGCCTCGACGAGCGCGACAAGTTTCCCGAGGATGCGAGCGAAAGAGACATCGAACTCCACGCGGCTCCGGCCACCCGGGGCCACATGCTCGATTTCCTGGCCGCCATCGAGAAGGGCGCTCGCCCCATCGCCGACATCCAGGAAGGGCATATTTCCACCGCAAGCTGCATCCTTGCCAACCTGGCCATGGACCTGGGCCGCCCGCTGGTCTACAACCCCGAAAAACACGAGGTCGTCGGCGACCAGGAGGCGACCCGCCTCCTCTTCCGACCCTACCGCAAGCCGTGGGA
>CAZLWV010000033.1:59883-62575 GCA_964563135.1 uncultured Planctomycetaceae bacterium
CCCTCAAGTCAGGTCACCCTGCCATGCTGCGCTCCTTGACCCCTCTCCTGGCGTGCTGCTTCCTGTCGCCGGCAGTTGCGGCGGCCGCTGAACCGGCGGCTCCGAAACTGCCCGTTCAGCCGGCCCAACTGGTCCGCGACCGCGGCGACGGTGTGGATCGCATCCCGCTCCTGCCCCCCGGGCCCGGCAACCCCCGAAACAGCGAGGGTGCGTTCATCACCCTCGCCGACCACCGCCTGATGTTCGTCTACACCCATTTCACCGGCGGCGGGGACGACCATTCAGCCGCCCATCTGGCGGCAAGGTTCTCTTCCGACCAGGGCAAAACCTGGACGGCCGAGGATCTGGTGGTCATCCCGAATGAGGGCCAGTGGAATGTCATGTCCGTGTCGCTCCTGCGGCTGGCCGACGGCCGGATCGCGCTGTTCTATCTCCGCAAGCAATCGGCCACCGATTGCCGCCCCGTGCTTCGATATTCCTCCGACGAAGCCCGGACCTGGTCGGAACCTCACATGTGCATCGACAACGAGGTGGGCTATTACGTGCTCAACAACGACCGGGCCGTACAGCTTCAGAGCGGGCGGCTCGTCCTCCCGGTCTGCCTCCACAGCACGCCCGGCCAGGCGAAGCCCGACTGGGCCGGCACCTGCATGTGCTACTTCTCCGACGACGGCGGCCAGACGTGGCGGCGGAGCCAGACCCGGCTCCAAGGACATACACCCGACGGCAAACGGGTGACCACCCAGGAACCCGGCGTTGTGGAACTCAAAGACGGCCGGCTCATGCTCTTCGCCCGCACCACAGCCGGCAGCCAGTTCGTCAGTTACTCCTCCGACAAGGGGGACACGTGGTCTCCTTTCGAGCCCTCCTCGCTCCTCAGCCCCTGCTCTCCCGCCTCGATCAAGCGGATTCCCCAGACGGGCGACCTCCTGGTCGTCTGGAACAACCACGCCGGGATCAATCCCCAGTTGAAGAACAAACGCACCCCGCTCCATGCAGCCGTCTCGCGCGATGATGGCCGCACCTGGGAGCAGCCCAGGGTGCTGGAAGACGACCCTGACGGTTGGTACTGCTACATTGCCATCGGCTTTGCCGGCGACCGCGTCGTCCTCGGCCACTGCTCGGGCAGCACGAACCTGGTCGGCCACCTGAGCTTCACCCAGATCACGAGATTTCCCGTCGATTTCCTCTACCAACAACCGCAACCCGGCTCGCCAGAGTCTACCCCCTGACCCTGCCGAAGAACCTCGCGATCCGGCAGTCTTGTCGATCCCCGTGTGCCACCCGAACATGTGAGGCCCCTGCCATGACTGTCCGCAATTCCTGGCTGACCTGTTCGGCCCTGCTCGCCGCGCTGCTCCTCACACCTCCGGCCATCTCGGCCGAATCGCTCGTGTGGGAGTTCAACCACGAACGAGACGTCGTCGGCACGGCCAACTTGTCGCCGGCGCAGATTGCCGGCGGACGTCTGTCGGGCTTGTCCGCCTGGGACCCCTACGTGATGCTGCGCGTGCCGGCCGAAGGAGTCGACTCGCAGCAGCTCACCTGGCTGACCGTGCGCATGTACTCCTCCCAGGAGGCGGATGTGCTCGATGTGTACTACAAGAGCCCTGACGAGCGCTGGTGCCTCGGGGGCAAGTTTCCCATCGCCAAGGGCTGGGCCACCTACCGGTTGGATCTCACGAAGAATCGTTGGCGAGAGACGGTCACCGGCGACGAGTCGCGCCAGTGGGGCGGACCCAGCCATCGCGTGAGTACCCTGCGGATCGATCCGGGCAACCAGGCGGGACGTTGGGTGGCGATCGATCTGGTGCGTCTGGAAACCGCCAACCCTGCAGTTGAGGAAGGCGTCACGGTCGAGCCGCAGGGCACGGCCCGCCTGACCGACCTGCATGTTCCCAAGACGGTGCCGGCGGGCGGGACCATCGAGGTGGCGGCCGAACTCGACGTTGCCCCTGCGGCCGGTATGACCGAGGCCACGTTGTTCGTGCGGCTGCGCCGGGGCGACACTTTCCTCCGCCTGGTCGAGAGGCCGATCACCTTCGGCAGCCCGCAGGTCGAGGTTCGTGCCGAGTTGCCCACTTCCGTCTATTGGCATCCCGGTCCCGCCGTGATCGAGGTGGGTTGTTACGAACTCGACCTGGCGGCGCCGAGCGGCGAGCGATCGGCCTCGATCGAAATCCAGAGCGATCGCATGGGCAAGGCAAAACCGCCGGTGGTCGAACTCCGGCCCTTGGGCGGGGATCCGGCGATCTTCGTCGACGGCAAACCCACGGCCGGCTACGCCTTTCTGGTTGCCGGCGGGCTGCACCCCGATTACCATGCCGAGGCCGCCGCCGCGGCAGTGCACCTCTACTGCGACTGGTTCGGCACCTCCCGCGTCTCCGATCTGGGCCACGTGGCCCCCGACCGCTATGACTACTCGGAATTCGACCGTTATTTCGCCGCCATTCTCGATGTGGATCCCCAGGCCCGTTTCATTCCCCACATCGGCTTGACCGGCAGCCAATGGTGGCAGGAAGCGCACCGCGAGGAGATGTGCCAGTTTGCCGACGGGACGAAGGGCCCCCCGTCGTTCGCCTCGGAAGTCTGGCGGCACGAGATCGGTGAGGATCTGCGCCGCCTGATCGCCTACCTGCGCCAGGCGCCGTATGCCGACCGCATCCTGGGCTACATGTTCTACAACGGCTAC
>CAZLWV010000034.1:0-30832 GCA_964563135.1 uncultured Planctomycetaceae bacterium
AATTCCACGTCGGATCTTCCGGCTCGCCCTTGATCTTCAACGTGTCGAAGAGCATCTCGCGGCCAACCCGATGGGCGGCCTTCTTCCAGATCTCGCTCTCATCGGCAAAAACCAGGTCGAGCGTGGCCGGCAATGTCAGCCACGCCCCCTCCTCCAGTTCGCTCTCGAGCTGCCCCTTGCCCCAACCCGAATGCCCCACGAAGATCCGGAAGGGGTCCTTGTTGCGGCGGACGAGGTAGTCGATGTGGTCCCTGTGGGCGGCAAAGTGCAGTCCCGGAATCACTTCCAGTTCGCTGCGGCTGCTGTCGGTGTGAAGGGCCATGACCGGCCCGGAGACCGGCCCGCCGAGATGGAACGGATGGTCGCTGTCGCAGGGTTCCTCGTTCACATCCTCCCACAGCTCGCGGATCGTGCTTCCTGATGGGCGGTTCAGGACCACACCCAACGTCCCTTCCTCGCTGTGGTGCACCAGGAGCACGACCGTGCGGACGAAGTTCGGGTCCGTCAGATGCGGTGATGCGATCAGCAGATGGCCTTGCAGCGAGTCCATGACTTGACTCCTCGGACCGCAAAAGAGGCGACGGGTAGGATCCACCTTCATTCTACTTGGTTGCGGCGGCTTCGGCAGGTGAATTGTGCCCCAGACAGGCCAGTGAATCGCCTGGACCGTGATGTCCTCGCCTCTCAACCGCCTGTCTGCCGAAATCAGCAGGTCGGTGATCCCGCCGGAACAGGCTGCAAATGCCGTTCCCGGTTGGCTTCTGCCGGTACCGCTCACCCGAGGCTGACCAGACTGATTCACGTCATCTTCTACGCAAACTCCAGAATGGCCTGCATTTGCGGCGAGCAAGGCTCCGTCCCGCTGGTCAGCACGCGCAGGTTCTCGCGGATCTGCACATCGCCCGTCCCGTGGCAATGGCCGCAGAGCACGAGCAGGCCCTGCCGCGGATATCGTTCGGCCACCGCCAGGAGCACATCGCCCACGGCCCGGCAGCAGAAGAAAGGGAGCCAGGGAGGGGTCGAGTTCCTGCCGTCATACCAGCTCGCCTCGCGGAACGGAGGCACGTGGGTGGCGATCACCACCCGCTCGTGCGTCGACAGGGCTTCGGGCAGGATCCGGGCGAGGTGCTGTGCGGCCTCATCGCCCAATTGCCACAGCCGCTCGCGGAGCAAGTGTCGATTGCCTCCCGCCGCTTTCAGGTCGTCGATCTGCTCGAAATCGGGTGGACGGACGCCCGTCGTTTCCCAGTCCCCTTCTCGCATGTCACCCCAGCCGTCGTGGCCCACAAGGGCGGTGCTCTCGGAGAGAGAAACGACATCGCTGGCCGTCAGATAGACGAGGCTGGAGGTCTCGTCGCACAGTTGGCCAGCGCCGCTGCGCTGGCTGGCGATCGAAGTACCGTAGAAGTCGTGATTTCCCAGGACGAAGTAGATCGGTCGCTCGAAGGCCTCGGCAAGCTGCCCGAGCCAGAAAAGCGTCGAAGCTCCGTGGGAAATGTCGCCCGTCACGATGGCGCAGTCGGCTGACATTTCGCCCCAGGCGCACAGCAATTGTTGCCTCTGGGGCTCGGAAAGCATTTCAAAATGCGTGTCCGTCCACCACGCCGCCGTGCCGCTCAAACGTCTTCTCCTATAGAACGCCCGCGTGCCGCCCTCGGACTGGAAATCTCGAGCGGAATTGTAGCATCCGGCGCCGAGCGAAGGTATCCCCAGCCTCCGACAAATGGCTTGCTCCCCCTCGAATCGTGGGATTACAATCGAGGTGGAACGTGAGGCTGTGACGGCCAGGATAGAAATGGGGTGGCTGATGGATGTTTTCTACAATAGCCCGGTACCGATCTTGCTCGCCGGCCTGATCGTGGGATCGGCCCTGGCGGCCGTCTATTTGAATACCCGCCAGCGCGGGTTGTTGGTTGCCGGGGCCGCGGTGCTTGCCCTGGTGGTTGCGGGGCTTGCACTGGAACGTTGGGTCAAGACCGACCGCGAGCAGATTGCCGAAACTCTCGACCAGCTCGCTTCGGCCCTGGAGGCCGACGGGCTTCCGGAAAACTCGGCTCCCGAGGTGGTCCGGGCCGTCAACTTGCTGATCTCCGAGAAGGCGGCTCGAACCAGGCAGCTTGCCCAGGTCAATCTTTACCTTGCCAAGATAACATCGGCACGTTACTCGAGTCTCGAGGTGAAGGTCAACAAGCGATCCATCCCCCCCAGCGCCGAGGTTCGTTTCGACGCCACTGTCTCAGGCGAAGGACGCCCGCCCCTGACGGACGTTGTCAACTACCGTACCTATCCGCTGGAGTTCGTTATCAAGATGGTCTACGAGCGGGACGATCGCTACGACCAACCCCGCTGGCTGATCGGCAATCGGATCCGCTGGAAGATCAAGACCCTGGGGCAAGGCGAAGACCCTGGCCGGTTTGGATTCGATACAGGGGAGATGGAAGGGCCGGATGGTGGAAACTGATGCCTGCGCCTCGGGAGGGAGTCCGAAGCCCTGCCTTCGCATCTCCAACGTGAGAGTCGACGTCACCGAACCTGAGGACCAGTTGCCTCGCCAGGTGGCGAGGATCCTCGGCATTGGCCAGGGGGAACTGACGCGTTGGCGGATTCTGCGCAAGAGCCTTGACGCCCGATCGCGACGGAACCTGAAGTTCGTCTACACGATTCTGGTGGAATTGCCGGGGGCGGAGTCGATCCTGCGCCGATTGGTCAACAAGCCGGTTGAGGTGGAGCCTTTTCTTCCGCTCCCCTTCGACGATCCTGAGCCCGGCCAGACGCGTCTGGCGGAACGGCCTGTCGTGATCGGGTCGGGGCCGGCGGGGCTGCTGGCCGCATACTTCCTGGCCTTGAAGGGATACCGGCCGTTGGTCGTCGAACGTGGTCAACCGGTCAAGCATCGCGTGCGGACAATCCACCGCTTCGAGGCCGGAGGCGAGCACGATCCGGAAGACAATTATCTGTTCGGCGAGGGAGGTGCCGGCACCTTCAGCGACGGGAAACTGACCTGCCGGATGAGCGGGCCGGACGTCGACTGGGTCCTGGAGCGGTTTGTCGAGTGTGGGGGCAAGCCGTCGCTGGTCTACGAACAGCGTCCGCACCTGGGCAGCAATCGGTTGCCGCTGGTCGTGCGGAACTTTCGGCGGCGGATCGAGGCCTTGGGTGGCGAGTACCGTTTCGGATGCCGGCTCGAAGGGCTCGACATCCTCGACGGCCGCCTGCGTGGGTTGTACACGTCCGGCGGTTACCTCGCTGCGATGCAGACGGTGCTGGGTATCGGACACAGTGCGCGCGACACGTACGCCATGCTCCAGGACTCCGGCATCACGATGCGGCAGAAGGCCTTTCAACTGGGCCTGCGGATCGAGCAGCCTCAGGATCAGATCAACCGGCACAAGTATGGCCGGCCCGAGTATCTCCGACTGCTCGGGGCTGCCGACTACACGCTGACGGCTCACGGCCAGCGCGACGTCTATTCTTTCTGCATGTGCGCGGGCGGCATCACCATCCCCAGCGTTTCCGAGCCGGGCTGCTTTGCCACCAATGGCATGAGCACCTCCCGGCACAACACGCCGTTTGCCAACAGCGGCATCATGGTGACCCTCGAACCTCACGAATTCGGCGGCGAACATGTGCTGGCCGGGATCGAATTGCAGCGCCGCTTCGAGAGGATTGCGTTTGAGCTAGGGGGGCGCGACTACTTGGCTCCCATCCAGACGGCCGCCGATTTTCTGGCGGGCCGGACTCCGCCGAAAGGGCAACGCTTGGAGAGTTCCTACCGACGTGGTACGACGGCACTGAATCTCAACGAAGTTCTGCCCCCCGTCGTCAGCGCCGCGATCCGTTCGGGCTTGCCGGTGATGGACCGCAAGTGGCGAGGTGATTTTCTGGCCAATGCGAACCTGATGGGACCCGAGATGCGGGGCAGCTCCCCCGTTCGCATCGAGCGGGACACGACGTCCCGGCAATCTCCGGCCTGTGCCGGCCTATACCCGGTTGGCGAAGGGGCGGGCTATGCCGGGGGGATCATCAGTGCGGCGGTTGACGGGCTGCTCAGTGCCAAGCAGATCGTGCGGCAGTTCGCGCCCTGCGAGTAACTGGTAATCGACCTATCTTCACAGGCTTCAAGCGGGTAGAATTTGGCTCCCTGCACTGCGGTGGGAGTGCGCCCTCGCCTTGGCGGTGCACGCTTGCGCAACGACCGAGTCTGGGAGGGAAGCGACTTGCGGGGACTGGTGAGGCAATTTGTAAGTTCTGTGAAAGCAATATGTTACGATACTGGACTGCCGGCGAATCTCACGGCAAAGGGCTCACGGCCCTGGTCGATGGTTTTCCAGCCGGATTGGAAATCGATACGGATCTGATCGACCGGGAACTTGCCCGACGTCAGGGGGGGTACGGACGCGGAGGCCGGCAGCGAATCGAAACCGATCGCGTCGACGTGTTGAGCGGGGTCTGGCACGGACGGACGCTTGGGAGCCCGATTGCCCTGGCAGTCGTCAACAAGGACTACAAGCTGGAGCGGATGGAGGAACTCGAGCGTCCGCGGCCCGGCCATGGCGACCTGCCGGGGGCGATCAAGTATCTGGGCTCCATCCGGGCGATTCTCGAACGGGCAAGCGCTCGCGAGACCGCCGCCCGCGTGGCCGCCGGAGCTTTGGCACGGCAGCTCCTGGCCCGGTTCGGGATCGAGCCCTTCGCCTACGTGGTGGAATTGGGGTCGGTGGAGATTGAGCCCAAGGCGGGCACGATTGCCGAGCAGAAAGCGGCGCGGGACGCGAGCGAAATCTACTCGCTCAATCCCGAACAGGATGAACAAGTCAAGAAGCTGATCGACCAGTGCCAGAAGGCGGGGGACACGCTCGGTGGGATCATCGAGTGCCGGGTCGAGGGCGTACCCTTCGGCCTGGGGACCCATGCCCAGTGGGACCGCAAACTCGACGGCCGCCTGGCGATGGCGGTGATGGCCGTGCAGGCGATCAAGGGGGTTGAGATCGGTCTGGGCTTCGAAGCAGCCCGGCGTTACGGTTCCCAGGTTCACGATGTTATCCGCTACGACCACAAGTCGGCGGGCGGCTCCAGCCTGGGATACACGCGTCCGAGCAACAATGCCGGCGGGCTCGAGGCAGGCATGACCAATGGCCAGCCCCTGCTGCTGCGGGCGGCCATGAAGCCGATCGCCACCCTGGCCAAACCGCTCGAATCGATCAATATGGAAACCAAGGAGCCCCAGTCGGCCTCCTATGAGCGGAGCGACGTCTGTGCCGTCTCGGCGGCCAGCGTCGTTATCGAAAACGTCGTCGCCTTCGAGGTGGCAACGGCGCTCGTCGACAAGTTCGGCGGCGACAGCGTGATGGAAATGGAAGCCCGTTGGAAGGTGTTTCACGAGATGGCGGCAGAGCGGTGAGGGGGAGGGAACAAGGATGTTCCGCCTTTCGGATGCAACTCGACGGCTGGCAGCAACGGGGCTCTTCGTCCTGCTTTGCGTCGTGCCGACCGTCCTGGTGATCGCGATCGGGCTATGGCGCACCCTTCCCGGCCGAGCGGCGGCCGAACAGCGCCGCCTCTCGCTCCTCCTCGGCCAGCCGGTCCGCCTGGCATCGATCCGGGCGCTTCACCCTGGTGCCACTCTTCTCGGAGGGCTGGAGATCCTGGATCCCGAGACGGGCAAGATACTCCTGGAGTGCGATCAGGTTCGGGCCGAACTCGACACCGTCCGGCGCAAGGGCGACAAGGCCGGCACGCCTCGGTTGCGGATTGCCGCCAACCGGGTGACGATCGTGGCCGAGTCGCTGGAAGCGTTCCGCCCGATGGCCGATCGGTTGCTCCAACGCCGCATCGACGGGGTGCCTCCGCTGGCCGACCTGAGGGTCAACCGGATTGTCCTCAAGAAGGTCGGCTGCGAGTTTCCGGCCCAGGCCGACATCACGCTCCAGCCTCATCAGTCGCTCGTCACGGCAAGATTCTCGCTGAAAGGACAAACGCCCCCTGTCACCCTGTGTGCCGACCGGCGACGCGACTATCTGCCGCCCATCGACGGTTTCCAGCTCGTATCGCAGCCCGGCGGACCAGTGCCCTGTTCGCTCTTGTCGGCAATTCTGCCCGGCTTTCCCGATCTCGGGGCCGCTGCGCAGTTCCAGGGAGTGATCAATGTCAACCGGGTGCCGGAAGGCTGCAGACTGGACGGCAAAGCGATCATTCCGGGCTCGCAGGTGGATGTACAGGGTGATTTCCTCCATATTGATCTGCAGCAGCTTGTGGGCGACTTTCTGCCGCACCAGGTAACAGGTACCGGTTCGCTCCGTATCAAGGATCTCAAGGTCCGCGCGGGGCGAATCGCCTGGATGGAAGGACGATTGCACGCCCAGAACGGGCGGATCGCGAGAGAACTGGTCGCCTCATGCGTGAAAGAATTGGGACTCGAAACCACGTTTCCGATCATGGGCGCGACGGTTGCCTCTCTGCCCTACGACGAACTGGCCGCGGGATTCCACCTCGATGCCCGGGGACTCTCTCTATCCGGAGAATGCAATTGCGAGCCGGCAGGGGCGCTGATGGTCGGCGGATACACCTATCGGCTCGAAGGTCCCCCGCCCGGTGCGCCCCGCATCGAGGCCCCAAAGGCGGTTGCCGCGCTCACGTCCACGTCTGAAAGTCAACTGTCCATGTCGCCGTATGCGACCGTCCTGCTGCAGCGGGTCCCCTTGATTCCCCCGGCCACCAGCATCATCATCGCCGGCCCGCAGGGCACCTCCCCCCTGGCGTCCCGCCCCTGATCGCCCCTGCCTGAATCCGCGCGAAAGCCGCCGCGGGATTTCCCGCTCACCCCGACGCAAACGCTGTCCGGCAGCCGACCGGTTCGCGTTTCCCGCCCGGCGACCACAACCACGCCCCTCCCCCCGAGCGGCGCCGCTTGTGATTCTGCTGGCCGGGAAGGCAACTCCGGGCGGTTGAAATGGCTGTCGGCCCTGCAAGAATACCCGGAGAGCCGATCCCCAACGACAACGAAGGAGCATTCCATGTATCACCTCCCTGTTCTCTCCGCAGCGGCGATTGCATTCCTGGCCGGTGCCACGGACGCCGCCGAAATGACTTCCTATCCGAACCACCGACTGTTGCTCCAACCAGAACGACTTGCCAAACCTGAGGTGGCCGATCGGTTCGTGATCCTCGACGTGCGCAGCCCCGAGGCCTGTGAAGCGGAGCACATCCCGGGCGCGATCCGGGTCGATCCCAACCAGTGGAAAGACGCCTTCGGAGACGGCAGCGACGCGGAAGGCTGGAGCACGCGCATTGGAGACCTAGGGATCGGCGCGGACTCTTCGGTTGTTCTCTACGACGACTCGGCTGCCAAGGATGCCGCCCGGATCTGGTGGATTCTGCGCTACTGGGGCGTTCGCGACGCACGCCTGCTCAACGGAGGCTGGAAGACATGGAAGGCCAAGGGACTGCCCGTCACCGCCGAAGTCCCCGCCCCTCCTACGCCTGCCGCCTTCAAGGCAGCGCCTGTCAAGAGCCGGCTTGCAGCCAAAGATGAGGTTCTCAAATCGATTCACGACCATCGGTTTCAGATCGTCGACAGCCGCAGCCAGGACGAATTCTGCGGCATTGACCTCCAGAAGAACCTGCGGGGCGGAGCAATCCCGGGGGCAAAGCATCTTGATTGGGTCAACCTGGTCGACCAGGAAACCCACCGTTTCAAGTCGCCCGACGAGCTGAAGAAGCTTTTCGACGAGGCGGAAATCGATCCGGGCAAGCCGACCGCCAGCCACTGCCAGAGCGGGGGCCGGGCTTCGGTCATGGTGTTTGCCTTGGAACTCATGGGAGCCAAGAACGCAAAGAACTACTACCCCGGCTGGAGCGAGTGGGGGAATCGGGAAGACACGCCGATCGTGGCGCCGGAGGAAATCGAAGAGACGGAGGAGGCGGAGGAAAAGTGACTCATTTCGTTGCTCCTGCTTCGCTCTTCACTGTCCAGTCTGCCAGAAGAATCAAGTCTGCTGCGGGTCGTTCTCGCATTGCCAAGCGAGAATGTCTGGTAAACCGTTTCCCGTCTGCGATAATGCGAGGTGGCAGTCCGTTGAAGAAGCCGCCTTCTGCCTCTTGCGCGGCAGTGTCAGGGTGCGCCCACGAATAATTTGAACCAATTGCCACCGCGGTGGCACGTCCCTGAGTGAGAGCGAAGGACGTGGTTTGTGCGCACACCACCCAATTGACCAACTCATTTCTGGGCGCGCCCTCCGTCCGCCGGTTCGACCAGGGGAGCCCGGCTTTTGAATGGGCGTTCCGTTCGAGGGGCCCGTCCTGCGGCAGGCCGCCAACTCAAGGAGGGATCAATGAAGACCTTCGCTGCTTTTCTGTTGGCTTTCCTTGGCTGTCTCCCCACCAGGGGTAACGATGGGGTGCTCGAACTGGCCGGTCATCTGGGCAAGACGCCCGCCCTGGTCGTCGTGGCTGGCGGAGAAGATGGGCCGGCCCTCGCAAGACTCAAGGAGATGATCGAACAGACGCCCTGGTCGATCCTCTGCCGCGGCAAGGCGTCGTCCGAAATGGAGAGGATCCGCCAGTGGGCGCAAGGCGAGGGGTTGCTCGGCGGACGGGTTTCCGTCGTGGCCGACGACGACGCATCCCTCTGGCTGGCCGACGATCTGGCCGACGCGGTCTGGGTCTCGCCGGGTGCCGACACGCCGCCGGCTGAGGAAGAGATTCTTCGCGTGCTGCATCCTGGTGGGGTCGGACTCGTTGGCGGCAAGACGATCATCAAGCCTGCACAGGCCGGGGCGGACCAGTGGCGGCATCCCTATCACAGTCCGAGCAACAATGTCGTCTCCCAGGACTCGCTCGCCCGGCTGCCTGGCGAACTACGGTTCCAGACGTTCCCCGTCTTTGCCGCCATGCCGAACCAGTCGCTGTTTGCCGGCGGGCGGATCTACTTCTTCTCTGGGCACATCGCCTTCCACGAGCGTGAAGAACCGACGCTCAACCGGCTGACGGTTCTCAATGCCTACAACGGCCTCAGCCTCTGGAGCCGCCAGCTTGATCCCAACTACGTCGTCCACAATGTGGCCAAGCTGGCCACGGACGGCGAAGTTCTGTTTGCCGAAGGCAAAACGCTCTGGATGCTCGACGGGGCGACCGGCCAGCAGCGGGCGAAGTTCTCGCCTCCGCTGGAAGCCTCGGCGGCTGGCAGCACGGACTGGAAATGGATCGCCCAGGAAGGCGATACGCTCTGGGCCGCCTTCGGCCCACCGGACGCCCGCGTCGAACCCCACAAAGCGAGGCGCCAGATGGGCCATTGGCCCTGGGACGTGGCCAATATGCAGTACGAGCCAATCATCCAGAATTTTGGCAAAGCAACTACCCTGGCCGCCTACCAGTATCCAGACATGAAACTCCGCTGGCAGGTGCGGGAGGAGGAGCCTTTCGATGCCCGTGCCCTGTGTATCGATCAAGGCCGTATCCTGCAGCTTGCCCCACGCAAGTACCTGGCTGCCCTGGATGCCGCCACGGGCAAAGAGCTGTGGCGACGCACGCCAGAGACCTCTCAGAAGCTGTTCGACACAATCGGCGACGCCCTCAAACGCCAGGGGTGGGGCATCGGCTGGGCCACTTATTGCTGTGCCCGGGCGAGCGATGGCGTGGTCGTCCTCGCCGGGCCTCAATTCGATAATTCGGTCGGGCTGAGTCTCGAGACCGGCGATCTCCTCTGGTCGCTGCCTCTCCAGTCGCCCCATCCGTTCTTTTCGGGCGATCAGCTCTACATGATGCCTCGGGTGGCCTCGCCGGCGGCCGTCTGCCAGAAAGTCGATCCCCTGACGGGCAAGATCCTCGAACAGTTCAACCTGGGCGTAATCGGTTCCTGCACGCGGGTGACGGTGACTCCCACGCAGTTCTTCTACCGCCCCGGCGGTGGCGAGGGGCGGACGGTTTACGTCGATCTGGCCCAGCAGAAGCTGGCCGCCTACGAAGGCGTTGTCCGGCCGGGCTGCTTTGACGGCGTCGTGCCCGCCAACGGGCGTCTCTACTGGATGCCGCTGGCCTGCGACTGCTGGCAGGTCCACGGCACCTTCTGCATGGCTCCGCGAAAGGAACTCGCGCCTAGCGCGCCCGCGGAATCGCCCGCATGGAGACAACCGGTTTCGACAACTCCGGCCGCCACAGACGACTGGCCCATGTACCGGGCAAACTCGGCCGGCACCGCCACGGTGGCAGCGGGAGTTCCACGGAGTATCAAGGAACGTTGGCGACACAGCTTCTCTCCCCGGCGAAGCGAGGGCGAAGGTCAGCGAGGAGCGCGAAACGTCCCTGACGATTCCACATCCACCATAGCGCCACGTGTCGAGCTGTCCGCCCCAATCTGTGCCGCGGGGCGAGTCTGCCTGGGTGCAACCGACGGCACGGTCACGGCGTTTGATGCCGCAACGGGCAGTACCCTCTGGCGGGCATTCTCCGATGGAGCCATCACCCATCCGCCGGCCTTCTGGAATGGCCGTGTCGTGTTTGGCTCGTGCGACGGCGCTCTCTACTGCGTCGATGCGGCCGATGGAAGCCGGCTTGGTCGGATCGAACTGGCTCCGCAGAGACGATTCGTCAACATCATGAATCGCCTCATGTCGGCCTGGCCGCTGGGCGGCGGCGTGGTGGTCGACAACACGGGAATCGCCTACACGGCCGCGGGAAGCACAGCGGCCGACGGTTGCGTTGCGGCTGCGGTCGACCTGGCCACGGGAAGACTCCGCTGGCGCGAGAGCTACACGCTCGATCAACCTGATCGGAAGCTGAGTTTCGGCGTTCAGAGTAACCTTCTGCTGAAGGAGAATACTCTGCTGCTGAACGGCGGAGCCCCGGTTGGAATCGTGGCCATTGACGCAGCCACCGGCAAGAATCCTCAAGTAGTCTCACGGCTGGAAGCTGGTGCGGAAATGTTCCTCGAACCGGACAGCCGGCCGTCGTGTCTGGGCCCTGAACTCTACTCGCACGGGCGGACCCGCACCACCATTTTCAAACGCCACCAGGGCCGGATCTACTTCCCGCTGGCCGACCGGCAGATCGGCCTCATCGACGGGCGGCTGTTTTGCTCCCGCGACCCGGCCGCACTGGACCGGATCGTCGAGATGATGAACAAGATCCAGAACCTTCAGCCCCGCAACGTGATGACGGTTCCCACGGCTGACGACATTCTCTGGGCGAGCCCCACGTCCGACATCCGCGGATTGGCGGTGGGTAGCGACGGTCTGGTGGTTCTGCACGAAGCAAGCCTCGAAGGACTCTCGCCCGACGGCAAGACACTATGGACGACCCCCCTGTCCTGCCCTCCCGTGCGCTGGGGCGTGGCTCTGACGGGTGAGGGGATCGTGGTGACGTTGACCGACGGCGAGGTGGTCGGTTTGGGAGAGACGTGAGAACAACCATGTTCATCCGAAAAAGAAACGTGGCGATTGCGAATGTCCCTGGAATCAGCAACCACTTGTTCCATCCAACGAGCAGGCTTAGCCCCAAAACGACAGCACCGAGTACTATACAAACGCTACGTTCCCCGCGATTCACTTCCATGGCGATCGACACTTTGATGCGATCCACCCATCATTCCCCAGCATAGTACGCTGCCCAGGGATCGGCCGCATTCATGCTGGCGGCTTGCCGGAGGGCTTTTTGGGATTCGGCAGTCTGGCCCTGGCCGAGAAGTCCTAGTCCGATGAGGAAGTGGGCCGAGGCGGCCCTGGCCTGACGGGCTTTCTGCTGGCCGAACTTGGCGAAGAAGTCGGCCGACTCCTTTTCCTGGAGCCGTTTCTGCCCCAGGTCGACGAGCTCTTTGAGCAGCTTCTGCGATTCACCTTGCTGGCCGAGTTTGGCCAGGCTCATCGCCTGGTAGTAACGGGCTTCGGGCCGCCCGCCCGTTTCTTTCTGGCCGGCGGCTTTGCGGAAGAATTCTTCCGCCTTACCATTCTGGCCGAGAGCCTCATAGGCCGTCGCCGTCAAGTAAGCGACCTGAGCGGTACGCGGATCGTCCTTGGGCCGGCCGACCGAGAGGTTTTCGGGATACTCGTCGGCCTTGACGAAATGGGCGAGGGCCTCCTGGGGCTTGCCCGCCTTCATGAGCCGCAATCCTTCGAGCAGGTGCGCATCGACAAAGATATCGTGAATCTCCTCCCGGCCTTCCTGGGCGTGGAAGAAGTTGTCTTCCAGGTAGTCGATCGCGCGGTCGTACTTGCCTGTCAGCACCAGGACCATGATCTCTCGCTGGAAGCTGTCCTGGCGACGGACAACGATCGGGTGGTTCGGCTCCAGGGCGGCGAGCCGCTGCTCAGGGACCACGTTGCCGAACTCGTAGAGCGTATCGAGTTCGAGGAACAGACGCGGATCCAGGCCGCCGCAGGCCAGGGCCTTTTCGTAGCACGCAATGGCCCGGGCAACATCGTTCTTCACCCGGTAGTAGGCCCAGCCGAGGTTGCGGTGCACGGTGGCCAGTGAGGGGTCGATCCCCCGTGACTTCTCCCAGTGGGCGATTGCCGAGTCGGGCTGGAGGTCAAACAGGAGGTTGCCCAGGTAGTAATAGGCCCGGGCATCTTCGGGATTGACGGCAAGCGCCGCCTGGAAGACGTCGAGCCCTTCGAGCCGGAAGGGGAAGCAATAATCGCTGGGCGAGACCGTCGCGGTGGCAAAGGCAGCCTCGGCCTCGCCGGTCTTGCCCTGCTGCTGAAGTGCATAGCCAAGATAGTAGTGCACCAGCGGATAGGTGGCGGCAAAGGGCATCTTCTGGTCGATCGGACGTCGCAGGACTTCGATGGCCTCGTCCCACATGCCGGCCGCAAAGTAGTCGGTCGCCAGCTCCAGGTAGGCCTGAACGTCGCCGCGCATTTTCACCGTCATGCGAGCGAGCGTGGCCTTCGCAGCGGCATCGCCCTGGAGCCGCTGAGCCAGTCGAAGCTCGTTCATGGCCCGGAAATCGAGCGGATCGATCGACAGGGCAGTGGCGGCTGCCTTCTCGGCCTGCGCCCCGCGGCCAAGCCGGCGGAGGATGCCCGCCTTGAGCGCGAGGGCCCTCGTGTCGAGCGTGTCGGTCGAAAGGGCACGGCCGACCTGATCGAGGGCCTCGGCATAGTCGCCACGCGAGGTGGAGATCTCGGCGAGCTGATAGTAGGCGGCTGAGTGGAAGGCTTGGTCCCAGGTGGCCCGGTAGAAGGCGTCGTAGGCCTCGTCCGTCTTGTGCTGGGCCCTGAGGGCGATGCCGAGCTGGTAGACCGCCTCGGCGTTGATGGGCCGGGTGTACTCGGCCGTCACCCGTTCGATCGCCGTGCGAAGGTGTTTTTCAGCTTCGGCGTAGAGCCCCGTCTTGTTCGCATGGATCCCCAGCATCGTGTTGGAGCTGCTGTCGCCCGGATCTCGCTTGACGGCCTCCCGGTAGTAACTGAGCGGATCGACCGTGGGATTGTAGATCTGTTCGACCCGCAGGCCCGTCAGGTACAGCTCTTCGATCGACTGGATCTCTTCGGGCTTCTTCGGTGGCTCAACCTTGGCCGGCAGTTCCTTCACCGGTTCGCGACGGACCGGCTGGCAGGCGACAAGTTCCTCCCCCTCGGCCGAAAGCAGCACCGCCCTGAGGTCCGTATCCCTCGTGCCGGCGGGAACGGCTACGGACTGAGTGAACGAGGTTGCCGGATCGATGTCGATCATCTTCTCAAAGACTACCTTTCCGGCGGCCAGGAGGACCGCTTTGGCCCGGGTTCGCTTCGACGTGGTGCAGAAGCCGGACTTGGCCTTGCCGTCGGGCTGGAGCTCGAGGTTGACGGCCCCGTTCAAATTGGCGCTTTTGAAGCCACCGATGCCGCGGATCGGGTACCAGTACTGTTTGAACGTTTTGACTTCGTGGGGCTTGATCCAACTGTAGTCGGGCTGGTTGTCGGAGAAGGCGCCCACCATCAGCTCGGCGTAGGGGCCGTCCTGGTCGGTGAGAATCTTGTCCCACGCCCGTCCGGCCGCGTCGGTCCCCCACTCCCAGAGCTTGGCGCAGCAGACGACGTGATGATTGCCCACATGCACGACGCCGGCCTCGCGCCCGTGATCGTAGCCCCCCATGAAGTCCTCCTGCATATTCCAGGCGAAGAAGGAATTCGAGACGGGCGAGTTCTTCCACCAGCTCAGATCGACCCCCTTGTAGTCGTGGCCGCGATACTCGCCCTGGCTGATCGGCCAATGGGTGAAGTCGATCTTGGAGTGGTAGGTGGCCACTTGCACGCTCGGCGGAAAGACCACCTGATACTGGTCGTTGACATGGACCGCCACATTCGCCCAGTTGAGGATCGAATGGGGCTCGGCCGTGCGGTTGAAGAACTTGACCGTGGCCTCCATGTAGGACTTGTCGGGATAGAGCGTCAGGCCGATGAGCCACTTCATGCGGTGCCGCCGCTCGGTCTCGCCAAACCAGATCGTCTTGCTGCCGTCCGGATTCTCGGCCAGGGTGTAGTCGATCGGCATGTAGGTCGTGTTGCGGTGATGGTGAAACGCGCACCACTCCACGCCACCCGAGATCCAGGCCCCCAGCATGCCGATCAGCGCCGGTTTGACGACATGCTGGCGGTAGAAGAAGTCGTAGCCGTTGGTCTTGTCGACCGCCGAGAACAACCTGCCGCCAATCTCCGGCAGTACCGACAAGCCGATGTAATCATTCTCCAGAACGAGCGACGTATACTCCTTCTCTGTCCTGGCGTGCGTCAGGTGATCCTGGAGGGCGTAAGGATAGATCCGCTTCTGCGCCCCCTGGTAGGATTCGTTCGTGTAGAACATCGGGTTGGGGTCGGCCGGACCAATTTCGTAGGTCGGAATCACGACCTTCTCTTCAGCAATACGAACCGCCCCCCCGTCCCCGGCGGCGAAAGAACCAGCCAGAACGAACGCGGCGAAGAAATACCCGAAAGATGCATGGCACTTCATGGTCTTGGAATCCTGTTGGCCCATGATACGAGCGGATAGTCGGTCCCCATTGTAGCCGAGACCCAGTGCAGATCGATAGCCTGCCGCCTCCAGCAGGCCGCAAAGTCCGGGAAAGAGCCAGTCGAAAGGAACACGAATCGACACGGTTCTCCGCTGATCCAAGAGACACAAAGGTCCAGATTAGCGACGATCAGCGTAGATCAGTGTTCCCCCCGTACTGATCAGTGTTCCTGCCGTCTTGCCCCATGCAGATCGGAAAGAACGTATCGTTTCCACTGAAGATCCTGTTTCTTCCCGAAATTGACGAGGTAACCAACCTGCTGTCGAGCGATCCGCATGTAGTTGAAAAGCTGGGCTTCGTGGTCGGTGGCAAGTTCCGTAACCGCTTTGAGTTCCACAGCGATGGCTTCGAACACGACAAGATCCGGAACGAAATGCGTCTCCAGCTTGTGCTCTTTGTAGAAGACTTCGAGCTTTGGCTTCGCAAGAAAAGGGATGCCGCGAAGGCTCAGCTCGACCTCAAGACTCTGCTGGTAGATCTCCTCAGCCATGCCATAGCCCAGTTGGTTGTAGACTTCAAACGCAGCCCCCATGAAGGCGTAGCCTTCCTCTTTGAGCATGACGAAATCTCCAAAGACAAGGAAAGGAACACTAATCGACACTGATCGACACTAATCCAAGACATGCCATCGTCCCGGTTGGCGAAAAGCCATATCGGTGCGCAGATAAATAACACTAGTACACACATGATGAAGAAGCTGTGACCCAAGACACGCACTCAAAGGAAGAAGGCAACTCGGATTTCGTCGGATCGGCTTTGTCGTAGGAGATGTCGCGGTCCGGATTAGCGAAGATCAGTGTGGATTAGTGTTCCACTTCTTCTGCGCAAGTCAACGGGAACGTTCACTCAAGCTCGAACAGTTCCGACATTCCGCCTGTCTCCGGATCGCCGTCCTTCCGCAGCAGGATCCGGAGCTGCTTTCCGTGATACCTGGAGAGGTCGACCGTGGCGGTCTTGGCGCTATGAGCAATGCCGTGGGCCAGCCGGGCGAGATCCTGGGGCAGACCGGCGTCGTTGAGCCGCTGCAGGAAGATCGACAGGGTTGCATCCGGGCAGCGATCCCACGCTCCCTCCAGTTCCCAGCTCACCTGCGTGGCCTGCTTCGGACCAGAAAGCTTGACGCTGGTTACGAAGCAGAGATTCGTCAGCACGATGCGATTTCGGGCAAGTTTCCAGAGCTTCGGTTTCTCGAATCGCCCCTGAAGGTTGTAGCGCTGGTCGCCGCCGCAATTGTTATCGATGGCCAGCTGCGGGTCGTATTCGAAATCGCGATACAGCGGCCGGAACAACGCCGATCCCACGTTGTA
Source organism: uncultured Planctomycetaceae bacterium (assembly GCA_964563135.1). Lineage (GTDB taxonomy): Bacteria > Planctomycetota > Planctomycetia > Pirellulales > Thermoguttaceae > JAAYAY01. Next base: position 16,294 of record CAZLWV010000034.1, read on the forward strand.
GACCACCCGGTTGTCGACGCGGTGTCCGGAGGCCGCCCGGGTCATATAGCGCCACTGGGACTGGAGCGGCGGCGGCGGATCGTAGTCGCTGCGGTCGGGTCTGGAAGGGGTCGCATCGAAGCAGATCCAGCCATAGTGGCTGCCGAGCCAGACCTGAGAGTAACGGTGGCCGTTGGTGCTGGGCGCCGATTCGCCCGCATCCAGGAGGCCGTTTTTGTTCGTATCCCAGGTGTCCCGGCCCATCTGAGTGCCCGTGCCGAGCCAACGGGCGGGAAAACCCAGATACCGCATCGCCCCGGCGACCATCACGCTCGTACCTGAGCAGGCGATGATCTGGTTCTTGTCGTAGGGATGGTCGGAGAGTTCAATCTTTAGATTCGCCGGGTTGGCGTCGTAGTGCTTCCGGGCGTAGTCGACCGCGGCGGGCCTGCGTTTGGGTGGAATCGGATAATAGTAGTTGTCCTGGATGTACTCGACGATGTTCCGGGCCGCCCAGTAGGGATTCTTCGTGTCGGCCTCCACACCGTACTTCTTCGCGACGTGGGCCTTGACCCGCTCGATGAAGGCCGCGTAGGCCTGGGTGTCGCTCAGGTTGTAGAGCTCCGGGTCATCCGCCAGGTAGTCCGTGCCTTCAATCGCACTACGGTCAAGATCGACGCGATGGGGATAGACGAACTTCTTGTAGGGATTCGTCCACAGATCGATCTGGTAGCACGACGAGTATTTCCGCGCCGGCCCGTCGGCATACTCGGCAACCCACATGATCTGGCGGCTGGCCGCATCGCCGGCCGGATCGTAACTGAAACTCTTCAGCGTCGCGTTCGGAGCCTTGGACAAATCCACCAGCGATTCCGTTTCCGGCCACACCCCCTGATTGTGGAGTTGCTCGTAGGCGTAGGGCCTTGAGTAGTAGTGGCAGACCGCTCCCGCGTGTTCCGTATCCCCCTCGGGTTCGCAGTCGATCGTCATTTGCAGGTGGCGAAGCACGCGTGGGCCTTCATACCAGGCATCCAGATTCCTGGTCACGTTGACCCGATGCACTCGGTCGGGACCCGGCACGTTTTCCGATACCCAAAGGGCCCCGGCCCCGAAACAGAGCCCGTTGCAGGTCGATTCCTTCTGGTCAGATCGCGGGCGGTCGAAGAAGAACAGTCCGCGGCCGGTGGGGCCGTCGGCGCAGTAGATCTTCTCGTTGCCGATCGTGGCCCAAAGGTAGACTGCGCCGTCGAGCTCCATGGCCGCGATCCCGCGGGAAGGCTCGGTGCCCGCGTCGGGCATGTGCTTGACGAACTGCAGATCCTTCGTTTTCGGGTCCCAACGGTAGCGAGCAAGGCCGCGCTGGACACGCAGGTCGGGAACCAGGTAGCCCGTGCTGTCGAAAGCCAGCAGAATGTCGCCCCGATCGCACACCACATCGAACACCTCGCGGTCGCCGATCGAGTACATGGAGAGAGAAAGGTCGATGGAGACAACATCTTTCGTCCCCACCGTGTATCGATAGAGCCGTGAATGCACAGCACCGTCGACCCTGACCGAGTCGGCAAGGTAGAGGACTTGTCTGCCGTCCTCGACACCGAGTGCCAGTCCATGCGGATCGGCAAGTTTCAGCCCGGCCGGTTCGGCCGCCAGGTCAAGGATCTCGGCAAGCGGAAGCGGGGCCGGCTGTGCCCCCCTGCCCTGCCCTGCTGCATGGGCGCCGATCTGGTAGACGAATACCCGTCCCGATCGATCGAGTACCAGCAGACGCGGTCCCTCGCCGGAAGTGCCATCGATGGCCAGGCCGCGAATCTCCTCGTTCTCCGCGGCAAGCACGCAGATCTGTTCCGTCTGCCCCACGATGGGCTCCGGTTCGGCAGAGGCCAGTAGCGCAGTGGTGATCGTCCAGAAGAAGATGAACAGCATCGGTCGCATGGAAGATGTCCCGTGTGAGGGCTGATTTGGGCTCAAAGACCATTCACCGGCGGCAACACAATGGCCGGCGCCTCCGGCTGGGCGCTCAACCAGGGTGTTATTGTCTATGGTGACGGGGGATCCAGCTGCCGGGCCTTCTCGATCCATTCGGCCGGGTCGCCAAACGGGAGCTTTCTGGCCGAGAAGACGTCGGCCGTGAGATTGTAGCGGAGCTTGCCGGTCCTGGGGTCGGCCGAGGCCGGGTTGGAGCCTACGCACTCGAACCTGATGGTGTGCATGCCGGGCTCGAATTGGAACAGGCCGAGCTTGCGTTCCCGCCGCTGGCCGTAGATGTAGTCCTCGTGCTCGTCCTTGCGGAAGGTGTTGAAGAAGTCGAGCGTCGTGTTGACCTCCTCCCTCCGGAGCTGGTTGACGAGATCCACCTCGTACCCACCGGCAATCTGGCACTCGCCCGCCTCGTACAGTTCCTTACCGTCGATCTTGACTTTCCAGATCCCGTTGTCCTCCCGGAGATGCTGGAAGATCGAGAGTGAGTAACGGCCGGCCTCCGGGATCTCCAGCGGGATCTCGATCCAGCCCCCCACCGTGTCGTTCACCGCCTGGAACCACGGCTTCAAGTAGGTGGCCCGGTTGTATTCGTTCACTCGCAATTCAACCTCGGGCGAGTGGCGGATCGTATCGACCACCAGCGGCAGGTGGAGAACGACTTCCTTGTTCACACGCTCCTGGTAGGACGGAAACTCGCACCACGGCTCCGCAATCGTATCCTGGTACCAGAAGGCCACCGACGACCAGTAGTCCGGCCGGGGTGCCGACGCAGCCACGACCTTTCCCTGCGAGTTCATCAGGAACCCGCGGCGTTCGATTTCGAACCGCAGCGACTTGCGAAAGATCACCGGATCGGCAATGTGCCACCGGTAGGCCGTCACCCGGGCGTCCGGCGCTCGGGGTTCGAACACGGTGCAGCCGGTGAACATGCTGGAGTGGACCCGCATGTTCCAGGCCTCGTTGATGTAATCCTCTGTCCCCGTCCCCTGGATCGAGGGCACTTCCTCCCCGTCCACGTAGAACATGTCGTCCCCTTCGCCAAACCAGTGGCCGATCGCGTTCTGCGAAGACAGAACGGTGCCCACGTAATGCCCGCTGCCCTCGCCGGCAAACACCGTGTAGGGCTTGCCAAACTCCGGGGGGTACTCCTGGTGGTAACGGGCGTGGAAGTACATGGTCGGTTCGGGCGTCTCGTCGAGCTGAACCCAGTCGATCTGGTAGTAGCAGGAACAGCCGACGGCCGAATCGTTCGTCAGCGTGAGCCGGGCCTCCTTCCTGAAAGGCATCTGCCAGTAGCAGTTGTAGCCGCGGCCGTACGAGCTCACTTTCACGGGAAGCGAATTGACGTCGGCACGCATACCGTTGCCCACGGCGAAAAAGTCACCCAGGGGAACCTCAATCGACGGCACCTCGGCCCCATCCCAGTAGGCCCTCAGCACCAGCGCCCGCGGGTAGCGTATATCCATCGAGTTGGGCGTCAGCCACATGTGGGCGATCTTGCCCGGTCCCTTGAAGTGGGCAATCGTCTGGCACTCGCCGGGGCCGAATTTCGCGGAGTCGGAATTGTCAACCGAATTGCCGCTCGACGAACGCATCGACCGCCCAGCCTGGGGCCGAGTGAGCGAGTCGAGGGATTGCGCAGTAGCGGTTGCGGAGAGAGTGAGGAGGATGAGGGAACAGCAGGTGAACCGTAGGGCGGTCATCTCAGCATCTCCTAACCCCATGATCTTAATCCTAATCTTAATCTTACTCATAATCATAATCTTCTTCCTCTTCCTCTCTCTCATGCCATCACCCCCATCCGCCACCTGCACCCGCCCTGCTCGCTCACACCTCTCGCTCCGGCGAATTCGCCCGAATCAGCCCAACCAGCATGGAGACAATATCGAGCAACAACTCCTTCCCATGTGAGATTGTCGACTCTTCAGCCAGCCTCTTCGCTACGAGCACATCCAGGCACGCCGCACTCTCAAGAGCCGAGCCGCGTGCGCTGTCAAAATATCGGCAACGATCAGCTGACGTGAATTTGCCGTCTCCCTCCGCGATGTTCAGGGGGATAGAGGTTCCGGCCCGATCGAGTTGATTGTGGACTGCAATTCCTTTGGGAACATTGGCCAGCAGATCGGAAGACCAGGCAACGAAGGCGATCGCAGCCTGGTAGACGTTCAGTTTCTCATGGTCGAATTGCCGCATCGTCTGCACCGGCGATCTGAGGGTTAAGAGCGTCGTAGAAGATTAAGATTAACTCTTAATCTTAATCTTACTCATAATCTAAATCTTCTTCCTCTTCCTCTCTCTCACGCCCTCACCCCCATCCGCCACCTGCACCCGCCCTGCTCGCTCACACCTCTCGCTCCGGCGAATTCGCCCGAATCAGCCCAACCAGCATGGATCTCCCCCCTCACGGCTCCCACAACCGCGGCCGCGACCCGCGCGAAACCCGTTCGATCACTGGGGCGTCGGTGAGTTTCTGGGGCAGACTGGAAACGTATCCCGGGATTCCCATCGCAATATCCCCCACCTCGACCATGAACGCGTCGGGGATCTTGCCGTCCAGGACAGCTTCGTAGGTATCCCCCTTCTTCTCCATGACGAGGTGATACCACATCAGGTCACGCCACGCATCGTCGTCGCTGTAGACGTACCAAGTTCGAACCATCTGCACCTTGGCATCGCTCCGTACCTGCGCCCGAAAGATACTGCGAGTACCCTGCCTCTCGTGGCTGACCTGGCGGATCTCCGAGATCGGCCGTCCGTCGTGGATATGGGAGGTCCACATCAGAAAGTCCATGAACTGGATCTCGCTGAAGTTCGAGTGGCAGTAGTTGGGGATCAACTCGATCGTCATCGGCGTCTTGAGCCGCTCCTGGAGGATGTTGACATTGAACATTTTGTATCCGTCTTCGTTCGTCGCGCCAAGATAGAAGACCGGCACTCCCACCTGGTCCTGGAAGAACCCGTGGTGGAAGGAGAGGCTCCACGAGATCCTGTCCGTGGCATAGACCCCCTCGTTCCCCATGATGATCGGTGAGGCCACTCGGGAGTCGACGGCCGCAGCCACGGTGGCGCTGCGCCCCCGCTTGGAATGCCCGCCGACAACGGCCTTAAGGTCGTCCAGGTCGAGCAACTCCTGCATCGCATCCATCGCCTTGACATAAACCACCGCGAGCTGGCAATTCATGCTGAAGTAGTTCTGGCCCGTTTCCTGCCGGAGTCGGTCGAGAACCCTTATGTCCCTTTCGATAATTGACCCATCCGGGTACTCGCCAGGATTCGCAAGAACCATCGTCGGGTATCCGGTCCTCGCGGTGATCGGCTCGCCGTACTTGTCGACGTGAATCGGGAACGCCGATTCCGACGGTGAGCCGATGATCACCACCTTGCCTCGCCGTTCGGGGGTGCGGTTTCGTCCCTCATCCACCGGCAGGAAAAGAACACAGGTATGTCCCCACTTTTTTCCCGCCAGTTCCTGGCTGTAGAAGTGCGCGGTCACCTTGCGGAGCTTCTGGCCGGGAGCCGTGTCGCTCGCCACGACCTCGTCGGCCTTGACCGTCAAATCCAGCGGCACCGCATGCTTCATCACGGTCGGCCACAACTCCCGCGGCTTGGGCACCTTGCGAGACTCCTTCTCGAAGTCGAACGACTCCGGCAAAACGGCGCCCTGCTGGGCCAGTGCAAACGACGCATCCGCCCAGGAAACCACAGCAATGACTGCCCAGTAGACCAGCACGGCCAAGAGACGGTTTTGCATGAATTGCTCCCTTTCTGGAGATAGCTTGTGGAAACTACGCGAACCGGGTCGAGCCCTGGTTGCCAATCGGCGTTTCTACCACGGCAAGGTCGGTGGCGGCATTCGGTTTCCTTCGGGAATCGCGCAAGGCCATTTTGGGGCCCTGACGAGAGCCGTGCAACCGTTGGTCGTTGTTTTGCCCGGAAAATCGGCCTCCTCCTGGTCGGCCTCGTCGCTCTGCTCTGTGGGGTTCAGGGGTCCGACGGTTTGACTTGCCGATTTGTCGCCGGCGGAATACGCAGATCAATGCGGACACACGGATAGCACACCGCAGAGAGCACAAAAAGCACCGGGGGAGTGTGATAAGGCGGCAAGGGATGGATCGCCCCGCAGCACCCGGATTTCGTGCCTGCTGATGTGACTTCTTGGTGCCCAAGTATCCGCAAGCAACACGCAGGCCCAGCGGCGGCCACTCCAGCGGTTCATCCCGGCGGCAGAAGAAGTCGCTGCTTTGCAGCAAGAAAGGCCGCGAGATGGACTGCTCCCCCCTTCCGCCTCCGATTAGAATGGACTTGGTGCGACCGTGTAACATCCGTCGTTCGGAGAGATCGAATTGAGTGCCGGGCTTCTTCGCAAACCGCTGTTCTACTTTGCATTGCAGGTGGCGGGACTGGCCGTGGCATTTGCGGTGCTGGGCAGGTTCAACCCCGTGCCGGTGGGCGACACTCCCACCTATGTCCAGTTCCCCTTGCACAATCCGGTCGAGGCGCTGAGCCAGCCGCGGACCTTCGGCTACCCTCTCTTTCTGGCGATCTCCAGCCTGCTTGGCCCTTCCCACCAGGCCGCTCCCCTGCTGGACTTCGTATTCCACGTCGCCGCGGTGGGTATGTTCTGGCTCGGGCTGCGGCGTATCGTGCACTCGCCCTGGACGGGCATGGCGGTGGCCAGCAGCCTCCTGTATTCAAATGTGCTCCTCCTCTATGGGAACAACCTGGCGGCCGACAGTCTGGCCTCCTCGCTGGCGATTGCCACCGTGGGCTGGTTGCTCGTGACCGTTTTCAGCCCGCACCGACGGTACCTGCACTGGTGGGTCCTGGCGCTGGGAGTGTTTGCCGCTTACCAGGCTCGGCCTGCCTATCTCTTCATGATTCCGCTCCTCCCGGTTCTCGCGCTTTTGCTCTGGTGGCTGGTTACGCCGAGCATGCCCGCATGGGGCCAATGGCGGACACTGCTGGTAAACCTTCTACTGGCAGTTTCCCTCCCCTACCTGGCCTTCTGCACTCTCCGCTGGCTGGCGGTCGATCATTTCTCGCTGGTCTCCTTCGGCGGCAACAACTTCGCGGCCGTCGTGTGCATGTTCGTGTCGAAAGACGACGTGAACAGATTGCCTGCCGACGTACAGCCCCTGGCCGAGGCGATCGTCCGGCGGCGGCAACAAGTTGCCGAAAAGCAGCCGGGCTACACGGCCCAGGCCACGCGCCGCTACATGGCGATCGAGGCTCCGTTCAACACCAATATCAATCAGGTGTGCGTCGCGGCCGCCAGCGAGATCTACGCAGACAGGTGGGTCGAAGGTGATCGTGCCCTGTGGCGATTTGCGGCCGCGGTCGTCGCCAAGAAGCCGGCGTACTATGCCGTCTGGCTGGCCAAGGCGTTTATCAGGGGCATTTACATGATCATCTCCGAATACGTCATGAACCCCATCTACTTTCTTGCACTCGCCGCCCTGGCAGCGTGCCACGCCTGGTCGGTTGTACTTCGCAAAAGGTCGGCAAAAAACGCATCCGAGGCCGATCCCTCCCTGTTCGTGGAAATCAACGCCCTCTGGATGATCGCCGCCGGGTTTGCGCTGGCGAAGATCGTGCTGGTGATTGTCACCACACCCCCTCTCGGCCGCTTCACGGACGCCGCCGGCATCTTCCTCGCCTGCGTTCTCGTGCGAGCCCTCGCCAATCGAATCGCCGTCTGCCGGTACTTGACCAGCACTGCGCGATCATGACGGCGCCAAGGACGCGAACACCGTAGGGTGGGCCAGAGTGGACCACATCAGAAGAACGTTGCGCTGCTGGTGAATTACCCATGGTCACAGGCGCCCCGCCTCCGTGCAGCCAACGCCGGCCCACCATATCACGGCCTCCATTTCACTACGCGCGCATCGAATCCGTCTCACGCCCCAATGCAGACGGCGCGAAATGGACGGCGTTCCGTGGTGGGCCGTTACTCGCCGTGCCGGACTCCTCTGAGATATCGCGCCACCGGACCCCTCCAACCCGACTCGATTTGGCTCGCTCTGGCCCCTGCATCATTCGCCTCGCCCCACCCTGCCGGGTGTCCCAAAATATCTTTTAATTCTTTCAACGATACTATTGACGCCGCCACAACCCTTTTCTAGAATCTTTTAAGGAATTCGATGATCAGCCGTCGGCAAGGAACCAAACCATGGCACGACCCGGATCGGAACACCCGACGGAACTGGAGCTGGAGATCCTCAAAGTCCTGTGGGACGAATCGCCCCTCAGCGTCCGCGACGTCCGCGGTCGGCTGGAAGCCAGGGCCGGACGGACCCTCACGCACAGCTCCGTCATCACCATGCTCAACATCATGGTCCGCAAAGGGTATCTGCGGCGCAAAAAGGAGGGCAAGGCCTTCCTCTTCTCTCCTAAGGTGGAACGGCAGAGCGTCACCGGCGGCATGGTGGGCGACATGCTGTCGAGGGTTTTTGACGGTTCGCCCGCCGACCTGGTTCTCAACCTGATCGAAACCGCCGACCTGGACGCGGAAGAACTGGGGGAACTGCGACGACTCATTGGCCGCAAGGCAAAGGAGCAGCAGAAATGAGTTGGGGAACTCTTCAAGATCCGGCGTTCTGCGGACGCCTCTGCGTCACCCTGCTCCACTCGCTGTGGCTGGTGACGCTGCTGGCCGCACTGGCCCGAATTGTCGACCGGCTAGTGGGACGCCGGGCGGTGGAGCGGAGCTACGCGATTCACGTCGCCGCCCTGCTGGCGAGCATATTGGCACTGCCCGCCACCTGTTGGATCGTTGGGGTGCAAGAGGGCGCGCCGTCTGCCGAAGTCGCCGCGACCGTTCCGGCAGACATCTCTGATTCTCCGCCCGTAGTATCTACCCCGACGACGCCTCCTCGGATGGACCACTCTGCCGAAACCTCGCCAGCGACGGCCTCGCTTACTGCCCCTCCGCACGGCGCGGTCACGGCAGTCCCGTCGTCAGAGACTTGGTGGGGCGCGGACCGCTGGGCAGCCATCGCCCCCTGGCTGGCCGCAATCTACGCCGCGGGCGTCCTCGTCATGCTTCTCCGCCTGGCCCTGGGAATGTGGCGCGCCCAACGCCTGGGCGCCGCCGCCGAGATCCTTCGCGAAGGACCGCTCGTCGACCTGCTCGACGCACTCACGAAGCAATGGTCGATGCGCGTCGTCCCCACCCTGGCCCGGGCCGAGCGGATCGTCACGCCCAAGCTCATCGGCCTGCTCCGCCCCACCATCCTGCTGCCCGCCTCCGCCGTGAGCGGCCTGTCGACCGACGAATTGGCCCTGATCCTGGCCCACGAACTGGCCCACGTCCGCCGCTTCGATATGTGGGTCAATCTTATCCAGCGTCTGGCCGAGGTCGTCCTGTTCTTCAACCCGGCCCTCTGGTATCTCAGCCGCCGCATCGGCCTCCTCCGCGAGTACTGCTGCGACGAAGCCGTTTGTGGCGGAACCCTTGCCGTCGACACCGCGCCTCATCTCCGCTACGCCCAAGCCCTCCTCCGCGTCGTCGAAGTCGCCGGCGCCGGCCGCGAACAGGCCGAGCTGGCGACCCTGGCCGCCAGCGGCCGTTCGCCCTCGCAACTTCGCCGCCGCGTGGCGCGGCTGTTCGGGGAGCCGCTGGCGGAATCCGTGCGGTTTTCCCGTGGTGGTCTCTTGCTCACCGCCGGGTTGGCACTGCTTCTGGTCGTGGGGCCTGTTGTCTGGCGATCGTCTGCAGAAGCCCCAACGCGAGCGGCACCGGAAGACAACCACGCAAGGAACGAAGATGTGCATGCGGACCAGGCAAGTGACGACAAACCGGCGACGCCTTCGGCGGAACTAGATCCCGGTGATATATCCATCGTCGTCGCCCGCCACGCCCTCCTCCTCGAGGGCAACGAAATCATCACCTGGCCCGAGCTTGAGAATCGCCTCAAAACGCTACCCGATCCGACCCTCGCCAGGCCCAGCTTCTACATCACTCGCGGCACCCGCGAGGCAGGCGACGACCGATTCGCCAAGGACCAGATCTGGCGACTCCACAAAGACCTCGAACTCGCCGGCCACAGCGAAGGCAGCCTTTGGCCCCGATCCGACTGGCGCTACGATCACATCAAGACGCCGGAAGACCTTGTTCCCGACCAGAACCTACGCGTAGACGGCACGGTCGTCGACCAGGAAGGCGAGCCTGTCGAAGGCGCCGAAGTCGTCCTGATCACGCCCGTCGACGAGTCGATCTCCTACAAGTCGTATCACATGGCGCTGGTCGAGGGCCGCGTTCGCCATCGGCTGGAACACGTGATCACCGACTCGGACGCCGAGGGCCGATTCGCCCTCTATCCGCCCAAGGACGTCCCCTACTACGTCGCGGCGATCCATCCCGAACTGGGATTCGCGCTGGTCGCCGACGAACAGTTCTCTGGAGCCGGAAAGGTCGCGCTCCTGAAATGGGCCGGATTGGCGAGCACATTGGATCAGGAACCCGACCTCGAAGAACAGGCATCTCTCAGCACGCGGATTGCCGAGTCGGGCGGGCGGCCGGAGATCTTCTTCGACCAGAGTTGGGAGGATCTGAAGGAGGAAGACGCCAAGGCCGTCTTCCAATACGCCCATGTACCGCCCTTCCACGACACAATCATCCGACGGAGCATCCCCGTCGGCGAAGGCACCAGCATTAGCCTGCCGGCGGCCAGCGTCTCCCTGCTCCCCGGTGAGACCCGAACATTGGGCCTCGGACAACTTTCAGAACAGCAACGGAAGCAGTTGGAACAGTATCGCAAAGACCTCGAAAAACGGCGTCAGTCGGCGGATCCACAGACTCGCACTCACCCCATCACCGTCTTCGGCCGTGCGATCGATCAGGAAGGCAAGCCGATCGCCGATGCCGAGATCTTCCTGGCATCGCCACGAAACGACTGCCGGTTGTTGGCCGTGGTGAGGACCGGCAGTGACGGTTCCTATCGGTTCGAAGATGTACCGCTCGCGATCGAGCAGGCGGACGTCAATACCGGACGGGATAAGGGGCGTTTCGAAGTGTTTGGCGTCGCTGAGGGCTACGGATTAGCGTGGCGTCCCGCCAAGTCGTTCTATCCGGACCGGAAGCAGGTCCTGGACACGTGGGGAAACCCAAGAGAGGATCAGCCTCCTGGATACGGCACCGAGGACTCCATCCAGCTCGACCTGACCTTTGGCCCGCCGAGAGCGATCCGCGGCCGAGTTGTTGACGACCAGGGCAAGCCGATTGCAGATACGAAACTGGCGATACGGAGCTGTGACAGTGTCTGGGACGAGAACGACCCCAAGCTACCCCTCTTTAGTGGACTCGAGTCCTTGAACGAGCCGGCCATCGTTCCGCCACGTGTCAAGGTGCGCACAACCGACGCCGACGGGCGATTTGAGTTCACCGGCCTGACAGACCGCTGTCGTTGGTCGATCGACGTCAGCCCGCCGGGGTATGCCAACCGCAGTATCTGGGCAGTGAGTGATGAAAGTGCTGAAATCGTCTGTGCCCGGCCGCGGAAGCTCAAGTTGCAGGTGCTCTACGGCGATACGGGCGCCCCGGCGCCCAAAGTCTTCGTCAGCGCCTATGCGTCTGCGGCGCGCGTTTGGAAGACGTCGGATGAAAACGGCCTCGTCGAGTTCCTACTGCCCGACGGTACTTTTCACGTCGGGCTTCTTCCGCGGATCAACTCTCCCTACTTGAGAACGGAATCGGAGCTAATTGTCTCAGACGAGACGGTTGAAAAGGTCACGACGTTCAAGTTGCGACCGGCTGCCGTCGTCGACATCACGGTCGTCGATGCCGATTCGGGCGAACCGCTTTCCGGAACCGATGTGTGGCTGGACCAGACACCCGCCGGCTCGTCGAGGCCGTACCGCCCCGTTCACGCCTACCGCAGTTGGGAAGTCGAGACGAGCCTCTCTCACGCCGAGCGACCTCGCTCGGACGCCGAAGGCAAGATGCGAGTCCTCTTCGAACCGGGCAAGCACCGGATCGGCGTGGGGAAAGAGGCCTATCCCGAAGGCTACGTGCCCGTGGAGACAGACGGGAAAGAAATCGAGTGCCAGCCAGGCGAGCCAACCAGCGTCGTCTTTCAGATGCGGAAGGCGGGCACTTCGAGTGGCGAGAGTTCCGCGACCAGTGCTTCTCAGGAATCACCGGATCACTTCACCCTCCACATCGTCGACCCCGCCGGAAAACCGGTCCCAGCCGCCCTCGTCGAAATCCGCACTTCGCCCGTCCCAACGCCCGAACAGATCCTCCAAGGCGAGTTCGTCAGGAGGGCCAACTACGGCTCCTTCGCCAAAGCTGATGACGCCGGCTGCCTGGTCGTCGCCTTGCCTCAGAACCCCGATCGCCTCGACTTCAGTATCAAGACCCCCGCCTACGGGCCCTACTGGGCGGACTGCCTCGCCGACTACCGTGACAAGACGGTCCCGAACGAGCTAACCGCCCAACTCGAGGCCGCCTGGTCCGTCGGTGGCATCGTTGTCGACGAAGAGGGCAGACCGATCGCAGGCGTCGAGATCCGTTCCGGGATCGATTACAGGAAGCGGCCGGGAGACAACCAGCAATTGAGGATCGGAGATGAGTTCAAGACGGATGAGCAGGGCGCGTGGAGTTGTGATTCGGTGCCGGTCTCCTTGGACAGCGTCTTCGTGGAGGTGACCCATTCCGATTTCGCACCGAATCGGCGCCGGCTGGCACGAGCCGAGTTCGAGATCAAACGCGGCCAGGCGCCGTCCGCCCGGATTACCCTCACGCGAGGATTGGTCGTGTCGGGCAAGGTGACCGACGACGCCGGCAAGCCGATCCAAGGAGCGCTGGTTCGCACGCAGTTCTTCAACGATGTTCACCAGGCCGAAACAAACGAGGCGGGTTTGTACACCCTTGTCGGCTGTGAACCGACGCTGGCTCGGATCGTCGTCTCTGCCCAGGGAAAGGCTGTCGACATGAAGGAGGTTCGCATCGAGCCGGAAATGGGCCCGGTCGACTTCGAGATGCAACCTGGCGGGAAGGTCCATATCCGCGTCCTGGATGAGAACGACAAACCGATTCCCAAGGCGAGGATCTTCTTCCAGTGGTGGCGACACGGCCAGGCGTACTTTCCCTTCGCTCATGTCAACGAATACGCCGACTCCAATGGTGTCTGGGAGTGGAACGAAGCACCCCACGACGAGTTCCAGGCCGACATCTGCCGGCCGGGCGGCATGCAGATCACGCGGCAGAAGTTGATCGCCCGCGACGAGGAGTACGTCCTTTATCCCCCGCCCGCACTCGTCGTCACGGGCACGGTCGTCGACGCGGAGACGAAGGCACCTGTCAAAAACTTCCAGGCGATCCCCGGCAGGCAAGATGCCGACGAGCGAATCATCTGGGATCGCGACGAAGGCGACCAGTCCACCGATGGCACGTATCGACTGGTTCGTACCTACGGATGCCACGCCCACCTCGTGCGAATCGAAGCCGACGGCTATCTTTCAACGGTCTCTCGCCAGATCCAAGACGACGAAGGCAACCTGACCCTCAACTTCGAACTGAAGAAAGGCCAGGACGTTGCCGCAACGCTCCTGACCCCCGACGGCAAACCCGCCGCCGGTGCCAAAGTCGCCTTGGGCGTTGCCGGTTCACAGATCGTGGTTGAGAACGGTGAATTCGGTCGTTATACGTTTGCATCGCGAACGACCGCCGACGACTCGGGCAAGTTCCACTTCCCGGCCCAGGGGGCGAACTTCCAAGTCGTCGTCACCCATCCCGCCGGCTACGCCCACGTCAAGGCCGCCCCCGATTCCTTCCCCGAGACAATCGAACTGACGGCCTGGGCTCGGGTGAAAGGAACCTACCGGATCGGGCAGCAACCTGCCGGAAACGTGCCGCTCCGGATTGCCGTCTCCGAGGAGGGCAGTCACGGCGCCGATGTTCCCCGCGTGAGGTTTGCTCATGAGGCGACCACGGCGTCCGACGGGACCTTCACCTTCGACCGCGTGGTTCCCGGCAAGGGCCGCATCGGCCGCGACCTTGTGCTGATGGCAACGTACGGCGCGCTGGAGAAGAAGTCGTCTTCCATGATCGCCGCAGAGTTCCCCGCCGGAGAAACCGTACAGATCAACCTGGGAGGAACCGGCCGGGCCGTCGTCGGCAAGCTGGAGCCGCCCGACGGATTCACCGCAAAGGTTCTGTGGAACTTCGCCCTGGTAACGCTCGATCTGCCGAAACCGGAAACTCCAGCCAGTCTCGCCAATGCACCTTCGGACCAGGAAGCCAGAAAGGCCTGGGCCGAGTTGATGAAGACCGAGGAAGGCAAGGCCTGGAACGAGGCCAACGCGCGATACGAAGCGATTCGCGAATCAAAGCCCTGCATCACAGCCACGGTCGGCAGCGACGGCACCTTCCGCGTTGATGATGTGCCCGTCGGCGAGTACATGCTCAGGGCAGGATTCGACCGCGAGAGCCCCGGTCGCCTGCACGACTATCGCTTCATCGTATCCCCGACCGACGATGCGACATCCGCCCCCCTCAACCTCGGCACCCTCAGATTCACCGCCGGGTAGGGACCCCGAGTGCCGGTGCCGGCAAGAATGGACGAAACACTAATCGACA
>CAZLWV010000034.1:30893-43677 GCA_964563135.1 uncultured Planctomycetaceae bacterium
TCTCCGCTTCACGCGATTCTCTGCGAGCCAGTCAACGATCGCAATGCAGGCATGAGCGTCCATCAGCGGTTCCCAAAACCGGGCCGGCCTGCAACTCAACCTTCACAACAACCTCCGCGCACCATACACACAATTCCCGTATTCGGACTCCAAACTCTCCCATCGACCCGATTCCGCCCCTCTGGTAAGCTGAATGGTTTACCAGTCTCCCACAGGGAAATGATCGGGTGACCGACTTCGGCAAAATCGACGCAGAAATCGCCCATGCGATGCTGGTCGACCAGTATCGCCTGCGTCAGAGCCTGCGCACGCTCCGCGACCGGCAGAAACGCGGGAAGCCCCTGGACCGTGAATTCAACCGACTCGTGGGGCAACTGGGCCGTTCCGTCGAACAGCGAAAGAGACGGGCGGCCGCCGTGCCCCGGATCGAGTTCGGCGACGATCTGCCCGTCCTGCTCAAACGCCAGGAGATCGCCGCCGCCATTCGCGATCACCAGGTGGTTGTCGTCTCCGGCGAGACCGGCTCGGGCAAATCGACCCAACTGCCCAAGATCTGTCTCGATATGGGCCGCGGCATCGCCGGCATGATCGGCCATACCCAGCCCCGGCGGATCGCTGCCCGTTCGATCGCCGCCCGCGTGGCTGAAGAAATCGGCACGCCGTTGGGCCGCGACGTGGGCTACAAGGTCCGCTTCTCCGACGAGACCGGCCCCGGCACCTTCATCAAGCTCATGACCGACGGCATCCTCCTGGCCGAGACCCAGGGCGACCGCTATCTCAACCAGTACGACACGATCATCCTTGACGAGGCCCACGAACGTTCGCTGAACGTCGACTTTCTCATCGGCTACCTGAAGCGGCTCCTCTCGCAGCGGCGCGACCTCAAGCTGATCATCACCTCGGCCACGATCGACTCGATCCATTTCAGCCGCCACTTCCGTACCGCGGCGGGACCGGCCCCCGTGATCGAGGTCTCGGGCCGAAATTATCCAGTTGATATCCGATATCGGCCCCTTGTCGGAGAAGACGACGACGACACCGACCCCGATCTGGAACGCTCGGTCCTCGACGCCGTCGACGAACTGGGCAGCGAAACCTCCTCGGGCGATGTCCTCATCTTCATGCCCACCGAGCGGCATATCCACGACATGGCCAAGGCCCTGCGCGGCCGGCTCGTTTCAGGCCGCTGGGCAGGGCGCCGGACCGAGGTCCTCCCGCTCTACGCCCGGCTGCCGGCCTCGGAGCAGCAGCGGGTCTTCCATCCCGGCGGCGCCCGGCGAATCATCATTGCCACCAACGTGGCCGAGTCGTCGCTCACCGTGCCCGGCATCCGCTACGTGATCGATACCGGCACAGCCCGCATCAGCCGCTACTCTCCCCGATCGAAGACCCAGCGGCTCCCCATTGAGCCCGTCTCCCAGGCCTCCGCCGACCAGCGTGCCGGCCGCTGCGGGCGGATCGGGCCCGGCGTCTGCATCCGCCTCTACGACGAGAAAGACTACGACGCCCGCCACCGGTTTACCCCGCCCGAAATCCTCCGCAGCAACTTGGCCTCGGTCATCCTGCAAACCAAGGCCCTCAAGCTGGGCGACATCGAGAAGTTCCCCTTCCTCGACCCGCCCAAACCCGCCGCCCTCAAGGACGGCCGCCAGACGCTGATCGAACTGGGAGCCCTGGACGACCGCGGCGAGTTGACGGAACTGGGAGCCAGGCTGGCCCGCATGCCCGTCGATCCCCGCATCGGGCGCATGATCCTCGCCGCCGCCGACGAGGGCTGCCTGGCCGAAGTGCTGATCATCGCCGCCGTCCTCGAAATCCGCGACCCGCGCGACCGCCCGGTCGACAAGCAGCAGGCGGCCGACGAAGCCCACGCCAAATCAGCTTGCCAAGGCCTGCCGCCAGAACTTTCTCTCCAGCAATCGCATGCGGGAATGGCTCGACGTTCACCGCCAGCTCATGCAACTTGCCCAGGAGGCCGGCCTGAAACGGAACAAGCGGAAGGACGACTACGACGCCGTCCATCGGGCCATCCTCACCGGCCTGTTGGCCAACCTCGGCACCCGCGGCGGCGAAGGCTACGAATACAACGTCGCCGGCGGCAGCAAGGCCTTCCTCTGGCCGGGCTCGGTGCTCGTCAAAAAGCGCCCCGCCTGGGTCATGGCGGCCGAAAGCGTCGAAACCACCCGCCGCTACCTCCGCTCTTGCGCCCGAATCGATCCCCGCTGGATCGAGCCGCTGGCCATGCACCTGGTAAAACGTACCCACAGCGAACCCCACTGGCAGCGAGAGTCCGGGGCCGTGGCTGCTTTCGAAAAGGTGACACTGTTTGGGCTGACGATCGTCGCCCGGCGGCGTGTCGCCTACGGACCGGTTGACCCCAAACACGCCCGTGAGCTGTTCATCCAGCACGGGCTGGTCGAAGGCGACATGGATTGCTCGCTCAAGTTCTTCGGCCGCAATCAGGGACTGCTGAAGCGGATGGAACGGTTGCAGGCCAAGCTGCGGCGTCACGATTTGCTCCTGGGCGACTGGGCGCGATACGAGTTCTACGACAGCCGAATCCCCGACCACGTCTACGACCTTCCGAGTCTTAAGGAGTGGCTCAAAGAGGCCCAGCGCGTCAAACCCGACGTGCTCGACATGACCGAGTCCGACATCGTCCGCGAGAAACCGGCCGACGACGCTCGGCAGTTCCCCGATGCCATCGAATTGGGGCCGAAGTCCTTTCCCCTGGAGTATCGTTTCGAACCCGGCTCCGACCGCGACGGAATCACACTGCGGCTCTCGACCGACGCGGTTGGCAGCGTCGAACAACTGTATCTCGACTGGCTCGTGCCCGGCCTCGTCGAGGCTAAGGTTCTCGCCCTCATCAAGTCGCTCCCCAAACCCATCCGCCGCAATCTCGTCCCCGCCCCCGATACGGCCCGCCTCGTCGTCCGCGATATCGAGTTCGGCCAGGGCCGCTTCCTCGAAACCGTCGCCGAAAAGCTCAGCCGCATCGCGGGACAGCGAATTTCACCCGGCGATTTCCAGCAGGACAAGCTCCCGGCCGAGCTGCGAATGAACGTCCGGGTCGAAACCGACGACGGCGAGGTGCTGGCCGAAGGACGCGACCTCGACACGGTGCGCCGCGAGATCGGCACTGTCGTTTCGGAAGGTTTCGCCCAGGCCGACACCTCCCAGTGGCAACGCGACGGCCTAGCGGCGTGGGATCTCGACTACCTCCCCGAAGAAGTCGAACTGAAGCGGGCAGGCATCACCATCAAGGCCTATCCCGCCCTCATCGACCGGGGCGAAGACGTCTCCCTCCGCCTGTGTGAAACGCCCCAGGCCGCCGCCGATCAAACGCGTCGCGCGCTCCGCCGGCTCTGCCTGATCGCCGCCCGTCGCGATCTCAAATCGCATGTCCAATGGCTCCCGGGCCTGAACCAGGCCCAGGTCTACGCCGCCGCGATCCCCGACTTCTCCCTCCAGGAACAATTGGCCGAACTGATCGCCGAACTGGCCTTCAACGCCGCCGAACGAATCCCCCGCGACAAACCCGCCTTCGATCGCTTCGTAGCCGAAGGCCGGCGACGAATCGCCCCGGCCGTCCAGGAAATGGCGGCTCTCATCGGGCCCCTGTTCGCCGAACACCACAAGGCACGACTCGCCGTCGAAAAGATGTCGGCCGACCGCTGGTCTTTCGCCACCCGCGACGCCACTCAGCAGATGGATCAACTCATCGGCCCCCATTTCCTCAGCGACACCCCCTGGACCTGGCTCAGACACTTCCCCCGCTACTTCAAAGCGATCCAGATGCGCTTCGAAAAGCTCCGCAGTGGTTCCGAGTCCCGCGACCGCGCCGCGACCGACGAAATCGCGGCCCACACCGACGTCTATCGCAACCGCCGCCGACAGAACCAGGAGGCGGGCGTCTTCGATCCCGAATTGGAGACCTATCGCTGGATGCTGGAAGAGTACCGCGTCTCCTGCTTCGCCCAGGAACTCGGTACCTCGATCTCCGTCTCCGCCAAAAAACTCCAGAAGCAGTGGGAGAAGGTGTCGTAGATTTCCTGAGCCGATCCCGTCGGAGCCCCAGCCCGCACCGAATTCGGCCGCCCATGGTGGGCCCGGCCATCGAAAATCCGGTACCGGTCCTGATGGCTGCCATCGTCCACAGGGCCCCCGCGAAGTTCCGTTCTTGGACCTCGCCCACCCCTCTGGTTAGCTACACCCTTGCAAATCCCGCCCGTTGATGCCATTTATAGAAGTTTCGGAAGCAGCGACCCCCGAAAGTCGTGACTCTCCCAGTCACGCGGGCGTTTCTGCGTCGATCCGCGGCTGCGTCTTCCCCGAGCTACCCACCCATCGAAAGGACACTCCACCATGAAGAAGCTCCCTTCAGCTCTCACCCTCTGCCTTGCCATGGCGGCCTTCACCCAAGCGGCCGATGCCCCCAAGACTCATCCCGACAGCGCCAACTGGGCTCCCCTGTTCAAGGCCGACCTCTCGGACGCCGTGGCACCCAAGAATATCTGGTCGGTCAGCGACGGCGTTCTGACGGCTACGGAAGACCAGTGCATCTGGACCGCCAAGGACTACAACGACTTCGTCGTCGACCTCGAATTCAAGACCGCCGAGGGTACCAACAGCGGCGTGATCGTCTACTGTTCCGACACGAAGGACTGGATTCCCAACTCGGTCGAGATCCAGATTGCCGACGACTTCGCCAAGAAGTGGTCTGAGAGTCCCAAGACCTGGCAGTGTGCCGCCGTTTTCGGCCACAAGCCCGCCACAAAAAGCCTCGTCAAGAAGCCGGGCGAGTGGAACCGTATGACCATCACATGCAAAGACAAGATGATCTATATCGTGCTCAACGGCGAACTGGTCAACGAGATGGACATGGGCAAGTGGGTCTCCGCCAAGACCAACCCCGATGGCAGCGAGATCCCCTCCTGGCTCAGCAAACCCAAGGCTGAACTTCCCACTCACGGCAAGATCGGGCTCCAGGGCAAGCACGCCGGCGCCCCCATCTACTTCCGCAACCTCAAGATCCAGGAAATCAAGTAGGGCCGTCCCCTTCCCGCCAACAGCCGCTACCCGGCCCGTTCCGGATAGATCACCAACTCGACCCGACGATTCCGCTGTTTCGCGGCCGCGCTGCCGTTGGACATCACCGGATTGCTGCCGCCGTGGCCGACGACAAACATCTGGCCCGGTTGCAGACGAGTCTGGCTTGCCAGCACATCGTAGACCGCCATGGCCTGGGCCATGGAGAGCTGGGTATTGCTGCTGAACTGATAGCTCTGCACCGGATCCGAGTCGGTATGCCCCTCGATGCCGATCTTCTGGTTCGGGTAGCTGCGCTGGATCTCGGCGGCCGCAAGGGAAATGATCTGCCCGGCATTGGGCTGAAATTGATTCGTGCCCTGCTGGAAGAGCCGGTCCGTCGGCAGCTCGATGCGAATCACGTCACCGTCGTGCCGGACCTCGATCCCAGGCACATTGATCCTGGGGAGGGTCGTCAACAGGCTGTTGTTCGGTTTGATCGTCACTCCGCGTTGCCGCTGGAGCGAGGCGGTCAGCATCTCCGCCTCCTTGGAGATCGAGTCTTTCTCCGCCCGCAACTTGCCCAGTTGATCGGTCGTGGAGGCCAATTGCGTTTGCAGAAGCCGCGACCTGTCCTGTTCCACCTTGACCTGCTGCCGGAGCTGTGCCACCACGGCCGTCAGCTCCTGCTGCTGGCGGTCCAGGGCCGCCGCCCGCGCGTGCAGCTCCTGATTCTGCCGCTGCATCGCAACCTGTTGCTGCTGCATCTGGTCCACGTTTCCCAGGAGCACGGACTTGCTGTTCGCGCAGCCTGATCCGAACGGCGTCAGGGCCAGAAGCAGATACAGGATTGTTCGTGGCGTCGATTGCCTGCGACGCATGGCTGTTGCACCCATGAGAACCGGACGTCTCCGTGCCCTGCCCCCTTTTGACCAATCCGGCGCGGGGGGATCGGGAAATGGCGGGCGGATAGTAACAGGAGCCCCCCGGGTTAGCAAGAGCAACAATACCTCCCCCCTTTCGGCCTGATGACAACCGTCGCGCCGGTCCGACCTTGAGGTATTTCCGGTGCTACGCTTCATTCTGGCTTGACTCGCGAACGATTTGTCTCCAGAATCCTGCAAATTGCCACCTCGATCCTGGCATACCAGCCAGCCCCCCAGACGACCTGCCAGCAGAAGAAACCCACCTCACCCATGCACGTCCTGCTCGTCGAAGACGGCCCCATCAATCGCCGATTCATCCACTTGGCCCTTTCCAAGGCCGGGATACGGGTGACCGACGCCGAGAACGGCCGGATTGGCGTGGATAAGGCGATCAGCGGCCACTACGATGCCGTGCTGATGGACATGCAGTTGCCGGTCATGGACGGACTGGAGGCCACCAGACTCTTGCGCCAACATGGCCTGACCACTCCGATCATCGCCCTGACGGGCCATTCCTCCGACGAAGATCGCCAGCGCTGCCTGCAAGCCGGATGCACCGATCATCTTGTCAAGCCGGTCGATGCCGTGAAACTCGTGGCCGCCCTGAAACGCATCTCCGCCGCTCTGCCGTGCCCGGGCCCTGGAAGCGATTCTCAGGAGTTCAGTGCCGAACTCCGCCGGATCGCGCTCGACTATCTCCAAGTGCAGCGGCAGCGGATTGGCGAAATGAAAGTGTCGCTGCAGACGGCCGCCTACACGCGCCTGGCTGAACTTGCCCACCGCATGAAAGGCACCGCCGGCACGGTTGGGCTGTCCCAGTTCACCGACCCTGCCGAACGCCTTGAGAAAGCCGCTCTCTCGTCCGATCGGCAGACATGTGCAGAGGCCCTCGACGAGATCGCCGATCTCCAGGCCCGAGCCGAAGTCGCTCATTCCGGCGGGGGATCCTGAGGACCACCGACTGCCCGACACTTCCCGGCCGCGCCGCCCCAGCACTGCGGCCAGCTCGTGCCTCGGCAGCCCTGATGGAACGTGGGCCTCCTGCGGGCATGGATCTGCCCGATTGGCGGTTCTGGGAGCCGCCCTCAGGCGGTCGGCCGCTCCCCCGGGTATTTTCCGTAGAACCGGCGCACAAAGAGCGTGCATCGCGGCGAATCGTTGAGCGGATCCCAGCCCCAACGTTTCATGATCCGGCTGTTCAAACGCTTGTTGCTTACCTGGCACACGAGGGCGTCCGACTGCTTCACCCTTGCCACCTCGTCCAGCGCCCATCTCGCTGCGACCACCGAAGCGTAGCTGGTTCCGGCGCTCGTCAACAAGTACTTCACGGCCAGATAGTTCGGTTGCCGCCGGGGCTGATCGAAATACAGGAGACAGCGGTCCGGCCGGTGCCAGCGGCGCAGCCAGGGTGCCAGCAGCAGCACTTCCGGAATCGATACCCAGGTCGGCCACGGCCGAAAGACCACCGATCGGAACCTGCCGTCGACAGCCTCGATCACCCCGAATCGCCGCTGCCGGACCAGGTCCGCCTGTGCCTCGATGTCGGTGACGGTTTCGTACAGCATCAGGGCTATCCGAAGATCGCTTGCCAGAGCCAGAGAGATACGGTCAGCAGCAGCAGTCCCCCGCCGAAAATCCACACGAAGATCCAGCCCAGCACTCGCCACAGCCAGAGCAGTCCGGCCATCAGAACCAGTCCGACCACGAAGATCCCGGCAAGGATGTCGACCGGCAGGAAAACCGGTTCCATCCGGTCCCAGACGGGCCCCCACGCTGCTGTCAACACGGCGGCCGCCAGGCACAGGAATGGGCCGTAGGGAATCTCCGGCTGCCGGTGCAGAAGCAGGCTGAAGATGCCCACCAGCAGCCCGGCGAACGGTGCCAGGAAGAAAATCATCAGGCAGGCTTGCCAGCCAAGGAAGCTGCCGATCATGGCCATCAGCGTCACATCACCGAACCCCATGGCCTCCCGCCGCAGCGCGCAGGTGGCGATAATCCGCACCGCCCAGATGATCCCCCCGCCAACGGCCATGCCCACCAGCGAGGACAGGAGTCCCTGCCAGTGCGGCCCACCCTGCCGCCACACCAGGGCGACAAGCACTGTGCCGACAACTCCCATGCCGGCAGCCACGTAAGTGGCCGCTTCTCGCCGCAGCCTCGCGGCGGAAAGCCGGATCGCTCGCCGCCATCCGTGGCGGCTGTACCACGTCCGCGGCATTAGGGCGAAACACCAGCCCCACCAGCAAACGGCGGCAACCGCCAGCGATTTCCATTCCGGCGCCCCGCTCAGGCAGCGGGGCCACAGGTTGGGAGAACTCAGACGAAGAAAATCCCAGCTGGGCAGCGCCGCCACCACGCCTGGCCAGGCGATGGCTCGCTCGACGTCGGGAAGCAGCGCCTTCGGGTAGGCGGCGGCGAGAAACAGGCCCACCAGTGTTCCCGAGACAGTGATCCCGTCCGGGATCGTCTTCTCGTCGGCATCGATCAGCGAGCCGGCCAGCATCAAGGTCATCAGCAGTGCATGAACGGCGAACTGCGCCTGCAGCACCTGGATTGGCGGCGGCATGATCATCGGGCGTATCAACCCGAGCCGTTCCACCTCCCACCAATACAGCGCCACGATCCCCGCGGCCATCGCCACCTCGACCAGCATGGGGCGGATCCAGAACCCGGCCCCATGCAGCGGCGCCTCGCGCCGCAGTCCGAACCAGCCCAGAATCGGGATGCGATCGGCCCAGTGCCGCGGCGGAGCGGTTTCCAGGGGTGCCGACCAGGGACTATAGCAGCGCTGATACCATGCCAGGCGGTAGACCGCCAAATTCACCACGCTGCCGGCGACGGCGCCACTGGCGGCAAGCAGGATGCATTCGAGAAAACTCACTTGCCCGCTCCAGAGGTCCCGTTCAGATCGATCTGGCAGAGAATCTCCTCGGCGAGCAACTCGGGTGGCTTGCCTTCCGTATCGATTGCCAGGTGGGCTGTTTCTCGATAGATCGGCGCGCGCAACGACACCACATGGACGATCTCATCCAGCGGCCCCCGGTCGGTGAGACTCGGCCGCCGCGTGGCCGTCGTCGCGTCGCCCGCCATCCTGGCATGGATCGTCTCGGCCGAGGCCTGCAGCCAGACGACGCGGCCGCCGGCACGCATCGCCGAGCGGCTCTCCGGGCGGAGCGGAGCCCCGCCGCCGGCCGCGATCACCAGGTTGGCACGCCCGGCCAGGTCGGCAATCACGCCAGCTTCGATATCGCGAAACACCGGTTCGCCGTCTTCGGCAAAGATCCTGGCAATCGTCTTCCCGGCAACCCGCTCGATCTCGATATCGGCGTCGATCCAGTCCCAGCCGAGTCGTTCTGCAAGCAGTCGGGCGAGGGTCGTTTTTCCCGTGGCACGGTATCCGATCAACGTGAGATTCATGAGGTACAGGTCCTGCTCACGCCTTCGCTGCGGAGGTGGCTCGCTTGATCACGTCGCGCATCAACTGGGCCGGTCCTTCCCGGCCGGTGAAATACTGGAACTGCAGGCACGCCTGTCGGACAAACATCTCCACGCCGGTCACGATCGTGCAGTTCCGCTGCCTCGCCTCCTTGACCAGCAGGGTGTTCTCCGGATTGTACACCGCGTCAAACACCGTCATCGACGGTCGCAGGAAGTGCTTGTCGAAAGGGGATTCGTCCACGTTGGGATGCATTCCGATCGGTGTGCAGTTGACGAGAATATCGGCCGCCACACTGTGCCGCGAATCCCACTGGGCCGAATGGCACTTCAGTCGCTGGGCCAACTGGGTAGCCCGCTCCGGATCGCCATCCGTGAGGATCACTTGGGCGCCCCGCAGCACCAGCCCGAAGGCAATCGCCTTGCCCACGCCCCCCGAACCGAGAACCAGGGCCGTCTTTCCCTCGAAAGGTTTCTCCTTGCCGACCGTTCCGGTGGCGATTTCCAGGCTGTCCATGGCTGCCTGGCAGTCGGTGTTGTAGCCGCAACGTCGCCCGGCATCAAATACGACCGTGTTGGTCGCCCCGATCCCTTCGACCGAGTTGTCTCGGTCGGTCAACAGGCCGATCACGGCCTGCTTGTGGGGGATCGTGACGCTCAGCCCTCGGATTCCGAACTCGGCCGCATCGTCGAAGAACTGGGCCAGGTGTTCCGCGGGGACCCGGATCGGCACATAGACCTTGTTCAGTTTCTCTCTCGCAAACGCGGCATTGTGAATCTGGGGGCTGAGACTGTGCCCCACCGGGTCGGCAACCACCCCGTAGACTTCCGTTTCGGCGTTGATCTCGTCGTAGCGGTAGATCCTCGTCATCTGCTCATGGGTGAGTTGCCCCGGTGCCAGGGCGGTTTCGTGGCTGAATGCCGCGTAGGTCCAGGGGGCCCCAAAACGACCCGCAAGGATCCGCGACATGGTCCCCATCTCCCCCATGCAGAAGCCCACGGTCGGAATCGCGGCGTCCCGCACCAGTCGAAGCACCCGGAGATTGTCGTGCGGATTGTTCGCCTGGGTGGCAATCTTGATCACGTCCGGATCGCAGCCCGCCATCCGGTCCCAGATCGCCGGCAGATCCTCGGGGGTCTCGTGAAAGTTGTGGTAGCTGATGATCCGCTTGGTCTTCCCGAACCGCGGCACCTTCCGGGCCACGTCTTCCTCCAGGTCGACGTACTCCACCCCCTCCACGATCGCCGTCCGCAGCAGGGCCATCCGCTGGTCTTCCGTGCCGGTCCAATGCCCCCCATCCTGCTGCCGCCTGCAGGTAATCACCACCGGTCCGGTGCGTTTTCCGGCCAAAGCCTTCACACTTGGCGTGCCGTTGATGTAGTCGATCCTCATTTCGACCAGTTCAACGCCCTCTTCGGCAAGGTGATTCTGTTCCGCAACAACCTGGCGATGACGGCCACGAGCAACGACAACACATATCATGGGCAACAACCGTGTCCACAAAGGGATATGGCAAGACCAGGATCCGAAGTGATTGGCACGTTCAGTCCGCACCCTCTCGCGGTGGGGTCGCGTTGGAACGTCAGCGGCGCCGCCGCTGGAGCCGAGGAGCCACCCCAATGGTGGGTGACCCGTAGCGTCCATTCTAGTCCAAGGCGTGCGACGAAGACAAGCTGCGGCTTGGCCGGCGCCGCAGTCTGCCACTCTTCGGGCACTCCAGCATTCTCTCCCGCCCCTTGCAAGGAACTGCCCGATTCCCGACCATGGATCAGATAATGGACCTTGCCCGACGCATGCGGGAGCTTCCCGGCCCTGCCGAAGGTGTCCTCGGGGCCATCCTTCCGGTCATAAGTCCCGCCCGTCATCCAACGATTCTCGTGAGGAGCTGCCAGCGTGAAACGAGCCTCCATGATCGTTTGCTCCCTTGCCGCCCTGGCGGCATCCGGCATGCCAAGTACCTTCGCAGACCACCCCGATCTTGAGAACGAGCAGATGATCGGGAAGAACAAGGAGCCGGGCAGGGCCACCTCGATCTTCTACACCGATGTGGAATCCGCCTTGGCCGACGATTGCGCCAAAAGCCCCTGGTTCCGGTCTCTCAACGGCGTCTGGAAGTTCAACTGGGCTCCCGATCCGGGCGCCCGTGCGGCCGATTTCTACAAACCGGAGTTCGACGTGGCGGGCTGGCACGATATCGCCGTTCCCAGCAGTTGGCAAACGAAGGGTTACGGCGTGCCCCTGTACAGCAACATTCCCTATCCCTTCAAGAAGGACCCGCCCCGGGTGATGGGCGAACCGCCCAAGGAGTTCACCAACTACAGCCAGCGGAATCCGGTCGGGGCCTATCGTCGCAGTTTCACGGTTCCACCGCAGTGGGCCGGCCGGCGGGTCTTCCTCCAGTTCGACGGCGTCGATTCCGCCTTCTACCTGTGGATCAACGGCAAGTCGGTCGGCTACAGCCAGGACAGCCGCACTCCGGCCCTGTTCGATATTACCGGCTATCTTGCCCCGGGCGAGAACACGCTTGCCGTGGAAGTCTACCGGTATTGCGACGGCAGCTACCTGGAGGATCAGGACTACTGGCGTCTCAGCGGCATCTATCGCGACGTCTTCCTGTGGTCCTCGGCCGATCTCCATCTCCGCGATTTCTTGTTCCATGCCGACCTCGACGAGCAGTACCGCGACGCCAAGGTCACCGTCGACCTGGAGGTGATGAACTACGCCCAGGCGCCCCGGAAATGCTCCGTCGAAACGGCGATACTCACTCTCGACGGCAAGCCGGTGGCCGAACTGCCTCCGGCCAGGCTGACAGTGCCGGCCGGCGTCACGGCCCAGCGAACGCCGGCTCCCGTGGTGGTGAAGAACCCTGCCAAGTGGACTGCCGAGACTCCGAACCTCTACAAGCTCGTGCTCACGCTCAAGGACGAAACGGGGGGTGTGATCGCCGTCACCAGCCACAACGTCGGCTTCCGCAAGGTCGAAATCCGCGGCGGCCAGTTCCTCGTCAACGGCCAGCCGATCCTGCTGAAGGGCGTCAATCGCCACGAGCATGATCCCATCGACGGCCACACCATCTCCGTGCAGTCGATGATCGAGGACATCCTGCTGATGAAGCGGTTCAACATCAATGCCGTCCGCACCTCGCACTACCCCAACGTTCCCAAGTGGTACGCGCTCTGCGATCAGTACGGGCTCTATGTGATCGATGAAGCCAACATCGAGTCGCACGGCATGGGGTACGGGCCTGAGTCGCTTGCCAAGAATCCGGCCTGGAAGGCGGCCCACCTCGATCGCGTCCAGCGGATGGTCGAACGCGACAAGAACCATCCCTCGATTGTCACCTGGTCGCTGGGCAACGAATCGGGCTACGGGCCGAACCACGACGCGATCG
>CAZLWV010000034.1:43687-44565 GCA_964563135.1 uncultured Planctomycetaceae bacterium
GGGCAACGAGGCCGGCAACGGTGTGAACTTCGAAGCGGCCTACGATTGGCTCAAAGCGAGAGATCCCTCCCGCCCCGTGCAATACGAACGGGCCGAGCTGAGCCGCAATACCGACATCTTCTGCCCCATGTACATGACGATCGACGCCATGCTGGATTACGCCAGCAAGCCCCAGGACCGCCCGCTCATCCAGTGCGAGTATGCCCACGCCATGGGCAACAGCGTCGGCAACCTGCAGGACTACTGGGACGCCATCGAGAGCCACCCCCAGCTTCAAGGCGGTTTCATCTGGGATTGGGTCGACCAGGGGTTGGTGGCCGACGTGCCCGCCGCCCGAAACGTTGCCGACCTGGCCCGGCCCGACCGGACTTGCCTGGTTCTCAGCGGGGCCAGCAGCCAGGGTGTTCAGGGCCCCGTGGTCGTCGGCGACGATGACGACCTGGACCTGACCGGCCCTTTCACGCTGGAGTGCGTCATTCCCAACGGCCGGGCCACCACCCATTGCCCGCTGATTTCCAGGGGCGATCACCAGTACCTCCTGCGGATGGGAGAGCACGGATTGGAGCTGGTGGTCCATCCAGGCAAGTGGCTGTCGCTCAAGGTCGGCTATGAAGATGCTCAACTGGCCGACGGACTGAACCGCATCACGGCCGTCTACGACCTCGAGAATCTCCTTCTTTACGTCAACGGCCGCAAGGTCGGCAGCCAGCCCTGCACGGCCCGCATCGACCGTGGAGCGTTTCCAGTCAACATCGGCCGGAATTCGGAAATCACCAGTCGAGTCACCAGCCTTCCCATCCGCGAGGCCCGGATCTACGGCCGGGCCCTGGCGGCCGACGAGGTGGCGGCTGTCGAGGCCCGAACAACCCAGCGGCTTC
>CAZLWV010000034.1:44575-61841 GCA_964563135.1 uncultured Planctomycetaceae bacterium
AAAGTCGCCGCCATAGGCGAAGTACTGGCTTCTGCTGCATCTGGATCTGACCCGGGTCGGCGACAAGCAGGTGCCCCTGGGACGCACGAGCCAGTACTTCGCCTATGGCGGCGACTTTGGCGATGTGCCCAACGACGGCAACTTCTGCTGCAACGGGCTGGTGCAGCCGGACCGCGTCCCCAACCCGCACCTCTACGAGGTTCGCAAGGTCTACCAGGCGGTCAAGGTGACTCCAGTCGATCTGGCGGCCGGCACGATCCGGGTCACCAACAAGTACTTCTTCACCAACCTCGACCAGTTCCAAGCCACCTGGCTGCTGCGCAAGGACGGCGGCCAGGTCGCCTCCGGTCAGCTTGGCCGGCTCGACATCGCCCCGCGGCAGTCGAAAGAGCTTTCGATCGAGCTGCCCAAGACGGGTCCCGACGGCGAGTACCTGCTCACCGTGGCCTTCGCCCTGGCCCAGGACACCAACTGGGCGCCGGCGGGGCACCAGGTTGCCTGGGACCAGCTCGAAATGCCCGGCAGCCGGCGTGCCGTGACCGCCGCGGACGGCCAAGGCAAGCTTGACATGTCGCAGGACGACAAGATCTTCACCGTGAAAGGCAACGGCTTCAGCGCCGTCTTTTCGAAGAAGTCGGGCGAGATGGTCTCCTACAAGGCCGGCGGTCGGGAGTATCTGGCCGCCCCGCTGGCTCCGAACTTCTGGAAGGTCCCCAACGATAATCAGTACCGCAACAACTACCTCACTCGCCTGGGGGCCTGGCGCAACGCTGCGGCTGGACGCCAGGTGAAGAGTTTTGCTGCGAAACTCGTTTCGGATAGTGTCGTG
This sequence comes from uncultured Planctomycetaceae bacterium, assembly GCA_964563135.1. Classification (GTDB taxonomy): domain Bacteria; phylum Planctomycetota; class Planctomycetia; order Pirellulales; family Thermoguttaceae; genus JAAYAY01. Next base: position 45,405 of record CAZLWV010000034.1, read on the forward strand.
TCGATCGTGGCCGAATCGGTGCTCCCGGTGGGCAACTCCTCCTACCGGACCCAATACCTCGTCGGCACGGACGGAACGGTCACCGTCTCCGCCCAATACCGGCCTGGAGAAGACGAGATTCCCATGCTGCCCAAGTTCGGCATGACCGCCTCGATTTCCGCCGAGCTGGACAACGTAGCCTGGTACGGCCGCGGCCCCCAGGAGACCTACTGGGATCGCAAGACCGGCGGCGAGATTGCGGTTCACCGACGCGTTGTGGAGCAAATGATCCATCCCTACGTCCGGGCTCAAGACACCGGCAACCGTAGCGACGTTCGCTGGGTGACGTTGACCGATTCGAGGGGCGCGGGCCTGCGGATCACGGCCGGAAAGGAACTGATCAATTTTGCGGTCTGGCCGTTTACGATCGCCGACCTGGAGCGAGCGACTCACGACTACCAGCTTCCCCGCCGCGACAGGCTCACCCTCAACGTCGACCTGCAGCTCAAGGGAGTCGGCGGCGACAACAGTTGGGGGGCAAGGACCCATCCGCAATACACGCTGCCGGGCAACCAGCCCTACGAGTACTCGTTCACCATCTCGCCGATCATCCCGTAGGCCGGGTAGCGGCGGTCCGATGCGTGTGAGGCTGTACATGCCTGGCGTTCCGGTTGCACGAGCGCCAGGCCTTGGCGGAAGATGTCGGCCCGGTCGTCTGCGCGGAAACACCAGACACGCGGCTGAGCCCCCAAAACGGCGGCAGAATCGCAATTGTCCTAAACTCCGGGCTGGCCAGCACCCGAAGAGGATCTGGGATCGCTTGATTTCCGCGGCCGGCACGCGTACCATAACTCCGGTAACCTGCCGAGAGGAGTCCTGGAGGGGACCTTTCAACATGCCAAGCCGATCTGTCTCTCTCCGCTGCTGCTGTCTCTGTCCGGTCTGACACCGGACACTCTACCACTCCCCTCACTGCCGCGTGTGTTCCTTCTTCCTCTTGCCGCCTTCGCTGCGCCCTTCGTCCGGCCCACGATCCCGGCAATTTCCCCTTACCACCGTCCAGTCAATAACGCTCGTATTGGCGGCTTTCGCTCGGCGAAAGCAGCGCCACTTTCGCCCAGCGAAAGCCGACAGTCATCATTCTCGGCGATCCTTAGCACTGGGAATCTCCAGCCATGTCTACCGACTACCGACTCAAGGAAACTCTGCCCGACCTCACCGAACGGATCGTGGGGACATACTCCGAAATGGGGTCCATCAACCATCTTGGCCACTGCCCCCTGCCCAACTACGACACGATCGTTTCCGTCACGGAAGACCTCAAGGAAATCTTGTACCCGGGTTACCGGCGGCGCGACGGGCTGCATCTGGGAAATGTGGCCTATCATGTGGGCGACCTGATCGACAAGCTCCACGATCGGCTCACCTCGCAGATTGCCCGGGCCATCTGCCATGACCGCGGGCAGGACACGATCTGCGATCCGCAGAAGAGGTTCGATTTCGAGTCGCTCGGCCAGCACAAGACGCTCGAGTTCCTCGGTCGGATCCCCGGTCTGCGGGCGAAACTGGCCATGGACGTCGAGGCCGCCTATGTGGGCGACCCGGCCTGCAAGTCCTACGATGAAGTCATCTTCTGCTACCCCGGCCTGGAGGCCATCACCGTCTATCGCCTGGCCAGCATCCTCCATCGTCTGGGTGTCCCGCTCATCCCGCGAATGATGACAGAGTGGGCCCACGCCCGCACCGGCATCGACATCCATCCCGGGGCCACGATCGGCGACCATTTCTTCATCGATCACGGCACGGGCGTGGTCGTCGGCGAGACCTGCCAGATCGGCAACTGGGTCAAGCTCTATCAAGGCGTGACGCTGGGTGCCCTCAGTTTCCCGACCGACGAGCAGGGTAACCTGGTCCGCGGGACGAAACGCCATCCTACGATCGAAGACCACGTTGTCGTCTATGCCAATGCAACCATCCTGGGGGGCGAGACGGTGATCGGGCGAGAGGCGGTCATCGGCTCCAACGTCTGGCTCACCCATTCGGTTCCGCCGGGAGTGACCGTCACGCTGGAGAAGCCGAACCTGCGCATGCGAGGCGCCGGCGGCGATGAATTGCGGCCGCTCACCAAGACTGAGAAAGCCTGAGGTGAAGGGGGCGCTGTCCGGGTCGCTGCTCCATGGCAAGCCGATCTCCGGGCCGGTCGGTTCCTGGATGCCTGCGCCTGAGGCGAAGCGGAGCGGCAGGCGGACTGGAGTCCGGCGATCATGCCGGTCCCTCGCAAATGGGCCGCAGGCCGGGGCGGGCAAGGAGCGCCAGCAGTTCGTCTTCCACGCGGCGATAGGAGAAGAACCTCCGTGCAACTTCGTAGTTGTGATCGGTCATCTGCGCGCAGTAGCCGGGATCGTTCATGACCCGCCGGACCTCCTCGACGGTCTCTTCGGTGAGGAAGCCGTCCATGAGCACGACGTTGAAGCCGCAGGGTTCGATGTCGGTTCGATAGATGGCGTAGCGGTTGCAGAGGATCGGCTTGCGGAAATAGAGGGCTTCCAGGAAGGCGTTCCCAAAACCCTCGTAGGCCGAGGGGTAGGTCACGAAATCGGCATGCTGGTAGGCATCGCTGACCGAATACAGCTTTCGCCCATCATGGCCCCAGCGTCGTTCCGGGTAGATCCACTGGTCGGCGAAAACCACGTTGACGCCCATGATCTTGGCGTAGTGGCGGACCCGCTTGGCGTACGTATCGCCTTCGTCGCCTGACGCATGGGTAATGACCAGTTTGCAGCGGGCGTCCTTGAGTTGATGGGTCAGCTCGATCGCGTGTTCGATCCCCTTCCGCGGCACCACCCGGGTCGGCTGGAGCACGAGAATATCGTCCCGCTCCAGGCCGATGGCCTGGCGGAAGTCGGCGGCATATTCATCGACCGGAGGCGGTGGATTGTCGAAATCCATGACGTTGGGCACGATCCGGCAGGGAAGACCCGTTCGCCGGCCGAACTCCTCCGCCGCCTGACTGTTGATGGCGATGTGCTGCATCTGCGACAACCGCGGGGGAAAGGCCATGGAGAGGTAGTCGTCCACCGCGTTGACCGTGAACCGTTCCCGCTCCCAGTAGAAGTCGTGATGGTGGGCAATGCACGGAATGCCGGTTTCCATGACTTGCTCGACCAGAGCGATACCCAGAGGGATATTCAGCGGAATGGTGACGCAGTTCTGCAGGATGATCAGGTCGACCCCCAGATCGGCAAAGGCCGTGCGCAGCTTCTGCTTGATGATCCAGATCATCTCGTGAATCATCTGGGTGGTATCCGGAGTGCGGAGCGTCCGGCCAAAACACTGTTCGGTAATCATCCGGATGACCGGATGGGCGAAGTGGGCTTCTGGAAACACGATCGAGCGGTCTGCCGGCCGATCACATTGGCCTGCGATGTAGCAGCAGGTGTGCCCGAGCCGCTCCAGCACGGTGGCCCATTTGGCCACCTCGAGGCTGACGCCGTCGTTTCCGGAAATCCGGGTCGAAATGAACCCGACACGCAGCGAGCGGGGCGACTGTGGGGTCTCCATGGGGTCCCTCGTTGGATGGAAGAAGGTCGAATCGCTTGCGGATCGTTGCCAGTCTCGTGAAGGGCTCCTACCGCCAAGGCAGGGTGAAAAAATAACCTTCACAGTGCATCGCACTGCTTGCGGGCAAGCAGTGCCTCCCACGAGGCCCGCGGGTGTGCCACGTCCTGCTTGTTGGCTGTGCCGCCGCCAACGCGCGAATTGTGAAAGTCATTCTTTCGCTCTGCCTAATGGTATGCTTGCCGGAAAGGCAGCCTCCGGCCACCCCCCCTTTCGAGGAACAATGGCAGCCGTGCTGCTCCCGGCGAGCGAGCGATTCGCCCAGGGCGGCTCTCATCCACACCGCGTCTCGTTTGCCGGTCCGCGACCGGTTACAATCAGGGATTTGCCCAAGGCTCCGGGCCGTTTCGCCTGTTGGCTGCCCGATCGACACCAGGAGTTCCCGATGTCCACGACGCATGGTTTCACTGGCGCACGCACTCTTGCGGCCTCTCTTGCCGCGGCGATTCTGGCCTGTTTGCCGCTCGGCGCCCAGGATCTTCCCCGCTTTCTTCCCGCGAGCGGCAACAGCGTGTACGAGGCGAAGGGGCTGCTTCGCCGCTGGCCGGCCGGCGGGCCGAAGCAGCTGTGGCGGACGGAGATCGGCTGGGGCAAGAGCGCCGTGGTGGAATCTCGCGGACAGGCATTCACCGCCACCGAAACCGGCGACCAGCAGTATGCGATCTGTCTGGATCCCATCAGCGGCGCCACGAAGTGGAAGACGCTGATCTGGCCGCAGGCGAATCGCCATCAGACCAAGGGGCCGGTCACCTCGCCCGTCGTAGACGAGGATCGCGTCTACTACATTCCCTACGCCAAGGATCTCGACGTGTGGGACATGTGCGCTCCGATCATCTGCCTGAAGACCGACGGCACGGAGCTCTGGCGCCAGGACAAGGAGTTCTTCGGAACCGAGGCTTCCACGCCGCTGGTGGTGGGCGAGACGCTCTATGTATCGACCGACAGCCGCAACCGCATCGTTCTGGCAGCTCTCGACAAGCACACCGGCAAGCTGCGTTGGTCGGTGACCACGGAAGAAACGGCCAAGGGACGGGAACTGGGGGCTCCCTCCTCGCTGACGCACCAGGTGGTCGGCGGCATTCCCCAGATCATCGCGGCCACATACGGCACCGAAGAGATCCTGGGGGTCCACGCCACCACCGGCGAGGTGATGTGGCGCTACCACTACCCTGCCCCGATCAGTATCGGCCTGGTCGCCACGCCCGTGGCCATCGGCTCCAGGCTGTTTGTGTGTGCCAGCGAAGGCAAAGGCAAAGACTTCTCGGCACTGTTGGACATGAAGGTCGTTGACGGGAAGATCACGGCCGAGGAGGTGTACCTCGACACGCGTCTTCAGGCCAACGCCTACAATACTCCGGCGATCTACCGGGATGCAGTCTTCGGATTCGGCGGAAACAAGACCGCCGGGTTCCTTCACGCCACAAACCTCGCCGACGGATCGCTCCTCTGGAAGGAAGCGGGCCGGGAGTGGACCAACCAGCAGAACCTCGTCATTTCCGACGGGCTGATTTTCGTCCTGACCAGCAACAACGAACTGGTCCTGGCCGAGGCCAGCCGGGATGGCTACCAGGAACTGGGACGGGTCGATACCAAGGTCGACCTGGAACGGCCGCAACAGCCCACGATCGCCAACGGGCGGCTGTACCTGCGGGCCATGGATACGGTCATCTGCTATCAGGTCGCTCCGTAGTCCTGCGGCGTTTCCGTGCCGCTGCCGGCAAAACAGGGGCGAGAACCTGGGGCATGGCGTGCCCGGATCCTGCGGCCGGATCAGTACCCAGGTGTATAGCACTGCCTGTCTGTTCCCATGCCAAGGCGAAAAACAGCCACCCCGCTGCAAGAGGGGAGAGAGGGCTGAGAATGGGGCCTCGGGGACAGGCAGCGGCCACGATCCACTTCTATTGGAGGGGCGGGGAGAGTACTATAGAGGGCGGCAGGGCCGCCGGCCGGCACGAGCTGCCGCTCGACTGCTGGTGGCCTGCTCCCGTTGGTCGCGAGTCTTTGGAGAGAAGACCGTGTTTGAATTTGGCCGCAGAGGGCGGCAGGGCCGCCGGCCGGCACAGACCGAAGGACCGAAGGTTGGTCGCGAGCTGCCCGCTCGACTGCCGGTGGCCTGCTCCCGCTGGTCGCGGATCTTGTGGAACGATTTGACGATTCTTGGAAGTTTGAGGTGAGATGACGGTGGCAGCCAAACGCAAAACGCAGCAGAAAAGCGAACCGGCCGAGAAGAAGCCAACTTCCGTGCCGCGTGCACTGAGGGCCGAGGTGGATTCGAAGGCGAAGAACCTGATCGCCAAGGTTCTGAAACCCAAGCATGTTCGACCGCCGGTCGAAGACAACCGATTCAGCTACCTCACCGGCATCGAGACGCTGTGGGAAGCCGGTCAGTTCTACTTCGTCTCCATCTGTGCCTGTCCGTGGCCGAAGGCGCTGGAGCCCAGCTTTCGATCGAGGTTTGCGCGGTTGGAGTACGTGGGCCACAACCAGTTCGCCCTGTCGTACCTACGTGTCAACGGCCAGTGGCGCAGGGCCCACGAAGCGCTGACGGTGACCCAGTGCATGAAGATCATCCGGGACGACCCGCGGTTCGCGCCGTAAACGCCCCGAACACGTCCTCGCAAGGGGAGTTCCGGCACTTCCCTGTCAAACGACCTTTTTTCGGAAACGCGCACCATCTGGCCGGAACAACGCCGTGTGCGATGTCTCGCGTCCCCCCCTGGCCACGACCGGTTCGTGCTCAACCGCGCGGATGTCGTGGGTCTGTCGGCGGATCGCCGCCTTCCCAGTACCCGTACTGGAATACGAAGTCGGTGCCGGCGGCATGGTCCTTCCGGTTCGTGCCGTGTTTTGCACCTAGCCCGCCGTTCAGTCCGTAGCCTCCCACCTGCTCGAAGCCCCACACCTCGCAGAGCCGCCGGCTCGGCGACGACATCGTCGACCACGTCTTGCCGTCTGCGTAAGCAGCCGCCCACACGTCCACACCCAATTCGCCCGAATCATAGAGCTTGGCCGCGTCGCCTGCTCCCCCTTGGGGTTTCGAAACGGGGACGCACGTAGTATTGAGATCACGGGGGGTTCGGGTGCCAGTGGAGAATCGCTCCAGCAATCTTCCTCTCCTACCCCCCGCCTCTCCTTCCTCCGATACCTCGGATCCTGTTCAAACCCAGCCCCTCTGCCGTCGGACTCCTGCCCCTCGTGGTGCTGGTGAGCCAGAGGCTGGCTGAGCAGGCACTGGCGGAGCCGCTGGTCGCCCTGCTCGGCGCTCCGGACGTGGCGGGGCACGCAATACGCTTCGGACCGGAGATTCCCCCGGTGCCGGGCTCCCACAGCCGCAGCAGCTACAGCCAGAAGGAGAAAGGGGACGTGACTCGCCAGGTCAATCTCGCGGCGGCCCTGTATCGGTTGGGCAACACGGACGGCAAGGGCGAGGCGATTCTCAAAGCCTATGCAGACGACCCGCGCGGGTTCTGCACCCACTACGCTCGTCGCGTGCTGGCAGACCGGCGGGCGGTGAGGCCGGTCGCTTACTTCTGCCAAACGCGCAGGTAGTCGATATAAAAGGTGCTGGGCAGGTCGTTCAGATCGGGCAGCCCGCCCCAGCTCTCCATGATCTCGGAATCGAACATGACGTGCAGCGCCGTCTTGTGATTGACGTTTTCCTGCCGCCAGCGCTCGACTCCGTCGACATGCCAGATCATGGCGTCTTCGGTCCACTCGAGGGCGTACACATGGAAATCGTCGACGAAATTGTGCGGGGCGATCCACTTTTCTCCGACCACCTTGTTGTTGAGCCGCACGGTCGCCTCGACGTAGGGCGTTTCCTGGCGGTGATAGGTCATGAAATAGGTATGGTCGAGCTTGGGGTGCTTGCCAAAAATCTCGAAGATGTCGATTTCCTCAGAATAGGAGCCCAGACGGTATTTCTCCGGCGGATCGAGCGGGTCGTAGAGCCAGAACGCGCTGCTTGCCCCGGAATTCATGGCCTTGCAGCGGGCTTCGAGGTAACCGAACTTGATGCGATTCTTGCTCTTGACGATCCCTGTGGCGAAGGTGTTGAACCCGCGTACGTGGTTCTCCACCGTCTCCATCGATTCGGGCATGCGGGTGGCCGAGATCTGCAGACACCCGTCCTTGACCGTGACGTTGTCGCGGCAGAACAGCCCGGGCCGGCGGCCGATCCAGGTCGGGGACATCTTGGAGCCGCAGTTTGGGATTCTTGCGCATGGTGTGCGGATTCCGGTGAAGGTTGAGTTGCGGGCTTGCCCCGGCTTGCGGTGTCCTGGGCGAAGGCGGGAAGGGCAAGCAGCGCCGAGAATAACGGCAGTGCGACGGTAGTGACTTTCATTCCTGGTTCCTCAATGGATGCAGCCTCTGCAATCACGAAGTCCTGGGTGTTGTTGGTGCATGTGATTCTCGCGATTCTGGGGTACTGGTGTCAACCATTTTGTGATTTCGCGCGATTCGCCGGTTTGGCAAGCTACGGATCGCTACAGAACCTGGTGTGCCGGCCGGGGCTCGTTGTGTATACTCCTATTGACATGTGGAATCAGCAGCAGACACGGCTCGAAGATGGGAGGAGACAGATGCGGGCATTGATATGCGCAGCGCTGGTACTGCTGGGATGGGGTCCTTTGGGCTTCGCGCAGGAGAAGACGAGTCAAACTCCCGGGGAGCTGTTTGGCGAGCAGTTCAAACAACTCGACCGGGACGGCGACGGGCGGCTCAGCAAGGGTTCCGGACCAGGCCCAGGACGTGGCCGCGGCGGTGGCGTGGGTGCACGATCATGTCAAGGAATATGGTGGCAATCCGGATCGGATCTTCCTGATGGGCCACTCGGCGGGGGCGCATCTGGTGTCGGTGGCGGCGACCAGCGAGACGCTGCTGGGCAACTGCGGGAAGGATCTGTCGGTGATCAAGGGGCTGATCGAGTTGGACACGGCCGCCCTGGACGTTCCCAGGCTGATTGCGTCCGGGCAAGGGATGCACGCCAAGTTGTTCGGCACCGACGCTGAAACGCTCAAGATCATTTCACCCTATGCGCACGTAACGGCGGGCAAGTCGATACCGCCGTTCATGCTGGTCGTGGCCGATAACAACGCGGCCAAGCTGGAGCAGTCCAGCGCCATGGCCAAGAAGCTTCGCGAAGCCGGAGTACGGGTGGAGGTCGTCGAAGCGCCGGACAAGACGCACGGGACGCTCAATCAGGATCTGGGGAAGGCGGGGGACAAGGTGACGGAGAAGGTGATGGTGTTTCTTGGGGCGTTGATGAAAGCAGGGGAACGCTGATCCTCGCCAATAGACACTAATCGCTTCTGTTTCTCAGCGTGAAAGAACGTGACCACGAAATAGCGGCGAGTCGGCTCTTAAGGCTCCCATCGCGGCTCCACTCCCAGCAGATGGCGGACGAAGAAATCGGCGCGGCGGCGAGTGCCGTAGGGGGTTTCTGCGGCGCCGTGGCCCGTGCCTGGGATGATGAGCATGTCGAAATCCTTGTCGGCCTTGATCAGGGCGCCCGCGACCTGCATCGTTGAAGCCGGGTCGACGTTGCCGTCCATCTCACCGACGATCAGGAGCAGTTTGCCTCGCAGCCGGTGGGCCTGGGTCACGTTGGATTGCTCCTCGTAGTGCGGCCCGACGGGCCAGCCCATCCACTGCTCGTTCCACCAGATTTTGTCCATACGGTTGTCGTGGCAGCCACAATCGGAGACGGCCACCTTGTAGAAATCGCCGAAGGCCAGCAGGGCCCGGGTGGAGCTCTGCCCGCCGGCCGAGCCGCCGTAGATTCCAACTCGCTGGAGATCCATGTAGGGATACTTCGCCGCGGCCGCTTTGATCCAGAGGATCCGGTCGGGAAAGCCCGAGTCGCCCAGGTTTTTCCAGCAGACGTCGTGGAAGGCCTTGGAGCGATAGGACGTGCCCATGCCGTCGATGCGCACGAGGATGAACCCCAACTCGGCCATCGACTGGGTTTTGACGTAGGCATGGAAGCTCTTGGGTACGAAGGCGCTGTGGGGGCCGGCGTAGATCTCTTCGATAACCGGGTATTTCCTGTTCGGATCGAAGTTGGTGGGACGGTAGATCACGCCGTAGATGTCGGTTTGGCCGTCGCGCCCCTTGGCACAGAATCGCTCCGGCACCTGCCAGCCCGCGGCCAGCAACGGGCTCGAGTCGGCCTGCTCGAGCATGCAGACGAGACTGCCGTCGTCGGCCCGCCGGAGTTCGGTGACGGGCGGGTGATCGACGCGGGACCACTCGTCGATCAGGAACCGCCGATCGGGCGAGAATTCGACCCGGTGGTCGCCGTCGCCCTCGGTGAGGATCGTCAAGCCCGAGCCGTCGAAGTTCACACGGCAGTAGTGAACGTAGTACGGGTCCTGTTCAGGCCGGATGCCGCCGGCTCGGAACCAGATCTGGCGTTTCTCTTCGTCGACGCGCTCGACGTCGCGCACGACCCACGCGCCCCGGGTGATTTGATTCTTGACCGTCCCGGATTTGGCATCGTAGAGGTACAGGTGGTTCCACCCGTCGCGCTCCGACATCCAGATGATTTCATTGAACTTGTCGATGATTTGCAGGAACTGTTTTCCCGAGTAGTTGATGAAGGTGTCGCTGCGTTCATCGATGATCGCCCGGGCCTGGCCGCCGGCGTCGACGGCGACCACCCGCAGGACCTGATGGCCGCGCTGGTTGTAGAGGAAGGTGAAGCGAGACGAGTCGTCGTCCCAGCGAACATGGTCGAGGCTCCAGGGATTGGAGAAGAGTTCGTCACTGACTGGGATGGCCTTGCGCGCGGCAACATCGAAGAGCACGGGCTTGTCGAGGGGGATTTGATCGCCCGGTTTCAGGTAGTCGTAGGATTGCAGTTTGGGCTGGAGTTGATCCTTGGGTGACGATTCGATGAAGTAGATCTTGCGGTCGTCGCCTTTCTTCGTGCGGATCGTGACCAGACGGGTCGAGTCGGGCGACCAGTAGAAGTTCGGCTGGTAGAAGGACTCGTCCGACGCGTCGTCGGTCAACGGATGCTCAGCGCCGCCGTCCAGTTCGCGAAGGTAGACGTTGCCGTCGCGGAGAAACGCCTGCCAGCCGCTGTCGGGAGACCTATCCTGTGAAGGCCGATCGGGACGGCGCCGGCCTTCTCGGCGCTGGGAACGTTGCGGCGGCATCTGGTCGACGATGCCCTCGATCTCGGCCAGGAGCGGTTCGTCTTCGCCGACGAAGATGGCGAATTCCTTACCCTCCTCGTCAATGACGAGCCAGACATGGCCGGAGTAGGTATGTTGTGGCCGCCGGGAGCCGGGGTCGAGCTTGCCGTAGCTGCGGCGGTCGCCTTCGGTCGAAAGCCAGATCAGTTCGATACGGGACTGCGTCTTGTTGACGAAGGTGATCTCCGTATCGTCGCCCGTTCGGCGACTCGACCGGGGGCCGCGATCGGGCGGCCAGCCTGCACTGGGAGTCTGATCGGATTGGTGTTTCGTCAGCACGTAGTTTGCCAGATTGCAGGCCCACCAGGCGTCGCCGCAGCGGAAGACGAGGCGGTTCTTCTGTAGGTCGAACTCGAGGCGGTCGATGGGCAGTCGGTCGGGTGCGGCGTTTCGCACGCCCTGGGCGCTCAAGGCATCCGCCAGGCGGGCATGATCGAAGGCTGGCTTCCGCTGACCTTTCTCCGCGTCGACCAGAACGAACTCATGCCGATCGGCGGCGGTTTGAATCCGGTACCAGAACGACGCATCGTCCTCGAGCCAGTTGGGCCGAACGCGATCGCGGAAGACCTTGTTTTGCGTCAGCTCACGCAGGCCATCCGCCCGCTCGTAGTCGGCCCGCGTGCCTTGGGCGTGGACATTGAAGGGTGAGGAGCATGGGAGGAGACCCAGGACGAGAAGGGGTAAGGCATGGGGCATCTTCATGGCGAGTTCTCGGTATCGTGCCTCGGGTTATTTCGGCGCCAGTGTCCAGCGGCCGGCGGGGCCTTCCAGCCAGGCGGTTCCGCGCTGGGGATCGACGTCGCCCCGGTGAGGGTCGCCGGTGGAGGGCGTTACGGTCCAAGGGCCGGCCTTGAGGCCACAGATCAGGATCCGACAGCGCTGCTTGCCGGAGACCGCGACGGTCAGCGGGCCTTGCAGAGACGTTTGGCCGCTGGGGAAGAGCACGATCCAGTCGGCGTCGGACGTTTCGATGCGGCAGCCAAGGAGGGGGCCCCACTGGACGTATTCGACCGGCAGGGTGCGGCCGTCGATGCGGTCGGTGACCTGCATCACGTTGAGGAAGCGATTCTCGGCCGCCGGCTGTTTGGGGGAGATCTCGATTCGCCAGGCCCCGGGCTCCTGGGAGGAGCGTTCGGCGCGTTGCGGATCCTGGTCGTTGCCAAAATTCTCGCCGAAAACCCAGTACTCGCGGCCGGGGCCTCCGACGGTCTGGATCTGCAGGTCGGCGGCGGCGGGCAGGAGCGAGGTCAGGATCAGACGGCCACGCTGGCCGTGCTCCGTTCGGTCGACGACGGCCCGGTTGCCGTCGACTTGCGGCTCCTCGATCGTGTGGAGCAGCCAGAACTTTTTGAAGGCCGGGTCGGCGGCGACGACGCGGTCGTAGACGATCATGGCAGCGGGGGCCTTGGGGTCGCCCAGGTTCAGGAAGACGGCGGAGCGGACGACCGATTCGACTTTCTTGCCATAGGCGGCGGTGATGTCGCTGGTGAGCACGGTGTAGCGGGGCCTGGCGGGTTCGGGACCGATGCTCTGGGCCAGGACGTTTCCGGTGCGGTATCCGTTGTCGGGATCGAGCAGGACCTCGAGCGTGCGGGGTTCGCTGCGGCCGTTGGGCAGTCGCTGACCGCCGTCGTTGCCGTACCCGCGGGAAGAACGGAATTCTTCGTTCGGGTCGCAGACGAGCAGGCAGTTGTGAGCGATGGTGCGCCAGTAGTAGTTGGTGCAATGGGGGCTGCCGTATTGTCCGGAAGAACCCGAGTAGATGCCGGAGTCGACGGCCAGGGCCCCCTTGTAGTAGAGCTGGAAGGTGCCGGCGTCGAGATGCTGGTGGTTGGTGAAGTTGTAGACGTTGGTCTTCATTTCGGCGATGACGGCGTCGGGGCCCCAGTCGGTGCGGGCGATCATCCAGCCGAAGGGGCCGCCGAAGTAGCGGGAGAGGGGCAGGTCGGTCACGGGCTTGGGTTGGAGTCTCGTATCGCGCCAGAGGAACTCGAAGAGAGCCTCGTTGTCGCGGACGCCGCCCTGGGCTTCGTGGTGGCCGAGCAGGTATCCGTCGCCGTAGAAGCTGGCGGTCAGCACGGCGCCGGGGCCGACGCCCCAGGGCTGGCCGCGGGGTGCGCTGTGGCAGAAGGTATCGCCGGCGCGGAGCCGCTGCCCGTCGGGGCGGGTTGTGTAGATCCACCAGTAGGGAACGAACTGCTGCTGGGGGTTATAGACGTTGCCGGCCCCGAGGCGATCGAAGATCCAGAGCGGGAAGGTGTCCCAACAGCAGTGATACGGTCCGTAGGAATCGCCCTGGTGATAGGCGTGGCCGTCGTAGAACCAGTTGCGGGCGGGCAGGTGTTCGCGGAAGAAGCGTCCGGCGGCCAGTTCGTACATTTCGGGGAACTCGTCGTAGACGGCGATTCCGGCCGAGATCATCTCGCGCATGATCATGGCTTCCGACGAGTGGCCGGTGACGGAGCCCTGGCGGGTCGGCGGATAGCCGCATTCCTGCGTTTTGGCCAGGCGGACGAGTTCCTGGATATATTGCTGCTTCTCGTCGTCGGTGAGGAGGGGATAGAGCCAATCGTAGACGATGGCGCCAGTGGTCATCATACGGCCGGTGACGCGGCAGGCGTCGTGGATGTCGGGCAGTTGACTGTTCTTGAGAAGTCGGAGCGTCTGCTCGACGATTTCGCGTCCTTTCTGCCGGTCGGGGGCGGTGAGGTACTGGACGGCTTCCCATTCGACCTGGAATTGCTCGCTGCGCCGGGCGAGGGTCTCGAGCCGCTGGCGGATGGGTTCCAGGACCGGATCCTGGAGACGCTGGGGCAACTCGGCGATGTGCTGCGGACGCAGATAGAGCCGCGGATGCTCTTTCGGGGGAACGGGGATCTTGGTTCCCTCAACCTCCCTCCAGGCGACGTCGGCGTGGAGGGGGCAGGCGAGTGCGGCCAGTAGCAGAATCGACACGAGGCGGGAAGTGGCAAGCTGTGGCATTGAGCAGGTCTCCTGACTGGGGGCGGCGGCGGGAGAGCCATCCAGGGCAAGTGCGATCGTCTCCACTCTATCCTGTGCTTCGGGTGCAGACTACCGGTACATCGGGGTGGGCGGCGCAGGTGCCCCCCGTAGCTTGCCTATCGGGGGCCGTCAGGCCCAAGAGGTTCTCCCTAGCACGAGATCATCCGGGTGCTACACAATCGTAAATCGCCGATGTTCGCGGATGGCCCTGAGTGAGCGCAAAGAACAGTCCCCGTGCGCGGGATAGGGGTAGAAGCGGCCGATTGGCTCCGGTCGCCCCTCCCTCCGAACCGGGAGATTCCGGAAATTCTCTTCACCGCCCAGGCCGATTTCCAGGACGCCGCCGGCACTGCCGACCAGGCCCGCTCTGGGTCCCAATCCGACGTCCGCCGCGCCCGCATGGCCTCCCAGGCCGCTGCCGCCGTCACGTTCGCAACATATCAGGCGGCCGACAACAACACGGCCGCAGCAGCCGCCGGCGCAGGGGGCGCAGCTCAGCCGAAGAAAGAAAAGCGCCCGGCGGAGCCGGAGGATGTGACAAAAGCATTTCGGACTGGCCAGTGCGGAGGTCCGTCCGGCGGATTTGCCACGCCGCCGGCAGTCAAACCGGACGAGTACACCTTGGAAGACGCCAGAATACCGGGCTTCTGGGGTTCCGTGGACTACCATGGTGGCCTGGAGTGGATGCTGCTGGCAACGTGCAAAGCGTTGTCGAAGGAAGTATCGATGTGTACGATAGGGGAGGCCTTGCGCTGCAGAACAGCATGCAGATACTCGAGAATCCGGTTGCTGAACTACAAGTCATTTTCGACATCCAGGGCGGGTACTTCCGTATCTTCCAGCCAAAGACGATCGGCAGTTCTGACGGCACGTACTTCAAGATGCTTGGACGAGGGGTAACGCCTGCGATGCAAGTCCAGAGCGGTGCGATGAAGTGGCGCTGCTTTCGCGGGAGCGCAAGACGACAATACGACAGGTGCCAGGCGTCGTAAAGACCCCAGAGGAGAATTTCCGTGCCAAACCTTCAATTCACCTTCTCTCTGATAGCCGCCACGGTTCTGTTCTGCGGCACACAGGCGGTCGCACAGTCGCCCAGTGGCGAGACAATTGGCGATCGAATCTGGATCTGGGGGCACCCGGCAGGTGTGTACAATGAGAGTTATCTGGCCAGGCTGCCCAAGAAATCCACGATCGAGCCGGTGGCCGCGGCCGACTCCATGGGCGTTCGCAACATGATCTTCGTGCGTTACGCCGGCAAGCCGGCTCCGCCCTTCGACACCTACTATGTCCCCTTCCAGAGACTCGACCGCGTGTACTGGTCGCTTGTCGGAGCAAGCGGAGTCACTTCCACCGACGAACGCGAACAGGTGTTCCGGCTCGCTGAGACGCACGACAACGTCGTGGGGTTCATCCTGGATGACTTCTTCCGCTCCAATCCGACAGGACCGGGCGCCGACCCGGAAACCGAAGCCGCCGACCTTCCGCCGTTCAAGGCCTCACTCGCGCCGCAAGAGCTGCACGCTTTGGGCCAACGGCAGGTACGCGGCCGGAAGCTGCCGATTATGGCCGTGGTCTACACCGGGCAGATTTCGCGGCGTGCGAAGGCGCATGTCGCCGAGGTGGACCAGGTGTGCATGTGGACCTGGCGTCCTGCCGATCTAGCGGATCTCGAGGGCAACCTGGCCAGGCTCGAAAAGCTCGTGGGCGACAAGCCAATCTATCTCGGCTGCTACATGTACGACTTCGCCGACAGTCGCCCCTTGCCCGTCGAACCGATGCAACGTCAGACGGAGTTGGGCTACCGATGGCTCAAGGAGGGACGCATTCAGGGCATGATCTTCCTGGCTACCCCCAACGTGGACGTCGACCTGGAGGCTGTCGCCTGGACGCGGAACTGGATCGCCCAGGTCAGCAACGAACCATTCGACGGGCGCACCTCTGCTTCTAAATAGACTTGCACGATTCCAAGAGATCCAGACTCCGCCGCCCCCCTTCGGGAGGCGGCTTCAAGGAGATGGCCCATTCTGGGAATCACGCAACCCGATTTGCGGATTGGCGATGAATTTCGACGACTGGATTCTTTTAGATGCAGAAGCGATCCCCTATGGGGAGCTAGATGATCAGCTTCTCAAACGCCTTGTCTTGGAACAGGCTGATCCATTCATTGCAACGTATGCACTCGGTGAGCTAAGCATGAGATCCAGCGAGCTTTGTCGAGAGACTGCGTACACCATCCTGCAGCAGCGTACTGCCGACCATTTTTTGCTTGGTCAAGCGTTCTGCGTTCTTTACGACAGCGATAAGGACGCAGCGTTACGCTTCATCCCCGGCTTGATCGCTGACGGCGATGCCGTAGTTCTTTCGGATGTCCTGGGACGCATCTGCATGGACCTTGAGACATTTCGATCGAATGCCGCTCTGACGAGTCTTGCGATGAACCTCGCGGAGTGCCTGAAGCACACAGACCTCTCCCGATTCTTTGATCCTGATGATCTCGATAGATTCCTGTCAGCTTTTCCGCTGGGAGACTCGAGGGACGACAAAAGGGGTCGCCCATAACTGCCGTCGAGTCAAGGCCCGGTGTCCGGCGACAACTACTTTTCCCCTTGAGCGACAATTAGAATTCCCGGTGTCG
>CAZLWV010000035.1:0-18357 GCA_964563135.1 uncultured Planctomycetaceae bacterium
GCGTGATGGCGGAGGCCGCGCGCGGCGCCCGGGACAGCGGCAGCAGGCGGCGTGGCCCGCTCGTTGCCAAGATACGCTAGCCGGGAGGCTACAGTGAAGGTCACTGCAGCATCTCGCAGGTCGCTCGCAGCGCGGGAAGGCCTGCAGCGAGGTCCCGTGGTGGCACGCGGTCGCACCACTGCCATAGCGCTGGCGGTGCTGGTCGCAGTCTACGAGTCGCTGGCCAGGCGACACCGGATCCTGGCGGCCATGGCGGTGCTCTGCGGTCTGGCCGTACCCTGGGCGGCGGGCATGGCGTGCTTCGGCCTGGGAGTTGGTGAGGCGTATGGGGGACTGCTCCTCTCGATACCGTCCATCGCCGGGGCGACCGGCGCGTGTGTGGTCGCCCTGTATCTGTGGTTCCCTGCCGTGCTGGCAGTCGCGGCCTTGCAGGCCCGATTCCATGGCCGACGGGCGGAAGGGGCTTCGGATGCGGCAGATTCGTCGGGAAGGAAGACTCCAAGAAT
This sequence comes from uncultured Planctomycetaceae bacterium, assembly GCA_964563135.1. Lineage (GTDB taxonomy): Bacteria > Planctomycetota > Planctomycetia > Pirellulales > Thermoguttaceae > JAAYAY01. Next base: position 507 of record CAZLWV010000035.1, read on the forward strand.
ACCGGCACGAGAGACGCTGAAGCGGTGGCTGCCGGTGGCCGTGGTCCTCATGGCCGCCGGCGCTGCCGGCTGGTGCTCGCTGGACTACAAGAACAAGATCATGCTGTTTGAGGACTACTATTCTCAGCGCCAGATGTGGCCCGAAGTCCTGGCGGTCGCCCGCAGGAGCCCTTATGGCCTTTACAACTCCCGCTGCAACAGGAACGTCATGCTGGCGCTCTACCATACAGGTCGACTTGGCGACGAGATGTTCCGATACCCGCAGGTGCCGGGCCGCTCGCTCTACAGCACGCCTGCGGCAGAGAGGGACCCCCACACCTACTTCCAGGAAAGCCGGCTTCTTCTGGAACTCGGGCAGGTGAACTGGGCGGAAAGATGTGCCTGCGAGGCCTTCGAGACCTCGGACGATTCGCCGGCGATCCTTGAGCTCCTCGCGGTGATCAACATTGTCAAAGGCAGACCGGAAACGGCGAAGATGTTTCTGACTGCACTGGGCAGGAAGCCCTTCTATGAGCGTTCGGCGCGCGACATGATTCAGCGTCTGGATGAAGACCCCACCCTGGCCGGCGACCCGCGCATCAGGCAACTGCGCAGGTCGATGGTTTCTGTTGACAGCATCTTCCCAGGGAACGTCGAACGGTTCCTCGTGGCACTCCTTCAGGCCAATCCCCGGAATGAGATGGCCCTGGAGTTCCTCATGGCCCATTACCTCTGCTCGAGAAGTCATGAGAAAGTCGCGGCCTGGCTCTCGCAGCTTCCGCAGAATGGAGCTCCGGGCCTTCCGCGTCATCTTCAGGAGGCAATCATCGTCAACTCGCTGGCGACAACCGGGCAGATTCCCGCAGCCGACCGCCGGCTGGATCCCGAGATTGTCGATCGGGCGAGACGGTTCCGGCAGATCCTGGCCGCTTTCAGAGACAACACGGAGTTGGCTCGCGAGGTTGCCATCGCAGAGGGATTTGGCGACTCCTATTTCTTCTATGTCACCTTTGGCGTGTCGGGCCTGTGAAGAAAGCAAGAGGGAAAGACCCAATCCTGCTGCGAATGTCCCGTTCCGCTCGTCTGGTTTGCGGCAGGAGCACGAAGGTCACATGACCGGGGTCGTGATCTCCTCCAACGACTCTGCCCTCCCGGCTTCAATTCGTCTGCGCGAGGCGCTGCCTCAAGTCCTTTCTGGCCGCTTCCAGAACCGTGTCTCGTCCCTCGGCCAGGTCGGCGGCGGTCTGGCGGAGAGGAACGTCCGGTTCCAGGCCGCGGCGTTCGATCGGCCGATCCAGGAAGCCTGTGTAGGCCTTTACGGGGAACTGCACGCGATACAGGCCGTTCTTGAGGAGGTACGTTTCTTTGCCAGACGAGGCGCCGGCCGTCGTTTCGCCAAACGACGTCGCGCGTTTGCGGGCGATGAACCACGAGGCCCATCCTTCTGCGGCGCTGATGCACCGCGAGTCGAGCAGCAGTGCCACAGGTCCGAGGAATCGAGGCCGGTTCGGCTCCTCGGAGTCGTCGGTTGCGAAATTGCGGTGGGCTCTCACGGCGTCGAACCCGCCGCCGCTGTTGCCGCGAACGTCGACGATGAGTCCGCCGGCCTCGTGCAGTTCGGCGACCGCCTGATCGAGCCGCGGGATGAGATCGCTGGCGATGCGGCGCACATGGAGATAACCGATCTGGTCGTCGAGCATCGTCCAGGAAACGTTGGCCGAATCGGATATCTTGGCGATCGGCACCGGCAGACGCGGCAGGTAGCGGACAGGGAGCGTGCAGGGCAGCCGGCAGGTCAGGGACTCGCCGCTGAGCTGTTCGAATTCCAGTTCCACAACCTGTCCGTGGGCGAGTTGCCGGCAGAACATCCTCGCCGCCTGGTAGTTGAGGTAGCGCTGGCTCGAGAACCCCGCGTATCGCGTCGCCCGCTTGTTCCACGCTTCCATCACCTCGACGACCGGCCGACCGTCGACCTTCGTGACGGTCATGCCGATTGCCACACCTGCCTTTTCGGCGGGGCCGGCCCGATCGAGATAGAACACTACCGGTCGATCCCGATTGTCGAGCAGGCAGGCAAAGCCCGGATCCCACTGGGGGAAAGGCGGCCGAGGCAATTGAGCCTTGGCGGGCAGGAGAGCGGCATGGCTGTCTTCCAGCCGGGCGACCAGCTGCAGGCACAGCATTCCGAACTGCTCGTTGGTGGTGATGGTCTTCACTTTCGGCAACAGCTCCTCGCCGACCGCACCCCAGTCGATGCCTTTCAGGGCAAAGCACGGATAGCGGCGGCCCAGCGTGTCGTAGAGATCGCGAAACGCCTCGGCATAGGAAGCATCGTGGGCGAAATCCTCCGGCGTGATACGCGTCATTGCCCGCCGCGCGGCTCGGGCAATCTCCTGGTTTTTACTTTCCAGAAGGCCGCGTACGTATGGTTCTGCGCCCGGCACGCGGAAGACCGTCGTGAACCCTTCGACTCCCGCGATCATCTGCAATGCAGCCGTGACCGTCGCGTCCTGGCCGCTCTGGAGGCAGGCAATCACGCGCGTGTTGATCTTGTCGCGGAGCGGTCCCGGCTCAGCCAGCCCGTTCAGGCAGTAGGCCAACAAGTTGATATTGACGTCCTTCCTGCCGAGGGTCTCCACCAGCCAATCCCCGGCAAGGAAGTGCTGAACCTGCGGCAGATGGTCGTTGGCCACCATGTAGCGGAGTGCGTTGCCGTCGGGGGTCGCGCCCGACGGCGATCTCAGTCGTTCGGCCATCGCCGCAAAGCGATCCGGCCCCAGTTGCGAGGCAAGCGGCTGCAGGCCGGCACGTTCCGACGGGCCAGCCTCGGCCGGATCGACCGGAAGATAGTCGATCTTGAGCCGCCCCGCTTCGACCTCCGATGCCAGCCAGGCCTTCCAGTTGGTTTCGGAGGGTGGAAGACGCTGACCAGCCAACCGGGACAACACCTTCTGATAGGTAATGTGGACCGGGGTGTAGTTCTCGACGCTCTGCGCGCGAATCAGGTCGTCGATGAGCGCCGGATCGTTCCCGGCAGCCAGGCTTTCAATCGTCTTGGTCCGTACATCGGCATCCTCGTGATACAGCAGAACGACGGGGGGCGGGGCGCCAAGGCAAACGGGTCCCGACGTCAGGGCCAGGAGAACACCAGGCAACAACCTGTGCAGCAAGCGGGATCGCATGGTTCTTTCCTCGCAGGGCAGGCACGGGAACGGGCGCGGACGGGTGGCGGCAGGGCCGGCGGTATCTCGACAAGGACCGGGGCTCCGAAAAGACGCGGATATAACGGATCCGCTGTTCGGTGTTTTTCCGGCACGCAGCCGACTTATCCTCATCGAGCCGCTCTGGAAAATGGCCCTCGTCTTCGGCTACACTGGAAGTTTGTTCGAGGGAGCGGTCGTTTGTTAACCCCGTGGATGCCCACAACGCGGGGGTCTTGCCAGCGAAACGAGGCGACAACATGAGTCAGATTGGCCGTCTACTGCCCGTTTCGGCGTCGATAACGACGTTTCTGATTGCGAGTTCCCTGTGCCCGGCCGCCGATCGTGCCAGCGGCCGTGTCGGCTTCGATTTGGACACAATCCGCCACCAGTCGACTATTGCAGGGCCTGAGAAGCTGCCGACCGGCACGGTGGAAGGGGTACCGTCCAGGTTCGGCAGCGCGCGCCGGTTCCGGTTCAAGGAAGACGCCCGATCGGCCGTCTCCTGTTCGGACGGTGCGCGGCTCGCCCCCTGCGGCCATGCGCCGGTCGCCAAAACGGTTGCGGAAGGCATGGCCAGGCAGGCCTCAAGCCTCACTGCTCGCAGCACATGACTCAAGGCCCGCCGTTTGCCGACTTCTCCCGTCACGCGTTGGCCACAGCCATCGAACAAAACGGTGTGGAATGCTGTCTTTCGTGGGCCGCGTGGCCGGAGATGGAGCATGGTAGGGACGGGTGCATGGCCTGGACGATCACAGACATTCCCTTTGCGTTCTTCAACAACGTGTTCAGCGCCCGTTTGCCGCAGGAGTCGGTGGAATCGGCCATCGCAGGGGTGATCGGCCGTTTGCGACGGCGCAGTGTGCCGGGTTTCTGGTGGACCGGACCGGCCACACAGCCGGCGGATCTGGGGCGTCGGCTCGAAGCGGCCGGGTTCGAGATGGCGTTTGACGCACCGGCCATGGCGGTAGACCTTGACGCGGTGAGCGATGCCCGGCCAATCGCTGCCGGTTCGATCGTCGAGGAAGTCGTGGACCGGGCCGGGCTCGAAGCGTGGTGCCGGGTGATGACGCCGATCTACCAGTTTCCCGATTTCGCCGCCGATGCTTGGCTGCGGATGCTGGCCTCTCTGGGGCTGGGAGCCGACAGACCCTTGCGTCATTTCCTGGCCCGGGTCGGCGCGAAGCCGGTCGCAACCGCTTCGCTCTACTTGGGTGCAGGTGTGGCGGGACTCTCGAGCGTGGCAACCCTGCCTGACTACCGCCACCGTGGCCTCGGCACGGCCCTGACGGTCGCCGTGCTTCAAGAGGCAAGGCGAGTGGGTTACCGCGTGGGAACCCTGTTCTCTTCAGTCATGGGGCGGGGGATGTACAAGCGGATCGGATTCCAGGAATATGGAAGGGGAAGCTGTTACGTCTGGTCCCCTGACCGCAACCACACTCGCGCACCGTGAGCAGGATCCAACCATGATCCGCACATCCCTGTTGTTGGCTTTGCTCCTGGCCGATGGCAAGCCCGCCGCGCCGGACAGTGCAGGGGCCGAGGCGAAGCATTGAGCGACACCCCATCGGAATCCGAGGGCCAGCCATGATTTCATGCACGGAGTTCATTCCCGCCTACAGCGAGCTGTTCAAATTCCTGGAGTCCCGGGGGGGGCCCGAGGCCGTGCAGCGATTCTGGGAGTATCTTTCCGATTCGTTCCTGGGCAACCTCAAGAGCGCCGTGGAGCAGGAGGGGATTCGCGGCTGCTGGACCTACTGGAACCACACCTTGAATGAGGAAGCGGCCGACTTCAGCATGGAAGTGGATGAGGAGGCGGGCGAGTTTCGGATCGTCATGCACCGCTGCCCTTCCATGGCCCGACTGCTGGAGTTGAAGCACGTGGAGCCCTATCACGACTATTGCCGCCATTGCGACGTTCTGTATCGCCGCGTGCTCGAACCACTGGGCTTTCGTTGCGAGGTGGATCTCTCGCGCTGCAGGGAAGCCCGATGCAGCCTGACGGTCACGGCGCGGGGGAAGATGGAGAACGAGCCAGGAGAAGAGGGCGGGAAGGAAGAAGAAGGGAATTGAGATTACGACTGCGACCATTGAGCCTTGCACGGACCGTGAACCGGGCTCGATCGGCGGGAGGGGCGGTTCAGGGGGAAGCAACGGGCCTGAGTGTTCCACGAATTGCCGCGGAGCCAAGTGGCTGGGAAACGGACGAAGAAGCTGGCTGGTATTGAGAAAGGCGGGTCTATGAACATCGCGACGGTCGGGGTTATCGGGTTGGGGCTGCTGGGGCGGGGAATTGCGGCGTGCCTGGTGGGACATGGCTTTCATGTCATCGCCTTCACCCGCCGCGAGGCAACGCACAAGGAAGCAAGGCAGTATATCGCCCGGGCGATCGGCGACCTGGTCGAGCGGGCCGGATTTGCCAGCGAGTTGCTGCACGAGTGGGAGGATCGCTACCAGCCGGTCACGTTGCTGGAGCCGATGGCCGGCTGTGATTTTGTCATCGAGTCGGTCATCGAAGACATGGGCTCGAAGCAGGAAGTGTTTGACCGAATTGAATCGCTAGTGGCATCCCATGTGCCGATCGCCAGCAATACGTCGGCCCTGCCTATTTCGCATCTGCAGCAAGGGCGAAAGCATCCTGAGCGGTTTCTCGGCATGCACTGGGCCGAGCCGGCCCATGCGACCCGCTTTCTCGAGATCATTCGCGGCGTGCAGACGGCCGACGCACCCTTCCTGGCGGCCGCGGAGCTTGCCAAGGCCATCGGCAAGGAACCGTCGATGGTCCAGAAAGATGTGCCGGCATTCATCGTCAATCGGATCGGCTACGCGATGTACCGCGAGGCCCTCAACGTGCTGGAGATGGGCGTGGCCGACGTGGAGACGATCGACCGGTCGGTCCGCAACGCCCTGGGGCTCTGGGCCACGATGTGCGGTCCGTTTCGCTGGATGGATCTGACCGGCGGACCGGCACTCTACGGGAAGGCGATTGAAGGCGTTCTGCCGAGCTTGAGCAACGCCACCGAACTGCCCCGGACGATGCAGGACTTGTGCGCCGCCGACGCTCGCGGGATCGCCAACGGCCGCGGCTTCTACGAATACACGGAAGCGGAGGCCAGCCGCTGGGAAGAGCTGTTCCGGCGCCACGCGTGGACCGTGCGGGAAATGATGAACCAGTACTTTCCCCTTGAGGACACATGAGACTCATCTTCGATTCGCACCTGGATCTGGCCTGGAACGCCCTGGGGTGGGACCGCGATCTGACGCTGCCCTTGGCGGAGCTCAACGCGTCGGAAGCCGGACTGGGCGACAGCGATGCCCGTGGGCGGGCGACCACTTGCTGGCCCGAACTGCGGCGGGCGGGAGTGGCCGTCTGCCTGGCAACCGTGCTGGCACGGGTCAAGCCCGACGTGCCGGCTGCCGACCGGCAGCGGCGGCGAAGCATCGACTACGGCCATCCGGCGGCCGCATACGGAGCAGCCCAGGGGCAACTGGCCTACTATCGTCTGCTGGAAACGCTGGGTGAACTCGAGTTCCTTCGCACGAGCGACGATCTCCGGCGGCACTGGGCGCGGTGGCAACAGCCGGGTGACGGCAAACCGCGGCTGGGCATCATCCTGGCCATGGAAGGGGCAGACCCGATTGTCTCGCCCCACGAGTGCGAAGGCTGGTGGCAAGACGGCCTGCGATCGCTGAGCCTGGCCCACTACGGTCCCAGCCGCTATGCCGTGGGGAGCGGAGCCGAAGGTCCACTCACGGCCGCGGGGCGGCTACTTCTGGCGGAGATGGAGCGGCTGGGCATGATCCTCGACGTGACCCATCTTTCGGAGCCCGGTTTCACAGAGGCCCTGGAGCTGTTTGGCGGCCCGTTGATGGCCAGCCACAACAACTGCCGGGCCCTGGTGCCGGGCGACCGCCAGTTTTCCGACGAACAGATCCGCCGGCTCATCCAGCGGGATACCGTGATCGGTGTGGCGTTGGACGCCTGGATGCTGTACCCGGGCTGGAAGAAGGGGCATACGCCCCATGAAGCCGTCACGATGGACTCGGTTTGCGATCATGTGGACCACATTTGCCAGGTGGCCGGCGACTGCCGCCACGCGGCGATCGGCAGCGACCTGGACGGCGGCTACGGCAGCGAGCAGACGCCCGCAGGCCTGGACTCGATCGCCGACCTGCAGAAGCTCGGCGAGATCCTCAGCGGTCGGGGCTACTCAGACGTGGACATCGACGCGGTATTCCACGGCAACTGGCTGAGATTCTTCGTAGAGCACCTGCCGGAATGAAGTCGTGTGCCGGCGGGTCCAATGATCTTGCTGGCAGCCGCGCGCCGGCCCGACTTGACCGAGACCTGGGTCGCCAGGCACATGGCAAGGGACGCTCGCAGGAAGCTGGGATCTGAGGAACGGCCGGGATCTTCGATCCTGCCTTCTTGATCTTATGACCTGATCTGCCGCTGCAGAAATCGATTGTTCTTCGTGGTGTCGTCGACACAGTCTTCCACGCTGGAGTGGCCGCTTTCATAGACATACCAGCCATCGTAGCCGATCCGGCGGAAACTGGCGAAGGCCGCGGGCCAATCGATCGGCCCGGGCTCCTCGATGAGGTGATCGCCGTTTTTCACGTGGACCATGGCGATCCGCTTCTTTCCGAGCAATTCGATACCCGCAATCGCCTCGGCGCCATGGCCGTAGAAATCCATGTTGTGGGGATCGTAGTAGACGCCCACGGCCGGATGGTCGACCAGGTCGACAAGCCGCTTGTTGTCGGCCGGACTGAGCGAATTCTCCAGGCCGATGACCACGCCGGCGTCGGCTGCCTTGCCCGCCACGCTCTGAAGCATGGCGACAATCGGCCCGTACGAGGACTCGTTGGACATGTCGGGAGCATCCTGCCGGAAGAAGGCCGCCAGGATCACGCCGGCACCGAGGATCTCGGCCGCGCGGACCGAGGCGAGAATGCTCGCGGCGCCGGGGCTGTGGACCTTGATGCCGCTATCCCAGACGCCCGACAGGGATGGAACCTGGACGGCCCAGCGATCGGCTTCCGCCTTGTAGCGGCGGGCAGTCTCGGGGTCGCGCAGGCTGGGATTGCCGGCCGTGGCCTGCAGCTCCACGCCGCGAAGGCCCGGAATACCCGCGGCCACCCTGAAGACATCGGGAGTTCCGGCCATCCTCATGCTGGCAGCGCGAATACCGAGCTTCAGCGGCTCCGCATTGGCTGCCAATAAGGCGTGGGGCACGCTTGTCGACGCGGCCGCCAGGGCGGTCGACTGGAGAAATCCGCGGCGAGTGAACCTGATCTGCATTCTTCTACCTCAAGTTGCGTTGTTTGGCGAGTGTTGCTTCGTCCTCTGGATGAAACCCGGCGAATTCGGGACAGGCGGCCCCCAAAACCCCAGCATAACTGCCGAGCGAACTGGGCTGGAGGCACACGACTTCGAGGATCTGGGCAAGGGTGGACTTGCGGAACGCTGGCTCCGTGGTCCGGCGGACGAGCTGGCCGCAGCCACAACAGCACCGAGCGCCGGGTCATTCCCCTTGTCGAGAGGCGTTTGCCGCTTCACCCGGCAGCAGGCAGGAGCCGGGGCTACAGCCACTTAACATGATAGCGAAAAAAATGCTGTCAAGAACCCGCCGAACCTGTCTGGGGAGGATGCAAATTTGTGCTGCGGGGCAATGGGCGATCTTGTGCCGCGGCTTGCGTGGTGGTCGTCACTCGATCCAACCACCGCCGAGCACCCGGTCGCCGTCGAAGCAGACCGCGGCCTGCCCCGGCGCGATCCCGTAGCAGGCCTCGTCGAAGTGCACGGCGAAGCGATCTTCAGCCAGGGACTCCACCACGGCCGGTGCAGGCCGGCTGCGGTAGCGAATCTTGACCTGGCAGGCCAGCGACCCGGTGGGGGGCTCGATCAGCCAATTGGCCCCGGTGGCCACAAGGTCGTGACGGGCGAGGTCGTCGTGCCCACCGATCACCACGCGGCGGGTGTCGGGTTCGATGCGAATCACGAACCGCCGATCTCCCATCGCGACCCCGAGCCCCTTGCGCTGGCCGATCGTGTAACGCTCGATGCCGTTGTGCCGCCCGACGATGATGCCATCCGCCGTGACGATTTCGCCCGAGGTATCGGCCTGTGGACGCTGCTGGTGGATGAATCGGGCGTGATCCTGGTCGGGGACAAAGCAGATTTCCTGGCTATCGCGTTTGTCAGCCACCCGAAGGCCCAGACGTTCGGCCATGGCGCGGATCTGGCTCTTGTGGTACTCGCCCACCGGCATCAACATGCGGGCAAGCCGAGAGCGGTCGATGCCGAACAGAACATAGGCCTGGTCCTTCGTGTCGTCGCGGCCCCGCATGAGGGCCGGCACAGACTGGCCGACGTCGACCAGGCGGGCGTAGTGGCCTGTGGCGACATACTCGGCCCCGAGGCGGTCAGCGTACTCGAGAAGCTTGCCGAACTTGAGCCACGTATTGCAGACAATACACGGGTTGGGAGTACGGCCAGCCAGGTACTGGTCGACGAAATAATCGACGATGCGGTCGAACTGTTCATCGAAGTTGAGAGCGTAGAAAGGGAAGCCGAGGAGTTCAGCCACGCGACGGGCATCGGCAGCGTCGCTGGCACTGCAGCAGCCTTGCTTGCCGCGGACCGGAGTCTCCCTCACCCGGCAGGATGCGGCTGTCTCGATTCCATGACGCATGAATACCCCGACGACTTCGTGGCCACCGTCGAGGAGCAGGTGTGCGGCGATGCTGCTGTCGACACCGCCGGACATGGCAAGGACAACTTTCGACATGGGGAGGGCAGGGGCTAGCGGCGGCTTTTCCTGGTGGCTGTGTTGAGAATGTTCGCGGCCGACCAACGGGAGGCGGCAAGAGGCCGGGCTTCCGCAGGGCGCCCCGGCGCATCGACCAGGCAAACGTCAGTGAAGGAATACTTCATTCTATCCCAGGAAGGACAGGGCGACGATGACTTGCGGGCAGAACTCCGGGTGAGTAGATTGCTGGCAGGTTGTCCCCTGTGGGAGGGTATCGCAGCACGCAAGAAGGAGGTGGTAGCATGGCATTCGTTCGACCGATTTCAGTTGCCTTGTTGAGCGTGGTGTGCGGACTGCCGCCCGTGGGTGCAGGAGAGACTGCTGCCGAGCCGGCGGGAAATGGACGCGGGCCGGGCCTGGTCCTGGAGGGAACGTGGCATGCCGTGTCGATGGAGGACGCCGGCAAGGCCATCGCCCAGGACAATGTGAAGAGACTTCGCTTCGAATTCTCCGGCAAGAAAGTTGCCATCCGGGTGGGAGAACGCCTGCTGGGAGAATCGGAGATCACGATCGACGAAAGTACCCAGCCGATCTCGATCAAGATGGTACTAGAAGGGAAGCCGACCCTGGGAATCCTGGCCCTGAAGGGGGACCGGCTGGATATCTGCCTGAGCGGCTCGAAGGACGAGCGTCCGACCAAGTTTGCCTCGGAAGACAACTCCCCCAATCGTATGCTGATTCGTTTTCGCCGCGGCCAGCATGAGCCTGGGCATCCGATCTATGTTGTCGACGCCGACGGGGGCAATCGTCGAAAACTGGATCTTCCCGAGGATCTCGCATGCGGATCTCCCGACTGGTCGCCCGACGGCAAGCGGATTGCATGCGACGCCTGGCATCTTTCTCGCGGAGAAACCTACTCCGACAGCCACATCACGATCGTGCCGGTCGAAGGAGGAGAAATCACTGACCTTGGCTCCGGGGCGATGCCGAGCTGGTCGCCCGACGGCAAGCGGATTGGCCTGTGCCGCTACAATCCTCGCGGCGTGTGGGTTATGAATGCCGACGGGACCAACGACAAGATGCTCGACGCGGAGGGGTGGGCGGTCGATTGGTCGCCAACCGCCAACGAGATTGCCTACACGATCTCCACGCCCGAAGGCGCCAACATCGCCATTGTCGATCCCGACAAGGAAACCCGCCGGACACTTCTTTCCATGCAGGGGTATGGCACCATCTACTGGAACCTGGGCTGGTCGCCCGACGGGAAGTTCCTGTGCTTCATCGGTCTCCGCCCGGACGGAACGAAGGAGGTGGCCCGCGTCAGCGCCGAGGGAGACAGGGCCGGATTCAAGGTCCTGCTTCCCTCGAGGAATGCACGGGGGTTTGAGTCGATTTGCGCGATCGTTTCCTGGGGCGGCACAGGCCGTCAGATTCTCACGGCAATGCAGGGACCGGAAGACCGGTACCGGCGGCTGTACGTGCTGGACGCCGAGGGAGAGAAAGCTGCCGAGCTATTCCCCGGGCAGGATCCGGCCCACGACGTGGGCGCCATGGCCTGGTCGAGAGACGGCAAGCGGGTAGCACTGATCAGTTGGGAGCCGTAGGCGGTCCGCTTGCTCCGTCAAGGCGCGCCGGGCGCTGCCTTGGGGCGTTGCCTGGGTTGTTCGGCGGGAGAGAGGGGGCCCGGAACGAGGCCTCACTCGTCGGCCTTATCGGCCGCCGCCTTCTGGAAGAGGTCGTACTTCTGGCGGATGAGAGCGGAATGGGGCTGGAACTGGAGGGCCTTGGCCTGCGTCTCTGCGGCCTTCTTGGGATCCTTCAGCCCGTAGAAGTAGACGTGGGCAAGGGTGTCGAGATAGGCCCCCGACTCGGGGCTGAGTTCCACGGCCCGCAGGGCGTGCTCAAGAGCTTCCTGCATGTCGCCGGTGGTGTTGCCGACGATCCAGGCGAACTGGTTGTGAAGATCGTCGTCGTCGGGGGCAGCGGCTGTCTCCTGGCGCAGATTCTCGGCGGCTGCTTCGATGAATGTGATCGTCTGTTTACGGATCGCCGGTTCGAGATCGGGAAGGCGGTACAGGGCGATGAGGGCATCCATTTCGGTGGGATCCTCCTTGATCGCCTGGAACAATTCGGCGCGATACGTTTGCTCGTTCCCTTGGTCACGGCTGCTGCATGCAAGAAAGAAGTGCTTGCGGCCCTGAATCTTCTGGGGAGTCTGGTCGATATACTGGAGATTCCGCAGTTGTTGCGGATCGGGGTTCATCAGGATCTTGTCCATCGCCGCCGCGGCTTCCTGGTTGCGGCCCGCATCATGGAGCATCTCGGCCAAACCGAGCTGGGCGTAGGGGGTTACCCGGGTTGCCCCCATCGCCGACACCTGCTGGTAGACCTTGGCCGCCCAATCGATCTTGCCCCGCATGCGGAGGAAGTAGGCCGTGTCGAGGTAGAAGAGGGCCGTCGTTTCCGTGAGACTCTGCTTCAATTGCTGAGCCCGATCGAAATACTTCTGGGCAAGATCCGCAGCGCCCAGCTCGGATTCCCAGCAGGCGAGATCGTAGAGCAGGGCGGCAACGATTTGTGCGGATGATTTTGGAGAACGCTCGCCGAGGAGCGACTCTTCCTCCTCGACCAGCCTGCGCCAGGCGTCCAGACCGGCTTTCGGATCGGCCACCGCGCCCGCACGAACAATCAGCCAACGGGCGGCGGTCCGCCCACTTTGCTTCAGTTCCGCTTCGATCGCCTCGCAGATCCGTTTCTGGCCTTCGGCGTAGACGGGCCAACGATTGATGATCGCCGTGGCAACGTACTTGGACATGACGACGGAATTCTCAATATGGACCAGGCGGCATGCGGGTCGATATCCTTCCCCGCGCGGAAGGCCCATCAGGTCGCGAATCTGCATCAGTTGCCGGGGTGTCGGCAGCTCCGGATACTTCTCGAGGATCTCCTTTACCCGATCTGAATCCGTTTCTCGAATCACCGGTTGCTGGACGGAGTAGAGCAGATAACGAGCTCTGGTGGCGATCTCGAGATCGGGATCGTTGGCGGCAACGGTCAAAGCGTCGTACGCTCTTTTGCCTATCTTGCCGAGTTTGTCCTGTGCCAGATTGCGGACGGAGTAGTCGGGATCGCCCAACTGCTGGATGAGGGCGGCGATCTGGTCATCTGTCGGCTCGTCTGCGGCAGCAGTAGCTTCGGCCGCGAGGAAGAGGACGAACATGGCGACCAGCGACAACTGCGCGATCGCCCTGAAGAACGTGTGAACGTTGGCGGCCAACAGACTCCTCCACAGGATAGACAGCTCCGCGACAGCGTCGGTCCTCGCGTCGCGAAAAGACGTTCGTTCGCGGAACGAGCGCTCCCCCCAAAGAATAATGCCTTTTGCAGGAATCGGGCAAGCGATCCAAAGGAGGAAAAGGTGGCTTTTCGGGCCGCGAAGAGGCGTTTGCCGACTTGTCGATCGCAAACTGCTATGGGTCGGGGTTCCCTGGTTCAGCTAGAATGGGGCCGCATTCCTCCTCCTGCCTGGTGCTGAACGGCTTGCGGGGCGGTGCGGGTTGCTGCTGACCGCTGGAAGTGAAGTATTGACGATGGCCCTCGAACTGGACCTTGCAGATGCTCCAATATCGCAGTCGGACAGGACGGCATTCCCGGTGACGGGGAGAGCGAGGCCTGCCGAATCGCCGGTTCCGGTCTATCGCTGCTTCCTCAGCGGCGGGTCAGACCAGTATCGGCTCGGCAGGGTTTCGCTGGCCGGTTTGGCTGCGCTCTGGCTGGGAGTTGCCGTTGTCGTCCAGTGGGCGGCAGGGGGGGGCGACTGGCCAGCCGCCCCAGTGGGGCTGGCAATCGCGTCGACGGGGGTCTCGCTGTCGCTCGCGGTGCTGGTCAGTCGCTGGGCTGGGCGGGGCGTGGGCCTCGCTGCCGGCTACCTGGCGATCCCGGGATGGGCCATCTGGTCGAGCGGCACGCCCGTCGATGTGATGCTTGCCGCCGGAATCGCCCAGATGGCGATCCTGGTCTTCGCTCTGGTGGAACTGCCCAATCGCCAGGCGGCCATGCCGCGAGCCACGGCAGGCGCGGCCTTCTACTTCGGCCTCGGCATCTCCTGGATTCTCGGCGGTCCGGGATTCGTCCTGGCTGTCGCTGCTGTGTGTCTGGGCACGGTTCTGGCAACGGAGAACTCGCGTGGCATGCGTTTCTTTGCCTCCCGTACAGGCCTGGGAATTCTGCTGGCAAGCGCTGCCGCGAGGGCGATCAGCCGAGGAGCGGTGGGTGAGAGCTTTCTGCTGACCGACCCTGCTCGGGACAATTCACTCTCAGCCCTCGCCGCAGCCTGTTTTCTTGCCGCAGGTGTTATTGTCACAGCCGTTTCGCTGAGGACTGGGCACGGCGCGAGCTGCCTGGGGCGCCTGCTCATCAGTTGGCTGCTGGGGCCCTCGCTGCTGGCAATCGTTCAGGTCATTCCCGCAGCGACCGCAATCACCGTTACGATGCCCGCATGGGCGGCCGTGGCAGGACTGGCCCTGGCAAATCTCGGCAGGCGGTTTCGCGCCGGTCGCAAGAGAAGCTGATCGCGCAAAGGCTGCCAGAGGCGGCTGCGCTTAGGCGGCGATACCACGGGCCCGCATCGTTTCACCCACGCTGAGAATCCGAAGGCAGCGACCGTTCTTCTCGTGGAAGACGACGACGTCGCGATGGGGGAGCCAGACGGCCGTGGTGTGGGGAGTGCCGAATTCCACCGCCATCGCGCGGCCCGAGACGCCGCGGACCGATCTGCGCACTGCGTCGTCAGGGCAATCGCCCATGCGGGCAAGCGTTTCTTTGACAATGGATTCGACAAATCGTTCGACAGACATCACTGGACTCTTGCACCGTGCCGTTTGTCCCAGGCGAATGTGCATTTGCGGTTGAGAGGACTGGTTATCGGCTGGACTGGCTGTTGGGCTGTTTTTCAAGCCGCTGACCACCGAGGGTGCAGCCCCGCGCTGAAGGGAGACTGCTGCGTTCTGCCAGGGTTATTCGTTGGCGGATGGGAGAGATTGGATTTCGTTGTTCCGAATGGACTCAAATTGTAGGAGCGGTTGACCGACGGGCAATCTTGCAGGCGATGTCGGGATTCTCTGAGGTAGACGCCGGAGGGCGTAGAAATGTTCGAGACTTCTTGGAAGATTTAACGTCACAAATCCGGAAAGGTTTCGTTGCCCCCGCAAACAGGTGGACATACTGCCTGAACGAAGGACCGTTCCTCCCACAGTACTGCATGATGGGTGAACTGCGTGAAGTGGGACGGCCGCAGGTGGGGGGGACGATTGCTTCAGCCGCGTTGATCAACAAGAAGGGGCATGGGCGGCAGCGTGCAGAATTGCCTCAACACTGCGGTTTACGTCGTCCTCGGTGGTTGCCCAGGATGACACACTGATTCGCATGGCCGTGTGGCCTTGCCAGACAGTTTCCCCGCACCAGATTGTGCCCTCGGCCTGGACTTGCCGGATCACTTGCCTTGTACGTTCTGGGGCGCCGAAGGATACAAGCACTTGATTGAGAACTACGTCATTCAGGACTTGAAGACCTGCTGAACGGAGTTCTCGGGCGAAGGTACGGGCATGGCGGCAGGTTCGGCGGATAAGATCGGCCACGCCCCAACGGCCAAGAGAACGCAGGGCCGCCCAGATCTCGACGCCTCGTGCGCGTCGCGAGAACTCGGGCGTGAAGTCCGATGGATTACGGTGTTCGGTGGCCGTGGGTAGATAGCTGGTGCTTACCGACATGGCCGCTTGCAGGGCACCGGCGTCGCGTACGAAGGCCAGGCCGCTGTCGTAGGGCACATTGAGCCACTTGTGGGCGTCCGTGGCCCAGGAGTCGGCCTGTTCCATGGAGGCGGTGAGATGCCTCAACTCGGGAACCGCCGCTGCCCAGAGTCCGAACGCCCCATCCACATGGACCCAGGCCCCGGTCCGCCTCGCGGCAGGGCAGATTGCGTCAATCGGGTCGAACGCCCCTGTATTTACATTGCCGGCCTGGAGACAAATGATCGTTGGTGGGGACCATCGCGGCATTTCGCCGGCGCGGATCCGTCCCTGATTGTCGACCGGCAGCCGGACCAAGCGGTTGCGCCCGAAGCCAAGCAGGCCGAGGGCCTTGAACACGGAGGGATGGGCCTCGGCCCCCACGATCACCGTGACGGGCGGAGCCCCGAACAGCCCTTCGGATTCCACGTCCCACCCGGCGCGGGCGAGCACGGCGTGACGGGCGGCCGCCAGGCTGCAGAAGTTGGCCATCGTGGCCCCGGTCACGAAGGCGCCGGCACAATCGGAGGGAAGGCCGAAGAGGTCGAGGAGCCAGCGGAGGGCCACTTCCTCGAGGGCCGCGGTTGTGGGGGTCACCTTGTAGAGCGCGCTGTTCTGGTCCCAGGCCCCGGCGAGCCAGTTGCACACCAGGGCGGCCGGCAAGGAGCCGCCGACCACAAAGCCGTAGAACCGCGGCCCTGCCATGGCCATCGTGGCAGGGGAGCCGATCGTGTCGAGCAATTCCAGGACCGACTCGGGCGTTGACGGGCGATCGGGAAGCGGTTCCTCAAATGCCTGCAACCGGCGGATCGCCTCCTCGCCGGGGGCCACGGATCGGGTGGGGAGCCCCTCCAGGTATCGGGAGGCTCGTTCAGCAGCATCGTGCAGAAGATCTTTCATGGTCAACGGCACTCCAGGCTCAGTCTTTCCGAGCGGTGGCTGTTGGCAGCCCTGCCGCCGCAATTGGCTTTACAGTGGCCGCCACATTATACATACTCGGTTATGCTCCCCGAAGCCGGCGGAAAGGCGCTGATGCGGATCGCATCGGCGCAGAATGCCTTGTCGCATGGCGGGACAGGATGGCCCGGCTGGAGACCCATCCTGCGACAGCAATCGATTGGCCAGCGGATCGTCGCTTGTTCGCCCGGCGAAAAGGCGCGGGTTCGCGGAGCGAACAACGATCCTTCCCTGTGTCCTGCGCAGTTCCGGCCTGTGTGTCCGACAGTTCCTTTCTCCGATTCAAACCATGAAGTGCTCTTGCCTCGTTCTGCCGACCATTGTTGTTGCCATGGTTTCCCCTCGCCTTCCGTCGCAGGAAACGGACCCGCCGCCTCGGGCGGCCCGATCGGTTCACCTTGGCTATCCTGCGCCGCAGGCCACTGCGTTCTACAACGAATTGACCGTGGAACGATCGACACCGGGGAGCTACTTCATGGCCTGCGGTTTCAGCCACGGCTATTTCGGGATCCAGGAGCTGGCGGACGGGAAGAAGGTTGCCATCTTCTCGGTGTGAGACCCAACCAAGGGTGACGACCCCAGCGCGGTTGCCGCCGAGCACCGCGTGGAGATCCTGCGCAAGGCGGACGACGTGACTACGCGTCGGTTCGGCGGTGAAGGGACCGGCGGGCAGAGTTTCTACAGATACGACTGGAAGATCGGCGAAACGTACCGTTTCTTCGTCAAGGCCACGGTCGAAGGAGACAAGACGGCTTACGCCGCCTATTTCTACCTGCCCGAATCGAAGACCTGGAAGCACCTGGTTACGTTCCGCACGGCCGCGGGTGGCGACGGTCTGGCTGGGCTGTACTCGTTCATCGAGGATTTCCGGCGCGACACCCGAAGCGCCGGGGAGGTCCGCCGGGCCGCGTTCGGAAACGGCTGGGTATGCGATGCCGCGGGAACGTGGGCCGCGCTGGACAAAGCCAGGTTCACTGCCTCGGGCGCCACCTGGGAAGCCAAGGATTCGATCGATGCGGGGGTGGCCGAGGATCGGTTCTTTCTGCAGACCGGCGGCGATACGAAGATGTCGAGAGAGCTGCGAACGGTGATCGACCGGCCGCAGGCTGGCGGCAAGCCGCCGCAGGTTCCGGCAGAGTGAATTCGTCCTGCGGGTGGCAGGGGGGCAGGCCCG
>CAZLWV010000035.1:18367-52175 GCA_964563135.1 uncultured Planctomycetaceae bacterium
GCCCGCGGGCAGCGACCGAAGGTTGGCCGCGAAAAGCTGCTCGGAGGGCAATGGCTTCCGCCGCCCGTTGCGAGTCGATCGTTTGCCCTGTGAACGAGCGTCTGTTCTCGGAGCGAAGGGCTTCTGAAGGTTCACTTCGCGGCGCGCAAGTGTTTTTCGAGGAACTCGAACGTTCCCTCGCCGTTGATGCTGTGGCCGCCCTGGAAGAACTCGATCTCGGTGCGGTCTTCCAGCCCGAGCTGGGCGTAGAGCCAGCGGACCTTGGCGTATTCGTGGGCCACCCATTGGTCGCGGCCGACGCCGTCGAGGTGGCCCCGTTCGACCATGAAGGGGCGAGGGATCATGAGGTAGGCCATCTCCGCGTAGTCGAACGTCTGGCCAAGATTCCAATAGGGCATTTCCCATTCGATCGAGCGCATGAAGCTGAACGGCTCGCTGGTGCTGGCCACCTTGCGGGTCCACTGGTTGAAGTCGCCGGAGCAGATCGAGAGGCAATAGCCTTCCAGGATCGGCGGCACGCGCACGGCCGTCTCGCCGCCATAGCTGAGCCCGTAGAAGGCGATCCGATCGCCGTCGACGAAGGGCTGCCGGGCCAGCCAGCGGAGGATCTGGTCATGCTGGGCAATGATGAAGGAGAAGAGCGTGGCGCCCACCGTGTTGGCTTTGCGACCGAGCCAGCGGTAGCGGTCCTCGCCTCGATAGAGATTGTGGGGGGCAAAGGTCACGAATCCGCGTTCGGCCAGACGGGCGGCGAAATCGTTGTAGGCCGTGCTGTGCTTGTCGATCGTGTCGCGGGGCAGGCCGTTGCGGCCGTGCTGGCAGACCACCACCGGCCGTCGCTGACCGGGCTCGATATCCTTGGGAACCACCAGCGTTCCCCAGGCGAACAGATCCGGGAAAACGTCGAGAACCACGTCGTAGGCGGTCCACTTTTCGTTTTCGAGGATCTTGCGTGAGCGGGCATTGGGGGCCATGAGCGGCTGGTCGAATGCGCTCATTCCTTCGACGCGGAACTTCTCGCGGAACGTCTTGGCTCCCTCGATGAACCTGGCGGCTTCGCGGGTTGGGCGCCGCTTTTCGGTGGTCCACCGCCAGCCGGCCAGTTCCGGCATGACCGTGTCGCGAAAGAACCGCTCGCGGATGTGTTCCGACCGCTCAACGAGCTGCTGCACGCAGGATTCCAATTGCCGAACGGTACGAGTGTGCCGCAGGGCAGGATCGAAGGCCTGCCGACGATCGGCTGGCCGGGTCTCCGAAAGGGGCAGAGGCGACTGGCAACCTAACGATTCGGCAAACTTCCGCAGGGCCTCGACCGAGCCGGGGCCGATGCATGCACCGTCCGGGCCGCTGGCCAGTTGCGTGCGGCCCCAGGCGCTGAGTTCTGCCGGCAGCCGTTCGAGTTCGCCGTTCACTTCGGAAAGCGCGGGTGTCTTGATTTCGCCCTTCTGATTGGTGGCCAGGGGACAGGGACTGTACTCGATGACGAGTGACCGCGGCAGAACCAGCGAGGCGATCTCGGCATCGCCAAACTCGCGGAGGAGGCTCCAGACGTTGCGGTAGATCGGTTCGGACCACACCGCCTGGCGGGGTGCAAAATAGCCGCTGACCAATGCGGCGGAGATTCGCGTATCGACGGCGGCAGCGTAGAAGGCAACCAGGCCGCCTTCGCCGTAACCAGCCACACCGATCTTGCCCTTCGGCTCGCTCCGTTTGGCAAAGCAGTCGACGGCTGCCAGGACCTTCTGCACTTCATAACCGATCACGTGCCGCCCCATATGGAAGGCCTGCCGATAGATCCATTCGCGGTGTGTCTGGTCACTTGCCTGCAGCTGGCGGTCTTCGGTCACAAGCCGCCCGCGATTGACCAGGACGGGCACGACGATCTCAAAACCGCTTTCCGCCAGCCGCCGTCCCCACTCTCCCTGCGGCCCCGCTTCGCCGGTCAGGCCCAGGAGCTGCTCCGGTGTCTGGTCGGCATCGGGCAGCGCCACGACATATCCGACCGGCAGTCCCTTGGGGCGAACCCAGAGTCCTTCGCCCAACACGTCTTCGAGCACCGGCCAGCGAACCTGGTAGACGGAGTAGTTGCTGCCTTCAGCCACCAGGGCCGGATTGGCGTCGTCACCGAGCTGTTCGAGGGTGGAAGGAAGCCGCTCGTCGACAGCCCCGATGATTTCGCGAAGGTGCCGGCGGTTTGGCTCCACCGACTTCGAATAAGCCTCGGGGGAGGCGAAATCGCGGTGCCAATACCGGCTTCGTTGGCCGATCGACTCGGCAATCCGGCGTTCGACGAAGGTGTGCGCCCCGTCCATCATGCGAGTCGACAGATCTTCTTCTTCCCAGGTGATCGGATGGGTGCCTGGGAGGAAGTCGCTCGGTTCAGCCGACAGCGACGGGAGCTGAAGGGTTGCGATGCAGACCAGCGCACTGGCGGAAACCAGCATCCGACCGTGGCTGAGGATTTTCATGTTGCGAGACTCCGTTGGGGCAAGAGAGCCGTGACCGTACAACCAACCTCGAACAGAATGGCCTTTACTGGGGGTGCATTATGGCGGAAGGAGCACGAGCGAGGAAAGGGGCAACTGGCGTTGCCGATCCTCCCGGACCGACTCTATAATGCATGCGCGGGCACGCTATGCGCCGGGTATGAATCCAAGGGAGGCCGAAAGATGAGCAGGAAGCAGACGGTAGTTGCCCTGTTGTTGGCAGCCGGTTGGCTGATCCTGGCCAACCGCCTGATGGCTCAAAGCAAGGAGGATATGACGGTCGAGTCGGCCACCTCGGTGCTCGACCAGATCATGGCGATTCCGCTCAGCTCGATCCCGGAGAGCATGCTGGCGGATGCCCAGGGGTTGGTGATCATTCCGAACATGATCAAGGGGGGCTTTGTTGTCGGCGGGCGACACGGGCGAGGCGTGCTGCTTGTTCGCGCCGAAGACCAGACATGGCACGCCCCGGTCTTTGTCTCCATGACAGGGGGGAGTATCGGCTGGCAGGTGGGCGTGCAGGCAACCGACGTCGTCCTGGTCTTCAAGACACGGCAGAGCGTGCAGGGCATCCTGAACGGTAAGTTTACCCTAGGCGCCGACGCTGCCGCGGCCGCCGGTCCGGTTGGCCGCCAGGCAGCGGCGGCCACCGACGGGAACCTCAAGGCGGAAATCTATTCCTATTCTCGCAGCCGCGGACTGTTTGCCGGCGTGTCGATCGACGGCTCCGTCCTCCAGCTCGATCAGATCGCGAACACCTCTTACTATCAGCGTCCGACGCCCGGTGGTCCGGTGGTCGTACCCCAGCCGGCGCTGCGACTGGTTGCGCAGGTCACCCGGTACTGTGGCGGACCGGTGATCCAGGCCTCGGCGATCCAGGTGCAGCAACAGCCCACCCTGGCTCCATCGAGTGCTACCAGCGAAGCGGATGCGGTTCGCAACCAGTTGGCCCAGATCGCACCCCGGCTCTACGAGCTCCTGGACCCCCAATGGAACACCTACCTGTCGCTGCCGACGGAGATCTTCAGCGGGCAGGGGCACCCCGCTCCCGACGCCCTCAAACGGTGCCTGGATCGGTTCAAGACGGTAGCCGGCGATGCCCGCTACATGGAGCTCACGCAACGGGCCGAATTCCAATCCACCTACGGGTTGTTGCAGCACTACGCTTCCTCGCTTGCCCAGGAGCCGACCAGGCTGGTGATTCCTCCGCCACCGGCGAATTGACGCGCGGCGCCTGCCACGCCGTCAGATCGGCTTGAAGGCCGGTTTCCGCCGGCGCCCGTCGACACGTCCGTTTGCCTGCGAGGGTCTGTTGGGACCGTGCCAGCCATCGTTTGGCCACGTGGGGGTATCCCACGCGACAGGTGACGGACTTGTCCTGCGGTGGAGGGGCTGCCGCGGCCGAACAACTGCAACGATCGGACCGTAGGAAATTACCGTGCTTTTGACGGCAGAACTTGTTTTGAGGCCACGCCGTTCAATCGCTACAACCGGCACGGATTCTCATCGGGACGGCCTCAATTTTTGCCGATTCGCTACGCACGTTGTCTTTTCGCATCGTAGAGTTGTTGCGATCGTGCATCGCTCACATGGCAGTATGAAGGGCTATCTCCCCTTCGACTGAGTGGCTGCCGGCACCTTCGGATCCCCCTTTCCGGGACCGGGGGGCCGCGCGTGGAAGGATTCCCCGATTGCCGCAGGGCCGAGCGTCGCATCAAGAGAATGTACTTGGTTTTCCTGCCACGCTTCGGATAGCCTCTCTGACCATGTTCTGCCGACACCCCCGAACGGTTCCAGGGCCGGCGATTGGGATTGTCTTGCTGGCCGCGCTGGTTTGCCGAACAGCCACGGTCCATGCCGTCACCCATCCCAGCGTCACCGACGCCGCCAGCGAACCGATCCGGATCATTCCGACCCCCAAGCCGATCCAGATGGCTCGGCCGTTCCAGCGCTACGAGGGTCCTTTGAGTGCCCTGGAAGTGCGTCTGTTTGACGACGCGATCGACTCGGAGTGGGACCATCACTCCCTGATCGAGGCGGCGCTCATCGCCGGAGGCGTGCACGACTCGCAACGGCTCCTGGAGGCCACCACCCGCTTCGACGAGCTGGCGAAAAAAGCGGCCGTATCGGTGGAGGCCGGCGCGGCGGAGGAAGTACGGGCGAAGCAGCTTTTCGACTTCATGCATCGCGAGATCCTGATCAACGGCTACGAACTGGAGTGCACGGACCTGGCGACGACGCTTGAGCACGGGAAATTCAACTGCGTCAGTTCGACGGTCCTGTTCAACTGCCTGGCGGCCCGCTTTGGCCTCGAGGCGGTGGGGATCGAACTGCCTGGCCATGCGATGAGCCGGCTTCACCTGGCCGGCAAGAACGTCGACGTGGAAACGACCTGCCCGGCATGGTTCAGCCTGCAGCATGATCCGAAACGTCGCGCGGCCCTGATCGCCAAGACAATCGGCGTCGACCTGCAGGCACCCGGGGCATGCCCCGGCCGGGAGGTTTCGTCGGTTGAACTGGTAGCGATGATCTACTACAACCGCGGTGTGGATCTTCTGACGGCCCATCGGTTTGCCGAGGCCGCGGCCGCCAACGCCAAGGCTTTGCGGCTCGATCCATCGAGCGAAACAGCTCGGGGCAACCTGCTGGCCACGCTCAACAACTGGGCGATCACGGTCGGGGCGGGGCAGGAGTACGAGAAAGCGATCGACCTGCTGGAGCAGGGAATCTGCCTCGATCCGCACTACGAGACCTTCGCTGCCAACTACGTTCACCTCTACTACCAATGGTCCGAGACTCTGTGCACCAGGCAGGAGTATCGCGAGGCCCTTGCCGTACTCCGCCAGGCGGACTCATCAATGCTCGGCCTGGACCGGCTGGTGCAACTGCGGCAGAGGGTTTACCGCCAGTGGGCCCGTCAGATGATCCAGGAGGGAAAATCGCGTCAGGCCCTCCAATTGCTCGAGACGGCCGATGCGGAATTTCAGCCGGCAGCGGATGCCCTGGTGCCAGACGCAAAGGGCCCCTTGGCCAGCGAGTCGGGTTCGCTCGGCGCCGGCGACCCGGTCTTGCAGCGGGGTCTCGGCCGCCAGCCGCAGTCCCGTTTGCTGAAAGGGCAATAGCAGCACCTCGGACGACGTGCCGCTGTAAAAGGACCTGCACGATTCCGTACGGTCCGGTTCCCGCGAACCCGCCTGCCGAATTCTCCGGCTTGACGAGCCGGAGATCCTGACCTAGATTTCTGATGGCTTCACGCACGTCGATCGGGCAGGCCTGGAGTGCCAGCGATGGGCCCCGGGTGTGCGATTCTGCCGTTTATCGGCTTCCGCCGGAGCGGTTCCCTCGTTTTATGGGGAGAGATGATCTGCAACTCGTGGACGGTCAGAACACCGACGTTTCCGCAGCGAACTGAGGCGACTCTGTGCCAGTTGCCCGGGTCGCCCGGCATGCGGGGCTGACAGACCATCGGGAGTGCAAATCCGGCGATCACCATAAGCGTTTCATGGCTGGGGATCTGTGCATCTTGAGGAGAAATGAAAATGACGGCTTTGAGTGAGCCCCAGATGAACGTTTGGTGTGACGGCAGCGATTACCTTGACGACGAGATTCGAGCGGAAGTGCGTTGCCTGATAGGCAGGATCTATCCGGGGGGCGATTTCATCGATCGGCGCAGCGAACGCCGCTATCCCTACCCGTACCTCGTCCGCCTGATTCCGATCGACCGTGATGGAACCGTCCTGCACAGCGAGGCAGTCGTGGCCGTGGGAAAGCATCTTTCCGATCGTGGGATCGGGTTCTATCATCCCAAGCCGCTTCCCCACCGGCATATGATCGCAACCCTGGAATCGTCGGACGGAACAATTTCGGCGTTTGTCGTGGATCTGGGGTGGTGCCGCTTTACGCGTCAGGGCTGGTATGAGAGCGGCGGCCGGTTCGTGGATGTTCTCCCCTGCGTGCCCGACAGCTACGACAGACGCTCAGCATGACCGCTCGGCAGCAGTCGTCCCACGAGGTCCGGGCGCGGTAGACCGCCGATGAGCAGCCAGACGAGTGTGGATTCGTTCGTGCCGGTGGACTGCATCGTCCAGCCCGCGCCCGGCCAGTCTGCGACGACCGGCGCGGGACGCCAGACGGGCGGGAAGACTCCCCGTCTGGCCTGCCTCGACGCGTTGCGTTCGTGGATGATGCTGCTGGGAATCGTGCTCCACGCGGCCAACGCCTACGCGATCGGTTGTCCGGACTGGTGGCCGGTACGGGATCGGTTCCGCTGCGGGATCTTCGATGCGCTGGTATTTGCGACCCATCTGTTCCGCATGGAGATCTTCTTCCTCCTCTCCGGTTTCTTCGGACGTCTCCTGCTCCGCCGCTACGGGCTGGCCGGTTTCATCAGCAACCGCGGTCGGCGGGTCCTGTTGCCGCTGGCGATTGGACTGGTGATGATGGCAATTGCGGAGGCGGGCGCCCCCTGGTGCTATGCCCCGCCACAAGGGGCGCCGACAACATTTCCCAACGATGTGAGCACACCCTGGCCCTCGGAGGTTGCCATTTCCGCCGTGGCGCTGTGGCATCCATGGTTCTGCCATCTCTGGTTTCTCGAGTACCTGGCCCTGTTCTATGTCGGCATCGTGGTCCTCGACGTGCTGCATCCGAAGAGTTGGAAAGCTTGGCTGGAGGTGGTGCAGCGGGGGCTCACACGTCTGATGCGGCAGGCCTGGATGCCGGCGGCCGCCGCAGGGCTGACGATGCTGGCCCTGGTGCCGATGCGGAGCTGGGTAGTGGACACCCCCCTGTCGCTCGTTCCCCAGTGGCGTTTCTTCGCGTACTACGGGATGTTTGTGGGGCTCGGCTGGATGATGCACCGCAACCCGGCGCTGCTGACTTCGACGGCACTCCACTTGAACTGGCGCAGCGGCGTTCTGCTCCTGGCGAGCGTGGGCGTGCTCCTTGCACTGTTGTGGAACGTGGGAAATGTGCCGGTCAACTCGCCTTGGGGATGGACGCTTGCGATCCGGGGAGCTTCTGCCTTCTGCACGTGGCTGGCCCTGCTCCAGATCCTTGGTGCCGTGGTGATCTCCATGAATCAGCCGAACCCGACCCTGCGCTACCTGGCAGACGCGTCCTACTGGTGCTACCTGGTTCACCTGCCGATCATTCTCTGGCTGCAGGGCCGGCTCCCGACGGCCATCTGGGGACCGGTGCGATTCGCACTGGTTCTGGCGATCGCGGCCGCCGCTTCGCTGGCCAGTTACCACCTGTTCGTCCGCTACACACCGCTCAATGAAGTCTTCGGTAGCCGCAGGTCGGTCAAGACGGCTGCCGCAGCATGACAGATCTGGACGGGCGCCTGGGATCGAGGTGCGTTCGAAGCCCCCCCCCCATCCCAAGGAAGCAGGTTCCCCTGCAGTTGCCAAAAAGACGTCTGCAGGGGACATGGCTACCAATCGGGCCGACGGCTTCTGCTGTGTCCCGCCCCTCGCCCCCTCAACGGCGGGAATAATGCATCACCCCCTGTCGGCAAGAGCCATCTTGTGACGAGTGCTTGTCTGGGCGTGAGTCTCTCTGTGCTGCCGGCCCAACAGCCGCTTCCGGGAAACGCGGCTGACCGGTCCAGAACCGATCTTCCTGGGGTCGCGTAGAAACAATACGCCCTCGGCCGATCCGTCGATTGGTTTCAAGGAGCCTGGGTGGCTTGCGACCGCGGCCTGCGATTTGTGCCGGGCCCGCCATCCAGCGATCTGCACTCCCGCAACACTATTCCCGGACGATCCCCCTCGGATCGACGCGGATCGGAGCTGAAGGGCAACGGCCCAGAAATTGCGTCCCAGTGCTCTGTCTCAGCCAGAAGTTGGGATCGAGACTGCGCGGCGCAGGGCGAACTGCTCCTGCGACATCCCGTCCCTCGATTCCGGGAAGCCAACTTCCCCGGCCATTCACTGTGGGTCGTCACCCCATCAAGCATTCTGTTCGATCGACGAGGTTCTCTATGTCGGACTATCCGAGTGATTTGAGCGATCCGCAATGGGAAGCGGTTCGCCAATGCATTCCCCCGGCCCGGCCTGTGGGCGTGAGCAGGCAGGTGTCGCTTCGGGCGGTGGTCAATGCCATCCGGTATCGGCAGCGGAGCGGGTGCCCATGGCGGCTTCTGCCCCACGATTTCCCGCACTGGCGGACCGTGTACGGCTATGATCAACAGTGGCAGGGCGATGGCACGTGGCGCGGCATCGAGTCGGCATTGCGGCAGCTCCGCGTGCACATTCCCGCCAGCGTCCCAGTCGCCGTGCCGGCATCCATCTCCGCGCCCCTGGTGGCCGACGCGGTCGCCGATCCTTTGGGGTGAAATTCGGCCCACGGAGTGGGCATTCTTCGCCGCACGGCGGTACCGGAAACGTTGCACGGCTCTTCAGCAACCGACCGTTTCCAAGCCTGGTCTTTCTCCTGCATGGACGCAGGCGAAAGACGGCCTCTGTTCTCACGCGGCTCAGTGGGTTCTCGGAAAGCGTTCTGCTGCACCCTATCCAAGACGCTTCAGGCCGAGGCCGGAACTCCAGCGAGTGTTCAGGAAACGACTCGGGAACTGCGCCGCCTTCGAGCCTCTCCTCCCAGGGGAGAGGACCGGACAAGCAGGCCAGCGAACAGGACGTTGTCCCTGGAGCATACCTGCGGTCTTTCGGACGCGTCCTGGCCCCAGAAGCCTCGAGATCTGCCGGGGGTTTCCAAACACTGCGGGATTTCTTTGAAAAAAACTACGGACTTCCCGTCGGGCTGGCCGGAAAGGGCGCAAGTCTTTGGCCGCTGCGGCGATCTGGAATCGGAGGGCTCCGTGGATCGGACGCCGGCCGCGTCAGAACCTCTCCGTCGGCCGCCGTATCGCAATCGACGCGAATCTCGGAACCGGGCGGGAGCGATGGTGCGTCCGGTCGGCTCTTCCACGAGCGCGGCTGCCGGCGTGATAGCATTTCCCAAACAAGAAATCGGGGGTGTGATCCAGCGCCACGAACGGAGCGTAGCAAGAACGTGAGACGCTCGGAGACTCTGAAAGTGGGAGTCTCCTGCGGGCCCGGGACGGTCGCAAGGGATCGTCACGTGGGCGTCTCCTGAGTGTGATGTGGGGCAAGAACCCTGGTATGCCCTGTTCGATAACATGGAAGGAAGAGTCATGTCGATGTTTCGGAATGTGAAGGAGCGTGGAGTTGGCCTGTTCTCCGGTCACGCAGTGGAGGGTGGAAGGCAACGCGGCATGAGGCCGTTGAATCGGCGGGCCCGCGTTCTGAACCTCGAATGGCTGGAGAACCGGCAACTTCTCTCGGTGTCGCCCGGCATCTCGCCGGACGATACCTGCGATCTCGGACAGTCCGCATCCTTCGCGAATGGGTATGCGGACTCGGCAGCCCTCGTGTCGGCCATGGATCCGACGGAAGGGGCGGTCACGGCGTGGGCTGCAGTGGATGGAGTTGGAGACGACAGCGGGACCGCTCCGGTCCTGGCCGACGATGCTTACGCAATGAAGTCGACCCAGCAACTGGGGTCCGGTGTGCTGGCCAACGACATGGATGCCGATGGTGACGAGCTGACCGTCACGCTCCAGTCCGACGTTTCCCACGGCCAGCTCAAGCTGGAATCCAACGGCCTGTTCACCTACCGCCCTGACAGCCAGTTCGGTGGGGTCGATACATTCACTTACACCGTGAGCGACGGGATCCATGAGTCCGGACCGGCGACCGTAACCATCGAGGTGACGGCGGCCGAAAGCCACAAGCCCGACGCGGTCGACGATGTCTACACGCTGGGCGAAGACACCGTGCTCACCATCGATCGTGGGGAAGGGCTCTTGGCCAACGATACCGATGCGGACGACGATGCTCTGTTTGCCGGCCTTGTCACTGGGCCGCAACACGGCACGGTAACCGTCGGCCGCTACGGTTCTTTCACCTACACCCCGGACGCCAATTACCATGGGACCGACGAGTTCACCTACGCAGCCGGCGATCTGGACGGGCAGAGCGAACCGGCCACGGTGACTCTCACCGTCGAGGCGGCCAACGACGCGCCGGTCTCCAGCAGCGACGCCTACACGACCTCCGAAGACGGAACGCTCACGATCGATGCCACAGCGGGCGTGCTGGCCAACGACAGCGACATCGACGGCGACTGGCTGACCGCCAGCGTCGTCCAGCAGCCAAGCCACGGGACCGTGACGTTTGCCGAGGACGGTTCCTTCCAGTACACACCCGAATCTGACTTCCAGGGCGAGGACAGCTTCACCTACGTGGCCGGCGATGGCCAGGCCAGCTCCGAGGTGACTTCCGTCACGATCCTGGTGGAAGCCGTGAACGATGGTCCGGCCGCTGCTGCCGACGCCTACTCGATTGCCGAAGACGGTACGCTCTCGGTCGATGCCGAGGAGGGGGTTCTGGCGAACGACACCGACTCCGAAGGGGATACCTTGACGGTCAGCCTGGTCGATCAGCCCAGCCACGGCACCGTGACGCTTGCTGAAGACGGCTCCTTCCAGTACACGCCCGAGCCCGGTTTCCACGGTGAAGACAGCTTCACCTACATGGCCAGCGACGGCCACCGGCAAAGCTCCGTGACGATGGTGGCCATTGCCATCGATGCAATGAACGACGTGCCCGTCTCGACCGGCGATAGCTATAGTGTGGCACAGGACAGTACGCTGACGGTTGATACCGCCACCGGAGTGCTGGCCAACGACACCGACAGCGACGGCGATCCGCTGACGGCGGCTCTCGTCGACCAGCCAGCCCACGGCAGCGTGACCCTGGCGGAAGACGGATCCTTCGTCTACACCCCCGAGGCCGGCTTCTCCGGCGAGGACAGCTTCACCTACACGGCCGGCGACGGCCAGGCCGTGAGCCAGCCGGCCACGGTGGCGATCACCGTGACCGCGACGGCAGAGCCCGCACCCGGCGAGGATATCCAGCTCTCGATCCAGTTGCAGGTGACCGACAATCCCTTCGGCGCCGAGGTCGACACACTCTGGACAAATTCCACGTTCTGGGTGAGTGCCTACGTGGAGGATCTGCGCGACATTCCGGCTGGTGTGATCGGCGGTGCGATCGACATTGCCTACGACGCTGCGGCGGTTGTCCCGACCGGCGAGGTGGTCTTTGGCGACGCCTTCACGATGTTCCAGCAGGGCGAGGTCAACGGCGAGGACGGGTTGGTCGACGAGACCGGGGCCCTGACGGCCACGGCTGGCGTGGGGGCCGGCCAGGCGGCGGCCTTCGTCTCCTGGCAGTTCACCCGTGCCGGCGACCCGCAGACCTTCATCAACGGCAACACCGTGTTTGCCGTGGATGCTGCCGAAGGCACCTCGACCATCTTGCCAAGCAACTTCGCCCTGACCGGTTCGGGAACAGGTGTCGAGTGGTCGAACGTGGAGATGGGTGAGGCCGACGTGGATCTCATCTTCGCCGACTTCAACCAGGACCAGCGAGTCGACCATTTTGATCTGGCCCTCTGGGTACCCCACTCCGGCACGTCGGCCGATGCCGCAGCCACCCTGGCCGCAGGAGTGGCCGGCTATGAGCCCATGTTCGACCTGGACTCCAGCAGCACCATCGACCAGGCCGACCTCGATCTGCTGGCCTCGGCCATGTATACGGTGCCTGCCCGCAGCCAACTGACTGCGGAGCCCTGGCTCGAAGAAACCGACCCGATCGGCGACACGGCCACCGCTCTGGCCGACCTGGAGCCTGGCTCCGAACTGGCCCCGGCCGTGGCGATCGACACACTCCTGGCCAACGAAGACCTTTGGGCGTAATCGGGGTCGACTTGGGCGGCGTCGTTCTGCCGCCGCAGCTCGATCAGAGAGTCTGCACCACAACGGCCCGCTGGGATGGCTGAATAGACTTGCACGATTCCAGGAAATCCAGACTCCGCCGCCACTCTTCGGGAGGCGGCCTCGAGGAGATGGACCATTCCGGGAATCACGCAACCCGATTCAGTCCCCGCGGGCCGTTTTGCGATGACAACGAGGGGCTGCGGCGCATGAACCGAACGCGGGCACCCATGATCTTCTCCTCCCTGACAACCTCGAATCCGAACCGGCTGTAGAGCGGAATGTTGCGGTCGGTGGCCGTCTCCAGGGCACAGTCGGTGCCGGCGGCGTCGATTGCCAAGGCCATGTGTTTGAGCAGGGCAGACCCCAGCCCCCGTCCCTGCATCGCTGGATCGACCCCCAGAGTCTCGAGGTAATAGTGGGGCTCTGTCGGGTGATGCCGGCTGCTGCGCAGGGTCCAGAGCACAAAACGGCC
This sequence comes from uncultured Planctomycetaceae bacterium, assembly GCA_964563135.1. Lineage (GTDB taxonomy): Bacteria > Planctomycetota > Planctomycetia > Pirellulales > Thermoguttaceae > JAAYAY01. The sequence goes on from CAZLWV010000035.1 coordinate 31,131, forward strand.
CAGCCCGCGGGGGCCAGCCTGACACACGGCGCGCCAGAGCAGGCCGACCTCTGCCCAGAGAGGCAGCGGATAGGTGCCCGGTCGATGGAGAATGGCGGCGGCGCGAACCGATCCGGCATCGACAATGCCGATGGGCTGATTCCGACGGGCGTTGAGACGCAGCATTTCCTCGAACATGACCGAGAGTTTGCCCAACCGCGTCTCGGGAGCGGTGCCGGGCAGGATCGACGCCACCACCGGATCATTCTGGAAGGCCCGGCCAAGCAGGGCTGCGGCCTCTGGGAAGCGGGCAGAATCGAGCGGTTCGACGGTGTGCTGCATTTCCACCGGTTCAACATCCTTCGGGCTGAACGGCCTGCCAGGGAGCCTTCCTGCACCCAAGGGCGTACGCCATGCCCACATGTCAGGGGGCGGTGCAGGACATCTGGGGAGATCGAGAATCCACACGCCATCCTATCCGAATTGCCGCAACGTCCGAAGGGCTTCGGGCATGTCCAGGACCCGCATCGACGAGTACTTCGGGATAGCCCGGCGGGCGGCCTTGAACGATTGCGCGGGTGTACGTGGGCGATCGTGTTCTGACCGCCATGTCTGGCGGCGGAGAGACAGCCCGGCCCGACCACAGCCGAATGCTTGACAGTCTCGCGCGGCAGAGATAGGATTACTTAAACTGGGGGGTATTACTGTCGCTGCGCACACACCGGCCCACGGAAAGAATCGGGTCATGGTCGCTGCTTGTCAACAACGCTGTTCGTGTTTCTTGCTGGCTGTCGTGGCGGCAACCGTTGGGGCCGTCTCCGGGCCGAGCCGGTACGCGTGCGCGGTGACGCCGAATAGTCCGGAGGTCAAGGATGCAGTCCGTCGGGCAACCGAGTACCTCAAGACAGCCAACCCGGGGAGAGTAGGGGGTGAGGCGCTCCTGGGCCTGGCGCTCCTGAAGAGCGACGTGCCTGCGGAGCATCCCAGGATTGTCCAAGCCGTGAATGCGGTGCGGCAGGAGGCGAGCAAGTCGACCTATGAGTTCGGCGAGATCTACACACCTTCCGTGTTCATCACGTTCTTCATCGAATTGGACCCGGAGAAATATGCTCCCGAGATCAACAAGTTGATCGGCTACCTGGAAAGCCGCGCCAGGCCTTACGGCGGTTGGGGGTATCCGGCGGGCGACAACAGCCGCACGGCGGACACGTCGATGACCCAGTACGCACTGCTTGCGTTGTGGGAAGCGGATCAGTCGGGTTTCGCGGTGTCGTCGAAGGTGGTGGAGAATGCCGTGACGTGGCTTTCCAAAACCCAGGATCCGTCGGGCGGGTTCGGCTATCAGGGCACGATCTCGACGGGGGCAGGCCTTGTGCCGCAGACGGGAGTGTCGGTGAGCCTGACGACCGCGGGGCTTTGTGCAACGCTCATGGCCGAGGACATCCTCGGGCTGCTCCGGGACCCTGCCGAGAAAGAGGACGACCTTCCTGAGGGGCTCACCAGGGTTTCTGACAAGAAGGGGAAGCCGACAAGCCTTGCCCGGAACCTGTTTTCGGGCATTCAGGGGCGCAGCAACGCCTGGCTGGAAAAGAACCGCGAATTCGACATTGGGTATTATCGGTTCTACTTCGCCTACATTTACGAACGTTACTGGGCCTTGCGAGAACTGGCAGGAGACAGGGCGTCGAACGACTGGTTTGACTGGCTTGCCAGGAATCTGCTGAACACCCAGAGACCCGATGGAAGCTGGGAGGGGCACCATGGGGCGGCCATCGAGACTTCTTTCTGCGTGCTCAGCCTGGTGCGATCGATGAAGAAGAGCATCGAGAAGGATCGGACCTACGGAAACGGCAATCTCGTCGGCGGCCGCGGCCTTCCCAAAGACTCGCAGTTCGTCCAGGTCCGGGGCGGAAGGGTGGTCAGCAAGGAGGAGGTTACCGCCCTGGAGAAACTGCTCCAGAAGGCGGGAGAGGCAGACGACGAAGAATACACGAAGGCATGGGGAGAGCTTGCAGAGTTGTCGCCCGACGAGGCCAGACCCCTGGTTTCCCAACAGGCGGCCCGTCTCCGTGAGTTGGCTGGGGGAGCGTCGGCCGACAAACGCCTGATCGCTGTTCAATCCCTGGCTCGTGCCGGGACGCTGGACGACGTGCCGACGCTCATTTACGCCCTGACCGATCCGGAATCCGAGATTGTGCTTGCCGCTCGCGACGGACTGCGGCGGCTCAGCCGGCGAATCCACGGATTCGGGATGCCGGACGACTTCGACGAGAAAGACCGGCGGATTGCCATCGACAAGTGGAAGGCCTGGTACCTGGCAATCCGTCCCGATGCTGAATTCGAGAATTGACCGCATGCCCAAGCCAGACAAGATCGTCCCTCTCGGGAAGTTGGCGGGCATCTTCGACCAATACCGGGAAGAAGCAAAGACCATCGTCCTTTGCCACGGCGTGTTCGACCTGGTCCACATCGGCCACATCCGCTATCTGCAGAAGGCCAGGCAACTGGGCGATATTCTGGCGGTGACGATTACCCCCGATGCCCTGGTGAACAAGGGTCCCCACCGGCCCGTTTTCGAGCAGGCCTTGCGGGCAGAGGCCTTGGCGGCGCTGGATTGCGTCGATCATGTCAGTGTGAACCAGTGGCCGACGGCCTGCGACACGCTCAGACTCCTCAAGCCTCACATCTTCGTCAAGGGGGCCGAGTTCCGGCAGAAGAAGACGCCCGAACTCGTCGAGGAAGAGCATGTAGCCCGATCCGTGGGGACCCGGGTCGAGTTCATCGAAGAATTGACTTCCAGCTCCTCCTTTCTGATCAACAACTACCTCTCGCCGTTTGCCGAAGAAGCCGACCAGTACCTTCTCGGCTTTCGCCAGGCCTACGATGCCGACCAGATTCTTGCCCCTCTGGATCGGGCCATGGACCTCAAGGTACTTGTCGTTGGTGAGGCCATCATCGACGAGTACTACGCGTGCGCCACGCTGGGGCAGTCGATGAAATCGACCAGTGTGGTCGGGCGTTATCTTTCCCGCCAGCGGTACCTGGCGGGGGCTCCGGCCGTTGCCAATCATCTGGCGGCCTTTGCCCGGCAGGTGGATCTGGTCACGCTGCTCGGTGATGAGAACCCCGATGAGGAGTGGATCCGCAGCCAACTCCGCAAGAACGTTTCTCCGCGGTTTTTCCAGCGGCACGGGGCCCCGACGATCGTCAAGCGTCAGTACCAGGAATCGTATTTTGGCACAACGCTGTTCGAGGTTGACTACCTGAACCAGCAACCGCTCGATAGGGCGGAGGCGGCAGTTCTCGACGAACTCATCCGGCAGGACCTCGGCGGCTACGATCTGGTGGTTGTATCCGACTACGGCCACGCGATGCTCGGCGGGATGCACGTGGAAACTCTGGCCACCGGGGCGGGATTCCTTGCGGTTGCCACCCAGGCCAACGCCGCCAATGTGGGATATCATACGGTTTCCAAGTATCCTCGCGCGGACCATTTCATCCTGTCGGAACACGAATTGCGGCTGGAATGCCGCGGCCTGGCGGGCGATCTGGAGCCGATGCTGGAAGGGACCTCCCGGAGTCTTGGGGCGCGCACGGCGGTGGTCACCTGCGGAAAACGCGGCTGCTTGTGCTGCAGCTCTTCGGGGGTGCACTGCCAGGGACCGGCGCTGGCCACGCGGGTCGTGGATCGTTCCGGCGCCGGTGAGGCGTGCCTGGCTGTAACCGCCCTGGCTTCCGTGCTCGAAATGCCGCTTCCCCATCTGGCGTTCCTGTGCAACGTTGCCGGAGCCGAGGCTGTGGCGGTGCCGGGCAACGCGTCGTTTCTGGAGAAAGTCGCCTTTCAACGTCACGTCGAATCCCTCCTCAAATAGTGCCAGCGATCATGAAACCTGTTCTCGTCACGGTGGGCGCCGGATATGTTGGTGCCGTGCTCGTTCCCAAACTGCTCCGGGCCGGCTATGCCGTCCGCGTTCTCGACCTTTTTCTCTACGGCGACCATGTTCTCGACCAGGTTGCCGGCGACTCCAACCTGGAGATCATCCGAGGAGATCTGCGGAACGGAGACCTCGTTCAGAGATGTGTTGCCGGGTGCAAGGCCGTGATCCACTTGGCCTGCATCTCCAACGACCCCAGCTTCGAGCTGGACCCGGAGCTGGGCAAGTCGATCAATCACGATGCTTTCCGGCCCCTGGTGGAAGCCAGCAGAGCCGCCGGAGTGGAGCGGTTCCTGTTTGCATCGTCTTCGAGCGTCTATGGCGTGAAGGAGGAGGATCGCGTCGACGAGACGCTGTCACTCGAACCGCTCACCGACTATTCCAGGTACAAAGCGATCTGCGAGCAGGAACTCCTCGAGTACCAGTCCAGCGAGTTCACCACGGTGATCATCCGACCGGCGACCGTTTGCGGCTACTCGCCGCGTTTGCGTCTCGACCTGACGGTCAACATCCTCACCAACCACGCCTACAACAACGGCCGAATCCGCGTGTTCGGCGGTTCCCAGTATCGCCCCAACATCCACATCGAGGACATCACCGATCTGTACATCGATCTTCTTTCCCGTCCTGCCAAGCAGGTGGCGGGCAGGATCTGGAATGCGGGCTATGAGAACCACACGGTCGACCAGATCGCCCAGATTGTGCGCGACACGGTGGGAGGCGACGGAGTGGACATCCTGCACGAACCGACCGACGATCTGCGTTCGTACCGGATCTGTTCCGACAAGATCCGCGATGAAATCGGTTTCACCGCAAGGCACTCCATTGCCGACGCGGTCCGCGACCTGGTCAGCGCCTTCGACGCGGGGCTGATACCCGATTCGATGACCGATCCGCGCTATTTCAACATCAAGACCATGCAGGCCCGCGGGCTGAAGTAGGCCGATCATGGCCATGCCAATCCAGACGCCGATCGAGACGCTCGAAGCGACCGCTCGTCGACTGCGCGGCATGGTCGTGGAGATGTCGCATCGCTCGGGGGCACCGCATCTTGGGTCGGCGCTGTCGTGCATCGACATTCTTGTGGCGGCCTACTGGGGCGGTTTTCGCGTGGATCCGGAGACGGCCGACTCGCCGGACCGCGATCGGATCATTCTCAGCAAGGGGCACGCGTCGAGTGCCCTGTACGCGGCGCTGGCGGAAAGAGGGTTCTTGCCACGGCAGGAACTGGCCTGTTATGCCCGGACGGGAAGCCCCCTGACCGAGCATATGGGACCTCGCTGCGTGCCCGGGGTCGAAGCGGCCACAGGCTCGCTTGGCCACGGGTTGTCGCTGGGGGCGGGAATGGCGTTGGCCGGGCGGATCCAGAAACGGGACTACCGCGTGTGCGCGATCCTGAGCGACGGCGAGTGCAATGAAGGGTCCGTGTGGGAAGCGGCCATGTTTGCCTCCGCCCAGCGGCTGGGAAAACTGCTGGTCGTGGTGGACTTCAATCGCTGGCAGGCCACCGGCCGGAGCGAGGAGGTTCTGGCGATCTCGCCGCTGGTTGAGAAGTGGGCCGCCTTCGGCTGGAAGGTGGCCGAAGTCGACGGGCACGACCTGGCGGCCCTGCTCGCCGAGATGGCCCCCGAAGCGGGCATCCCCGAACGCCCCAAGTGCATCGTGGCCAGCACGATCAAAGGGCGGGGGATCTCATTCATGGAAGACGACAACAACTGGCACTACCGTATCCCGACCCGCGAAGAGGTGGCCGCGGCACTCCGCGAACTGCGCATCGAGTCGGCGCTGCTGGATGCGGAGCAGGTTGTGCCCGGGCAATCCGCTTCCAACTGATGGACAGGACCGCCGATCGCCATGAGAAACGCCTTCGTTCAAGAGCTCGAACATCTTGCCGAATCCGACGACCGGATCGTGCTGCTCATGGGCGATATCGGCAACCGCATGTTTGACCGCTTCCGCGACAAGCATCCGGACCGTTTCTACAACTGCGGCGTGGCCGAGGCGAACATGATGAGTGTGGCGGCGGGGATGGCCCTTTGCGGGCTGCGGCCTGTGGTCTACACGATCGTGCCCTTTGTGACGACCCGCTGTCTCGAACAGATCCGTGTCGACGTGTGCTACCATGAAGCGCCCGTGACGATTGTCGGGGTCGGGGGAGGTCTTTCCTATGCCGGGTTGGGAACGACGCATCACTCGTGCGAAGACATTGCCTTGCTCCGCGCGCTGCCGCACATGAAGGTCGTCTGCCCGGGCGATGCGTGGGAGGTCCGCGCCGCCCTGGCACAGGCCCTTGCCCAGAACCGGCCGGTTTACCTGCGGCTCGGCAAGAAAGGCGAACCGGTGATCCATACGCGAATGCCCGATCTCGAAATCGGCCGAGGGCTTACGCTTCGTGAGGGCAGCGAGATCGCGATTCTTTCGACGGGCAATCTGCTGCCCGCGGCCGTGGAGGCTGCGGGGCGTCTGGAAGCCGAAGGACGCAGCGTGCGGCTGGTCAGCTTTCACACGGTCAAGCCGCTCGATGAAGCGCTGCTGGCTGACTGCTTCGCGCGCATGCGTCTGGTCGTTACCCTGGAGGAGCACAGCCTTGTTGGCGGATTGGGCGCCGCCGTGGCCGAGTGGCTTGCGGATCGAGGGATTGCGGGCGCCAAGCTGCTGCGAATCGGCACGCCCGACACATTTCTCCACCGCGTGGCCAGCCAGGCCGACGCGCGTCGAAGCCTTGGCCTGGATGCCGAGTCGATTGTCAAGCGGATCCACTTGTACTGCCAGACGGACGAAGGGACATTGCGAACATGAAGACCACCGCCGCCGTTCTGGAACAACTCGGCAGGCCGCTTGTTCTCGCCGAACTGGAGATCCCGGAACTCAGGCCGGGGCAGGTGCTGGTCGAGGTGGCCTTCACCGGAGTCTGCCACACCCAGCTCCTGGAGTGTCAGGGATATCGGGGGGACGATCCCTATGTGCCTCATTGCCTGGGGCATGAGGGGAGCGGAGTGGTGCTGGGAGTGGGCACGGGGGTGACCAAGTGCAAGCCGGGCGATCATGTGGCTCTTTCTTGGATCAAGGGTTCCGGGGCGAACGTGCCCGGTTGCGTCTATGGCTGGGGCAATCGCAAGGTGAATGCGGGCGGCGTGACGACCTTCGCTCGTCACACAGTGGCGAGCGAGAACCGCGTAACGGTTCTGCCTCCCGGTTTCGATCTCCAGGATGCGGCACTGCTGGGTTGTGCGGTTCCTACGGGAGTCGGCTCGGTGCTCAACACGGCGGCCGTGCGGGCGGGCGAGAGCGTGGCTGTCTTCGGCACCGGCGGAATCGGCCTGTGCGCCGTGGCGGGCGCCGTTCTGGCGGGCGCATGCCCGGTGATCGCCGTCGACCTGAGCGAAGAACGCCTGGATTGTGCAACGAAGATCGGGGCCACCCACGCCATCAACGCCCGCCGGCAGGACTCGGTGGAGGCGATTCGAGAGATCTGCCATGGCGGCGTCGATGTGGCCGTTGAGGCGAGCGGGCGGCCGGATGTGATGATTCAGGCCCTGGCTGCTGTGCGCAGCCAGGGAGGACGGGCAGTTGTGGCCGGCAACGCTCATCACGGACAGACCATGGCCCTCGATCCTCGCGAGCTGAACCAGGGCAAGCGGCTTCTGGGAACCTGGGGAGGGGACAACGATCCGGACCGGGACTTCCCTCGCTACTGCCGGCTGATCGAGGCGGGACGCCTTGACATCGGCCCGCTGCGAAGCGAACCATTCGGGCTTTCGCAGGTCAACGAGGCGCTGGCGGCCCTGGAGACCTGCCGCGTTGCCCGGCCAATGATTGATGCGGGAAAGTGAGAGACGGCCGCGATGACACGTCTCCGACGGGCAGAGATGCAGAGGAACGGCCGTTTTCTGATCGGTTCTATCGGAGGACCCTATGCTGATCGGCGTCGACCTGGACAACACGATCGTCTGTTACGACCGTCTCTTCCATCGGCTTGCCGCCGAACGGGGATGGATTCCTCGCGAATTGGATACCAACAAGAGTTCGGTGCGTGACTACCTTCGCAGCCAGGGTCGCGAGGAGGATTGGACGCAACTGCAGGGGATTGCCTACGGCAGCCGAATCAACGAGGCAGGTGCGTTTCCGGGATCGCTGGAGTTTTTTGCGGAATGCCAGCGGCGTGATCAGCCGATCTGCATTATCAGCCACCGAACGCGGCAACCCTACCGGGGACCGGAGTTCGACCTTCACCAGGCCGCTCGCGGCTGGCTGCAGTCCCATCAGTTCGTGGGTGGTTCGGTGGCGGGGCTCACGGAGAACCAGGTATTCCTGGAAGAGACCAAGGTCGCAAAACTCGCACGTATTGCATCGACGGGCTGCACTCACTTCGTCGACGACCTGCCGGAGTTCCTGCTGGAGGACCGTTTTCCCGGAGGCGTCAGCCGTGTTCTCTTCGATCCGGCCGATCGGTACTCCGCCGTTGCCGGACTGCTGCGGTTCACAAGCTGGCGCGACCTGCAAGGTCACTTCTTCCCGAAGGAGGAAGGATGACCGGCCCGGCGAATGAACACGACTCTGCAATGCGGCTTCTGGCAGGCACCAGGGATCTGCTGGGAAGAGCCGGCATCGATTGTCCCATGGAACCTGCGATCACGCGTCTTACCGGGGGTGGCAACAACGGCGTTTTTCGTGTCGACACGCGCGGTGAGTCGTATATTCTGAAGCAGTACTTCAGGCACGCAGAGGATCCGCGAGATCGGTTCGGGACGGAAACCGGGTTTTCGGGCTTTCTGTGGCGAAACGGCGTTCGCAGTATCCCCGAGCTCCTGGCCGCATCCGAGGCGGAAGGACTGGCCCTCTACCGGTTCATTGCCGGGCGGACTCTGACCGCCGCGGAGATCGATGCATCCTGCATCGACCGTGCCGCCAAATTCTGCCGCGAGATCTTCCGACTCCAGGTCCTTCCTGAGGCCCAGCAGATGCCCATCGCGTCGGAGGGCTGTTTCTCAATGGGCGATCATCTGGCCTGTGTCGATCGCCGTATTGCCCGTCTGCGCTCAATTCCCGCCGAATCGGGTGCTCACGCCGACGCCATTGCTTTCGTGCACGAAGAACTCGAACCGTGCTGGGAGGAGGTTCGTGGGCGTCTGCGGCAGGGACGGATGTCGCCTGACGATCCGGCGGAACGCGTGTTGTCTCCCTCGGACTTCGGATTCCATAACGCCATCCTTGCCGGATCAACACGTCTCTTTTTTCACGATTTCGAGTACGCGGGCTGGGACGATCCGGCCAAGCTGGTCTGTGATTTCTTCTGCCAGGTGGAGGTGCCGGCCCCCCGATCCATGATGCGTCGCTTTATGGAGGGGCTGCTGTGTCCGGACACAGGTCAAGAGCGGCTTGCAAAGAGAGTCGAATGCCTTTTGCCGGTCTATGTGCTAAAATGGTGTGCGATCGTTTTGAACGATTTCGTGCCAATCGACAGTGCCCGTCGCCGGTTCAGCGCTGCGAAGCCGCCGTCTGCGGGGCGACTTGCGGACCAACTCGACAAGGCCCGGCGGCTGCGGCAGAGTGTTCTGACAGGCTAGCGGCATGCGGACTTCGTGCGGCCTCCCAAATCCCTTTCTGACTCAGTGCAATGACCAGTTCTCGCAAGATCTTCGTTCTCGGCGCCAATGCTTTTTCCGGGCAGGATCTTGTCGACCTGCTGCTGGACGATCCGCGCAATCGGGTCATCGGTGTGAGCCGGTCTCCGGAACGATCCGCCCTGTTCCTCCGCTATCGCACGCGAGAGAACCTCGAGGCCTACCGGTATTACCAGCTTGACATGAACCGGCAGATGCCGGAGATTCTGGAGCTGCTCGATCGGGAACGTCCCGAGTGGATCGTGAATTTCGCGGCCCAGAGCGAGGTCGCTCCGAGCTGGGAGCATCCAGAGCACTGGTTCCGGACGAACACGGTTGCGCTCTCGCTTCTGGTGAATCACCTGCGGCGTCGGGATTACCTCGAGCGCTATCTTCATGTGTCTTCGCCCGAGGTCTACGGGACGTGCGAAGGGCACGTCACGGAGGAGGCGCCGTTCCATCCCAGCACACCCTACGCGGCCTCGAAGGCGGCGGCCGACCTCTTGCTGTCGACATTCCACAGCCAGTTCGGATTTCCCTTGCTGACGGTTCGCGCCACAAACGTTTACGGGGCCCGACAGCAGCTTTTCAAGATCATACCCCGGTCGGCAATCTATATCCGTCAGGGGCAGAAGATCCCGCTTCACGGTGGCGGGGCGGCCGTCAAGTCGTACATCCATGTGCGCGACATTTCGCGAGGGGAACTCGCCATCCTCCAGCAGGGTCAACCCGGCAAGATCTATCACCTGTCGCCCGACGAAGGGATTGCCGTGCGCCGGGTGGTTGCGACGATCGCCGAACGTTTTGGCAAGACGCTTGAAGAGGTGGTCACGATCGTGGATGAACGGCCGGGGCAGGACGCTGCCTACGTGATCGATTCCCGCCGCGCCCGCCAGGAGCTCGGGTGGGCTCCGCGGATCGGATTTGCCGAGGGGATCGATGAAGTGGTTCAGTGGGTCAAGGACTACTGGACCGAAATTCTCCAACAACCGCTCGATTACCGGCACAAGCCATGAGTTACATCGAATTCATCACGAGCCTGCACAAATCCACTGCCCGCGATTACCTGGGGCGTGTCACCTCGCACGACAAGGCCCAGTGCGCCGAAAAGGCGATCCAGTGGGGTGAGGACTACTGGGACGGCGAGCGGCATCTGGGCTACGGGGGCTATCGATACGACGGACGCTGGCATGCGGTCGCAGAGGCCATGGCCAGGCATTACGATCTGCCCGAGGATGCCAGGATCCTTGACGTGGGCTGCGGCAAGGCCTTTCTGCTCTATGAATTCACCCGGGTTCTTCCCAAGGCACAGGTGGCCGGCCTGGATATTTCCCAGTACGCCCTCGAACACGCCAAGGAGGAAGTCCGCCCCTTCCTGACGCACGGGACTGCGGCCAGACTCCCCTGGCCGGACGACTCGTTCGATCTGGTCTACTCGCTCAACGCACTCCACAACCTCTACAACTATGACCTCTGGGCGGCAATCCAGGAAATCGAACGAGTGGGACGGGGCGCGAAGTACATCACCGTCGAGTCGTACCGCAACGAGCGGGAGAAAATGAACCTGCTCTATTGGCAGCTTACTTGCCGGGCCTTCCTTTCGACCAAGGAATGGGAGTGGCTCTTCGCCCGGGCCGGCTACACGGGCGACCACGCCTTCATCTACTTCGAGTGAACAGGCCCCGACGGAAAGGAAGTCAGACGTGACAGACCCCGATACTCCAAACCGCCGGGACTCCGTTTCTCCGCCGACCGATGACAGCCGTTCGGCCGACGCGAGGGCGCTCTGGAATCGGGCACGTGAAGCCCTCGATCCCACCGTGCTGGAACTCGGGCCCTACTTTGCCTACCAGGCGATGCATCAGCCTCGGCATCTGCTGTTCACGCTGGCTCGGTACAAATTCGCCGCCAAATTGCTCGCCGACAAGGGCCCTCTGGAGATCCTCGAACTCGGCTGCGCGGAAGGGTTGGGGACTGTGTTGTTGGCCGAGGGGGGGCATCGGATAACGGCCGTGGACTTCGATGCGCAGTCGATCGACCATGCCCGGCGGACGCTCGCCTCGCATCTGGGCATCGATTTCCGCTGCGAGGACTTCCTGGGCCGATCCATGGGGCAGTTTGACGCCGTTGTTTCGCTCGACGTGATCGAGCATATCGAGCCGTCGCTCGAAGACCGTTTCATGAATACCGTCGTCTCGAGCCTGAAGCCGAAAGGGATCTGTATTCTTGGGACGCCGAACGAGACCGCTTCGGCCTACGCTTCCCAGCCGAGCCGGATCGGCCACGTCAACCTGTATGATCACGACCGGTTGATGGCCCTTTTTCACAAGTATTTCCAGTATGTATTCTCCTTCGGCATGAACGATGAGGTTGTCCACACGGGCTTTCCTCCCATGCGTCACTACCTGGTCGCGCTCGGCTGCCAGAAGCGAGAATCGCCATGAGTGCGCCGATTCTGTCGGTGATCCTGCCGAACTACAACCACGCTCGTTATCTCCCCGAGGCGATCGAGGGCATCGTCTCGCAGTCGCGCCCCCCGGATGAGTTCCTCATTCTCGACGATGGGTCGACCGACAACAGCCTGGAGATCCTCGAGGAGTACGGGAAACGATTTTCCCTGATCCGCATCCTCCGCCACGAGCAGAATCGCGGGGTGCTCGCTGCCCACAACCGGCTGTTTGAAGAGGCCCGAGGGGATTACATCTTCGCGGCCGCGGCCGACGACATTCGCCTTCCGGGTTTCTTCCAGGCGGCCATGGATCTGGCGGAGCGTTATCCGCAAGCCGGCCTGATCTTCGGTCAGGTGGGAATCGTTCTGGAAGACGGACGCCACACCAGTCTGGTTGAGGTGCGCCGCTGGCAGAGGCCGCTCTATGCCGATCCCGAGCGGTTTCTCCGGGAGTATCTGGAGGCGGAAATCGCCTCCCATTCCCCGTGCTCGGGTACGATATACCGGGCCGACGCGTTCCGTGAAACGGGCTGTTACCGTCCCGACCTGGGGTCCTGGAGCGATACGTTTGCCGTTCGGGCGATCGGGCTGAAGTACGGTGCCTGCCACATCCCCCGGGAGGTCGTGCGTTTCCGCAAGTCGGTCGGCAGTTTCAGCCACTCGGCCATGACTCAGCCCAGGAAGCAGCTCGACATGATCGCCCGGGCGGCGGCACTCATGCGATCGCCCGAGTTCTGCGATCGTTTTCCCGCCGATCACGTTCACCGCTGGGAGCGAGCCTACCGGCGACTGGTCGTCTGGAACGATTTTCTTGGCGACGATCGCCAGGAAACGCCCCGCCGCGGATTCTTCGCCAGAAACCTGCGGCGTCTGCCGCGGCTGGCGCGGGCGATCCGTCTGGCCTTCTACCGTCCCGCGTCCGCCTGATACAATGCCGTGTTGGTGGGATACGATTGCGCGGTACCCGGCTCGTAGAAGACGTATCCCACTGGCACAGACTACCCCATCGACAGACCGGCAACGCAGGCTGCGAATGCCACGAGGCGATTGACCGGCCCCTTGAGACCCAGGACCAGAACTTCCGTGAGTGAAACAGCCCGACGGGGACCGCTGCGGCGGTTGGTCAATCGCCTGGAAGTCGACCGTGCCGTCTTCTACGCCCTCTGCCTGCGGATCTGGCAATTGTTTGCCGGCGCGGTCAGCGTTGTGCTCATCGGCCTGCTGTTCAGCCCGGAGTTGCAGGGCTACTACTACACATTCGCCAGCCTGATGGCTTTGCAGACATTCTTCGAATTGGGGCTGAACATCGTGGTGATCAACGTCAGTAGCCACGAGTGGGCCCACCTCAGGCTGAGTGCGCGCGGTCGAATCGAGGGGGACCGGGCGGCACTGTCGCGGCTGATCAGCCTGGGCCGGCTGCTGTTCTGCTGGTATGCTGCCGCCGCGGCCCTGTTTGTTGTGGTCGTCGGCACCGGCGGAGCGTATTTTCTGGCCCAGAAATACACCGCCGGGCTCTCCTGGCGTGCGCCGTGGGCAGTTCTCGTCGTCCTTTCCGGCGGGCTTCTGTGGACGCTTCCGTTCACCGCCGTGCTGGAAGGATGCGGGCAGATAATCGTCGTCAACCGTTATCGTTTTGTGCAGGCGGTGGCCACCAACCTGGCCGTTTGGACAACCATGATCTGCGGCGGGGGGCTCTGGGCCGCGGTGGCGGCTACGGGCGCTCGGCTGGCGGTTGACCTGGTGCTCCTGCTGATCCGTTACCGGCGTTTCTTCGCACCCTTCTTCCACCGGCCCGAGGGCCCGCTGCTCCAATGGCGAGAAGAACTCTGGCCCATGCAGTGGCGACTGGCCGTGACGGGGGTGTTTTCCTATTTCGCAACGTTTCTCTTCACGCCGGTCATGTTCCACTATCACGGTGCAAGCGTGGCCGGGCGGATGGGGATGAGTTGGCAACTGCTGGTCATGCTTCAGCTTGGGGCGCTGGCGTGGGTGCAGTCGCGGGCGCCTCTGTTCGGACGCCTGCTGGCCCAGGGAGATTTCCGTGAACTTGATCGGGTGTTCTCTCGCGTGACTTGGATTTCGCAGGTGATCGTGACGCTCGGCGCGGTGGCTGCCTGGATCGGTTTCTGGCTGCTGGCCTGCTTCGAGTCGCCACTTGCCTCTCGACTGCTCGACCCGCTCACGGCCGGCCTGTTCCTGCTGGCGGTTGTGATCTACCACTTCCCCCAGTGCCAGGCGTTCTACATCCGGGCCCACAAGCGTGAGTTGCTCCTGGCGATGAGTACCACCACCAGCATCCTCATCGGACTGGGGGTATGGTGGTTCGGCAAGACGTATGGTCCGGCCGGGGCCGCCGCGGCTTACCTGGCGGTGGTCGCCCTGGTGGCCTTCCCGTGGGAACTGGCGATCTGGAACCGCTGCCGCAAGGAACACCGGTTGGGGCACACAGCGGTGGACTGACGCCTGATCGGGCTCGCCGCGCCCTTAAGGTCAGGAGGCAGCGCATTGCGATTGTGCATGGCCGGCGAAACAGATTCTCGTCGAGTGATGCCCGGTGGCGACGGAGATCAAGGCCCGCTCGGAGTTCAATCCTTCTGGCCGCTCGTCTTCTCGGCCCTGGCCGCCTGCTGGAAAACAGCGAGGTCTTTTTCGATCTGCCTGGCGAGCGACTCGTCGCCCTGGGCTCGGGCGGTCTGGAGGGCTTCCGTGGCGGTGGCGAGAGCATCGCGGTTTCGTCCGGCGGCAGAATAGACCGAGGCCAGGATCTTCAGGACATCGGGGACCTTGCGATCCGTCATCCTGCACGCCTTCTCGGCCAGCGGGATCGCCTCCTGGGGATTGTAGAAGTCGGCAAGCTGGGGCATGCAGCGAATGACCGCCAATGCCAGAAGCGACGGAACCGACTCCGAATCGAGTTCCACGGAACTCGCGTAATACTTGGCCGCCTCCTGCAGTTTTCCCTGGCGGTGGAGGACGTATCCGTAGTAGTAGTTGGCGTGCGGATCGGCGGGCGTCAGGCGGACCGCCTCGGCCAGATGCGTCTCGGCTTCTCCAAAATCGCCCGTGCCGGCGAGGATCAGGGCAAGAGTCATGTGGGCCGTGAAGAAATCGGGGTCGATCTCGAGTGCCTGGCGGCAGTGGGCAGCGGCCTCCTGCGGCTTGCCTTCGCGGCTGGCAAGCACGGCGAGATGATGGTGGGCACCCGAGTGCCGCGGTTCGTGCTCGAGGATCTTCTCCAGGTGAGCTTTCGCCTCTCCGAATCTAGCCAGGTCCATCAAGATCGTGGCAAGCCTGAATCGGGATCCGACGTGTTTTGGATTGACCTCAA
This sequence comes from uncultured Planctomycetaceae bacterium, assembly GCA_964563135.1. Lineage (GTDB taxonomy): Bacteria > Planctomycetota > Planctomycetia > Pirellulales > Thermoguttaceae > JAAYAY01. The sequence continues at coordinate 46,425 of CAZLWV010000035.1, forward strand.
CGGCCTTCTCGTAGAGAGGCAAGGCCCCAAGCGGGTCCGCCTGGCGAAAGAACTCTTCGGCGGCCCGAAAGTAGCTGTGATCATCCAGGAATGCAGCGCTGATGCTGCGAATGCCGTCGGGTGCCACATTGACGAACTCGGGGATGTTGGCCGCTCGCTGCGCCTCGGTGAAACGGGAGAGAACCACGGGAACGCTGCTTTCGCCGTTCTCGTCGATATGGGTGAGGAACAGTTGGGTGTAGAGAGAGTACATCTTCGAAGAAAACACGAGCCATCGGCCGTTGGGCGACCAACTGTGCCAGGAGTTCATGCGGGTCGTGTTGCAGCGCAGACGGCGGGCCTCGCCTCCTTGGGAGGGTATGATGTAGAGTTCGCTATCGGGTTGGAGCAGCATGAAACTGTTGGCCTTGCAGAAGACGATCCACTTGCCGTCGGGCGAGAACCGGCCGAAGTAGTTGCTCATCCCGTTCCGGGAAGCGCCATCGATCGGTTCGGCCGGTCCGCCCCGGCCTTCGTTGAACGGAATCCGGTACAAGTCGAAGCGGAATGTCTTGCCATTCTTGAGGAACTCCTCGCATTCATCCGAGGAAAGGAGGACCTTGTCCTTGCTCAGGAGTTTCTTCAGTTCGTAGGCCTTGCTGCGAGCGAAGACGATGGATTTGCCGTCAGGGCTCCAATTCGGGTTGCTCTGGACGAATTGCGGATCGTCCGCTCCGGGCAAGGGAGCGAACTTCCTCGTCTGGCGGTCGTAGACGGCCAGGATACCCTTGAACGGGAAGAACAACTGGCTGAATGCCAGATCGTCGGTCGCAACGAAAACCGAGCGGTCTTTCACCGTGCCCACCACATAGCGTCCGTCGGGCGACACCTGGGACAGGAGCCCGAAGGTGGGGTCTCCGTCCTCGCGCCGGTAGTCGCTCCAAGTGATGATCTCGTCTTCGGTCAGGGCCATTTCCTTGGCCACCGAAGCCATGGCGTAGGACCCCTTGTCGTTGGCGTAATCCACGTCCATGCCGAGAACCGAGCCGTCAGCCGAGAACGAATGGCAGTTGCCGCACACCGGCAGCTTGTCGAGCACGATCGGCGGTGGCTCCTTCGAGGAAATGGGACCGAATCGCCAGCGGATATACGCGGCCGGATTCTTCACGGCGGTAATGAAGGGCAGATTCACCTCGCGGAAGAACAAGGGTGCTCCGACTTCGTCGTTCGACGTACGGATGCGGACGGAGCCCTGCGACATGATCACCTGCGGGGCGGATTGGCGGACGCCACTGACCGTGACGGTCGCTTCACCCTCGCGCGAACGCTGCTTGATCACCTGCCAACCGTCGTCCGGCACGGTCCATTCGGTTGCCGGGCTGCGGAATTCGAGGGGGGCCTCGCCGTCCGAGAACCGAAAGACGATCCGCCACGTGTCGGAAGCGGCACGGGAGTCGTCCCAACGAAAGGTCGGGGCGGCCATATCGGGGGGGAAGAGGGACTCGTCAAGCGGGCAGACGATCCTCAGCTCGGCGGGTGCCGATCTGTCCGCATCGACCGCCGGCAGCGAACGGCCTGGCGGCGGTGGGGCCGAGGCTGGCTCCGCCTCTCGGTGCGAGTCCGTACAGCCTGCCAGGACAAGCAGCCATGCCGCCAGGGTCGATATCCTTCTCATGCTGGCCGATCCTCCCGAGGCATATTGCGATTGTCCGGCCGGCGCAGGGCGGGAGAGCGATCTGGGCTCGAAGATGGTCTTCTCATGGTCGTTGTTCAGCACGGTGTCGCTCATAGACCATGAACAGTTCATGGATTCGATTGGCCAGATTCTGATTTCCCGACGCAAGGGCAAGCTCCATCGCGCGTCTGGCGATGCTGGCCGCGTCGCCGAACCGTCCGGCCGCTGCATACACTCCGGCAAGGCTCTTCAACACGGCCGGGTCCTGATATCGCGTCACCTCGCAGGCCTTGGTGGCGAGGGCCAGGGCTTCATCGACGTTGAGCAGTCCGGGCTGGTCACCGGTGGCGAGGATCGATGCCAGGTTCAGCATCGCCGCAACATGCTCGGGATTCTGCTCCAGGGCGCGCCGGTAGTAAACCGCGGCCTCCGTCAGATCTCCCTTGCGGTACATCATTTCCGCGCAGTAACAGTTGGTCAGTCCCTTCTGCGGTTCTAACCGCATGGCCGCTGCGAAATGCTCGGCCGCTTCCTCCGGATGCCCCGTCTGCAGGAGGGCCGTGGCCAGCCCCGCCTGGGCCGCGTGGAGGTTCGGTTCTCCTCTCACCGCCTGGCGAAAGTGCTCGGCGGCCTCGTCGAGTTTGTCTTCGTCGCGGAGGATGGCCGCCAGTTGGAAGTGCGCCAGCGCGTGGTCGGGCTCGATCTCCAGGAGCTTGACGAGGTGGGCCTTGGATTCCGGGATCTTTCCGAGGTCAAAGAGTGCGTCGGCCAGATCCAGCCGCGACAGCGTGTTGTTCGGATTGAGCTCAAGCGATTTTTGAAAGAACGGGACTGCGCCTGCCGGGTCATTCTGCTCGATGTAGGCGAACCCAGCGCGGTAGTAGTGGAGGTCGTCGAGAAACGCTTCGCTTATCTTCTGAATCGCGTCAGGCGCCGCGTTGACGAACTCTGGGATATTGGCCGCCCGCTGGTGTTCGGTGAAGCGGGAGAGGACGACGGGAACGCTGCTTTCGCCGTTTTCGTCGATGTGCGTCAGAAACAGTTGCGTGTAGGGAGAGAACATCTTGGAGGAGAACACGAGCCACTTGCCGTTGGGCGACCAACTGTGCCAGGAGTTCATACGGGTGGTGTTGCAGCGCAGACGGCGGGCTTCGCCACCTTCGGCCGGTACGATGTAGAGTTCGCTGTCGGGCTGGAGCAGCATGAAATTCCTGGCCCGGCAGAACACGATCCACTTCCCGTCGGGTGAGAACTTGGGAAAGTAGTTGCTCATGCCGTTATTCGATGCGCCCTCGATCGGCAGCGGCGTCCCTCCCTTGCCGTCGTTGAAGGGGATGCGATAGAGGTCGTAACGGAACGGCTTCTGGCCCTTGACGAAGACCTCGGCGGCTTCCGGCGGGACTACCACCGACCGGACGCCTTCCAGCCCTTGCGGATCGTAGGCCTCGCTCCGCGCGAACACGATCGACTTTCCATTCGGACTCCAGGTAGCATTGGTCTGAACGAACTTCCGGTCATCCGCCCCCGGCAAGGAGTAAAACGACTTGGCCTGGCGATCGTAGATTGCCAGGATTCCTTTGACCAGGAAGAAGAGTTGGGAGAACATCAGGTCCGGTCGATAGACCGCCAGGGCCCGGTCTTTGACTGTCCCCACCACGTGCCTCCCGTCTGGCGAGACCTGGCAGAGCAGCCCGAAGGTGAGTTCCTGTTCTTCCCGGCGATACTCGCTCCAGGTAATCAGCTTCTCCTGGTTGAGCTGGATCTGCTTCTCGATAGGGGCGATGGCGTACGATCCTTTGTCGTTTCCCGAATCGACCTCCAAGGCCAGTGTGGAACCATCGGCCGAGAAGGAATGGCAATTGCCGCACACCGGGAGCTTCTCCAGCACGATCGGAGGGGGCGATTTGGAGGAGATCGGCCCGAATCGCCAGCGGATGTAGGCCGCGGGGTCCTTCACGGCCGTGAGGAATGGAAGGTTGACCTCGCGAAAGAACAAGGGAGCCCCGACCTCTTCGGGCGAGGTGCTGAAGGAAACGGAGGCCTGCGAGAGGGCCGTCTCGGTGTCAGGGCCGCTTGTGCCTGATATCGTGACGCGGGTCTGCGAGTCTCGAGATCGCGACTGGATCGTTGCCCAGGCCTCATCGGGGACTGTCCATTGCGCCTGGTCGCTGCGAAACTCCATGTCCGCGCCGCCATCGGCGAATCGAAACACAATCCGCCACATCTCCACCCCGGCAGAGCGATCCTGCCAGTCGAATGTGGGGGCGACGATGTCGGGCGGAAAAAGGGCCTCGTCGAGGGGGTAGAGGATCTTCAGACTCGCCGATCCGGAGTCGGTTGGAGCCCCGGTGAGGCTCGGGGGATGATCGGTTGCGGAGGAGGTGCCGGCCCCTTGCCGCGGCTTCGAGCAGCCGAGAATAACTGTGGCGAGCAGAAGGGAGGCGGCGGCACCCACCGTCATGCTGATGATGAGCTTGTGCATGAAATCGTTATCACTGGCGGAAGAGAGGGTGTCAATGTGGGACCTCCCGAAAACGGCCCAACTCCGGACTCCATCCGTAGCTTCCCCTTCATCTGCTTCTGTTCGGTTGTCGCGGTCATGGGCCGTGCGGAACTCCGTGGCCCGTCCTCGCCACGTGATGGCTGCGGTCCGAACCGCCGCCAGGTGCCGCATGAACGCGCAGGGTCGGCCTCTCTTCGTGGCACCTGCTCGTATGCCAACGCTGGAACTCACTGGGCAAGGTTGGTGGGATCGCTATCAGGTTCTCAGCCAGATGGCCCATTCGTCCGGAACCGGCCGGCGTCTGTAACGTCTTTCTGCATAATGTTTTGAGGAAAAACACGGGGTATGCGCGTGGAGCGTCGCGGGAGTCGTCATCTGTTGACCCTGAGGAGACCGAAACCACCCGACTGGCACAGGAAGTGCTGGCACATCTACCTGCCCGGCGGGAAGCCGAGTGGGAAAACAGGGCGTCTGCCGCGGCAAGAATCCCCTGTGCACAACGGACCTCAAAGATTGCCGAGTTTCTCGCCAAAGACTCGCGACCGGCGGGTGCGGCTCCGGGCTGCCGGGCGCTCAGTCGGATCGGTTGCCGGCCTGGCGCCGTGCGGGTATTTTGGGAGTTTTTGTACTTGCCGCGCAAAAGCCGTTGCATGGACGCCTTTCGAATGATATAAGCATTGTGATGGTTCATTTGGGGGGATACGGGCCATCGTTTGGCACGTGTGCAATTTAGTGTGGATGGAGTTTCTTCTTTCTGTTTCTTTCTTGTTTTGGAGGGACGGTGTTATGAGTGTTCTCAAACGGGTTGGTTTCACTCTTGTGGAACTATTGGTGGTGATTGCCATCATCGGTATCCTGATTGCCCTGCTGCTTCCTGCCGTTCAGGCGGCCCGCGAGGCGGCACGGCGGAGCCAGTGCAGCAACAACCTGAAACAACTCGGGTTGGCCCTGCACAATTATCACGACGCGTTCAAGGTTTTCCCGGCGGTTGGCTACGGCCGCGGTTGGGCGAACGACGCTGCGGGATCGGGAAGCGCCAATGACTGGGCGGAAGGTCCCAGGGTGCTGAATCACAACTCCTGGGTGTCGCTGGCGCCGTTCTACGAGCAGTCGGCCCTCTACGATGCTTACGACTTCCGCCAGGCCGCCTGCAATCACCGGAGAAACACCGCCCGAACGCTGGCCGGGGATCCCACTGTCAATGCGCCGGTGGTGACGCAGCGTCCTGCGATATTCCAGTGCCCATCAGATTCGGGGGAGATCAGGGTCAGACTCATCGGCGATTGGTACACCTTGGGTACTTCAACCGAGCGTGCAATCAAGACCAACTACGATTTTTCGGCTTACAGAACGACCTGGAGCTTCAACTGGTGGCCGAATCTCACCGACCGGCGCTACAAGTACATGTTCAGCACCAACAGCAGTTCAAGCATCGCCGACATCACCGATGGGACCAGCAACACGGTGGCGATTAACGAGACGGTTCATTCCGTAGTCGACGGTGAGTGCCCGGCCTGGGGAATCCGCGGCTGGGTGTTCACGGGCATCGATATTGCGCCGGGCATCAACGCGTGGGATTATCCGGTGCTGGGCT
>CAZLWV010000035.1:52275-60485 GCA_964563135.1 uncultured Planctomycetaceae bacterium
GCGGCGGCAAGGTCGACTTCGAGTTGAAGCCGTAGGAACCTGGGCAGTCTGTGCGCCGCCTGTTCGCAGCAGGGTACGACTTCTGACAAAGCCCGAGAAAAGCTGCGGCAAACTGATTCCGATTGATTTCTGCCTGGCCCCGGGGTGCCGGTCACCTCGGGGCCATTTCTGTCGATTCTGCCATTCTGCGGCTCGTTCCGTCGCCCTGTCGGCAAGCCTGCTCTATAATAGGATGGTCCCGGTTCCAAGGGCCTGCCCCAGAACCGCCAAGGAGGTTTCTCACACCTTGGGGTTGCCTCGGTAGCGGCAGGGAAGGGCGGGGACCCGTTCTATCGGTGCCTGCATTGAGAATGATCGCGGCCCAGCAGTGGAAGGCCGCAGAAAGCCGGGCTCCCGGTAGGGGCCTCACGTCTTGACCATGTAGGCGTCAATAAGAAGCTCGATGGGAGGAAAGAACCTTGCGCAGGGCGTTTGGCTGGATGTCTGTTGTGGTGCTTCTGGTTGTCGCGGCCACAGCCCAGCACGTCTGGCGGAATCGGGAAGATCGCTCCCGGAAGGCCGCTGGTGATGCCGTTTCCCAGGTGGGCAGCCCCGTTCTCTCGGCGAAAGAACCGGTCCAGCCTCCAGCATCGCGGCAGACCGCCGAACCTCCTGGGGTGGCACTCGATCCAGCGGCCCCGCCGGCAAAGCGCTCCCATCGCCTCCTTGGAGATGCCGAGGCATGGGTTGTGCGTCAGGCGGACGGGGAGGTTCACTCCGCGGCCCGGCCGGAACTAGTGGAAATAGCCCAGGCAGTCCTCGATTCGGACCAGAGCGGAAGCAGCCCTGCCTCATTGACGATCGACTACCCCCTCGACGAGACGATCTTCCCTCCGGAAATCGTTCCCCCCACCTTTCTGTGGCACGAGCCGATCAGCGAGGCCGACACGTGGCTGATCGACGTGACCTGGAACGGCCGAGAAGAGCGCGTTTCCGCTCTTTCGGCAGGCAGCCCGCCGCCGGCGGGCAAGATCGATCCGGAGTGCATCTCCAAGAACAACGAGATCTACCAGCCGACGCCGTACCAGGCGTCGGCACGGAGTTGGACCCCCGATCGCGAGCTCTGGGAGACGATCCAGCAACGGTCGGCGGCGGCGCGGGCCCGCATCACAATTCTCGGGATGCGGAGTTCCGCTCCGCAGCAGGTGGTTTCTCGAGGCGAGATCTCGATCACCACCAGCGAAGATCCGGTCGGGGCGCCGATCTTCTATCGCGACGTGCCGCTGGCTCCAGCGGTGACCCAGAAGGGTGTGATCGCGCCGCTCGGCGAGAATGCGGTGGGACTGATCGGCTGGCGGCTGCGCGATGTGGGCCGGCCCGAAAGCCGGCTCCTGTTCAACAACGTTCCCACATGCACGAACTGTCATTCCTTCTCCAGCGACGGCAAAACGCTGGGAATGGACCTTGACGGGCCCGACGGCGACAAGGGCTCGTACGTGCTCGCTCCGATCAGCCGGGAAATGGCGATCGGGAATCGGGATGTGATCAGTTGGAATTCGTACGCGGACAAGCCCCCGGGCCACAAGACAATCGGCTTCCTGTCGCGGGTCTCGCCCGATGGGCAGTTTGTGGCCACAACGCTGAACGAGGAGGTGTTTGTCACCAACTTCCTGGACTACAAGTTCCTCCAGGTGTTTTATCCCACCCGCGGGATTCTGGGATACTACAGTCGTTCGAGCGGCGAGATCAAGGCCCTGCCCGGTGCCGACGATGCGAGGTTTGTGCACTGCGATCCCGTCTGGAGCCCGGACAGCGAGTACCTCGTGTTTGCCCGTGCGGAAGCCAAGGACGCATATTCGAAACAAGCAGTGCTGCCGGAACGGGCCAACGATCCGGCCGAGACGCCGATCCAGTACGACCTGTACCGCATGCCCTTCGCCGGCGGAAAAGGAGGCCGCCCCGAGCCGATAGCCGGCGCGTCGGGCAACGGGATGAGCAACAACTTCCCCAAGATCTCGCCGGATGGAAAATGGATCGTCTTCGTCCAGTGCCGCAACGGGCAGCTCATGCGTCCCGACAGTACCCTCTGGATCGTGCCCGCGACGGGCGGGACCGCGCGGAAGATGCGCTGCAATACGCGGTTGATGAATTCGTGGCACAGCTTCTCGCCCAACGGTCGCTGGATGGTCTTCTCCTCGAAGGTCAACACGCCTTACACGCAGATGTTCCTGACGCACATCGACGAGGAAGGCAACGACAGCCCGCCGGTTCTCATCCCGAACTCGACCGCGGCCAACCGGGCCGTCAACATCCCGGAGTTCGTCAACCGCCCCTATGAAGAGCTGGTCAGCATTCAGATGAAAGCGCTCGAGCACCTCAACCATGGCATGTTGGGTGTTCAACTAGCCCGGCAGGGCAAGCTTGACGAGGCGCTGGTCGAGCTCGAGAAGGCGATCGAACTCCAGCCGGACTATTGGCAGGGGCACGTCAACGCGGCGGTGGTCCTCATCGATCAGGGCAAGCTCGACCAGGCCATGGCTCGGCTGAAGCGAGTGCTCCAGGCCAATCCCAACCGGGCCCACGCCTACGGGAGCGTGGGGGTTGCCTTGTCGCGGCAGGGAATGCTCGACGAGGCCATACAGCACTTCAAGAAGGCCGTCGAGCTGGATCCCGGCTACGCCGACGCGCATGCCAATCTGGCGAAGATTCTCCAGAAGCAGGGGCACCTCGAGGAGGCAACAGCCCACTTCTTCTACGCGATGAACATTCAGGAGGACAATCCGGTGGCCCATTTCGAGCTGGCCGGCGTCCTGCTGGAGCGGCAGATGATCGACGTGGCCCTCGAACACCTTCAGAAAGCGGTTGAGCTCGAACCGCAATTCGTGGACGCTCATCTCGTCCTGGCCAAGGTCTACTCCTCGCAACGCAACTATGCTGCTGCGGTGGCACAGTTCGAAAAGGCGGCAGCAGCGGATCCAAACAATCTCCGGCCGGTGAACGATCTGGCGTGGATGCTTGCCATCTGTCCCGAAGACCGAGTACGAGACGGTGCCCGGGCTGTGCAGCTTGCTGAACGAGCCTGCCGGGTTACCGGGTATTCGAACCCGGTGGTGCTGAGCACTCTGGCAGCGGGGTATGCCGAAATGGGAAAATTTCCTGAGGCAATCGACACCGCCACCAAGGCCCTCGGGCTGGTGATTCCTGAAGACAAGGTTCTGGCCGAAGGACTTCAGCGGCAATTGCAGAGTTACCGGTCCGGCAGGCCTTGCCGCGATTTGCTGGAGTCGAACTGAGAGAGGCGATCCAGCGCCCAGGACGCGTGCCGTCGCGCCTCAATTGCCCGCTCGCGGTTGGTCAACACCCGTTTGGGTTCGCGGAAGAGCGAGCGGCAGAAGTGGACCAAATCAATGAGCTGTTGCTCGGTGACATTCGTGGCGGCAGGATGGGGTGTTCCCGGCATGCCGACGACGACCCGCAGATAGATCGACTCCGGGTCGTCGCCGCCTTTGAGAGGATCGCGAGCGAGATCGCGCGGCGGCGTCGGGCGTCCTTGTTCATCGAAAAGGGGCATATCCCATACTCCCGTGCCGTCATCGGCATGGCATTTATCACACCCGAGGGCAAGGTAGGTTTCTTTGCCCCGTGCGATCGTCGCGGAATCGGCCGTACCGAACCTGGGGAGGGGAACAACCTGTCCGGCAGTCGTGCAGGAGTCGACGATTTGGCCGATTTCCGCTTCATCGATCTGGTCGTCTTGTTCGCGAAGCATGCGGATTACCTGATCCCGTATCCCTTCGCGGCGCCGCCCAAGCACTTCTCGTGCAAGCTGCAGCCGCTGGTCGTCGCTCAACTCGTCGTACGCCCGCATCGAGGTTCCGGGCATACCGCGCCGGATGGCGGAGGCAATATCCTCCGGGGTGGGGATGGCGTTGACTGTACTGGCGAGCCGAAAACGCTCGGTTCGAAAGCTGCGCGTGGGAGGGGAGAGATGCCTTGCCCCGCGTCCGTTGCCGTCGCCAACGACACCATGGCACCCGCTGCACTTCTCCAGGTACAGCGTGGAAGGCGCTGTGGCGGAGCCGTTTCCGCCCGCGGGCTCTGCCGCGGCCGGTGCGGGGCTGCCGGAAGTCAGACGGCGCAGTTCTTCCTCCGCCTTTGGGTCTTGTGGGCCGGTAGACAACCGGGTTAGCAACTCGCTGGTTCTGGCCCAAAGGGCGTTCTCGCGGTCCAGTCGCCCAAGAAGACGATCGGCACCGATGGTATTGTCATCAACCGCAAAGGTGGTGGCCGCGGCGCGCAACGTGTCGGCGTCGGCGGTGGTCTCGGGATCGGCCAGTCCGAGCCATTTCTGCGCGGCTTCGTAGTTGCCCGACTCAAGCTCGATTTGCCCCATTTCTGCGGCAGCAGCCGGAGACGATTCGAGACGGGGACCGAGCGGCTCCAGAACTGCTCGCGCCTTTTCGAGCCCCCCCAAGCCGCGCAGCACTCGCGCAAGACCCAGTCTTGCCGATTCGCGTGCGGGAGCCTGCGCCAACAACGCAGCATACGCTGCGCGGGCTTCCTCCAGCCGATCCTGATCTTCGAGCAGGTCGGCCAGCGCTTTGCTGGCCGGTTCGTGGCGGGGCTCCAGGGCCACGGCGGCCTTGAAGTACTCCTCGGCACGGCCGAAGCACTCCACCTGTCGCGGCAGATCGCCCGCGGCGTCGGCCAGCCATTGCCAGTAAACGCCCTGCATGAACGCAAGCTGGGCTGAATCCGGACGTTCCTTGCTCCAGGCTGCAAGCACCATGCCGGCCCGCCTCGCGTCCTTGCGGGCAAGGTAGCCGTGCACGAAGGCGGTACAGACGCTGTCGGGTGAAACGCCCGCCTCGACCAGCGCGCTCAGTTCGTCTCTTGTCTCGTCGAGAGTGCCTGCCTGGATGCGTCCCAACTGTCGCTCCTGCTGGATCGAGTCGGCGGGAGCGCCATGGCGCTCGGCCGACAGGACGGCTTCGTTCCAGAGTTTCTCCTCGTACTGCTGGCGCAGACAGGATGCTCGCATGAGATCAATCCTCCCGTCGGAAGGATCAAACCATGCCGACCAGGCCAGCCACCATTCCGCCGCACTGAGGGCGCCTGCGTCGAGCCGCCGTGCGGCCATCTGCCGGGTCTGCCAGGCCAGGCACCCCTGGCCAAAGACAGCCAGACCCGCGGTCGCCAGGAGCATCGCGCCCAGAAGGATGCTCCGGCGTTTGGACCAACGCCGAGGCAGCGGACTGGCGCTCGAATCGGCATCTGGTTGCGACATGGCGTTCCCTTCCACACGTCTCCCTTCTTCCGGGCGGCCCGTGCCAAGAAACTATCATAGCTTCGCCGCGGCTCCAAGGTAACCCTCCGGATCAGAGGGGCGGAACCGGGACCCGGGGGCCAGAGCGCTTGCAGTCTACGGGGCAGCCACTACGATGATAGGCGGCAGGGCCGCCGGCCGATACGAGCTGCCGCTCGGTTGCCGCTGGTCCGCTCCCGCTGGTCGCGAGTATTTTTGAGAAGTGCACGGTTCTCGCCTTCGGCGGTGAGGGCGGCAGGGCCGCCGGCCGGTACGAGCTGCCGCTCGGTTGCCACTGGTCCGCTCCCGCTGGTCGCGAGTGTTTTTGAGAAGTGCACGATTCTCGCCTTCGGTGGCGAGGGTGGCAGGGCCGCCGGCCGGTACGAACTGCCGCTCGGTTGCCGCTGGTCCGCTCCCGCTGGTCGCGAGTATTTTTGAAAAGTGCACGATTTTCGCCTTCGGTGGCGAGGGCGGCAGGGCCGCCGGCCGAAATGAGGAAACCGATGAACGACTGGCCAAGGAAGCGGTGGCTTCGCCCGCTGATTGTGGCGATTTCCGGAATCGTCATCTGCACCGGAATTGGGCTGGTTGCCCACTCCGTCGTGACGAGAGGCTCCAGCAGACACGAGGACGTCGATCTGGCTGGCGGCGATTGGGCGAGTACGACGCTTGACGGCAAGGCGGAGGCGAGAATCGTGGCCTTCTGCAGCGATTGCCATGCTCTGCCCGCCGCTGATGCCTTTCCTCGCGACCGCTGGCACCGCGAGGTACAGCGCGGTTATGAGTTCTACGCCCGTTCGGGGCGCAACGACCTCGATCCGCCACCTATGGAGTGGACGGTCGCCTACTACCGGGCGCGCGCGCCGCAGCGTCTGGTGTTTCCGCCGACCGTGGAAGCAGCCGGGGAGCTGGCAGCAACTTTTTCCCAGGAGGAGTTGCCGTTGGACGCCGGTGCCGATGCCCGCCCGGAGATCGCCCATCTCCGCTGGGCAAAGTTGGATCCGGACAGGTCCCCGCTCCTGCTGGTGTGCGACATGCGATTTGGCTACGTCGCCGCGGCCGATCTTGGCGAACCGAGGCCGCAGCCCAGGGTGCTGGCCCGGCTGGGCAACCCATGCCACATCGAACCCTGCGATCTTGACGAAGATGGATTGACGGATCTGGTGGTGGCTGATCTGGGCAGTTTCCGTCCCGCGGATCACGATCGGGGCCGGGTTGTGTGGCTGCGCCGCCAGCAATCGGCAGGCCCGATGGAAGAGATCGTCCTGGTTTCGGGGCTGGGCCGGGTGGCCGATGCGCAGCCCGCGGATTTTGATGCCGATGGCGACCTCGACCTGATCGTGGCCGAATTCGGTCATTACCGCACCGGCAAGATCCTGCTGCTGCGAAATGAAGCCCCAGACGGCGAGAGTCCTCGCTTCGAGCCGGAGACCATCGACTCACGGCCAGGAACGATCCACGTGCCGGTCCACGACTTCAATGGCGACGGCTATGCGGATTTCGTCGCCCTGGTCAGCCAGGAAGCCGAGGCAGTGGACCTGTTCATCAATCTCACGGGCCTGTCCCACAACCGCCAAGGAGGCGTTCCGCGCGCGGAGGTCACCGGCAGTGTCAGAAGTTCCGGGGACGGCCCTGAAGATGGGCGGTTTCAGCTCCACAACCTCTGGGCGGGGCCTGATCTGACGTTCGGATCCAGCGGCATCCAGTTGGTCGATCTGGATCAGGACGGAGACATGGATGTTCTCTATACCAACGGCGACGCCTGGGACAACTGGTATCTCGAGCCGTCGCACGGCATCCAGTGGCTGGAAAATCGCGGCGGGCTCACGTTCGCCTATCATCGGTTGGCCGACATGCCCGGGGCCTACCGCGCACTTGCAGGCGATATCGACCTGGACGGCGATCTGGACATCCTCACGGTTGCCTGGTTTCCCACTCCGGTCAAGCCTCCGGAAGTTGTTGCCGAACCGCCGGTCTCGATTCTATGCCTGGAACAGACGGAGCCGGGCGTGTTTGTCCGCCACACGCTGGAGACCGGCTCCCCATACTACGCCACCCTGGAAATGGCCGATTTTGACGGCGATGGGGATCTGGACTTCGCTGTGGGCCCCGGCCCCCTGTTCGCCAATACGCTCAAGCAACCGCATTGGCTCACGGTTTGGCGCAATCAGGCAGCGAACCGGCAGCGCGAGGAGTGAGCACGGGGCGGTCCATCGGCGACTCGTGCTTTCGATCAGGCCAGGACTCGTGCTGAAATGCGTCGGCCGTGGGACTCCAAAACACGGAATTCCCTCGTTGGAGAGCTTCCTTTCGACTGCGGCACTATTGCCGGCGGCGGAGCAAATACCGCACGAACGACCAGAGACCGGCGAATTTGTAGGTATCGTCGACGTAGTGCTGGATGACGTAAAAGGCGAAGTAGTAGGCCCGGGAGAACCCCCAGACAGCCAACAGAAGGAGCACTGCGACTCGGAGACGCGGAGCCTCTGCCAGCAGGAGCAAGGACGCACTCAAGCCGATCAGCAGGAAGAGAAAGCCCTTCAGGTAGATCAGCTTGGCACTTTTCAGGTCGCCCATCGTCAGAGCTCAGTCGTTTGCGGGATGTGCCGCCAGCAGGTCAGTAGCCAAGAAAGCACATAAGGCGACCGGCATCCCGCCCGTTTGCCAGGATGAGATGCCGATCGCCCTATCTTCTCTCGGTCAACCGCTCTTGACCAGCCTATTGGGCAGGAGCAGCGAAGGGATCCGGCGGCGTTGACGCTTCTTCTGCCGGGGCCACCGGAGCAGCAAAGGGATCGGCGGCAGCCGGGGCGGCCGGTTCTGCCGCGGCGGGCTCTGCAGGAGCAGCGGCGGGAGCGCCAAAGGGATCAGCGGCAGCGGGAGCGGCCGGGGCCGGTTCGGTTGCAGCCGGGGCGGCAGCCGGAGC
>CAZLWV010000036.1:0-50451 GCA_964563135.1 uncultured Planctomycetaceae bacterium
TGCCCGACTCGGGCGACGTCGATCACCACCCCTTCGACGCCCAGATGCAACACCTTGTTAAGAGCATCCTCGAAGATCGAGACCTGCACGGCAACGTAGCCGACGCCTTCCATTCGCACGAGCTGTGCCTGGCGATCGATCGGTCGATTGCCGAGGGTGGCAAGCCGGTGCGAGTTTCGGGCTAACTTGCCTCGGTATTTACAGGGCACTTGGGACGTCTCGTCGTCGTGACTTTTTAACTCGCGCGTGAATGGAAAGTGGCAATATGGTAGAATCCTCGGAACAGGGCTCCGTTGAGCAACAAGACCTGGTCAAGCTGAACCAGGCAATCGAATTCCTCACGAAGGACGAACTTGGCGAAGCCGAAGAACTACTTCTCGCGATAAGCCAAAACGCGCCAAAGAACTACGTCTACAGTTTCCGCCAAGACGGAAAGCTCCACATCAAGCTTTGGGATCAGGCGGAGTTTCTGCATCGTGTGAACTGGATACAGGAGAATGGAGGAGCCGAGGATTGCGTCTGGGTGCCGAGCGTGTATCCCCGCGCATTCTACTACCTTGGATTCCTGAACGTCCACCGTGGAATGTTCGAAGAGGCGGTTCGGTTTCTTCAGCAGGGCTTGTGTTTGGAATCATCCAATCCGAAGCTCCGCTGCGAATTGGGTCAGGCCTATTCGCGGCAGGGCAAATATACTGAAGCACTTGAAGCCTATGCGAGCGTTGGAGACGTTGGCCCGCACGTGAGCGTCTGCGACAAGGCGCTCGCACTGAGAGGGACAGGATTCGTGTTGATCGAGATGGGTGAACTTGCCGAAGCGGACACTGCTTTTCGGGAGTCCCTCCGCTACGAACCCGAGAACGTCAACGCAAAACAGGAATTGCAGTACATCGAACATCTGCGTTCCGGGGGGCACATGGTTGGAGGTCAGCTTGTCACGTCAGGGGGTGAGGATTTATCGAGATGTTCGCTCTGCGGCAACAAGTTCAATAAGGGTGTCGTCGTAAGCGTCGAGGGAAGACCTCTGCTACTGTGTCGACGATGTCACGGCAAACTAACAAAACAGTGGTGGCAGTTCTGGAAATAGCCTCCGTGGCTCGACCATCCCCCGCGCCGCATGCACGTTGGTTCCGCCGATTCAAGGAGTCCTTCCATGCCCCCCCGCCAACGCTGGCAAGCCCTGTTCGACCACCGCACACCGGACCGGATTCCGACCGACTACCAGGCGACTCCCGAGGTCACAGAACGTGTGCTGCGAGACCTCGAGTGCCCCGATGAGATGGCCCTCTGGAAGAAGCTCTCGATTGACCGGCGATTGGAGATCCGGCCGCGGTGGAAATTGGAGGATTCGGCCGCTGGGCGGGATATGTGGGGGATTGGCTACCGGCGGGTGGAGTATGAGGGCGGGGCGTACAGCGAGCCTTGTGTGCAGCCGCTGGCCAGTGCCGAGACGGTTGCCGACGTCCACGCCCACGCGTGGCCCTCGCCTGACGATTTTGACTACGCGCCCGTGGCCGAAGCCTGCCAGGCCGACGACGGCCAATACCCCATCCACGCCGCCTGTTACGAACCGTTTCTGCTCTACGGCTACATGCGCGGGCTCCAGCGGGCCTTCGAAGACCTGATTCTCCGCCCGGAAATCGCCGACGCCGCCCTCGGCCATATCTTCGACTTCCACTGGGAACACCACCGGCGGATCTTCGAGGCGGGTCGCGGCCGGATCGACACCACCTGGGTCGCCGAGGACCTGGGGGCCCAGACCGGACCGCTCATGAGCCTGGCCATGTATCGCCGCTTCCTGCTGCCCAACCAGGTGAAGATGGCCGAGCTGGCCCGGTCTTTCGGCATCCATGTGATGTATCACACCGACGGCGCCGCGAGAATGTTCCTGCCCGACCTGATTGATCGGGTCGGAATCGAGATCCTCAACCCCATCCAGTGGCGTTGCGCCGGCATGGAGCGGGAGCGGCTCGTGGCCGACTTTGGCGACCGCATCATCTTCCACGGCTCGATCGACAACCAGCAGACGCTCGCCTTCGGAACCGTCGACGACGTCGTTCGTGAAGTTCGCGAGAGCCTCGAAATCTACGCCGGCGCTCGCTGGATCTGCGCCCCCTGCCACAACCTCCAGCCCGTCACCCCGACTGAAAACATCGTCGCTATGTACGAAACGGTCAACGCGGCTTGAGCGGCCTCACGCGTTTTTGGAGACACGGCCACCACTCCCGCCGGACTAGCCCCATCACCTTTCGCCGCAACACACCCATTCATCACAACGAATGACAACGAATCGCTGCCGTTATTACTACGACGCCAGCACAAACTGCATGGTCCCTGACTATTCGCTCGCGGTCGTTTATAATGGTCGATTGCGGGCATGCGAGGAGAGATGAGGCAGGCGACCGCTGATTTCCGTTCAGAGTGGTTGTGGGATGGGCAAGAACCAGACACGAGCCAGGACCGCACAGCCGCCGGCCAGCCGGCGCTCGAGGGATTATCGCGCCTTGTCGCAAGCGATCCTGCGCCACGTCAGCAGTGGCACCTCCCGAATCGACTTCTTGCGACAAATCGCCAGGCTGTTGTTGGACTTCTCCGAATGTGACTCGGTCGAGCTGCGCGTAAGAAGGAAAGATCAGTGCTTTCGTTGCGAAGCCGCACAGCACCCCCTGCAACCTGTCAGCCTTGAGGTCACACGCCGCAAACGGCCGGATGACAACGCACTGCTCGCATGCATGCGAGAGGAGAATTGGCTCGACGAACTCTGCCGCATGCTGATCGAGAAGCAGTTTCCGCCGTCGTCTCTCACGAAGGGAGGCAGCTTCTGGACTGGGAATACGAAGCATGCAGCGCCGCCGCTTGGGGAGCTTGAAAGCAGTGCGGCAGGACAACTCTTGCGCGGCGCCGGAGGTTACTTGTCGCTGGCCATCATTCCGTTGGCTGCCGCCGAGGAAACGATCGGGTTATTACAGCTAAGAAGCAAGAGGAAAGACTGGTTTCGGGAGTCCGACATCGAGGGTTATGAGAACGTCGCCCAGACCGCCGGGTTGGCGCTGGTCAGCCAGTTTGCACACGCCTCGCTGCGCGAGAGGATCAAGGAGCTGACGTGTCTCTACAGTCTCTCCCAACTCGCGGAGCGCCCCGGCGTTCATCTGGGGGAGATTTTCCAGGGTGTCGTGGAGATCCTGCCGGCTGCCTGGCAGTATCCCGAAATCACGGTGGCGCGACTTGTTTTTGACGGCCGCGTCTTCATGACGGCAGACTTTGACGAGTGCGTCCACAGGCAGTCCGTCGACCTGGTTATCAAGGACCAGCGGCGGGGCGCGATCGAGGTGGGCTACACCCGTCAGATGCCGGAACTTGATGAGGGGCCCTTTTTGAAGGAGGAGCGCAGCCTGATCGGCACCGTGGCCCGCCAGATCGCCTTGCTGGTCGAACGGCGAGAAGCCGCCGAAGACCGGGAGCGTTTGCAGGAGCAGCTCCGCCATGCAGATCGTCTGGCGACCATCGGGCAGCTTTCGGCCGGGGTGGCACACGAGCTGAACGAACCTTTGGGCAATATCCTCGCATTCGCTCAGCTTGCGCGCAAAGAGCCCGGTGTTCCGGCACAGGTTGCTCAGGATCTCGACAAGATCGTGGCGACATCGCTCCATGCCCGGGAGGTCATCAAGAAGCTCATGCTCTTCGCCCGTCAGACGCCGCCGCGGAAAACGCAGGTGAATCTCAACTCCGTGATCGAGGAGGGGCTTTCCTTTCTGGAATCACGCTGCTGGAGGAAAGGGGTTGCCATCGAGCGGCATCTGGCGACGAAGCTTCCGGAAATCGTCGCCGATCCATCCCAGTTGAATCAGGTTCTGGTGAACCTTGTGGTCAATGCCATTCAGGCCATGCCGGAAGGGGGCAGGCTCGAGATCGCAACCCGCGCAGCCGGTGGCCAAGTGGTTCTGACCGTTGACGACACGGGGGCCGGCATGGACCAGGAGGTTCTCAGCAAGATCTTTACGCCCTTCTTCACGACCAAGGATATCCATGAGGGGACCGGATTGGGCCTCCCCGTGGTCCACGGGATCGTCAGTTCCCATGGTGGAACGATCGGCGTGGACAGCAAGCCGGGGCGGGGCACCCGGTTCGAGATTCGCCTTCCGGTGAAGAATGTTGACAAAGACGAGGAACGGAGCGGCAATGAAATCCCCCTCTGATCGCGAGACGATCCTCGTCGTGGACGACGTTCCGAATACGGTCGAGGTTCTCCAACGAAACCTCAACTCCCAGGGTTACACCGTGCTCACGGCCTTCGGCGTGGCTGAGGCCCTGAGCATCCTGGAGGGCACGCCCGTGGACCTGGTGATCACCGATTTCAAAATGCCCAGGGCCAGCGGCCTGGACCTGGTGCGGCATGTGCGGGAGAACCTCAAGGATACCGAGGTGATGATGATCACCGGTTATCCTTCAATTGAGGGAGCCGTGACGGCGGTCAAGATCGGCGCCGAAGAATACCTGGCAAAGCCCTTCACCGATGAAGAGCTGTATGCCGCCGTGCAGCGGGCGTTGGCAAAACTCCACGCGCGGCGCCACGACGCCCATGCGGCACAGCGGGTGGCGCCGGCCAGCTATGGCCTGATTGGAGAGTCGCCGCCGATGCGCAAGGTCTTCCAGGCCATCGGGAAGGCTGCCGCGGCGTCGGCGACCGTGCTCATCTCGGGGGAAAGCGGCACGGGCAAGGAGCTCGTTGCCAGGGCGATTCACTACAGCAGCGGGCGCTCTGCCGCGCCGTTCGTGCCGGTCAATTGCGGAGGCATCCCTGAGGGGCTCCTGGAGAGCGAGTTGTTCGGCTACGTGAAAGGGGCCTTCACGGGTGCCACAGAATCCCGCGCCGGATTCTTCCAGGCGGCCGACGGGGGCACCATCTTCCTCGATGAAATCAGTGAGACCAGCCTCAACATGCAGGTGAAGCTCCTCCGCGTCCTGGAAGACAAGCAGGTCTACATGGTCGGATCGAGCCGGGCCAGAAAAGTGGACGTTCGGATCCTGGCCTCGACCAACAAAGATCTGCCCACGTTGGCTGCAGCAGGACTCTTCCGCCAGGACCTCTACTTCCGCTTGAATGTGGTGAAGATGTCGCTGCCGGCGCTGCGCCAGCGTGGCGGCGACATCCTCCTGTTGATCCATCATTTCGCCCGGAAGTTCGCCGAGAGATTGGGCAAGCCGGTGCCGAAATTCAGCGAGGAAGTGGTCCGCATTCTGACAGGCGGCTACCATTGGCCGGGGAACGTACGGGAGCTGGAGAACGTGATTCATAGCCTGATCGTGATGGCGGACGGCGACACGATCGAGGTCTCCGACCTGCCGGCCCTGATGCGATTTTCCGCGCCGCCGCGCCCCGATCTGACGCGCACGCTGGCCGAAGTGGAGGTGGAGTATATCCGCACCGTGCTGGCCAGCGTTGGCGGAAACAGAACGAAGGCTGCCCGGATCCTGGACATCGACCGGAAGACTTTGCGTGAAAAGCTCAAAGCCGTCGACGACCAGACCGAATTCTGAGCGGGGCGTGGCCGGGTAGTTTCTCCCCGCTGGTACAAATTTCCCCAGCCTGTACTCTTCTCCTGTCCTTCCTTGCGTGTTGCGTGTAACCCGGGAGACTGCCTGGGGCCACGGTTTTTCCCGGTTTTCAGGCCGAGCATGGAGCTGATGGGCCCAATGCTCCGCGGCGGGGGGGATCGGCACGGATATTGCTATAGCGGGGGCGGCCAGGGGCCAGCCCATGGTCGCGCTCAGCACCGGTTTTCGCGAAACGCCAGATCTTGGCCGTTCGCCGCGGGTATTGGGTCGACGGGTTGGGGGAGGATCGTGCATGTCGAGAAACAACGATGACCTCTGCTCGGCGTGTGCCTACGGTTCCGCGTGCATGAACCGGAGCACATCGAGCAAGCACGTCTTCGAGTGCGAGGAATACTGTGCAGGGCGCGGCCTGCCGCCGGCGTTTGGGGAAAACCCCGCCGAGCCACGCGGCGAGGCCGCCACCGACAGAACTCCGCTCAGGGGGCTGTGCAGCGACTGCGAGAATCGCAAGCACTGCGTTTTGCGGTTGGCCGAAGGGGGTGTTTGGCATTGCGAGGAGTACTGTTAGTATGACATCCATCGAGACCGCGCCGAACCGAGACAACGGTCAGACCGCGACTGCTGTCGACGAGAAAGACGTTCTGGCAATCCTGCAGAAGCACGACGGCTGCCACGGTAGTCTGATCGCCATTCTCGAAGAGATTCAGTTTCGCTACGGCTATCTTCCTGAAGCGGCGTTGCGACTGGTGAGCGAGCGAACGGGGCGCTCCCTGGTCGACATCTACGGGATTGCCACCTTCTATCGGTCGTTCAGCCTCAAACCGCGGGGAGAGCACCTGGTTTGCGCCTGTCTGGGGACGGCCTGCCACGTGCGCGGTGCACCGGCCGTTGTGGAGCAGCTTAAGCAGGAGCTCGGCATCGGAGCGGGCGAGACCACCGCCGACGGGAAGTTCACCCTGGAAACAGTCAACTGCCTGGGAGCGTGCGCCCTCGGGCCGGTGGTCGTGATCGACGGCCGCTACTCTTCGAAGGTGAAGAAATCGAGAGTCCGGCCGTTGCTCGACGAGGCCCTGGCAGGAATCGACCGGACGGAAGCAGCCAAGGACGACCGGCTGCTGCCCATCCGGGCAAGTTGCTCCCGCTGCAACCATAGCCTGATGGACCCGGCCTGTCCGATCGACGGCCATCCGTCCATCCGCGTGAGCATCCTCTCGGATCACCAGCAAGGTTGGCTGCGGCTTTCCTCTTTGCATGGCAGCGGAGGCTTGTCCACGGATTGCGACGTTCCCCGCAATGGCGTGGCGCGATTCTTCTGTCCCTATTGCCATGCGGAACTCCTCGCCGGATCGGATTGCCCGGTGTGCGAGGCGCCGCTGGTTTCGCTGATCGTCGAGGGAGGCGCAATGCTGCGGATCTGCTCGCGCCGTGGCTGCGAGAAACATCTGTTGGATTTGACCTGACCGGAGCTGCGCCGGTCCGGCGCCTTGCTGTACGGAGTAATACCGAGGAAGCACAATGCCCAAATTATCTTCCTGCGAGGAGTTGCGCACCCTGCGCAGCATGCTGCTGGCCGACGGCGACCAGCGAAAGGTTCGCATCACGATTTGCGCCGGGACCGCCTGCGGGGCGAGCGGCTCCAACCACACCGCAGCCGCCGCCAAAGGCTACATCCTCCGCAGTGGCCTGGCAGACAGGATCTCGCTGCGGATCACCGGCTGCCATGGGTTCTGCGAGATGGGCCCGTTCATTCTCGCCGAGCCGCAAGAGGCCTTTTACACGCAGGTGAAGCCGGAACACGTCCCCCGGATCATCGAGGCCTCGCTTTCCGGCAGTTTTGCCGAAGAGTTGCTCTACCGCGACCCCCAGACCGGAAACGTCTGCCACCGGCGCGACGACATCCCGTTTTTCAAACACCAGCAGCGCACCGTCCTGGGGATGGGCCAGAAGATCGATCCGACCCGGATCCACGATTACCTGGCTTGCGACGGCTACCTGGCTCTGGACAAGGCGTTGTCGACAGGGAGTCCGCAACGGGTCCTGCAGGAGGTCAAAGAGTCGGGGCTTCGCGGTCGCGGGGGTGGCGGTTTCCCCACCGGCCTGAAATGGGAGATGCTCGCCCGGCAGCCCGGCCGCCGCGGGAAGATCCTGGTGTGCAACGCCGACGAAGGCGATCCCGGCGCTTACATGGACCGCAGCGTGCTGGAAGGAAACCCTCACAGCATCATCGAGGGTATGCTCATCGGCGCCTACGCCACGGGGGCCACGGAAGGGATCGTCTATGTCCGCAATGAGTATCCGCTGGCGATTGAGAACCTGACGATCGCCCTGCGGCAGGCTCGCGAGTTCGGATTGCTGGGGGACGATGTCCTGGGAACCGGGTTCTCCTTCGACATCAAGCTGGTCCAAGGCGCCGGGGCCTTCGTCTGCGGGGAGGAAACCGCGCTGATCCGCTCGATCGAAGGCAAGATGGGGGAACCTCGCCAGCGGCCGCCCTACCCGATCGAAAAAGGCATCCACGGCCTGCCGACGGCCATCAACAACGTCGAAACCTGGGCCAATATCCCGGTCATCCTGCGCCAGGGCGCACGCCAGTTTGCCCAGATCGGCACCAAGAACAACTCCGGCACGAAGATCTTCAGCCTCGTCGGCAAGATCAAAAACACCGGGCTGGTCGAAGTGCCCATGGGCATCACCATCCGGGAAATCGTCTACGACATCGGCGGCGGCCCGGTGGGCAAGGCCAAGATCAAGGCGGTGCAGACGGGCGGACCGTCCGGAGGATGCATCCCCGCCGACAGGTTCGACCTGCCCATCGACTACGACAGCCTGGCGGCGGCGGGCTCCATCATGGGCTCGGGCGGCATGATCGTCATGGACGAGAACACCTGCATGGTGGACGTGGCCAAGTACTTCATGAACTTCCTCAAGGACGAGTCCTGCGGCAAGTGCTTCACCTGCCGCAAAGGCACCCAGCGGATGTACGAAATCCTCGACGACATCTGCAGCGGCCGAGGAACGCTCGAGCACCTCGAGTTGCTCGAAGAGCTGGCCTTGGCGGTGAAGGACACGACCATGTGCGGGCTGGGGCAGACGGCCGCCAACCCGGTGCTGAGCACCCTGCGCTATTTCCGCCATGAATATGAGCGGCACGTCGTGGACAAGCGGTGCGACGCCTTTGTCTGCACCAACCTGGTCGGCGCTCCCTGCCAGAGCGCCTGCCCCATGGACACCGAGGCCTGGCGCTACGTGGCCCTGCTGGAAAAAGGCCGTTACGAAGAATCCTACCAGTTGATCCGCCAGGCGAACCCCTTCCCGTCGATCTGCGCCCGGGTGTGCGACCGCAAGTGCGAGCAGCGCTGCCAGCTCGGGACCAGCGGTGGCCAGCCGGTGGCGATCCGAGCTCTGAAGAGGTTCGTGACCGACCGGGTGGAGCCTTCCGTCTACAAGGCGCCGCGACTGAAGCGACCGGCAAAAGACGCCCCCAAGGTCGCGGTCGTGGGCGCCGGCCCTGCCGGATTGTCCGCTGCCCATTATCTCTCGCTGCCAGGCTGCCGGGTCACGCTGTTCGAGGCCCAGGGGGTACTCGGCGGGATGCTTGCCAGTTGCATTCCAGCCTACCGTCTCCCGCGGGACGTATTGCGCAAAGAGATCGCGTCGCTGCTGAACGACAACATCACCGTCCAGTGCGGCACCGCCTTGGGGCGCGACATCACCGTCGACAGCCTGTTTGCCGACGGTTTCCAGGCGATCTTTCTGGCCATCGGGGCCGACAAGAGTTGGCACCTCGATCTGGAGGGAGAGAACGTGGAGGGGGTCTATTCGTCGATGCAGTTCCTCAAGGCCTTCAACTTGCGAGGGGAGGAACTGGCCGGCGGACACGTAGGCATCATCGGCGGCGGCAACTCCGCGGTGGATGCCGCCCGGGTCGCCATCCGCCAGGAACACGTCGAGAGCGTCAGCCTCCTCTACCGCCGCACCGACCAGGAGATGCCGGCCTATGCCGAAGAGGTCGAGGCAGCCCTGGAGGAGGGAATTCGACTCGAAACCCTGGTTTCTCCCGTCAAGATCCGCTACCTCGGAGCGGCGATGAAGGAAGGGATCAAAGTGGAGACCATGGTTTCTCCTGTCAAGATCCACGCCCAGTCAGGGCGGCTGGTCGGCATCGAATGTATCCGGAACAAGCTCAGCGACCGCGACGCCAGCGGCCGGCGCAGACCGGTGCCCGTGCCGGGCAGCGAATTCCGCATGGCCCTGAACACCTTGATCGTGGCCATCGGCGAACGTCCCGACAGCGACAGCCTCGGATCCATGGGGCTGGAACTCGATCGGGATGGCCGGCTCCGCGCAGACCGGAAGACTCTGTGCACCAGTCGCCAGGGGGTATTTGCCGGAGGCGACGTGGTCACTGGGCCGAACACGGTAGCCGACGCCATCGGGGCCGGGAAGAAGGCCGCGCTGGTCATCGACCGCTATCTCCGCGGCCAGGAGCTTGGGGAATTGCCCGAAGTACGCTTACCCAACGTCTTCGTCGAGCCTGCCGCGGCAGACGGCGAAGACCGCGAGGAAACGCCCCGCGCAGAACCTCCCGCCATCCCCGCTGAGGCGAGGAGAAGAACCTTCGCGGAAGTCGAACTGAGTCTGTCCGCCGAGGAGGCCGCGGCCGAAGCCCGCCGCTGCCTCCGCTGCGATCTGAAATTCACGCGGTGCCGAGAAAACGACGCGGCTCTCTGCACGGCCGCACGAGGAGGAGCGGAATGATCACTCTGAAGATCAACGGGCTGGAAGTCTCCGTCGAGGAAGGCAGCACGCTGCTGGAGGCGGCCACGTTCCTGGGCTTTCCCATCCCCACGCTGTGCCATCTCGAGGGGCTGTCCCCGTACGGCGCCTGCCGGCTGTGCGTGGTGGAGATCGGCGAGGGCCCCAAAGCCCGGCTGGTATCCTCTTGTACCTATCCGGCCGAACCGGGGCTCAAGGTCCACACGGCGTCGTCGCGCGTGCTCCGGGCCCGCAAGATGATCCTGGAGTTGCTGCTGGCTTCCTGCCCGCAGTCGAAAGTGATCCAGGACCTGGCATCGGCCCACGGCATACGCCGGCAGCGTTTCCGGCAGGAGCACGAGGACTGCATCCTCTGCGGCCGGTGCGTGCGGATGTGCGAGGAACAGATGATGACCAAGGCCATCGGCTTCCGCTTCCGAGGCTCGAAACGCAGCATCGGCACACCGTTTGACGTCAAATCGGATGTGTGCCGGCAGTGCGGCGGCTGCATCTATGTCTGCCCCGCCTGCCAGCTCCGCTGCACCTATGCCGAGCCCGACAAAGCCATTTGCGGCGGCTGTGCCAACCTCGCTCCCCCTTGTGTCGAGAAGAAACAGTTCGAGAACATGATGTGCTACATGGATCCCTGTGTAGCTTGCGAAATACGCGACCGCCAATAAATCCACAGGAGCCCCCTCCCCATGATCAACACGTTTTCCCGGGTCAATACGTCCGCCGCAACGCTCACCAAGAACCGGACGGAAGGTTCGGTCGTGCCTGCCTCGGGCATGTGCGTCACCTGCGTCGACGGCTGCATCGGCATGTGCGAGATCGGCAAGTCCGCCTACCGCGGTCACGAGGTCATCTATCCCCAGCCGTTCGGTGTGATCACGACAGCGGCCGAAAAGGCGTATCCGGTCGACTATTCCCATTTCAATATCATGGGGACCGCGGTGGGCGCCCACGGCATCGAGGCCGACAGCGACAAGGCGATTTTTCCCGCGGTCAATCTGGAAGTGAAGATCGGCCGCGACAACGGCATCAAGTTCCGCCGCCCCTGGATCATCTCCGGCATCGGTTCGACCAACATCGCCAAGAACAACTGGGAAGGACTGGCGATCGGCTCCGCCCTGGCCGGAACCGGCCTGACGATCGGCGAGAACGTTGCGGGTATGGACCCCCAGGCAGTCATCAAGAAGGGTCGCGTGGTCGATACGGCCGACCTGAAGCGCCGGGTGAAGCTCTACCAGGACCACCAGCGCGACGGCTACGGCGCCATCATCGTCCAGGCCAATATCGAGGATGCGCGGCTCGGCGCCCAGGAATACGCTATCCAGGAGCAAATGGGGGCAGGGCGCCAAGGATATCGGCGGCGAAGTGAAAATCAGGGACCTCAAAACGGCCCAGATGCTCCACGAGCGCGGCTACCTGGTGCTTCCCGATCCGACCGACCCGGACACCATCCATGCCTTCGAGCAGGGAGCGTTCAAGGAGTTCGAGCGGCATTCGCGGGTCGGAATGGTCACCGAGGAATCTTTTGCCCAGCGGGTGGGGGAACTGCGTGGGGCCGGGGCGAAGTACGTCTTTCTCAAGACCGGCGCCTACCGGCCGGCAGATCTTGCCCGGGCCGTGGTCTTTGCCTCGCGCTACGGGATCGACCTGCTGACGGTCGATGGCGCCGGCGGCGGCACCGGCATGAGCCCCTGGCGGATGATGAACGAGTGGGGCGTTCCTCCGGTCTACCTGCATTCGCTCCTGTATCAGTATGCCAAGCGGCTCGCGGACCGGGGTGAGTACGTGCCGTCGCTGGCTGTCAATGGCGGGTTTGTGTTCGAAGATCAGATCTTCAAAGGACTCGCCCTCGGCGCACCCTTCGTCAAGCTGGTCGGCATGGCCCGGGCGCCCATCGCCGCCGCCATGGTCGGCAAAACCATCGGGCGGACGATCGATGAACAACAGGTGCCGGTTTACATCGAGCGTTTTGGAAACCACAAAGACGAGATCTTCGTCACTGCCAGCAACTTGCGGAAGGAACTTGGAAACCAGGAATTCGAGAAGATCCCGACCGGCGCTTTGGGACTCTACACCTATTACGAACGCCTGGACCAAGGCCTCCGCCAGCTCATGGCCGGCAGCCGGAAATTCGCCCTGGAGCATCTCTCGCGCAACGACATCGCCGCCCTGACTCGCGAGGCGGCCGATGTCAGCGGAATCCAGTATATCATGGATGCGGATCAGGCCGAGGTGGGAGAATTGCTCTCCCCCTGATCAGGCCCAACATTTTCGCTCCCACTATAAATGCGCCCCCAGGCGCGGGATGAATTATGCCTTCAATGCATGAACTGGCCTGAAGTGCAGCGTTCACAGGGCGGGCGGCGACTCCTTGCCCTCCTGGGGCACGGGTCTTCCCGGAACCGTGAAGCAGAATGTCGAGCCCCGCCCCGCGCCTTCGGACTCGACCCAGATGCGCCCGCCGTGGACCTCGATGATCCGCTTGACGATGGCCAGCCCGATGCCGGTGCCGCCCGCCTTGGGATCGAGCTGCTCAAAAAGCCCGAAGATCTTCTCGTGGAACCGAGGATCGATGCCGATGCCGTTGTCGCGGACATAGCAGATGGTGCGGGAATCATCGCGTCGAGCGCCGATCTCGATCCAGGGTTGGGTATTGTCTCCCATGTATTTCACGGCGTTCTCGACCAGGTTCTGCAGGACTTCCAGCAGCCGGAGGCGATCGCCGTAAAGGACGGGAAGAGGCCTGGAGACTTCGACCCGGATGCCTTTCGACTCGATCTGTGCGCCGACGATCCGGAGCGTTTCCTGGACCAGCTCGTCCAGATGCACGTCTTCGGGCGGATTGACCAGGCGGCCGATTCGCGAGAGCTCCAGCAGATCCTCAAGCAGTCCCGCCATCGTATCGGCGGCCCGGGAGATGCGGAGCAGGTCGTCCTGCACGGATCCCACGGCCGTGCCGGCAAGCTCTTCGGCGAGCATGCCGATGTAGCCCTTGATCGTGATTAGCGGGCTCTTCAGGTCGTGGGAGACGGTATACGTGAACCGTTCCAACTCGGCGTTCTGCGCCTCCAATCTGGCAATGAGCTGCTCGCGTTCCGCTTCGGCCCGTTTGCGCTCGCTGACATCGGAGAAGACGACGGCCACTTGGGTCACGTCATTGCGAAACGCGACGATCTCGAACCAGCGTTGCGATTGAGGTGAGTAGATCTCTTTGTGAAGCGGCCTGCCGGTCAGCACCACCTGGGCGTAGTCTTCGATCAGATGGAATCGGTCGACCGGCATGATCTCCGTAATACACTTGCCAAGGATATCGGCCCGCTTCATCCGGGTAATGTGTTCGTGAGCCGAGTTTGCATCGAGCAAGCGGAAATCAGTCGCCTTGCCCTGTTCGTCGGCGACGATCTCATACAGTGCAAAGCCTTCGGTCATCGTTTCGAACAACGTGCGATAGCGCTCCTCGCTCTGGCGCAGGGACTCCTCTGTCTGCAGCCGCTGCAGGGCCACCGCGACAAGATCGGCCACGGATTTCATCAGCGAAATCTCATCTTTCGTGAACGATGGCCGCATCCGCGTACCGAAAGACAAGGTGCCGATCAAGCGGCCCAGGGCCACCAGGGGATGACAACAGTATGCCTGCACCCCCCAGGACCTGACGAGATCAGCCCTGGGGTCGTCGCTGTGCTGGATGTTCTCGCAAACAATCCGCCGACCGTCTTGTGCAACACAACCGCAGACCGCGACGCCAAAATCGAGATTCTGGATTTCGGCCGCAGTCTCGGCAGAAACACCTGCCGAAGCAGTCAGGTACAATCGCCGGCCGGGAACCGCAACCATGTAATTGAAGAAGAACTCGCAATCGAGGTGGCTCATCACCTTTCGACAGACCTGTTCGATGATGACCTGCGGATCCTCGGCACGCAGGAGCGACTCTCCCACGGCGGCCAGCAGTTCCAGCCGCTCGTTGCTGGCCCGCAATGCATCCTCGACATGCCTGCGGGCCGTCACGTCCAGCGTGATCCCCACCAGTCGTGTCACCTGACCGGCCCGATCGCGCACCGGTCGTCCCACGGAAACCACCCACCGCTCTCCAAGCACCGGGTGGCAGATCCGGACCTCCGTCTGGAAGCCGGTACGTTCGGCAATGGCCCTGCTCATGGCCTGGTGGACGAGCTGACGATCCTCGTCGTGAACGCGAGCCAGCGACACTTCCAGTTCTATCGGCGAGCCCCGCTCAACGCCCGACAGGTCGTACATTTCGTCCGACCACCAGGCCTTGCCCGTCGTGAAGTCCCAGTCCCAGACGCCTCCGCCGGTGGCCTGGAGCGCCAACTTCAGCCGCGGCTCGCTCGGCTCCAGCACGGCTTCATCGAGAACTTGCGACACAGGCAGCTTCTCCGGCACCATTTTCGCGGGCAGCTTCGATTCTTCGGCCATCGCCACCTCCGTGGACGAAATCGCGCCCTCCTCCCAATCGACCGATCGGTGCCCGCCATTGTAACGAGTTGCCTAGGAGAACAGAACCTGCCTGGCAGCCACGGAAGAGCCCTTCCGCCGGGAATCGGCGGCAGACCGGCAATTCACGGTTCCGGGATTTCGTAGACGACGAGCACGCCAAAATGATCGGAACCGAACGTCTGGGCGGTCTTCTGGGCATCGGAAAAGGCCTGCACTCGGGGACCGGCCGCATAGATGTT
This sequence comes from uncultured Planctomycetaceae bacterium, assembly GCA_964563135.1. Taxonomy (GTDB): domain Bacteria; phylum Planctomycetota; class Planctomycetia; order Pirellulales; family Thermoguttaceae; genus JAAYAY01. The sequence continues at coordinate 15,015 of CAZLWV010000036.1, forward strand.
GTCGATCGGACCGGTTCCGGGAAAATCGGGGGAGTCGTAGGTCTCGCCCACATGCATGCAGAGGTTCTTCATCTGGAGCCCCTCGACCAGCCCCTTGCCCAGGAGCGCGTGGGTCTCGTCGTAGCGATCGCCTTCTCCCTCGGTCGTGTCGACGTCGAGGTCCGCGCCGTTCTTCGCCCGGTCGGTCGCACCCACGTTGAGGTCGCCGGCAACGACGCAGGAGTGTCCGGGAAACTTCTCCATGTCGTCGAGCACGCTCAGGGCCATTGCGCCGGCAACGTACTCGCGCTTCATGGCATTTCGGGAATCGTCGCCGTCGGCCGAGGATTTCAGATGGGTGAGACAGAACGTCAGTTTGAGCCGGTCGATCCGGGCCCAGAGGAAGCCCCGGCTGACGATCGCGTTCTGGACACCCAGTTTCAGAAGCGGGTCGGCGGTCAGGGCGATCTCGTTGGGCTCCCCGCTGTCGGTATAGGGGCCGTTGTCGGGAGACTGATCGAACTCGACGACGCGCGTCAAGGGAAAGCGGCTGAGGATCGCAACCTCGAAGGAGTTCAGTTCCAGGTCGTCGCGCTGGCTGAAATCGGAGCAGGCCACGTGATAGCCGTCGAGCTGCATCACCTGGCGGATCTTCTCGACCACCGCCAGCGAGCAGACCTCGTCGAGGAGGAGCACGTCGGGCTTCACCTCCCGGGCGAAGCGGAGCAGATCATCGCTCCGCTCCTCGACCCTTGCCGTGTCGAACAGTTCGTGGCCGTTCCACAGGGCGATCGTCGCCTCCTCGGCATGTGCGGCGGAAAAAGACAGCGTGCAGGCAACCACAGTCAGCAGGCGTTTCACGACCGGCCTCTCGGGGGACTGGCGAAGCGGAACCACAAGCGCGCAAGTGCAAACGGGCATCGGCGCCGTGCCGGTCCATTGTCGGCGCACTGGAGAGGCCGTCAAGGTGGGGGCGGGGGGGGCGGGAGAAGATCTCAGAACTGGTAGATCACATCACAGCCGAAGGTGAACTGGTGGTTGGAATTGCCTGCATCGTAGGCCTGGCTGGTCGTGGAAGGGCGCCCGTCAAAGATGTCCCAGCGGATCTCCGGGCGGATGCGGAGATTGGTGCGGGGGAGCCAGTTCAGGCCGGCGGTGACCTCGTAGAAGCTGCCGGCAAGGCCGTCGGGCGTCTCGTTGCCCTCGCGAAGCCCTGAGACCCGGGCGCCGTCGCGGTCGCGGAACCATTCCGCGCGGACGGCTGCCGCCCAGCAGGGATTGATCGTGTAGAGGAAGTACTGGTTGATCCCCCACCAGGCCGCCGTGTCGCGCAGGTTCTCGTTCCAGACCTCCCCGTAGTCGCCTTGCAGGACGTAGCGGAGTTTCTCGGTGACTTGAATCGTGTTGACCAGGCTGTGGGTGTAGGTGAGCACGCCGGGACCGTTCTCCGTGGACGACAGCGCGTACTCGACGCTCGCCCAATCGCCCGGCGCCACATATCCCACGCCGCCGAGGAAATTCAGCGCGTCCCAACCGTCGGTGTCGTTGAACTGGTCGTCGCCGCGATGGAAGCCGGCGTTGAGAATCCACTGGCCGAATCGCCGGCTGACGAGCATACCCATGTGGGTAAAAGGCTCGCCGTATTGCATGGTGTAGGCGTGGGAGTAGAAGAAGTTTTCGGGTGCCGCCGGGCTCTCGTAGCCGAGGATCGTAAAGAACTTGCCCATCCGCACCGTCCAGCCGGCCCGGGTGGCATCGAGATAGAACTGGGGCAATGCCATCTGGTAGAAACGTTCCGACTGCTGCCAATCGGCCTCCAGGCCGTCGCGGGCCTGGAGGAACTCGGCATCGGTGCCATACATGACGTCGATCCGGCCACCCAGGTCCAGGCCGTCGGCCCAGGTATTGGGCTTGCGCTCAAGGTAGAGCCAGAGCTGGTTCATCTGGGCTTCCGCGTGGCGGTCGTTGAATGTGACCGGACCGTTGAAACGGTCTTCCGGTGCGGTGCTGGCGGCACTGAATCCGGCCTCCAGCCAACCGCCGAGTTCCAGGCCGAATTCGTCGAACAGGCAAGGTTGTCCAAGCTCGGGCAGGCTCAGGTCCGCACAGGAGATGCACGGAATGCGGAAACCCGTGGAGTGCGGGGCATGGTCGCCAGGGAGGATCGGCGGCTCATCGGCAACCGTCTCCAGCGGGCGAATTGCAGCGGCGCGATGGGACTCGGGCGGCGCCGGAGAAGGCGGTTTTTCTCCGTTAAGGGCCGGTTTCCGATCCTGCCCGCCTTTGCCATGGGTGCGATCGTCTTTCACCGGCGGGAGATTGGGCTGCGGCGCCCGTGACCGGGTTTCCCCTTTCTCGGAAAGGGGTGGTGCCAGGGCAGGCGCACGCCTTGCAGGCTCGCGCCGAATCTCACGCGCAGCAGGGGCGGGCGCCGAGGGCAACGTTTGCGGTGCAGGCGTCTCGGGCGATGGAATGGGCGAGATCTGAATGCCGCTGGACCTGGCAGGCGTTTCCGCCTTCACCGGCAGTTCGGTCGGCATACGGGTAGCGGGCAGGTCGGAAGCGGTGGCCATACCCACTTCATCCGAGAACGTGTCTTGTTTTGGCTCGTTGACCGGGACAGGAACGGGAGGCAACTGGCCGTGGTACAGCAGGGATGGGTCGGCCTTGCGGTAGCCGCTCAGTTGGATTGCTGTCGGAGCCTTCGCGGGCAGAGGCGGCCCTTCAAACAGCGGCATATCACTGGCTGCCAGGGCCGGACTGAACAGGAAACCAGAAGCGCACGCCAGCGCAATTGCCAGGCAAGATCTCATACTTCCCCCCCGGAGTCTACCGGTACCGCCCGGAACCGCTCCAACCTGCTTCCGTCTGAAGGCAAAGTGGCGTGTTCTGCCGGGCACCACGGTTGGGCCGACCCTCTGGGTACGCATAGAAGCGGTACAATCGGCAAGACCGTTACAATCGTTATCGGCAGCGCTGTTCGCCCGATTCACACAAATTGTCAGTCACACCCGCCAGTTGTGGGGGAGGCGGTGAGTGGTTCGTGCCGGCAGCCAGAGATTGCCGGTCAGCGGCCGACTTCGTCGAAGAGGGCGTCGACAAACGCGTCGGGCTCGAAGAGGGCCAGGTCGTCGGCCTGCTCGCCCACGCCGACGTACTTGACCGGCAGGCCCACAGACTGGCGGATGGCGACGACGACGCCCCCCTTGGCGGTGCCGTCGAGCTTGGCCAGGACGATCCCGGTGCACTGCACCGCCTCGGTGAAATGCTGGGCCTGGCTGATGCCGTTCTGGCCGGTGGTGGCGTCGAGCACGAGGATCACCTCGTGAGGGGCTTCGGGAATCTGCTTTCCGATCACGCGGCAGATCTTGGTCAGTTCCTGCATCAGGTTCTGCTGAGTCTGGAGTCGGCCGGCCGTGTCGACGATGCAGACTTCGGCGCCGATCTCGAGCGCCCGGGCCACGGCGCGGTGGGCCACGCTTGCCGGATCGGTACCCTGGCTACCGGTGACGATCTCCGCCCCGAGGCGCTGCGCCCAGACGGTGAGTTGCTCGACGGCCGCGGCGCGGAACGTGTCGGCCGCGCCGAGCACCACCTTCTTGCCCGAATCGGAAAACAGCCGGGTGAGCTTGGCGATCGAAGTCGTCTTGCCGCAGCCGTTGACGCCGCAGACCATGATCACCGTGGGCCCGCTTCCGGCAAAGCGGATCGGATCGGCCGGCTGGACCATCAGCTCCTTGAGCTTCTTCTTGACCTGCTGGAGGACCTCCGACAGGTGGACGACGCGGCCGCGAAAGCCAGTGCGGATCGTATCGACGGTCTCCTGGGCGGAATGGACGCCCATGTCGGTCTTGATCAGCTTCTCGAAGAGTTCGTCGAGGAACTTGTCATCGACCAGGCGCCCCTCGGTCTTGAAGAGGTCGCGGATGTCGGTGTTCAGCAGTTGCGTGGTCTTTTTGAGGCCCTGCTTGAATTTGTCGAACAGACCCATGGCGGATTTCTCTACGCAGGAGGTGCGAGTCGATCGAGGATGCCGTTGACGAACTGGGCCGATTGGGCCGAACCGAAACGTTTTGCCAGCTCGATGGCCTCGTCGATGGCGACGGCACGAGGCGTGTCGGTATGAAGGAGTTCGAAGGCGGCCAGGCGGAGGATATTGCGGTCGGTGGCCGCCATGCGTTCCAGCGTCCAGTTGTCGGCGGTTGCATTCAAGGCGGCGTCGATGGCCGGGCGGTTCTTGCGCGTGCCGGCGACGAGGGACCGGCTGAACCCCACCAGGCCGGTGATCGAGTCGCGCAGGGAGAGGAAGTCGGCGGCATATTCGGTGTCGTGGAGAAGCTCATAGACTTCTCCATGAAGGGTGTCGCAGTTCGGGCCCGCACTCTGATCGAGCGTCCAGTTGTCGGCCTCTCGGTTGAGCAAGACACCGATTTGCGGTCGGGCCCGCCGCTGCTTCTCCGGCAGCGAGTCCACGAACTCGATCATGGCGATGATGAAGATCCGCTCCCTGATGAAAGCGTCGGCGGCCGCCGGGTTGCTGCGCGGATTGAGGTCGTCTTGATAGAGCACCTGAAAGGCGACTTCACGGGCGTGACTGCGTTTTGCCATCTGGACGTTGTCTTTTCGCTGGACCAACGAGTGGCAGGGTCGATCGATCTCTGCCGTTTTCCAATTGAATGGACAGCGACGCGTCTCGATCTCGCGTCGCTCGAGCTGCACCTGCGGGCGGAGAAGGCCGCCCTGCCTTACGCTTCCTCCACCTCGGGGAGTTCCTGGAGCAGATCGAGCATCTCCAGGGCCGCCTCGGCGCATTCGGCCCCTTTGTTTCCGATGCGGCTGTCGGGCCGATCCTTGCCGCGAGTACCCGCCTCGCCACCGCTGCGGGCAATCGCCTGCTCGAGGGTATTGCAGGTGAGCACCCCGAAAATGACCGGCAGCCCCAGTTCGACCCCGAGCTGGGCCAGGGTCAGGCTGACGGCCCGGTTGATGTGCTCGTCGTGCGAAGTCTCACCCTTGATCACGGCCCCCAGGCAAACCAGGGCGTCGTACGCATTGAGGTCGGCCAGGCGCGAGGCCACCGTAGGGATCTCGAAGGCCCCGGGGACCCAGTACACGTCGATGGCGTCGTCGGCAATGCCGTGTTTCTTGAGCGTCTCGATCGCGCCATCCGCCAGCCGCGAGGTGATCGTCTGGTTGAATCGCGCCACGATGATCGCAAAACGGCCCTGGGACTGGCCGGCCTTTCCTTCGAATACGGTGGGCATGGCGGTTGTCTAGGATCGGAGTTCGGGGTTTGTCATCCGGCAAGCACAGGTCAGCGGGCAGGGGCAGGGCGTCATTCTGGAAGTCTGCCCCCTGAACCATGACAACTGGTGGCTCACTTCAGGTTCATACTCATGAGAAACTCGGCATTCGTCTTCGTCTTCCGCAGGCGTTCGACGAGGAGCTCCATGGCTTCGGGCGGATTCATCTCGCTCAGGGCGCGGCGGAGAATGCAGACGCGGCGGTACTCCTCCGGATCCATCAGCATCTCCTCTCGGCGGGTGCCGCTGGCGCTGATGTCGATGGTGGGCCAGATGCGTTTGTCGACCAGCGCGCGGCTGAGCACGATCTCCAGGTTGCCCGTGCCCTTGAATTCCTCGAAGATCACCTCATCCATGCGGCTCCCCGTGTCGATCAGGGCGGTGGCCAGGATGGTAAGCGATCCCCCCTCCTCCACCTTGCGCGCGGCACCGAAGAAGCGTTTCGGGCGCTGGAGGGCATTGGCGTCGACACCGCCGGACAGGATCTTGCCGGAGTTCGGGCATTCCGAGTTCCAGGCCCGGGCCAGCCGCGTGATCGAATCCAGGAAGATCATCACGTCGTAGCCGTATTCCACCATCCGCTTGGCCTTCTCCAGGACCATTTCGGAGACCTGGATGTGGCGCGAGGCCGGCTCGTCGAACGTCGAGCTGATCACCTCGCACTTGGGCCCCTTGACCTGCCGCTCCATGTCGGTGACCTCTTCGGGGCGTTCGTCGATGAGGAGCATGAAGACATACAGGTTGGGATAGTTGGCCAGAGCGGCCTTGGCCATCTTCTGCATGAGGATGGTCTTGCCCGCCCGGGGCGGACTGACGATCAGCCCGCGCTGGCCGAACCCGACGGGCACGATCATGTCGACCACCCGGGTATTGATATCACCGGTGGGTTCCTCCATGACGATCCGCTCGTCGGGATGGAGCGGAGTGAGTTCGTCGAAGGCGACCTTGCTCGAGACGAGCTTGGGATCCTCGTAGTTGAGCGCCTCGACCCGCAACAGGGCGAAATAGCGTTCGTTTTCCTTGGGAGGCCTGATCTGGCCGGAAACCGTGGTGCCGGTTCGCAGCCCGAACCGGCGGATCTGGCTGGGGGAGACGTAGATGTCGTCCGGGCAGGAAAGGTAATGGTAATCGGGGCTCCGCAGGAAACCGAACCCATCGGGCAGGATCTCAAGCGTTCCCTCTCCGTACATCAGACCATTGAGCTTGACTCGTTCCTTGAGGATCTTGAAGATCAGATCCTGCTTCTTCATGCCCGCGTAATCGCTGAGGTTCTCCTTCTTCGCTTCGTCGATCAATTCCGCCATCGACATCCGCTGGAGTTCGGCAATGTGGGTATCGCCGGACTGCTTGATCTCCTCGTAGCGATCGTTTGTCCGGACGTCGTAGTAGCGGTCCGTCCCTTCGGCGATCTCCTCCGCCATCGACATGGGTTCTTCGTCGTAGATCTCCTGGATCGGATCCACAGGGGGCTTTTGGGGAGTATTCTTGCTGGTGGCCCCGCGTCGGGCCGAACGAGCGCCCGATTGATTGTCTTTTGAAGATGCCATGAGGGCAAAGCTCCTGCGCGGATGAGATGGTTCGGCGAGCGGACGTCCCGAAGGTGGGTTGTGCGGCACAAGGTGGCCGGGTGGGTGGAAGGAAAAGCCGTCGTGGACAAGGAAATGGACGATTGGGGATGGGTTCAAGGCAGGCCGCACGCAGCGTGCTCGTGGATCACCGGTTAGTCAGGGATTGCCACAACCGCACGACTTGTCTGCGCGTTTCCTCCAGGTCGCCCGAGTTCTCGATAGTGCTATCGGCGCGGGCGCGCTTGGCTTCGACGGAGATTTGGGCATCTTCCCGAGCCTCGAACTCCGCGGAGGTCCAGCCACGTTGGCGAGCCCGCGCAAGGCGAATCTCGCGGGGCACGTCAACGAAAACGAGCGTATTACACAACTTATCCCAACCCGCCTCAAGAAGCAACGGCGCGTCGAGCACCGCCACGGGACAGGACGTGGTCGCCAGTCTTTCCACCTGCTGGCGGAGGATCCTTCCAATCTCCGGGTGGGTCCATTGTTCAAGAGCCCGCCGCTCCCGGGGGCCGCCGGGGGGAGGGGCAAAGACGATCGCCGCAAGACGCCGGCGGTCGAGCCGGCCGTCATCGCCAAAAACACTTTCACCCCAACGACTTCGGGCCGCTGCTTCCACGCTCGGCAACCGCAGCACCTCATGGCCGGCTCGATCGGCATCGAGCACGGCGGCGCCCGCTTCCGCCAGCAGCCGCGCAACGGCACTCTTGCCGCTGGCAACACCGCCCAGGAGCCCTACGACCTGCATGCCCATCGCTGCAACTGCATTAACTGTAACGGGTTGTGGTAGAAGACCAGACCAGCGGTTCGGCGTCGGCCCAATTGGCTCCGGCCTTGACGTCGACCTTCAGGGGAACCAGCATCGGCCAGGCGCCCGACATCTCCTCGGCAACCAGACGGGCAACCGCGTCCACCTCGCCGGGAGGCACCTCGAGAACCAGCTCGTCGTGGATCTGCAGCAGCACTCGGCTTTGCCGCTTCTCCTCGATCAGGCGACGGCGGACCGCGAGCATGGCCAGCTTGATCAGATCAGCGGCCGAACCTTGGATCACCGTGTTGACCGCCGTCCGCTCGGCCAGGTTGCGCTGCCGGGGCGGATTGGGTCGCACGCCCTCAATCGCCCGCCGCCGCCCAAGAATGGTCTTCACAAATCCGTTCTCGCGGCACTGGCGCAGGACCTGGTCGAGAAAGACCTCGATGCCCGGGTAGCCGGCAAAGTAGGCGGCAATGAACTCGGCGGCGGCGTCCTTCTCGATCCCGAGCTGCTTGGCCAGCCCCCAGGCGGTCTGACCGTAGATCACCCCGAAATTGACGGCCTTGGCCTGGCGGCGCATCTCGGGGGTGACCTGGTCGAGCTCGACGCCGTAGACCTGCCCCGCCACCCGCGCATGGATGTCCTCGTCGCGGCGAAAGGCCTCGCAGAGGTTCTCATCCCTGGAAAAATGGGCGAGGACCCGCAGTTCGATCTGGGAATAATCTGCGGCCAGAAGCAGCCAGCCCGCTTCTCCCGCCACAAAAGCGGAGCGGATTTCCCGCCCCGCCTCGGAACGGACGGGTATGTTCTGGAGATTCGGATCACTGGAGCTCAGACGCCCGGTGGCGGCCACAACCTGGTTGAAGGAGGCATGGACCCGTCCCGTTGCCGGCAGGACCATATCGGGCAAGGCATCCACATAGGTGCCCTTGAGCTTGGCCACCTGGCGGTAGTCGAGGATACGGGCGGGGAGGGCGTGCCGCAGGGCCAGTTCCTCCAGAACCTCGGCATCGGTGCTGGGCCCCGTTCTCCCCGTCGTCTTCTTGCCGACCGGGAGCTTCAATTCTTCAAACAGCACCTGCTGAAGCTGTTTGGGCGAGGCGATGTTGAACTCGTGGCCGGCGATCTGGTAGATCTCGTGTTCCAGCGCCACCAGCCGTTCGGCGTGCCGGACGCTCAGTTCGCGGAGCCGGGCTATGTCGACACGGATTCCCAGGTACTCCAGTTCGGCCAGCACCTCCACCAGCGGCATTTCGACGCCGCGGAACAACTCGTCCAGTTCCGCCTCGACGAGTTTCGCCTCGAGGATCGGCTTGAGCCAGAGCGGCACGATGGCATCCTCGGCGGCATAGTCGGTCACCTGGGCCACCGGCACCTCGTCCATCCGCTTCTGGTTCTTTCCGGATCCGATGAGCTGGTGGATCTTGATCGTTTCGTGCTGAAGGTAGCGGCGCGCCAGTTCATCGAGCGTGTGGTTGCGGCTGCCCGCGTCGAGCAGGTAGCTGGCCACGATCGTGTCGAAAGCGATGCCGGCCAGGCGAATGCCGACCGAGCGGAGGGTAATATAGTCATACTTGAGGTTCTGCCCGATCTTCTGGATCGAGGGATTCTCGAGGATAGGCCGGAGGGTGTCGGCAACAAGCTTCGGGTCGAGGCACGGATCGCCCTCCGGGGCGCGGACCGGAACGTACCAGGCCTCGTCCTCTTTCCAGGCGAAACTGTAGCCGACCATCTCGGCCCAGCGAGGCCAGATATGGGTGGTTTCCGTATCGATCGAGATGCAGGTCTGCCGGGCCAGTTCCGCAGCGAGGGTCTCGAGGGCGGCCGGGCAGTCGACAAGGCGGTAGCTCGGCTCGCGTCTGGAAACCGGCTCCACGACTTCCTGCTGGAGCGCGGCGGTCTTCTCGGTGAGAGCCCGGAAGTTGAGCTGGCGGAACAGGGTCGTGAGAACCTTCCCGTCGACGCCGCGGACTCGTCCTCCTTCCCAGTCGATGGGGACCGGCACCCCGGGGTCGAGCCGGACGAGCTGGCGACTGAGGCGGGCCAGCTCGACATGGTCGTTGAAGGCCTGGCGCCGCTTGGGGCCGAGACCTTCGCCACCGCCGGCAATCGCCGCGTCCAGGGAGCCGTATTCCTGGAGAAGCTTCTTGGCGAAGCCCGGCCCGAGGCCAGGAATTCCCGGGATGTTGTCCGTGCTGTCGCCGGTGATCGCCTGGAAATCGACCACCTGGTCGGGACGGATGCCCCATTCCTTCTCCAGGGATCCGGCGTCGAAAACCTGGTTCTTGCGGATGTTGTAGAGGGCCACGCGGTCGGTGATGAGCTGCCGGCAGTCCTTGTCGGAAGTGACCAGACGGCACTGGCCACCACGCTGCTCGGCGATCCTGGCCACAGTGGCCAGGATGTCGTCGGCCTCGTAGCCGGGCAGCCCGAGCGCGGGAATGCGGAATCCGGCCAGCATGCGCCGGATCGTGGCGATCTGGGGCACCAGATCGTCGGGCATGGCCGATCGAGTCACCTTGTAGTCGGCATAGAGCTGGTGGCGAAACGTCGGACCCGGCATGTCGAACGCGCAGAAACAGTAGGTCGGCTGCTTCTCCTCCAGAAGGAAGAACAGGTCGCGAGCAAAGCCGAAAACGGCCCCCACCGGTTCGCCTTTGGGACCGGTCATCTCCGGAAGGGCGTGGAACAGCTGATAGATGAGGTTGTGCGCGTCGATCACGTAGACGGTCGCCCCTTCGAGACTCTCCGGCGGAGGGGTATCAACGGGCGCAGGCAGCGGTGCAGCAGCCGACAGATCCTCAACCTGAGATGGCGGCCCGACCGGTTTGCAAGGAGCTTCCTCCGGATCGGGTGCCATCCCAAATAGCATTCTCTGCTGAGGGTTCTTCGCCATTTCGTCTGACTCTCGATTTGGATGAGGCTTGCCAGGTTCCCACGATAGCCGAGGCCGGGTTCAGGGAATAGCCGGGGGCGGCCAAGGTGCACAACGGAGGGCGCGCTCCTGATCCTGCTCCGCGCTGCCTTGAGAAGGCAGTACTGCCCCTCCCTGCCAGGCTCCCCGAGCCGCGCCCGTGGAGGACCATGAGGGTCAGGAAGATATTTGCGGATTGGGAAGGGGGAAAAAGCAAGAAGTCTGCGACCTAATCCCCGGATGGTGGGGGTTTTTCGTTGACACTCATTTTGAGCCGGTTTAGAATCGACGCTAGGGTCTGGGCTCGGAGCCACGCCAAGGCTTTCTTGGAAGCCTGTCAAGGATCGTCCGCGGCGGGCACTCCGCTCCCAAACCTGCTTTTCCCAACCACTTCCGCTTATTCCTGCCTGCCGGGACAGAACTGCCTGAGGGCTGGCGGGACGGTTTAGTCTCAATACAACCACCGTGGCCGTTGGCCAAACGCGGTATTCCTTCTCGGGGAAGAATCGCTGCACAGGAGCACGAGTTATGGCACGCGAGAACCAGGGTTTGCAGATCGCAGTGATCGTCTTCGTGATGCTGACTATCATCCTCGGCGTCCTGTCGTTCATGTTCTCGAAGGAATACGGGAAGCAGAAAGCGCTGGCTGCCGACGCGGAGAAGAAGGCCCTGGAGGCCAACACGGCCCTGTCGCAGGCGGAATCCGAGAACATGCGTCTGAAGGTGATCCTGGGGCACCCCGAAACAGCCACGCTGCAGTCGATCGACGAACGGTTCGCCACGGACAAGGAAACTTACGCCAAGAACTTCAACAACGCCGACCCGAACTACCTCACCATGTGCCAGTGGCTCTTCGACGAACTGCAGCAGAAGAACCTGGCCCTGGCCACCGAGACGAAACGGGTCCAGGACGTCAAGGATCACAGCGCTTCGCTGGAAGCCGCCAAGGAACAGCAGATCAAGGCCCTCTCGGACCGGGCCACGAAGGCTGAAACGGATCTGGCCGCCAAGACCGCCGAATTCAACCAGGCGCAGGCTGCTCTGGCCAACATCAACAGCCAGCTTCAGGCCGACAAGGCGAAGACGGAAAAGGAGAAACAGACCGTTGCGGCCCAGGCACAGACAGCGCAAGACAACTACAAGAAGGACAAGCAGAAGGATCTGGCCTACATCAAGGAGCTTCAGACGCAGATCGATGAGATGGATCCGATCGTCGTCGATTACCCGGACGGAGTGGTTACCTATGCGGGCCGGGGCAACACGGTGTCGATCGACCTTGGGCGGGCCGATGGGCTGGAACGGCTGATGAACTTTGCGGTCTACGCGCGTGACATGACCGATGTGACCTCGGCCGGCCGCAAGGGAGCCATTGAGGTGATCGACCTGGACGACCACAGCGCGGTTGCCCAGATCGTCGACGAGGATGTGAGCAATCCGATCCTGGCGGGCGACAAGATCTTCACGCCCCTCTGGAGCCCCGGCGAGAAGCAGCACTTTGCCCTGACCGATGGTATGGACATCGATGGCGACAAGCGGAGCGATGTCGACGAGGTGCGCAACCTGATCACGTCGAACGGCGGCATCGTCGACTTCTGGCTCGACGATGAGGGAAACAAGTTCGGCCAGATCTCGGTCAACACGGTATTCCTCGTCGAAGGTTCCGCTCCCGACGAATCGAGTAGCACCGCGCGGCTCGGCGCCCGCAAGTTCGTTCTCGAGGAGGCGGCCAAGCGCAATCTCCGCAAGATCTCCCTGGCCGACCTGCTCACCCGCATGGGCTACAAACGCCAGGTCCATGTCGTCCGTTACGATGCCAAGGCCAATCCGAGCGATTTCCGGCCCCAGCCCCCCGAGGGCGTTCCGCAAGTGTCTGACGGACACGTGAGCGACCGGTATGAGAGAAGGATCCCGCTCAAGCCGGCAGTCGACAGCGCCTATTGAGGCCTGTATGGGTGCCGCTGGTCGGCATTGGTGATCTCCCAGTCGTTGCCGAGCCAGGGATAGAGATCCAGGACCGGGGCCTGTGCCGCTGGAAACTCCGGACTGGGAGGAGCGGGCTGCTTGGGCTCGTCCGCAGGAGGCTGGCCGGGCGGATCGCGTTTCGGCACCAGTTGATCCTGGAGGCTGAAGGCGCGGATCGCTCCGAGCACCTCTGCCAACTCTCCGGTGGGAGCAATCGGCAGCGTCGGCCCGGGAGGACTGAAGGGCAGTTCTGCTGGCGACTGGCCAAGGCCGAGCGGTTCTCGTCGTTCCAGCGTCGATGCGCCGGCTTCTTCCTCGCCGATGCGATCGATTCCGAAGAAAACCGTTCGCCGGAATGCCTTGAGGCGTGCCATCAACTGGGGAGGGAGATGGTGCATGTACTGCGGCGACGTGATGCGGGGATCGAGAAACAGCAGTGCCGGTTCGGCCAGGCGTTTGACGCGTGCGATTCGCCACAGCATCCAGCGGTCGGCCCAGCGGATGTCGTGAGCCTTGGCAAGGGTCCAGAAGAGACCGAAGGAGCTGTTGCTCCTGGCCCGGCTTTCCGACGATCGTGCCACGAGCCAGATCAGGGCGAAAACGAAGGCAAAACCGGCCAGAACGAATACGACGTCGCTGGAATCGAACTGGGCGCGGTTCCTGCGGAACCCGCCGGAGAAAGTCTCCAGACGCAGGTCGGACTGCGCGATCAACAACGTCAGTGCAGGATGGATCGACATCGGACCGCGTAGCTCCTACCGGGTTGGGCTCTCCCAGATATCCTGCCAGCGACCCATGAGGCTCCGCTCCGCGAGACTGCGTTCCGCTGCCTCCCGGATGCGCTGGTTGGGATCCGTCGACGCCTCCTGGAGAAGCTTCTCCGATCGCGGCGTGGTGGCCCGGGCAAGCGCCGCGATGGCCTGAAGCCGTACAATCACGTCGTCGTCGTGGAGCATCTCGGCCAGCTCATCGCCCATCTGGTCGACCATGTCCAGACAGAGGGTCAGTTCAATCCCCCGCAGACGCCGAGCCCGCAGCGGCGAGGACAGCTCCTGGCGAAGCTGGGCAGCAGTGAACGGATCGATGCTCTTGACCATCTCGCCCGTCGATCGGCGGACCTCCTCGTCGAGCATGCTGTAGGCCCCCAGAAACCGCTGGAAGCTGAACTCTCCCAGGTTCGCCTGCACGGCCTCGCGAACGACCTGGTGCGGGCTCTTGCACAGCTCGACCAGCCTGGGCATCGCTCCGGCAATGCCCCGCTGCCGCAGGTGGCGGATTATGCTGGCCTGGACAAAGGGATCCGGATCGTCCAGAACCTTCAGTGCCAGTTCATTCGCCTCCCTGCCGCGAAATTCCTCGAGGGCATCCGCGGCGGTCCGGCGGGCATGGACGTCGCCGTGCTGGAGCACATGGCGGATCAGGCGGAAGAGCTGGTCCCGCGGAGTTTTTGTCAGTAGCGCCAGCCGCAGCGCGGCTCGCTGCTCTTCGTCGGTCAACTGATCGATCAGCCACGCTTCGCGCTGGAGCCACGCGAGAGACCGGATCCGCTTGAGATTCTTGCGCACACCCGGTGTCGGATCGGCGATTGTCTTCCGGATCAGCAGGCGGACAAACGCCAGATCGGCCCGACGGGCGATCGCGGTGATCACGGCCACCGGAGCCTTCGGATCTTCGAACAGATCCAGGACCAGCCGCATGACCGCAGGGTGAGGATTCCCGGTGAAATGCTCCAGCAGCAGCGACGACGCCGGGCTCCCCGACGAGTTGAGCGTCTGGAGCAGGGTCGTGTTGGATGCCGGCACGAGAAGCACAAAGGCATCGACCAGTTCGCGGCGGTCATGGCGAGTGAACGTGCGGATCGCACGCTCGAGCGTCCCGAGCACATTGTCGCGAACCGTCTCCGGATCGCGCCGACCGGGAGGCAGCTCGGCAGCATCGAGCTGCGCGGCAAGCCGGCGGACCAGTTCCATGAGCGTGGCGGCGATCTCGTCGGCATCGGGATCATATTGGCCCGCCAGAACGCTGGCCAGCGCCGGAATCAGGTCCACCTCGTCCAGGAGAAGGGCGGCCCGGCAGGCGCTGCGGCGCAACGGGTCCTGCGGATCGACGATCGCATCCCGGAGGGTGCCCGTCATGCGAGTTGCCCGGGTGCGGAAGAACTCCATTCCTTTCTCGTCGAGCTGATCGATTCGGGCAAGAACCTCGCGTTTTCCTCCGCTGCTCCGCCGGGCGATGAGACACTCCAGGGCCTGGCGGCGTATCGGCTCCAGCGGAGAGTCGAGGACCGCTGTCAGAGCGCGCACCGCCGCCTCGTTGGGCGTCTTGGTGAGCACCTGGAATGTCGTGGTCAGCCCCTCGGTCACAGCGCAAACCTCTCACCCCCTGGCATGGTCTTCCTCCTCCATGAATCGGCAGAAGATACCCCGAAACTTCTCAATAACCGCTATCGTCTGCCGGCTCCCCCCAGATTGCCGCCGCCACGTGGAATAAGCAGAGAAGATGGGGGCCTTGCGCAGAATGAAGGCTGATTGCTGGCGCCTTCTGGGGTACTAGCCGGCGGCGGGGCGCTCAATCCGTTTCGTCGATGTGGATCGGCTTGATGTCGAATTTGGGGTTCTGGCCAAGATAGCGCGCGGGATTGTTGTGGAAGATCTCCAGGGCCTGCTGGGTGGAATGGCCGCGGCGGCGAAATTCCAGGATGCATTCCTGGAGGAGAAATGGGTCGCTCGGCCCCCAATCGGCCGACGAATTCACCAGCAGCCGCTCGCAACCGTACTTCTCGATCATGTCCACCGCCCGGCGGGGCGAGCACTTGGTGATCGGATAGAGGGTGAAGCCGAACCAGTAGCCCCGGTCGCGCACCGCCTCAATGGTGTGCTCCTCGACGTGGTCGATCCAGACCCTGGCCGGATCGACGGGCAGCCCCTGGAGGATCTCCAGGATCCGGTGCGTGCCGAACAGCTTGTCGTCGAGGTGCGGGGTGTGGATCAGGAGGAGCTGATCGTGATCGATCGCCAGCCGGACCTGGGCCTCCATGATGTCGCATTCGTTCTGGGTCGACTTGTGAAGCCCCGTTTCACCCACGCCCAGGACGTTGGGCTTCTTGAAGAATTCGGGCATGTGCTCGAGCACGACGCGGCTCAGTTCGGGATGATCGGCCTCCTTGGGATTGACCGCAACCCAGCAGAAATGGCGGATCCCGTAGTTGGCGGCCCGGGTCGGCTCGAACTCGCTGATCTGGCGGAAGTAGTCGATGAAGGTCTCGGGATAGCGGCGATCGAAGCCGGCCCAGAAGGCCGGTTCGCAGACCGCCACCACTCCCGACATGGCCATCCGCTCGTAGTCCTGCACCGTGCGGGCAATCGCGTGGTAGTGAGGTTGAATGATCTGCATGGGTACAAGTCCTGGAAGGGGCGAAAGCGGGAGGATGAGCGGCGGGCGCTAGACCGCCGGGTCCGAGAACAGCCGCAGCACGCGGCTTGCGCGATCGGGTGTTGCCTGGCGATCGGCCAGCAGGTCGAGCGTCGCCTGCAACCGCTCCAGCCGCGCATCGCCGGCAATCGCCTGCCCGCCGCCGCGCCGCATCGCCAGATCGAGCCGATCCAGCGTGGCAGCTACCTCGAGCAGTTGGCAGCGTGTTTCCAGGTAGTAACGATCCAGAACTTCGGCAGCCGAAAGCATGGCATTCTCCCAGACGGGCTTGTTCTCCGCAGCGCTCGCCTTCCTATTATTGCGGCATTCCCCCGCCAGGGAAGGCGCTCTTCGAGTCCTGCGGGTGTCTGCCTGGAAAATGATCGCGGCCGCCCCACCGGAGACCGGAAGAACCGGGCTTCTGCGGGGAACCCTGGCGCGCTAGCTCGGCAGGCGTCAATCACGCTCCGCCGGGGTGATCTTGAGCGTCACCTGGGCGGAGGTGACCGGCCGGCTCAGCCTGATGGCCAGGCGGACCGGCACACGGCCGCGGGAAAGGTCCTCGTGGATCTCGGTGTCGTCCATCGTGAAACTGGCACCTCCGGCGTCAACGACCACATCGACCGGCGCGTCGCCACTCTTGATACGAATCCGCCGGCCATCAACCGACCACTTGGAGAAGGTGATCAGGGCCGTTTCGAAGGGCGTCTCCCGCTCCAATTCCACCTGGTCGGTCACGGTCAGCGAACCCTGACCGGCCCGGGAGAATACGAAGGTCCGCTCCAGCTTCTTCAGGCCTTCGACCGGGTAGGCAGCACGAAGGTCCAGCACAAGCGTGTCGGCCTCGTCGCTGAAATCGGTCTTGAGCACCTTGGCCGCGGCCTGGCGTCCGGTCTTCTGGAGAATCTCGCCGAATCGCGGCACGGGGTGGCCAAAACTGTTGAGCACACCGCTCTGGTAGCGATCCTTGCTGAAGGTGCGGGCGGTGTAGACCTCTCCTCCCGGATCCAGCAGCGGGGTCCCGCCCTTCAGGGCAACCACGTAGGAACCGACGTCGTTGTGGTTGTGGTGCTCGGCATTGTGGCCGCCCTTGAGGGCAACGCCCAGGCCGATCTCGGGATCGTTGGGACGGCAGATGAGGATCCCCGCGTCGGAGAACCAGTTGCGCAGAGGCCGGTCGATGCCGTCCTCGACCGCCGCGACGGCCGTGGCGGAATTGTCGAAGCCATGCAGGCCGAATTCAAACAGGCTGCTCGACCCGCCGCCGGCCAGCCCGATTCCCTTGGCCTCCACGTCGCTCATACCCAGCCCGTACCTGCGACTGAGGAAGGCCATCATGCGGGTGTCGGGACGGCTGCTGATTGCGCAGTCGGCGAATGCCGGGTAGATGCCGGGAAGGATTTCCATTCGCGGTCCGAACAGGGCGACCTCCTTGATCAGCGGATCGGCAAAAAGATCGAGCCGCCCGCCGGTGGCCTGGAGGAGTGTTTCCGCCAGGAGGACGAAGTTGCCGAAGCCGTAGTTCCAGTAGCCCATCCCTTCCGAACAGTAGCCGTCGGGAGTGAAGCCTTTCTTGAAGTACTGGATGTATTTCTCAGCGGCTGCAACCAGGAACCCGCGCCGCTGGCGAGACGGTTCCATGGCCAGCGCCGTGCCGGTGACACCGGCCAGGCAGACGGCATTCCAGTTGTTTGTGCCGGTCGCCCACCACATCGTGGGCTTGCCGGTCTTCACGTAGCTCTCCATCGAACCGATCGTGCGGCGCTCCAGTTCGCTCTCAATCAAGCGGCGGATCTCGGGACTGAGCCTGGTGCCGAGCCAGTAATAGGCCGTTGCCAGGTTCCAGGAAACGTCGGCCACCGCCAGGTCCACCTCAAGCGTCTCCCCCTTGAAGTTGGCCAGGCTGCCGTCGTGGGCCGGCATGACCCAGGTCTTTTCAGAGCAGATCTCGCGAACCGACTGCTCGATATCGGGGACAAACCGCCCCTGGTTCTCGACACACTCGGCCATGACGAACGCCGGGAGCCGGCCGTGGCGCTGACCAAGCACACGCTGGCAGCGGGTACGATTGCCGGTGCGTGAGAAATCGAGAAACAGGTCGTCGGTGAGCTCGGGAGCCGGTTTCTTCCTCATCAGCTCGGCCGCCTCGATCGTCCCCGAAAACTGGGGCGACTCGGCGACGCGCTGCCAGGCGGCCCGGTCCTCGATCGTGGGGCCCACCCCCCGCGGCTTCTCCGGCAGCCAGGCAGCGATCTCGGCGATGCGGCCCGGATCAAGCGTGTCTTCCGATCTGGCGGTCGGCAGAAAAACCGTTGCAGACAGGGCCAGTAGAATGGCGCCGGCAAAGAGCGTTCGTCGCGGCATGGGCGGTTCTCCGGGTGGGCTCAGACATGGGCAGGTCGCGGCGGACCAGGGCGAGAGCCGGGGACTGCGGCCTGCGGCAGGAGCACCTATTAGACTCGATGCCCGCTGCGGATGCCATAGACGGCTATTCAAAGGCCGCCATGTAGAAGGTCGTCAACCACCATACCCCGACGGGGGTCCAGAACGTTGCCAGGAAGAAACCGTACCGTTCGGTCCAGGCGGTGGTCCGTGCAAAGAGGTTTCTTCCCAGGCTCCCAGCGAGCAGGGCGGCCGCCAGGTACCAGAACGACAGGAGCGGCAGCATGTAATGAAGACATGCGAACGGAATTCCATCCTCCGCCTGCAGGTGATCCACGAAAATGGGAGGCAGCATCAGCAGCGATCCCAGGCCCATGGTGACCGCATACAACCCTCCGGGCCCGATCGGTGGCCCTTGGCGCAGCCGCTGCCCCACGATGAACAGGGGAGCGGGCAGGGCCAGCCCGATAAGAACGGCATTGTAGTACACAAGCAAGCCGTCGAGATTGAGTTCCTCGTAAAAAGGCTCGCCCTTTTTCTCGGCAGACACGAACACCCCAAGCCCGACCGCCACCCCCGCAGTCAACAACAGAAACCTGCCAATCGTGAGCGTATCGCGGCGCGGCTCGCCGGTTTCGCGTTTCGTGGATTCGGCGTCTGGCGTCATGCGACGGTCTTTGTGGTCGGGGGCCTGGTAACGACCGGACTGGGGAGGACGCGGCCTTAGGGCGATCGTGTCGACCGATACCTCGATGCCTCCCCTTGCGGTGCGTCAGGGAGCGGACAGGCCAAACTGGCGCATCACCACCTCGAACACGTCCGTATCGCGCATGCCCGTGGGATGGGGGAGCAAGCCGGGTTCGGACGACAGGATGACGGTCCGCTGGGAATCGTCGCGTACGGGGGCTCCGTGCGATCCCTTGACGAGGCCGGCATCCAGCGGGATCGACTTGCTGGCCGGATCAAAGTGAAGCTCGACCGGATCATAGCCCGGCTTGCGGTGGATGTCGACCGTGCGGGCGAAGCCAGGAGCCTGCCGGTCGTCGAGCCACCAGTAGTAGGCCTGCCAACTATCCGGAGTGGAGACCAGCACCACTTCGCCGCTGCGGGCATGGTCCAGGCCGTATCGGGCCAGCTCGCCGCCGACCAGCACCTCGTCGATCCCGCGCTGGCCCGCAAACAAGCCGGCCACGCGCCGGGCAATCGTCCGGTCGCCATTCTTGACGAACACGTGGGAGAACTGGTGATCGACCATCGCAAAGGCCTCGCTCGCCTCCAGGTCGAGATGCTCGCCGCCCCCCCCCTCGCGCACGGCAAGCAGGCCGGCCTGGCGGAGGATGCGATTGGGGTAGACCACGTGGTCGACAGGGGTGATCGCATACTCGCCCGCTACGAGCCAGAGCGCTTCGCCGCCCAACACGTCCCGCAACCGCTCCAGCAGCGGACCGAGGAGTTCGTCCAGCTCGGCAACGGCCTTCCCGGCCGCCGCCGAATCGGGGCCGCTTCTCTGGGCCGCGTAGTCGAGATGCGGCAGGTAGATGTAGAAGAAATTGGGGCGCCATCTCCTGGCCGCCTCCACGGCGGAATCGGCAAGCCAGCGGCTCGCCCCGATTCCCGCCATGGGACCCCAGAAGTTGTGGAGGGGAAAGTGCCCCAGTTGGTCGCGCAGCCGCCCGTACAACTCCTCCGGCCGGGTGTAGCACCAGAGCGACTCGCTGCCGTCCGGATTGTGAATCGGCGCGGGGGTGCACACGTAGTCGGCCGCGCAGTGTTTGCTATGGAGCGGGAACCAGACGGCCGACGTCAGTTGCCGGGAGTTCTTCAGCAGGTCCCAGATCTGCGGCCGCTCGATGCAGTCGCTGGCCGACGTCCACATCTCGACCGCCCGCCGCTGGCGCCAGTAGAAACCGTCGGCAATCACGCCGTGGTCGCGGGGCGTGCATCCGGTCGTCATGGCGGCCTGAACAGGACAGGTCACGGCCGGGAAGCCGGGCGCGAGATCGGCGATCTCCCCCCCGGCCACGGCCCCCCGCAGGCTGCGCATCACCGCCACGTCGCATTCGCGGAGGCCGGGAATCGACAGCAGGACAACATGTTCACGCATCGGCAGATCCGTCTTCCTGCATCCACGGGTTCGAGGAGATTAACGGCCGTTCTCGCCGCTTCCGGAGCCAGGCGCTTGGGCCGGCTCAGCTTTTTTTGCCAGCAGCCACTTGACCGCGGCGTCGGCCTCCGCCTCCGGTTGGCCGTCGAACACGGCAAGATCCTTCGAGGTTCCGGCCGTATCGTGGGCGGCGATCACGAGGCTCGGCCCGTGTGCCCCTTCGCCGGCCAGCCACAGGGGCCCCTGGGCGCCGAGGGCCAGCATGCCGGGCAGGTCCAGGTACTTGACCCCGCCGGGGAGAAAATCGGGATCGTCGATCTGATCGATGCCGCCGAAGCGGAATCCGGCCGTGTCGACAACCGACCGGTCGAGCGTGCCGTAGCAGAGCGCCCGGGCCGCGGCCACCCAGCGCCCGGCCCCGGCCAGCCCCACCAGGTGGACCCGCTGGGCGGCAAGGTCGGGCGTGTGGCAATAGGCCACCGCGGTGAGAATGTCGTGCACCCGCTGCACGAAGAGCGGATAATTGTACCCGAAAGTATATCCAGCGTACTTGGACCACTCGTCGCGGCCGCTCTCGTTGATGCGGGCCTTCTCGATGGGCTTGCCGTCGCTCGTGTGCTCCCCCTGCCCCAGCAGGTCGATCGCCAGCACGGCGCAGCCGGCGGCGACGAGTTTTTCCACTGGAGCGATCGGCCTCCAGTCGGCCTGATACGCGCCCTGCTTGCCGTGAGGCGAGACCCACACGGCGACCTGGCCGTTCCACGACTTTGGCTTCAGCAGGATCGCGGGCACCTGCTCGCCGAGCGACTGGGAGCCGATCAGCAGCGCCGATTCCACGCAGGCCTCCCGATCCGTGTCGCTTCGCGAAACGGGCGCCACGTCGTTTCCGCTGGCGAAGTCGGCGCACAGGTAGGCCACGCTCTCCGCCGGGGCATCCGCTGCCTTCCAACGGACGACACCCCGGCCGAACATGGCGGCCACGCCCCCCCCGATGATCCGATTGAACGGGCCCCCTTCCTGGCCCGCCGAATCGATCACCGTGGCAACCTGCCTCTCCCAGTCCGCGGTAATCCACTTCAAGAGGCTGCGCTCATAGTCGTCGCCCCCTTGGGGCCGGCGATGCTCGTCGTTCCACACCGTCAACTGCTCGCGAGTGAGCGGTTCGAACTGGCGCTCGGCGAGCTGCTCCTCGGACAGGCCCAGACCGAGGTGCTCGTTGATCCAATGGTACATCACCGCGCGCGACGGGTAATTGTAGTTGTGGGGAAACTGTGTCAGCGCCGTGGCCTGGACCAGTTCCGGATGTCCAAACAGCGTGTAGACTTGCTTGAGCTGCGGGAGGCCTTTGGTGGCGATCTCGATCGTCCAGTCGTCGGCGCCGGTCATGCCGAGCGGACGGGGGGCGATCAGGGCCGCAATGCCGATGTTGCCCTCGGTCACGCGCAGATAGCAGGCGTTCTCGCACGTGCAGCCTCCCTGCATGGCCGTCGAGACCATGACCGCCGGAAACGCGACGGCCGGGCGAGGGTCGACGGCGCAGAGAATGAAGGTCTGCGTGCCGCCCCCCGAGGCGCCGGTGACGGCAATTCGCCGGGAGTCGACATCAGGCAGCGATTCGAACCAGTCGAGCGCACGGATCGAATTGTAGGTCTGCAGTCCCATCATGTTCTGCAGCCTGAGTTCCGCCTGGGGACTGAAGTACCCCCAGTTCTCCCTGGTGTTCATGGCCTCGCGCACTCCGGGCCGATGGGTGAGCTGGACGCTGTCTGCATGGCCCACCATGTCGTAATGAAAGACGACGCAGCCCATGCGGGCGAGCTGGACACACCGGGCCTGGAGCGGATAGCGGCCGCAGGGATCGAACTTTTCCGCCCCCACCTCGAGTTGCTTCTTGAACTCCGCCTCAGGCGCCTCGTAGAAACGGCCGTCGGCCCAGTGGCCGTGCGGACAGAGCACGCCGGGCAGCTTGCCCGTTCTTCCCTTGGGACGGTAAAGGCTCCCACTGACGAAGTGCCCGGGAAAGCTCTCCAGATACACTCGCTCTACCGTGTAGTCTTCGCGATCGACCAGGCCGTGAACGACGGCCTTGGCCGGGGTCTTCGTGGGCATGGGATGAAGCCCGCAGGCGACCTTGACCTGAAGCCGCAGAAGCTCCGAACGGGCCTGCCAGGCCTGCTTTGTCTCCGGGGGGGAGAATGGAAAGTAGCCGTTCAAGGTCTTCAGATCGCCCAGGCGCACGTCGGCCGGCTTCTCGCCCGCCGGCAGGACTCGGGGGGAGTCGGCATGCGCCGGACCCGCACTGGCCGCAACCAGGACAAACTGGAGCACGCAGCAGCCAAGCATGCCGCAGGGAAGGCTTGTACGATGGATCATGGCAGGTCTCACGCGGAGAAGGACTGGTGTTTCCGTCACGATGCACGGTCAGTTATACTGCCTGGAGGGTGCCTTGCCAACAAACAAGCCGCGGAGAAGGCATATGTCCGATCTTCCCACGCCCGTCTTTCTCGCTCGAGAATACCAGGACGCTCAAGACCTTGTCGAGCAGCTCTACGAGGTGCGGGTCGAGGCCAGGATCTGCGAGGTGCGGGTCGGCGAGCAAGAGCGGGGCTGGCAGATCCTGGTGGCGGCCGCCGATGCCCAGCGGGCCCGGTCGATCGCCACGGTGCTGGAGGTGCAGCGTTACGGCAATTGGGAAAGCCGCCCCGGCTCAGAGTCCCATTGGGGCGTCATGGAGGACGAACACGCCCTCGGCGATCCCACGGAAATCTACTCCGCCCAATCGATCGTCCAGGCCCATCTCCTGAAGAACCTGCTGGCCGAACAGGGGATCACGGCCATCGTCACCAACCAGGTGCTGCAAGGGGGGTCGGGGATCGACTTCGTCGGCATGCAGACGGCGGCCAAAGTCGTCGTTCCGGCCGAGGATGCGGTTGCCGCCCGCGAGTTTGCCCTCGACTTCGAGACCCGACAGCACGGGCCGTCTGCCTCCTGGACCGGCGAGCCGAGCGGCCCGTCTGCTCTCTGGCCCACATGCCCCGAATGCGGCGCCAAACGGACCACCCGCTGCCCGGTCTGCGCAACCTCGGGAACCGACTTTGGTGAGGCGGACCGGGACTTTCTCGGAGATCTGGCGGCCGGCGAGCCGGGCGGGCCGGGCGGATGCTGCGGATCGTGCTGCGGGGCGAGCGGTCATGGTAACCCTGAGCCGTGCGGAGCGAGCGGGCTCCAGGGGGAGGAGAGGAGCGGTCCGCAGGGAACCTTGCTCATGTGCCCGGTGTGCGACGAGCCGTTCCGGCCGGCCTATCCCAGGCATTGCGAGTGGTGCGGCCACGAGTTCGACGATGGCTACGTGATCGAGCAGATCGTCAAGGCCGAGGCGATCCCTGGCAGGGCGATCGCATTGGTCCTGGCCCTGGGGCTCTTTCTGCTGGCCGGCCTCGCCTACTTCCTCTTCATCGCCGGCAGCTGACCGGCGGCCGGGCTCTCCGTTTCCGCCGCGATCCGGCGCCTCGCAGCCCGGCAACGAGCAACCGGAGCATGGAGGGTGAATGCCGCACTGCCGGGTGGCCGCTGCCCGCGGGCGCCCCTGCCGTCCCGGGCACCAAAAAAGAGGGCCCCGGTCGCGTGTCCGGGGCCCTGGTCCTGTCTGGGCATCGCTGCAGCAAGGCGAGCGTCAACTGCCGAATTCGGGGCGGCGACGGAGCAACTGGCCTTTGAGCCGCTGCACGATCGAGCTGTGCATCTGGCTGACGCGGCTTTCGCTCAGATCGAGCGTGGCTCCGATCTCTTTCATCGTCAGCTCTTCGTAGTAGTAGAGGATGATGATCAGCCGCTCGTTCCGGTTCAACCCCTTCGTCACCAGGCGCATGAGGTCGTTCTTCTGGATGCGCTTCGTCGGATCCTCGCCCTTCTTGTCTTCGAGGATGTCGATCTCGCGCACATCCTTGTAACTGTCGGTCTCATACCACTTCTTGTTGAGACTGATCAGGTTCACTGCGTTCGCATCGAGTATCATCTTCTCCAGTTCGGGAACGCTGATCTGCAGCTCCGCGGCCAGTTCAACCTCGGTCGGCTGGCGCCCTTGCCGGGCTTCGAGGTTCTTGATCGCCTCGTTGAGCCTGCTGGCCTTGGAACGGACCAGCCGCGGGACCCAGTCCATGGTCCGCAGCTCGTCGAGCATGGCACCGCGGATCCGCGGCACGCAGTAGGTTTCGAACTTGACACCGCGAGACAGATCGAAGGCGTCGATGGCGTCCATCAGGCCGAAAACGCCGGCCGAAATGAGATCGTCCAGTTCAACGCCCTCGGGCAGCCGAGCCCAGATCCGTTCGCCGTTGTACTTGACGAGCGGCAGATAAACCTCGACCAGGCGATTTCGTAACTCCTGGTTCGTGATATCCTTCTTGAACTCAATCCAGAGCTGCTCCACATCATCCGGAGCCATCGTGACAGGCATGCAGTCCTCCGTGACGGCGCGTCAATGCACAGAGCCTGTGCGTTTTCCTCTATCCTCAGGTACTCCTCGAACAGGCTAGGCCGGGGGGCGTAGCGGATTCCTGGCTCGAAGGCCGGACTGTCGGTGGGGGTACTCTACGCTATGACCGATGCTTCCTTTCGGCGATGCTCCCGCGGCCTGCCGCATCGGCCGGCGGCGGACTGCCACTACGCGGCATTCGGTTCCGACTCGTTCTCCAGGCGGGCGGAGATCGCGGCCTGGACCGAGTTTTCCACGGTCCGGTTCGCAATCCAACCGATCCCATAGCCAATGGCCGCAAACACGACCAGGGCCAGCCAGGATGCCCACGCCACGCTCTGGCTTGTCCGTCCATGGATCAAGCCGCTGGCTATGACCGTCAGCATCGCGAGCGGACCAAGGGTTCCGGCGAATAATCGTGCCACGAATCAAACCTTTCGGAGCGACCCGGAACGACTTGCCCGATTGGCGGATTGGTCGAAAACCTTCATCCGCACGTTTCCTGGTCTTCAGGATCCAAGTCGTTGGAGGTGCGCCCACCAGCCGTCGAAGTTTACGCAGGCGTCAAACTTTGACACCGCGAAGGAAGGCTACGGTCTTCTTCGTTATCGGCATTCTCCTCCGCAAGGTTGAATCGAATTGAAAAACTCGCCACACGGCAGCCAGGTGAAGCAGCCGGAACGGCCGGCAGGCGGCAGAACCGCGGTCGATCACCGGCACACTCCGATGGCTGAATGGATACGGAAACTCTCCGGATCGTCTGTCTCTTGTCGGGCCGGCGCCGCCTCGGCCGGTTCCTCCAGCCGCGCGGGCGGCGCGTTGTTGAGCATTCTCGCCAGTTGCTGCAACGCTCTGGCTGCCGGGCTTCGCGTCTGGCCGAGCGCAAAGGGCACTCCCTGCCGCCCGGACGCGGCGAGATTCGCATCCGCCGGCAGCCACAGGCAGTGGGGCAGGTCGAAGCCCAGGAAACGCTGGCACGAGCGCCGGATGCGGCCGTAGACCTCCGCCGCCTCATCCTCGCCGCCGCACAGGTTCACCAGCAGATGGATCCGCGGGCGCCACGCCGGATCGAGGGCAACCTTGAGCGCGGCGTAGGTGTCGAGAACGGCGCTGCTCTCGGGAGACGCCACGAGCACCAGCTCCTGGCAGGTCTGCCACAGGCGGCGCGTGAAGGGGTGAAGGCCGTTGCCGCCGTCGAGCACCACCAGGTCGGCCCGGGCCGAGAGGCCGGCCAGTTGATCCATGAACCGGTTCTGGTTCATCGCCGAGGCGTCGGCCAGGTCGGCATCGGCCCAGGCGCCGGGAAGAATCAGCGTGCCGCCCGGGCCGCGCTGAAGCGTCTCTCCCAGCGTCCGCCGGCCCCGCAGCACGTCGGCAATGGTATGCCGCTGGCGCAGCCGGCACAGGTTCTGCACGTCCGGCCCGTCGGGATCGGCGTCGACCAGCACGGTGCGCGTGCCCTGCTGCGCCGCAGCGACGGCCAGATTCACCGCCACGGTCGTGGTGCCGACTCCGCCCTTCCCGCCGGCCACCAGGACCGTTTTTACCGGTCCGCACGGCCAGTCCAGAGGCTCACCGGCCACCTGCATCACCAGTTGTCGCAGATTGTTCGCTTGGTCGATCATGCCGCAGGCCTAGACGCGAAAAGCACTTGTCATTCCGAGCACCAGGCGGGCCAGGCGGCCGGCTTCGGCCGGCTCGATGTCGTCTGGAACACTCTGGCCGTTCGTCACGTAACGGATCGGCAGTCCGCTCGCCCGGCTGAGCGGGAGGAGGTTTCCCAGGCTGGTCGCCTCGTCGAGTTTCGTGAGGATCATCCCCGTCGTTCCCACGGAGGCGAATCGTTCGGCCGTGTGCGTCAGAGTCCGCTCTCCGGCAACGCTCGACAGCACGAGGAGGACTTCGTCGGCCTCGGCCTCGCAGAGAAACGAACGGAGCTCCTGGATCTTGATCTCGTCGCGAGGGCTGCGGCCGGCGGTGTCCATGAGAATCAGGTCGAGGCTTTCCATCCGGCGGATCGCCTCGCGCATCTCCCGGGGCGAAGACACGACCTCCATCGGCAGGTCGATGATATCGGCATAGGTGCGGAGCTGCTCGACCGCCGCGATCCGGTACGTATCGACGGTGATCAGGCCCACGTTGCGCCGCTCGCGCAGCCGGAAGTTGGCCGCCAGCTTGGCGATCGTGGTGGTCTTGCCCACGCCGGTGGGCCCCACCAGCGCCACCAGCCGCCGGGTCCCGGGGGTGACGGAGATCGGACCGCCGACGGGAAGCTCGGCTTCCACCATGCCGGCAATGCGGGTCTTGGCGAGCACCAGGTCGTCGAGCTCCGCGCCGGAAACCTCGCGGCGGACGCGCTCGACGTAGTCGCGGGCGATCTCTTCATTCAGATCCGCGTCGATCAGGTCGGTGAACAGCCGGAACAGCCCGTCCGGAAGGTCGCGGGGGCCCGCGGAACTGCGGTTCTGCCGGCAGAGCTCCTGGAGCATGGCGCGCAGGTCGGAGAGCTGGTCCTCCACCGCCATCGCCGGCGGCTCGGGCTGGCGCGGGGCCGTGACACGGGGCGGGCAGGCCGCCGCCTGCGAATCCGCGTACGGAGACGGCGAAGGCGGCCGGACCGCCGGGCCGAGCGGCTGCATCCGTTCCAGCTCCGGCCTCTGCTGCGGCAGCCGGCTGGGAACATGGACCCCTTCCGATGCCGTCACCTCGATCTGACGCCGCCCGGGTATCAGCCCGAAGAGGCGGTTGGTCTGCACTTCTCTGGTATGGAGCACGGCCGCGTCGGGCCCCAGGTCGCGGCGCACCAGGGCGAGGGCTTCGTGCATCGATCCGGCACGGTAGGTTCTGATTTCCATGTCCGTTGGTCCGTTCTATCGAAAGTAGAATCCGTTCTCGTCACGTCCGCGGCTAGGCGTCGGTCACCATGGCCACCGATTCGATCCGCGTGTCGCGGGTGATCTCGTTGTAGCTGAGCACAATCAGATCGGGCAGATGGGAACTCGTCAGTTCCTTGACCGCCGCCCGGATCTGGGGACTGCACAGGACGATCGGCCGGTGGTTGACCATGATCAGCTTGTCGATATCCTTGGCGATGCGGCGGCAGGTTGCCTCGACCGCCTGCGGCGACATGCGGATGAACAGCCCCCGCTCGGAATGCTCGAAACCCGAGCGGATGCGGTCTTCAAGGGCCGGATCGAGCGTGATCACGTGCAGCCGGCCTTCCTTGTCGCTATACCGCGTGCAGATCTGCCTGGCTAGCCGCGCGCGGACGAATTCGTTGAGCAGGATCGGATCCTTGGTCCGCCCCGCATAGTCGCCGAGGGTCTCCAGGATCGAGCCGAGCTGCCGGATGGGTACGTGCTCGCGAAGCAGCATCTGCAGGATCTGCTGCACCTCCGCCAGCTTCATGTGGCCCGGTATCAACTCGTCGACCACGGCCGGCGAGGTCTGCTTCAGTTCGTCCAGCAGGTGCTTCGTCGCATCGCGCGTGAGCAGCTCGTCGGCATGCTTGCGGACCGTTTCCGTCAGGTGCGTGGCGATCACGGCCCCCGGTTCAACCACCGTGTAGCCCAGCATCTCCGCCTTCTCGCGCATCGACGGCTCGATCCAGAGCGCCGGGGTCCCGAACGCCGGGTCCTTCGTCTCGAATCCGGGCACCTTTCCGGTCGTCATGCCCGAGTCCATGGCCAGGAACATGCCCGGGTAAACCGAATCGACCGCAACCGGCATCCCGGCGATCTTGATCCGGTACTGCTGCTGGTCGAGCTGAAAACTGTCGCGAATCCGCACCTTGGGGAGAATGATGCCGATGTCGGCCGCCACGTTCTGCCGGATCCGGTGGATCCGTTCGAGCAGGTCGCCCCCGCGCTTTGGATCGGCCAGCTTGATCAGCCCCACGCCGATCTCGACCTCCATGGGATCGACGGCCAGGTAGTCCTCGATCCGCTCCTCGGGCTTCTTGGTCTCTTCCGCCTTCTTCTTCGCCTCGTCCTTGGCCTGCATCCTGGCCGACTTCCGCGAAAGATTGACCGCCATGCCCACGCAGCTTCCGGCAATCACCAGCAGCGGCAACTTGGGCAGGCTGGTGAAGATCAGGACCGCCAGAAAGCCGCCGGCTACCGCCATCGCCTGGGGACGCGAGAACAACTGCCCGATGAACTCGGCAGGCAGATTGGCGCGCTTGTTGCTCCGGGTCACCAGGAGGCCGGCCGCCAGCGAAATCAGAAAGGCGGGAACCTGGCTCACCAGGCCGTCGCCGATCGTGAGCTTGGTGAAGATCTTGCCGGCCTCCGCAAGCGGCATGCCCGCCTCGAGAACGCCGATCACCAGGCCGCCGATGATGTTGATCATGGTGATGCAGATGCCGGCAATCGCGTCGCCGCGGACAAACTTGCTGGCACCGTCCATGGCCCCGAAGAAGTCGGCCTGGGCCGTAATCTCCTCGCGCCGCCGCTGGGCCTCGCGCTCGTCGATGATCCCCGCGTTCAGATCGGCGTCGATCGCCATCTGGCGGCCCGGCATCCCGTCCAGGGCAAACCTCGCGGCCACTTCGCTGATCCGCGTCGCACCCTTGGTGATCACCACGAACTGGATCAGCACGATGATCGCAAAGATGATCAGGCCCACAACAATGTTGTCGCCAGCCACGAATTCGCCGAAACTCCGCACCACTCCACCCGCCGCGTCGAGCCCCACCGATCCGGCGCGGGTGAGAACCAGTCGCGTCGTGGCCACGTTCAGAACGAGCCGAAACAGCGTGGTGGCCAGAAGGAGCGAGGGAAAAACGTTGAACTCCAGCGGAGTTTTCACGTAGATCGTCGTCAACAGCATGATGACGGCCATGGCGATGTTCATCGCCAACAGCACGTCCATCAGTCCCGCAGGCAATGGCACGACGATCACCAGCACGCTGGCAATGATCCCCACCGGCAAGACCAGGTCCTGCAACCGGTTCAGAGGGAATATGCCGCCGGCGCTTCGGGAAGCGTCCAATGCCACGAGGGGGGTCTCCGGAAACTCTGAACGAACGATCGCCGAGGATGACCGCAGTTGTGGGGGAAAAGTGAGGGCGGGAAGGTACCCAAAACAGCGTTTTCTGTCCAGGTCGGTTGCGGACCCCGCCGCCGATCAAAATGCCCGCCCAATTCCATCCCCCTGCGTCGGGTGGCCACCGCGGAGCCCGTTTGCCCCCCCTGCTGGCGATGCCAGCATCGGCAACACGACGGCAACGCGGATCTTCGCGATGCAGGATCGCTCAAGTCCGCGCGGCCTGACGGGCGATAAGAAAGTATCTCAGTCTCGACGCCTCACAATCAGGCTCACCTGCCGGGAAGGCAGAGAAGATGGTCCTTCCGCCGGTTGGAGCCGTGGGAAAGGTCGGCAGGTGGTGAAAGATCGGCAAGCCGCGGGAACTTGAACCGGCGGCTCGGCTTGTCCATTCTCTCCGATTTCCCTCGAACACCCTTTGCGTTTTCCACAAAGACTCGCGACCAACGGCAACGGCCCATTCCAACCCAGCGGCACTGCCTGCCGCCTGATGGCCCTGCCCCCTGGTTTTCTCATCCGACTACGAGTGTCAACGACGTCAGATACCCTGATCGAGAACCAGCGGCCCGCTTCGGCTGCGGCCACTTTGGCAGTCTCAGCCCGTCGCCCATTCCCCCCGAATCAGCGTGCAGATTGACTTGGAGACTCCTTCGATGCGCACCGTCTGGCTACCTTTCGGATTGTGGCTGTCTTTGCTGCTTCTGGTTGCGTCGGGCTGCTGCAAGGGGAACCTTCCCGGGCAGCAGGAGAGTTCCCAACCGGCCGCCTCCGCCGCGGAGGTCCAGGAAGAACGCCGCATCGGATTCCTGACCGAGCTGGGCCAAGGCATGACCGAGGCCCACCAGACCGGCAAACCGCTCCTGGTCTTCTTCACCACCAGCCAGTGCGGTTTCTGCCGCCAGATGCTCGAAAAGACGTTCCAGGATCGGCAGATCGTGGAACTGGCCGAAAGGTTCGTCTGCGTGCAGATCGAGGCCGACGAGGCACCGCAGGTCTGCAAGGATTTCCACATCCAGGCCTTTCCCACGGTTCAGTTCATCACCGCCGAGGGGGCCCCTCTCCAGCGAGTTCTTGGCAGAAAAGAACCCGAGGTTCTCGCGGCCCAGATGCAGGCCGCCCTTCAGAGTCCGCTTTCCCGCACGGCCTACTGGTCCGGTGGCACCGTGCAGCGATAAAGTGGAATCATCCGCTCAGGGCGCGGTGTCGCAGCACCTGCGAGTGATGCGTGATGCGGGCGTGGTCGTCGACGAGAAACGCGGCTACCACGTGCACTACCGTTTGGATGAGCAGACGCTTGCACGGTGGCAGAAGCAGATTGGCCTGCTTCTGGCCCTGGGCCCGACGGTTGCCTGCCGATGCTCGAGTCGAGCACGCCAGGGTTGCGGCCGGAATCGCTCGGACTGGGAAGAAAGGAGGAGCCGGCGGCGATGAACAGGCTCAGAAGCATCATGGGACGGTGGCTCTGGCGGGCGGCGAAGTTGGCCGTTGTCGCCGCGCTGATCGGCGCGATCGTGTATTGGCTGAGGTTTGCCCCCGTGCCGGTGGTCGAACACCGTGTCGAGCGAGGCGAGATTGTCGCGGAAGTGATGGGCACAGGCACCTTGGAGGCCCATTTCAAGTCGACAATCAGTCCGCGGATTTCCGGCCGCCTCCAGGAGGTCCTGGTGGACATGGGCGACTCGGTGAAGGCGGGGCAGGTGCTCGCCCGGCTCGACGACGTGGAACTCAAGCCGCAGGTCGAAATGGCTGAGGCCACGGTCGATGTCGCCAGGGCGACGCTCGATCGAGTGGAGGCCGATCGCAGTCAGACGCAGGCCGTCCTGGAACAGGCCAGTGCGGAACACAAACGTGGGCTGGCCCTGCTGCCCACAAGCGCCATCAGCCAGTCCGACGTGGACAAGGCCACCGCCGAGTGGAAGACTGCACAGGCGGGCATTGCCCGAACCGAGGCCGCACTGGGGGAGGCCCGGAAACAGTTGATCGCCGCGGAACGGAATCTCGCCTTTCGCAAAGCGTTGCTGGCAGACACCGCGGTCCTCGCACCATTCGACGGACTGATCGTCCAACGGCATCGCGACCCCGGCGATATTGCAGTTCCCGGCAGCGCGGTGCTGAGTCTCATTTCCACCAAGGAGTTGTGGATCAGCGCTTGGGTCGATGAGACGGAGATGTCTCGTATCGCCCTCGGAGAGCCGGTGCGGGTTGTGTTCCGTTCGGAAGCCGACCAGAAACCCTGTCGCGGCGAAGTGGCGCGGCTGGGGCGCCAGGCGGACCGCGAAACGCGGGAATTCGTCGTGGACGTTCACGTCCTGGACTTGCCGAAGAATTGGGCCGTGGGCCAGCGGGCCGAGGTGTACATTGAAACGGCTCGCAAGTCCGGCGTCGTTGTGCTGCCCGCCCGGTACGTTCTTTGGCGCGGCACAAAACCGGGCGTGCTGATCCGTCAGGGACAGTGTGCGGCTTGGCGCGGCCTGACGCTCGGACTCAGCGGCAAGGAGAGCGTCGAGGTGATCTCCGGCCTGGAAGCGGGCGATCTGGTGGTCGTTCCCGCCGACGGCAAGACCATGGCTGTCGAAGGTCGGAGGATTGTCGCGCGATGAACCTCGCCGCCAAAGACATCCAACACAACTTCGGCCGCTTCGCCTTGACCGTCTTCGGCATCGGGATGCTGCTGATGATCGTCATGGGCATGGGGGGCATCTATCGCGGCCTGGTCGAAGACGCCACATTGCTTGTCCAGCGCATCGGGGCCGACCTCTGGGTTGTCCAACGCGATACCCGTGGCCCGTTCGCCGAAGTCTCGCGGGTGCCGCGCACGTTGGCCTATCGCGTGCTGGCCGTCCCCGGTGTCGAGTCCGCTCGCGAGTTCGTCTTCCATACGATCCAGCGGCAGCACAACGGCGCGCCGCTGCGGATGTCGGTCCTGGGACTCAGTTGGCCGCAGGACAAGGGGGAGTGGCTGCCGCTCATGGCCGGCCGGCCGTTGCGCCAGAACCATTTCGAGATGATCGCCGACAGGACGCTTGGCCTTCAACTCCACGAACGAATCAAGCTGGGCAAGGAAACCTATACGGTCGTCGGCATCACCAGCGGCATGGCGAGCAGCGCCGGCGACGGCATGGTCTTTGTCACGGTTGGCGATTCGCAGGCGATTCAATTCGACAAACCCAACGAGGCGATCCGTCTGGAGAGGGCGGCCAGGCAACAGCGAGGGCAGACCGACGACGTGTTTCTCAGCCAGCCGCTGCTGGTCGAACGGCTTTCCCGGCCCGCCGGTGAGTTGCCCGCCGTGCCCTCGCCCGACCTGAGCGCCGTGGTCGTTCGCGTTGCGCCCGGCACCAGTATCGAGTCCGTCATGGACACGATCACCTCCTGGGGCGACGTGTCGGTCTTCACCAAAGATGGTCAGAACGAACTCCTGTTGAAGGGAATGGTGGACAAATCCCGCCGGCAGTTGCGCATGTTCCGCACGCTGCTGACGATCATCGCAGCCATCGTCATGGCCCTGATCCTCTACACCCTGACCCTCGACAAGCTGCATTCGATCGCCCTGTTGAAGCTGATCGGCGCTCCCGACCGGACGATCCTCGGCCTGATCCTCCAGCAGGCCGTTGTTCTGGGGGCAGTCGGATACGGTATCGCCTACCTGGTGGGCCAGAAGCTCTTTCCCTATTTTCCCAGACGCGTTGTGCTGACCGGCGAGGACCTGCTTCGGCTGGCGGTTATTGTCCTGGCAATCTCGGTGCTCTCCAGCGTTCTGGGCATCTGGAAGGCAATGCGTGTGGAACCGAATGAATCGTTGATGGGATGAGGCTTGCGATGAGCAAACCGCTGGCCATCGAAACCCGGGGACTCACCAAGATCTATGGCTCCGGTCATACCGAAGTGGTCGCCATGCGCGACGCCTCGGTCAGCATCCGTCGCGGCCAGATCGTGGCGTTGCTTGGCCCGAGCGGAGCCGGCAAATCGACGTTCCTGACCGCCGTGGGACTCATCAATCCGCCCACCGCCGGAGAGATTCTCATCAGCGGAGTTCCAGTCCTGGACGGTCCGACGCCATTGGTCAACCTGCGGCGGTTTCGTCGGCAACACATCGGCTACATCTTCCAGAAGTCCAATCTGATTCCGTTCCTTTCGGCACGCGAAAACGTGCAGGTGGCGATGGAGTTGAACGGCTCCAGCCCACGGCAAGCCCGTCGGCGGGCCTCGCAGTTGCTCGACGAGCTGGGCGTTGCCCCGCGAGCCGACAACACTCCGGCCATGCTCTCGGGGGGCGAACAGCAGCGGGTAGCCATCGCGCGCGCTTTGGCCAACCAGCCCAGCGTCATTCTGGCCGATGAGCCGACCGCCGCCTTGGACAGCCATCGCGGCCGACAGGTGATGGAGCTCTTTCGAGACGTTGCCCATCAGCACGGCGCCGGCGTCATCGTGGTGACGCACGACCACCGCACGCTGGAAGTCTTCGACACGATTTACGAGATGGAAGACGGGGCCATTGCCGGCCACGTAACCGCTGACGGCCTCCGGCCGTAAACGGTTCTTAATCTTAAGCCTCTTCTCGAATCGCGCACGATGCTTGTATCGCACTGGTTGAGCGGATGCAAACGCTGTTATGGCGAGACGAAGCAATCAGTGAGGACCCGGTAGGAGGGGGAGGTGGGAGATTGAGATGAAGAGTAAGATTACGATTAAGAAGCGTTTACGGCCGGAGGCCGTCTGCGGCTACAAAGGCGGAAGTCGGGGGCCGGGCCGGGTGGCCCCGGGGTGATTGCTTACCTGAGCATCCCGCAGATCCGCTCTGGGCAGGTTTCCCGCATCCGGCTCATGCGGCCTTGGGGGCGGGCATCTTGCGGCCTTGGAGTTGATAGACGTAGGCGAGCACCTCGGCCACGGCCGCGTAGCGCTGGTGGGGAATCGGCCGGCCAATGTCGACCTCGCGGTAGAGGGCCTGGGCGAGCGGCTTCTTCTCCACGATCGGGATTCCGTTCTCCAGGGCCAGCCGGCGGATCCGCTGGGCGAGGACGCCCGCCCCCTTGGCCACGACGATCGGGGCGTCCATCTCCTCGGGCTCGTAGCGGATCGCAATGGCCAGCTCCGTGGGGTTGGTCACCACCACGTCGGCCTTGGGCACCGCCGACGAGAGCCGCTCCAGCGCGAGCTGACGCTGAACCGCCTTGCGGCGGGCGGCAATATGGGGGTCTCCCTCCAGGTTGCGCATCTCTTCCCGCACCTCCTGCGTGGTCATCTTGAGGTCCTGCTCGTGCTTCCACCGCTGGAAGCCGTAGTCGAGGAGCGCAAGAATCAGCAGGGCCGCGCCGATCTTGATCGTGGTCCAGATCAGCAGTTCGACCAGATACACCGTGATCTCCCCCACCGACAATGCCGCCAGCCCCAGAACCGCCTCTTTCTCCTTGTAGAGTGACACATAGGCCACCGACGCCACCACCAGGACCTTGAACAGCCCGAATACCAGCCGGGCCACGCTCTGGATGGAAAACATCCGCCTGATCGGCAGGACCTTGCTCGATACGTTCGATGGA
>CAZLWV010000036.1:50507-51010 GCA_964563135.1 uncultured Planctomycetaceae bacterium
GGGCCAGGTGGACCGCCACGGCCGCCAGCAACATCAGCCCGAAAACGGGCATCAGTTCGCCGGCCAGCCCCAGCACCGTGCCGTTCCAGATCGATACCGCAAACTCTGGGTCGGCCTTCACCCAGGGATCGCCCCCCAGCAGACGCCGGCTGTAGTCGGCCAGAAAACCCACGACACCCCGCCCCGACGTCAGCAGCACCGCCATGCCCACCAGTAGCAGCACGGCCGAGCCGAGGTCCTGGCTTCGGGCAACCTGCCCCTCCTCGCGGGCCTTTTGCCGGCGATGCGCGGTTGCGTCCTGGGATTTCTCGCCGTCCTGGTCGGGCATGGGGGGCAGAGGTCAGAGGTTAGAAGTCGGATGTCGGAGGTCGGAATGGCAGCGGTAGCAGGAGTCGCAGGGCGGAGGTGAGTTACTGGGTGCCGACCGGCGCGCCGGCTTCCAGCGATTCAAACAGGAGCTGCAGCGTGGGGCCGACCTGCTGCTGGAACACCCACAACGACGC
>CAZLWV010000036.1:51043-58827 GCA_964563135.1 uncultured Planctomycetaceae bacterium
TGGTCCGGCTGAGTAGTCCCATCACGAGCGTCACCAGCAGCAGGGCCGTCACCAGGGGCGCCGCCGCACGGATCCCCAGGGCAAAGCTCTGGGCAACGAGCACGACGAGGGTCTCCCCCACGTCCAGAGGGATGCTGCCGCTGCCGGGCGGGAGGGCGGAGAAGGTCTCCAGCAGTGCCGCCATCACCTCCCGGTGCCCGCCGATCAGCAGGAAGACGGCCATGCTCGCCAGGTAGAGAAAATGCGAAAACAGGGGCATGTTCTCTCCGGACGAGGGATCGAAGACCTCCGAGAGCGTCAACCCTCCAATCCGCTCGATCATCTGGCCCGCCAGTTGGGCCCCGGAGAAGAGGATCACGATCCCCATGCCGAGCGTCAGGCCGATCAGCAGTTCGCCGCCCAGAAAGATGAGAAGATGCAGGTTCGTGCCCGGGTCGGGAACCGCCACGTGCCACTGGCTGGGCATGATCAGCAGGGAAAGGGTCACCGCCAGAAAGGCGCGGATCCGCATCGGTACGTCCTGCGAGCCGAAGATGGGCGCCGTCATCACCAGCCCGCTCACGCGGGTGAGCACAAACACGAACAGCAGCAGTTTGCCCACATCGAGCTGCGCGATCCAGTCGGCCACGGTCCCCTCGCTACAGTCGTTGTGGAATCGTCGTGATCAGGTCGCTGGTGTACTGCAGAATCTGCGTGATCAGCCACGGGAGCGTCAGGCTCAGCACGGCGACCATCGCCACGACCTTCGGCACAAACGCCACCGTCTGTTCCTGGATCTGGGTCAGGGCCTGAAGCAGGCCGACGATCAGCCCCACTGCCATGCCGGTCAGCAACACGGGCGATCCGATCACGACGGCAATCCAGATGGCTCTGCGCGCCAGATCCACCGCATCTTCAGGGCTCATGTTCGTGGTCCTCGATTCCAGGAGCGTTGAGTCTCTTCCGCGTCACGTGTAGGGTGCGAAGCTGT
Organism: uncultured Planctomycetaceae bacterium; assembly: GCA_964563135.1. Lineage (GTDB taxonomy): Bacteria > Planctomycetota > Planctomycetia > Pirellulales > Thermoguttaceae > JAAYAY01. Next base: position 52,014 of record CAZLWV010000036.1, read on the forward strand.
CCATCAGCATGCCGACGATGAGGTTCCAGCCGTCCAGCAGCACGAACAGCATCAGTTTGAACGGGAGTGAGATCAGCGACGGGGGCAGCATGAGCATGCCCATCGAGACCATCACGCTGGCGATGACCATGTCGAGGATCATGAACGGCAGGTAGATCTGGAAACCGATCAGGAAGGCGACCTTCAGTTCGCTCACCAGGTAGGCCGGCAGGAGCACCAGGAGCGGAACATCCTCGTAGCCGTTGACTTCGGGCGGGTTGTCCATGCGGTTCAGAAACAGGACGACGTCGTCGGCGTTTCCGGCCGCGTCGATCTGCGTGCTCATGAACCGCCGCACGGGGATCTGCCCACCCTCCACGCCTCCTCGATGGTAATCTCGTGATTGGTGTAGGGGCGGATGGCGGTCCCGTAGACCTCTTTCCAGACCGGCGCCATGACCAGGAGCGTGATGAACAGGGCAAGCGTGGTGATCACCTGGCTCGGCGGCAGCTGCTGGGTGCCCAGCGCCTGGCGCAGCAGCCCCAGCACGACAATGATCCGCACGAAACAGGTCGTCATCATCAGCACGGCAGGCGCCAGGCTGAGCACCGTCAGCATGAGCATGACCTGGAGCGTGGCACTGAGCCCTTCCGGACTGGTCCACTGCTCGGGCCCGCCAGCCAGGCCCTTGGGCAGCTCCAGCGCAAGCGGCCGGTTGGCTGTCTCCTGGGCCAGGGCCGGACTGAAGAAGGTGCAGCACACCAAAAACACCCCAAGCCACGCCAGGCTGCGCCGCGACCGGCTCCGGCGCCATCTGCGAAGCGCCGCCGAGGCGCGATCTGTTTCTTCCCTTCGCTTGACCTCAGCCACGGTGGTCCTCCAGTCCGGAGGAGAGCCGGGATCGAGCGGCGGCCCGATCGTCAGTTCCCACGAAACCCGGTTCGGCCTGTTGCCTGGCGAACTGGTGGAGCACCTGCCGGAAGGCCGCCGAGGCGCTCCCCGCCTGGTTGGCCCTGCACAGGCCGGCCAGACGCGCCGCCTCGTCCGGATCGTCGATCTCGGTCAGGGTCTCGGCGCTGTCGGGCGTCACCGAGACCAGCAGCAGCCTGGTCCCGCAGCGGAGAAGCTGCACGTGTTGGCGGGCCGTGAGCGGAGCCCGCCCCAGGGTCTCGAATACGTCGCTCGGCAGCATGGCCGGGGTTCCCCCTGCGCCTCGCCGCAGGACCCACGCGGTCACGAAGAACAGCCCCAGCACCACCGCAAGACTGCTGATCACCGTGATCACGGCCCCCAGGCCTTCGGTCGACGGAGTCTTCGGCTTGCCGCCGGCGCTCGGGCCGGCGCGGGGCGCAAGCGGGGGGAACCCCGAGTCCCGCTGCGGCCTCGCATCAGACGCAGCGCCGTCGGAGGTTGCCGCCGGGCCCGCGCCTTCCACCGGTTGCGTGCGGATCTCCGCCGGCCCTGCTACGGAGGACGGCGCCGCGTGGCTGGCCGGTTCCACGCCGGCAGTGCCGCGCTCCGGGGTCTCGAGCACCGCCGGCTGAACGAGCTGCTGGGGTTCGCGGCCCGACCACGCCGAGGCAATCCTGTCGCGCAGCAACTGGGCCGGAGCGGCCGCGGCCGTCCCGGAAGCCCCGCCGGTCGTCGGTTCTACCGGCAAGGCCCGCTCAGCGGGCTGCTGGGCCGGGCTCTGGCCGGTCAGCAACGCAAAGGCCAGTACTGTGGCGAAGCACGATTTCGCAGGCATCCATGCCCTCCGTCCGTTTTCCGCTCAAACCACCGGGGTCGCGCTGGCCACCAGTTCGGCAACACGCACACAGAAGTTGTCGTTGAGCACGAGAACCTCACCCCTGGCAATCAACCGGCCGTTGACGTAGATGTCGACCGGATCGCCGGCCAGCTTGTCCAGCGGCACCACGGCCCCTTTGCGCAGCTTGAGAACGTCCTCCAGGTACATGTTGGTGCGGCCCAGTTCGATCTTCAGATCCAGCTCCACGTCGTTGAGCAGATCCAGCGTCGCCACCTCGGTGCAGGCCGGGCTGCCGCCGAACTCGCCGAAATTGAACGGCGACACCGAGGCCGGCAGCTCCTTCGCCTCCGAAGTGACCGATTCGATCGCCTTCTCGGCCTGCCGGAAGAGAAACTCCACGTCGCCCTGAGTGATGGCTTCCAACATCGACCCGCCATCGGCGGCCGTCGCCGGGGCCGACCGCGCAGGTGCTGCATGCTCGACCGCCGTTGCCGTCGCCGCCGCCGCACCGGCGCCCGATTGGCTCAACAGCTTCTCGATGTCGTCCTGACCGAGAAGTTTGTCGGAATCTTCGATCACCGGAGCGGCCGCCACGGCCGGACGGGCCGGTGCCGAAGGCTTGCCCGCCAGCATCTTCTCGATCTCCGACTGATCGAGTTCTCCACCTCCGTCGGCGGGCGGCTCGGGGGGAGAACTGGCGGCCGGAGCAGGAGCCTTGCTTGGGCCGGCAGCACCCGCACCCTGCAGCAGGGCCTCGATATCCGCTTGATTGATCAGTTCATTGTCGTCGGCCATGGCAATCCATTCCTGGCTTCTTGAGGCCGCCCACTCGTCAGCCGGGCCATGCATCCCTCGGCGGATGCTCCCGAACCGGTGTCCGGCCTCCCGATACGACTTGTTGCGGCGCGATCGATTCGACGCTTCCTGCGTCGACCGCTGCCCTGGCTGCCGGCAGCATCGGCCGCTCCCATGAAACAAGAGTCGCGACGCCCCGCCGCGCCGCGAAAACCTCCGCGACCGATTACTGCTCGATGAACGAGAAGTCGCTGAAGATCACGGACCGCAGATACGGCTTGCCGAGAGTCCGGTTAGTTTTCTCTAAAATCCGTCTTTTAATCAAGCCCAACCCGGCGTCGGTCAGCTCCCCGGGCTCCGAACTCCGCAGCGTCACGATCACCTGGTCGCGAAGACGATGCTTGTTCTCCTCCCAAGCCTTCTGAAAACCGGCCACGTCTTCCTCGCTCGTCGTCCCATAGAGGTGGAAGTCGATCCGCGTGGTCGTATTCGTCAGCGGCTGAAACGCCGTCACCGTGAACTCTCCCAGATCCACTTCGGTCTGGTTGCGGACCTCGGCATCCATCGCGGCAATCTCGCTGGCAATCTCCTCATGCTCGGGAGGGGGGGCCTCTTGAGTTTCCGCCGGTGCGCTGGCCATTGCCGCCGTTTCCTGGGCACCCGGCAAGAAAAACGAGGCCACGATGCACTCAGCCAGCACCAGCGCCGCCAAAGAAGCCAGCAGGATCAGCTTACCCAGAATCGCGGATTTGCCGTGAGCGCCGGGCGCGGCGCCCGCAGTCTCGCCTTGTGTCGCAGAAGGATTCGCCATGATTCCTGAACCGCAAGATGCAAAATGAAAGGGCCGTTAGTCGCAGGATGCTGTGAAGAACATCCAGCCGTCCCTCGCATGAGGGGCGGTGATGGATCGAACCGACAGATCATTTTTCCATACTAAAAAATAGCCCAGCTTTCCCAGTCTAGCCCGCTTCCTGTGGGAAAACCGGATCACAAAGAGGCGGAGTTATCCGCACCACTGGATCTGGCGTCTCCGAATAACCCGACCAGGGCGCATGGCCGGTCAGCCCCCCAATTGGACGATACCCCGATGACCTCAGTTCGCCCGCCTGACCCGGACCCCCGATATCCTGGCCCGCCGGGAGCCGCAACGACTGAGCCTGGAGCTGCCCAGTCCCATCGGCTCAGAGGCAATGTACCTCCGGATCACGCATCGCCAGGGAAGCATGCGGGCCCCTCGCGGCGACGATCGCCGCACGGCAATCGGGGACGCGCCGCCAGGGAAATCGCGATGGGACGGAACCGGCTATCCGCTCGCTTGAGCACCGCCTGGCGTTAACGGACGGTTTCTTCGGCCGGGCCCTGGCGATCGCCCGGTGGGCCAGGATCGTCGGGCGAGTAGCGCCGCGCCCGCTCCTCGGCCGTGCCTGCCAGATCGCTGGCCAGTTCCTCGAGCATGAAGATCTCCACACGGGCATTCTTCGAGGGTTGCTTGCCGGTGGGGCTGAGTTCGACGGGCTCGTTGGCCGCGGCCAGCGAGATCCGCAACCGCTGTTCCTGGATTCCGCATTTGACGAGCTGCTCGTAGACCTTGAAGGCCCGTGCGTAGGAGAGGTCCCAGTGGTTGCAGTAGGGCGAGGTGGGGGGCAAGGGCTTGGCGCTGGAGTGCCCTCGAATCTCGATCTTCTGCGGCTTGCCCTTGAGGACGGCCGCCGCCGCCTCGATCGTGCTGATAGCCGCGTCAGAAAGGTCTCCTTCGTCCTCGGCAAACTCGATGACGCCGCCGAGCGTGGTCTCGTCTCCCGGCCGAATCGCCTGAACGCGATGGTGGTCTCCCACCGGCGCCTTGACCTTGTCGCCGCCGTTCATCGTGTTCAGCCGCTGCGCCCGCCCCAGGCTTGCCAGCCGGGCGATCGCCGAGTTCAGGGGGACCGAGGGCCCCGGGATCATGGAAGTCGTTGACTTCTCGTACCCGAACTGGTTCCGCAAGGCCTCGATCAGGGCCTGGCTGCGATCCTGCCGGATCTCGCTCATCGAGAACAGCAGAATGAAGAACGTCAGCAAGAGCGACATCATGTCGCCGTAGGTAACGATCCAGTCCGCTACCGGCGGGGCCTGGTTGTCGGTCTTCAGGGCCATCGGATCACGCCGCCTCTCTCCTGACAGCTCGCTGCCGGGGTGGAACGAAAGTAGCCAGTTTCTGTTCGATCACACGCGGGTTCTCGCCCGACTGGATTCCCATGATCCCCCGGACCACGATCTCCATCACGAGCATCTCGCGCTGATTGAGATGAGCGAGCTTCTCCGCCACGGGGAGCACGACCACATTGGCGATCAGAGCGCCGTAGAGCGTCGTGATCAAGGCAACCGCCATCCCCGGGCCGAGCTTGTCGGGATCATCGAGCTGGCCGAGCATGATGATCAGCCCCAGCAGGGTGCCGATCATTCCGAAGGCCGGCGCAAAGCGGCCTATCTGGTCGAAGACCTTCTTGCCGTTCATGTGGCGCGCCGCGACGGCGTCGACCTCGGTACGCAGGATGTCCTCGATAATCTCCGGCCGCGTGCCGTCCACCGCCATCTGGACGCCCAGGATGACGAAGGGATTCTGGATCTCTTCAATCCGTGTTTCCAGCGCCAGCAGCCCGTCGCGCCGCGCCGTCTCGGCCAGTGAAACGATCAGGTCGATCAGCTTGACGATGTCTTCCTGTTTGTGGAAGAAGACCACTTTGAGCGCCCGGATGCCGACAAACAGATCTCTCAGCGGAAAACACACGAGAATCGAGGCGGCGGCCCCACCCCCCACCACCATGATCGACGGATAGTCGACGAATGCCGAGAAGGTGGCGCCCGGCGAGATCAGGATCGCGATCACGAGGATCGCCGAGCCGAACAGGAGTCCGAAGATGGTGGCGATGTCCATGGGTCAGAAACCTCTTCCTCGGCAGAACTCGTCCGTTTCATCGCATGCCGGCTCCGGCTGGGGGAACCGCGGAATCAGGTGCTTGGCTTGCTGGTAGGTGACGGCGCGCCGCAGCACCTCGTCCATCGACTCGGTCACGACGATCCGCTCCCCCGAGGTCAGCGTGATGAACGTGTCGGGACGCTGCTCCACGTATCGAATCAGGTCGGCGTTCAGGATGAACTGTTCGCCGCCAAGCCGCGTTAGCTTGATCATGGTGTTGTTGCCGTTGGGAAACGCGGAAAACAGGGCGGAAGCCCCCCTTGCCGACATTCGCAGGCAAAGGCGCCTTCCGTCCGGATTTCCCAGGACTCGTTCATTTCTCCCGCGCCGGTCAGCGGCGCAGCGCCAGCAATTCGTCGATCATCTCCTGGGCGGTCGTGATCACCCTCGTATTGCCCCGATACATGGTCGATGCCAGGATCAGGTCGATCAGGTTGGACCCGATGTCGGTGTTGGAAAGCTCCACCGCCCCGGCCACGATGCTCCCGGTGCCCTGCTGCCCCGGATCCCCTTCCACGGGAAGCCCTGAGTTGACGCCTTCGGCATACAGGTTCTCGCCCTGTTGCTCCAGACCGGAGGGGTTCGAGAACCGCGCCAGCCGGATCTGACCCAGGTCGCGGGTGACGCCGTTGGAAAACACACCCTTGATCACGCCGTCCTCACCCACAATGAAGCTCGTCAGAGTGCCCGGCGCCGAGCCGTCCTGCCGCGAAACGGCCACCGAACTCTGATTCGCCGCCAGGCCCGACATGTTCGAGAAGTCCAGTTCGAACTCGAGGGGCGACGCGCTGGAAACGTGGCGGCGTTCGATCGAGACGGTCGCCTCGCTCACGGAAATCACGTTGCCCTCGCCGTCGAAGGTGACCCGCCCCGTGCCCACCGCGATCTCGGTGCCGGTCGTAGGATCGTTGTCGGAGGAGTCGGCAAACCAGCGGTAGGTCGTCTCAGTGCTGGTCCGTTCCTCCAGCACGCACGTCAACCGCACGTTCAGCGGAATGCCCAGCGAGTCGTACACCAGGAAGTCGGTCACGGCACTCTCCCCGATCGCCGCCTGCGACACGCCCCAGGGAAGATCGATGTTCTCCGTGGTCGTGCCGGTCCGCAGCAGCATGCCCGACAGGCCGATGTCGATGGCGTTGTCCACTCCGTTGTTGCCGGTCATCACGATCCGGCCCCCGTCGACCTTCCCGCCCGGAGGGATCGTCCCGCCGGTTTCCGCGTCCTCGGAACTGGGGATCGGGAACGTCGGGTCCGACGCGGCCGACTGGATGCCCATCGAGGCGTCCATGAAGTCGATCAGGTCCTGAACGGTGGTGTTGACGGTGATTTCC
>CAZLWV010000037.1:0-46678 GCA_964563135.1 uncultured Planctomycetaceae bacterium
GGCGGCTGGGACACTGGGACCTGTGGGGGCATTACCATGTGATGCTCGCCCTGTTGATGTGGCACGATACAACCGGCGACGCGAAGGCCCTGCAGGCCTGCCGCAACATGGCCGATCTGATGGCGGCCACCTACCTCGACACCGGTCGGCGGATGCTCGACGCCGGCAGCGACGAGATGAACCTGGCGGTGATCCATAGCCTGGGGCAGCTGTATCGCAAGACGGCCGAGCCTCGCTACCGGCGGTTGATGGACGAAATCCTCGTCGACTGGGAGAAGGCGGGCGATTACTTCCGTACCGGCCTGGCGGGGGTGGAATACTTCCGCACTCCGCGGCCCCGATGGGAGAGCCTCCACGACCTGCAGGGGCTCGTCGAGCTGTACCTGATCACCGGCGATGAACGTTTTCGCGCGGCATTTCTGCACCACTGGCACAGCATCCGGCGCCGGGATCGCCGCAACACGGGCGGGTTCAGCTCCGGCGAGCAGGCTACAGGAACGCCCTATGAGCCGACTGCCATCGAAACCTGCTGCACGATCGCCTGGATGGCCCTGACGGTCGATGCCTTGCGGTTGACGGGCGATCCGATCGCCGCCGACGAGCTGGAGCTCTCCACCATGAACGGAATGCTCGGCGCCCAGCACCCCTCCGGCAACTGGTGGACCTACAACACGCCCATGGACGGCGTCCGCGAGGCCTCCCATCACACGATCGTATTCCAGGCCCGGGCCGGGACCCCGGATTTGAACTGCTGTTCGGTCAATGCGCCCCGCGGGCTGGGAATGCTCTCGGAGTGGGCGGTCATGCAGACCGACAGGGGACTGGCCGTCAACTACTATGGCCCGATGACGGCCACGGCAGATCTGAAAGACGGGAGGCAGGTGACGGTTTGCCAGGAAACAGAATATCCCCTCGACGGCCGGATCCGCCTGGTGGTATCGCCGCAGGAGCCAGGTTCCTTCGAGCTGGCGCTGCGGATCCCTGCCTGGGCCGGTCGGGCCTCCGTACGGCTGCCCGATTCCAAGATGCTCCCCGGCCAGCCGGGCAGCTACCTGGCGTTCCATCGCCCGTGGAAACAGGGCGACGTGGTCGAGATCCAGCTGGACATGCCCCTTCGAGCGATCGCCGGGGATGGGCCCATGTGGGGGCGGATGAGCGTCTATCGCGGGCCGCTCCTTCTGGCCTTCGACACCCTGGCAAACGACTTCGACGAGGCGGATCTGCCGTCCGTAACGCCGGCGCTGCTCAAGGAGGCCCGGATCTCGTTTCCCAAGGAAGACCAGGCGGCCCGGCGGATCGGCCGCTTCCCGCCGTGGATCTGCGTCGACCTGCCGCTGGCCGACGGCCGCCAACTGCGGCTGGTCGATTTTGCCAGTGCCGGATCGCGCGGCTGCCGCTATGTGTCGTGGCTGCCTGGGGACGAGTTGCCCCCGCCGATTCCTGTGCCGGATGAGCCGGCCGACGGCCAGCGCGTACCGGCCGGGCGGATGCTGTTCACCCTGCGTCCCGGGGCCGTGGAGGCGACTGATTGCAGCCATGAGCTGGTGATTGCCGAAACGGCCGAGTTTCGCGATCCGGTGCTGCGGCTGGATGCCGGGGGAGCGTGGCGGATCGTGGTGCCGGCCGAGAAGACCGCAGGCTTCAAAGCAGGGGCAACGTATTTCTGGAAAGTGATCGCCAAGAATTCTTGCGGTAAAACGGAGAGCCTGACGCCGGACAAGTGTTTTACGGTCGATCCGGCCCTGCCTCCGTTGACCGACCGGATGCTCAGCGAGTTTGGCGAGCGGGCCGATGGCGTGATGGTGGAGGCACCGCTTGCCGGTTCCCCCGAACCGACGTTTGGTGAGCTCGAGTCGGCACAGGGGTGGAAAGCGTCGCACGGGCCGAAGGGCGAGGAAAACGGAGCCGTCGAGCTCGACGGCCAGGCGGCCATGCTCACCTACGGGCTCAAGGTCTTTCCGTCTGAACGCTACACGGTGGGCCTGTGGTTCTCCTTGGCAAAACTCCAACCACGCCTCGGGCAGGTGCTGAGCGCGTGGTGCCGAGGCATGGACGATCCGCTGCGGATCTGCGTGGAAAACGGCGAACTTTCGGCGCGGGTGGAGGCGGGGCAGTTGTATCGGACTGCGCCCGTGGCGGTTGAGGCCGGGAAGTGGTACCACGTCTGCGTGGTGAAAAACGGGCCCAGGTTGACCCTCTTTGTCGACGGCCGCGAGGCGGCGGCGATCGACGTGCCGGCCAGGATCCGCTCGGCGGCGCGGGATTTTGCCTTGGGAGGCAATCCGCACTACACGGGGGCCAGTGAGCATCTGGCGTGCCGGGTGGCGGGATTATCGATGAGTGCTCGGGCCCTGACAAGCCTCGAGGTGGAGGCGATCTACAACACCTCCCGGTCTGCAGCGCGATAGGCGTGGTACGCCGCAACTAGTGCTTTGTCACGGCCTAGTTGTTGGATCAACGGCGTAGAATCATGCGACAGTCGGCGAGTCGTTCCGCAGTCTCGATCCCGATTCTTCGCTGAGACAAAGCACTGGCAGGCACCGGCGCGAGTGTCTGCGCCGGCGCCTTCGACAGGGCTTCAGACCATCTCCTTCGGCCCCTCGAGTCTCGCTATCGACACTTGACCGCGCCGATCTTTCATTGGCCGGCCCGGGCGCTGATTAGGGCTCCCACGATGGCGTCGGCAAGGGCCTTCATGCCCTTGTCGCCCGGATGGGCCGCGACCCCGTCGTGGGTGAACGAACGTTCGGAACGGGCGGCATTGGCGGCCTCGCGCCCGATGGGGCCCGCGTCGACGAAGATCCCGCCCGCATCCTGGCAAGCTTCCTTCAGCATCTGGTCCTTGGCGGCGTCCGGCCAGAAGCTGCTTCGCACCACCAGGAGCGGGTGGCGTCTGGCCAGCGCACACTTGAGGATATTCAGTACCCCGGCCTTGAACTGTGCCTTGGCCTCATCGGTGCCCAGGGCAGGCACGTTCTCACCGATCGCCAGAACCACCAGGTCCGGATCGAAGGCAAAAAAGTCCTTCATATTCTGGTCGACGTCGTAGCCTGCGTAGTTGCGTTCGAAATCGGCGATGTTCTTGACCAGCAACTCGGGCGCTGAACCGGTGTTATGCGCCAGCGCCTTTGCGACCAGATGCACGTAGTCCTTGTCCTCGGAGCTGGCGGCCATCCCCCAGTTGCCCGTCCACCCGATCTTCTCGTTGGGCCCGTGCAGGGTAATGCTGTTTCCCAAGAACAGGACCCGCCGGACGGCGCGCAGCTCGACCTCCGGTTCGGCAGTGACAGGAAACATCGAGATGCGGAACTTCGTGCAGCCGTACGGAACGAGTGTTACCCGTTGGCGGGCTGTCTTCTCAACGGCGGGCACCAGGGGCAGCCGGGGGGATTGCGGGTCGGGGTTCCAGGCGATCGGGACCGCATTGGCCTGCACTTTCAACGGTGCGGCCAACGGCCAGTCCCACCTGGCAGGCATCGCAGCACGCTCGACCGACAGTTCCGGCGCTGTGACGTCAAGTGCAAACTTCCACTCGGCAGCAGGATCGGGCGTGTTGGCGTCGGTCGTGTCGGGGATCGCCAGGGCGAAGAGCAGCGGTCCGTAGGAGACCGAGGCGTAGGGCGCCCCGCGGGTGCTGTCCGGTTGGGGAATCGAGACCATCGTGGCGCGATGCGCGCCGTCGTAAGGAGGTCCCGAGGCCGCATCGCGGCCGGTCTCCAGACGGGCGGTCATCGGAAGCTGCAGCTTGACCGTGTCGCCCGCCTTCCAGGTCCGCTCGAGCCGGGCAAACCCCTTGGCATTTCGCTCCATCGCGACCGGCTCGCCGTTCAGTTCCAGGGCGGGCGCCTGGCACCAGCCGGGGATTCGCAGCTCCAGCGGGAAGGCCGCTTCCCGCTCGGGGGCCACGGAAATCTCGATAGCCTCGCCAAACGGATACTCGGTCTTGCAGGTGATCGTCACCGGCACGCGGTCAGCCGCCAGGGCCGTCACCTTGCAGGGACCGTAGCAGGTTGCAGCCAGTCCGTTGTCAGAAGTGCCCATCCACATGTGGGTCACATACCAGGGCACAATGCGGTTCAGTGCCGCCGTGCAGCACAGCGGCAAGTGTTTGGGCTGGTAGGTGCCACCTTCGGCCCGCGGTCCGTGCGGAAAATCGGGCGACATGTTGGCGAACCGGTTGGGACTCTGGAAATAGACGTGGGTCTTGAAATCCCGCGAGACCGTGGCCGGCCCGGCGTTGAAAAACGCCCGTTCCGCCCGGTCTCCCATCCGGCCTTCGCCAGAGACCAGCAGGAGCGAGATCTGGCTCCACACGTAGGCGGCCACGTCGCAGGTCTCGCTGCCCCGGAATGCGCCGGTCGGACCGTACCACTCGTCGGAGACCGGCACGCCGTGCGGCTGCATGGCAACCCGCTCGAGCAGATCGTGCCAGCCGATGGCCGCCTCGAGGTAGCGCCGTTGGCCGGTCCACAGGTAGCCCACCGCCCATGGCGTGGTTGTCTCCAGGAACTCGACCACGTGCGCGTTTTCGACGGCCGCCCCCGGGGTCAGATCCGGCGCCTTGCTGTAGCGGATCAGGGTGGGCAGGAGAGCAGGCTGCTCCTGTTTGAACATCGCGTCGAGCGCCTTGGCGATGCCTGGGTTGCCGGTCCACGACCAGGTGTCGTAGGCGGGCCAGGGATTCGACATGTTGCCGGGAATCGACCGCAGGCAGTCGGGGTCGGTGCCGTAGGCCTTCTCAAGCGCTTCCAGGATGTGTCGGTCCTGCGAACCGGCATAAAAGCCCGTCATGGCCCGGCCCAAAAGTCCGCATGCCCACAGAGGCCAGCCCTCCAGGGCCGCGATGGCCGCCTTGCGATCCTGCGGATTGTTGCGGTTGAGCCACCAGAGGAACAGGAGGCTGTCGCTGGTCATGTTATCGGCCACCGCGTCGAATCGCCGTTTCGCCTGCGCGATCAGCGCCTCGTCGTGCAGGGCATAACCCAGCCGGCCGAGACCGTCGAACCAGTACCCGCCCCCTTCGTAGGGCCAGGCGCCCTTGTACCAGAAGAGCTGTTCACCGGTCATCTTGTGGTCGGGAGCCCAAGCGCGTTTGAACTCCTCGTCGTACTGGTCCATATGCCCCGTGTAACCGTCCCGGGCCGCCAGGCACCAATCCCGCAACCACCCGGCCGGCTCCACGGCTCCCGGCGGCAAGGGCATCAGCGCCGGCCGCCCCGCCGACTCGAAGGGACGGGCGTAATTGGCCTGCGGTGTGCTCTCAGTATCGGTCGATGAACAATTCACCAATCTTCCGGTCCGTGCTTCGCCACGGACCTCGGTTTGTGAAATGGCGATCGGGAAGTCATTTCCCGGTCGAACCTCAGTCTCCGCCGCACCTGCCGTGGAAGCCCATGCCAGGATAGCGCTGCCCGTGACCAACCCCAGAAGGACTCTCACCTTGGTTCGCATGATTCTACCCATCCGTTCCTTTCGACTTCTTGCTGCCTGCGGGAAGTTCCTCGACGCTGTTTCCTGATGTTACCACAGTCCGGCTGAGCAATCACGGATAGAGGGTGCAGGAACCTCTCTTGGCCTTGAAACTTCTTCCGCAAAATGGCCAGCGCCCGTCCGAACGTCGAATCCACGCGGTGGGAGCCGAACCCTGGCGGCGGCCCCGTTGCGACTCCCGCCAGACAGCGCCGCACCCCTAAAGGGGGTGGAAACGAGAGAGCCGGGTGCATTCTGCGCGGCGCCGTGGTAAATATCTGTTTTCTGCCGAGAGGCCGTCCTTGGGAGCTGTCCTGAGCCTGCCGCTCGGGCGGATATTCAAACAAGGGGTGTACCGATGCGAGAAGTCAGGTTCTTTCGTCCGTTGGTATGCGTGCTGGCCACAGGGCTGCTGTTCTGGGGCGAGCACGTCTCCGCTCAGCAGACGCGGCCGGCCGCGTCGCCGCCTATGCTTCAATCGCTCAGAACACCGCTTTCGCCAGACGTCCTCAGACTCTTGGCCAACGAGATTTCAGGCCAGATCATCTACAACAATCTCGTCAAGCTTGCCGGCGCGCCGTGGATTCGCGGTCCGCAGGAGTTCTCGCAGACCTTCTACGAATCGCAGATGATCCACGATATGGGTCGAGCGTATGGAATCTCATCGACGCGTCTGGAGAGGCAAACGGGCGACGGTACGTACGATTATCCGATGGAAGGCGAACTGTGGCTCGTCGAGCCGGACAAGCGTCTCGTTGCACGCCTCGAGGCCGACCCGGCCTTGATCGCACGAGGGTCGCAGACGGCCGACGTGACCGGCGAACTGGTCTACGTGCCGCCTTTGGATGGGGAGGCGATCCAGGCGATCAGCGGTCCGGCCGAGCAGTCGAAGTACCGGGGAAAGGTGGCCCTGATGTGGTCCCACCCGTCCGACACCGAGGCAAAATCGCTTGCCGCAGCGGGCGTGCGGGGCGTGATCGCCTTCAATTCACGCGAGCGTTATTTCGATCCCAACCAGGTCGTCTACTCTTCCGGGCCCTACGAGCGGCACGAAGGGCTCGCTTTCGGACTGACGATCTCCTGGCGCCAATGGTCGGAGCTGCTCGAGGACCTGCACCTGGGCAAGAAAGTCGTCGTTCGCGTCAAGGCCCGCATCGAGAAGTTTCCCAACAAGTTCGAGACGGTCTACACCTGCATCCCCGGAACGGAACCCGACGCCAAGGGCGTACTCTTCACAGCCCACCTGTTCGACGGCTATATCAAGCGCGGCGCCAACGACAACATGAGCGGCTGCGCGATCCAGTTGGAGATCGTCAGGGCAATCCATCGGCTGATCGCCGCCGGCGAACTGCCGCCGCCGCGACGATCCATTCACTTCCTCTGGCCGCAAGAGATCTCCGGAACCTACGCCTTCCTCAAGGAGCATCCGGGGTTCGGCGAGCAGGCAAGCATCAGTATCAACATGGACATGGTGGGAGAGGGGCTGCGGCAAAACAACGCCGTGCTGAGAATGGGCGAGTGCCCCGGGCACCTGCCGTCGTATCTTGACGGGCTGGCGGCGTCGATGCTGAACTACGTGTGGCGGTCGAACGACATTATTTTCACGCCCGCCGCACCGCGGGGCCGCCCCGGGGGGCAGTATTTTCCCATCCCGATGGTCGAAAAGAACGGCTCTCTTGATGCCTTTCGCTTTTCCATCCAGCCGACCATGGGCGGCAGCGACCAGGTTTGCTTTCTCAACCCTTCGGTCGCCGTGCCGGCGATCATGCTGCTGATCTGGCCCGACCAGTGGTACCACGCCGACACCGATATGCCCGACAAATCCGATCCGACGCAGCTCAAGCGGGCCGCCTTCATCGGAGCGGCCTGCGCCTGGGCCGCGGCCGATTGCACCGATGATGTGGCCGCTGGGCTGGCCGAGGCCGCGTCCGAATACGGCTACCAGCGGATCGCCCAGCGCGAGATTCCCCGGGCGATGACGCGGCTGGAATCGGCGGACACCAAGACTCTCGCCTCCGAAACGGCGCTCGCCCTGAAGCTCATCGCCCACGGCGCCGGCCGGGAGATCGCCGCCCTACGGAGTATCGAGGAGGTTTTTTCCGGGTCCCCAGCGGCGAGGAAATCGCTCGACGACAAGCTGCGGCAGTGGCAGCTCTACGAAACGGCCCTCCGCGGCCAGGCGATCGCCTGCGCCGCCTGGCGAGCCGAACAACTCGGCATCCCGGCGCCGGGCGAATCCCCGCCGGATGAACTCGAGCGGAAGTGCCAGCGGATCACTCCGGCCATCGCTCCTGCAGTCAAGGGACGCCAGTTCGATCTTGCGGCAAGCGAGGAGTACAGCCGGTACACGAAAGAGCATCCGGACGCGATCAAGCAGCTTGGCATCAGCAGCCGCCAGCAGACGGCGATTCTGAACTACGTCAACGGCAAGCGATCCGTCGCCGAGATAGCCATCTGTGCTGCCGGCGAACTGGACGAAGACGTCCCGAACCAGGGAGTGCTCGGCTACCTGGAGTTTCTGAAGGCAACCGGCTGGCTGGTCTTCGCAGACAATTGACTCAAGACAGGTCATGTCCGCAGTGTTGGCTGGAATCAGCCCGCTCAACGTCAGGAATCTGGTTCTGTTGCGGACGGACGACATGCAGCATATGCCTCAGATCCCGGTTGGGAGCTTGCTGGCGATTGACACGAGCCACCCCAAATCCAAGCCTGACAGAGCACCAGCCTGGGAATCCTGCGTTTTCCTGCAGCACGAGGAAGATAAAAAAAGGAGACAATCGATGTCTGGCTTCCGGGGTCTTCTGACGACATTGATGTTTTTCTGGGTTCTTGAGGCCGGCGGCGCGGAAACGGGCGATCCAGCCCTGGCGCCCCTTCCGGAGGGCAACCACGGGATCGCGTCGAAGTATGCGGGTGATGTGGGGATTGAGAGCGACCCGGTGGTCGTCTTCCACGACGGTTTCGAGGACTATGGCAAGTCTTCGGACCTCCGCAAGAAATGGGACATGCGGCACGACGTGGGCCATATGCGGATCGCTGAAGAACCGGCCAACGTCTGCCATGGAAAGCAAGCCCTCGAGTTTGTCCTACCGCAACAGCAGGAGGGCCGTGCTGTGGGAGTCTACAAGAGATTCGAGGAGCAGCGCGACGTGCTCTTTCTCCGCTTCTACTCGAAATACGAGAAGGGATACGACCACAACGGCGGCTCCTCGCACGACGGAGCGACGATTGCCGCCCACTACTTCCCTGACGGGCAGGCAACCCCGGGAATTCCGGCGGATGGCCGTAACAAGTTCCTGGCCAGTTTCGAGAGTTGCCGCAAGGGAGACCCGTCGCCAGGCCCGCTGGATATCTACTGCTATCATGCGGAGCAGGGGGGCGACTACGGTGACCACATCTTCCCCACCGGCAAGGTCGTGGCATCGCGTCGCCCAGGGAACCCGAGGAAGGAGACGATCTCTTTCGGCCCGGAGTTCGTTTCCCGGCCGGACTTCCTGCCCGAGCTTGATCGTTGGTACTGCTACGAGTTCATGGTCAAGGCCAATACGCCCGGGCGGCGCGACGGCCGTATCGCCTGCTGGGTGGATGGAAAACTGATCGCCGATTTTCCCAACATGCGGCTGCGCGACGTCGAGAGTCTGAAGATCGACTGCTTCGGGATCGGGGTGTACCTCAATCCCAACCCCATCCGCACGAACAAGAAATGGTTTGACGACGTGGTCGCGGCCACCTCGTACATCGGGCCGATTGCCGAGGCGAAGGGAGACGCACCGCGGCCGGCAGTCCGTTATTGAAAACGTGCCGGCTCGTGGGTTTCCATCCTCCGTGCGCCCTGATCTGCCTGGAACTGCTGTCATTGCGGGATGCCAAAGGAAAACTGTTTTCATGATCCGACAAGAACTCCTCGACCTGCTCCAGTGTCCGCTGACAAAACGGCCGTTGCGATTGGCCGACGAATCGCTTATTGCCCGGCTCAATGAGAGGATCGCCGCCGGCACGATCAAGAATCGCGTCGAAGAAATGGTCGACACACCCCTTTCCGGCGGTCTCGTGCCCGAAGGAGAAACGTTCCTGTATCCGATCGTCGACGACCTGCCGATCATGCTCGTGGATGAGTCGATCCCGCTGGAACAGTTGGAATCCCCAAAACCCGAATAGGGATGACAGCGCTCGTGGAGTATTGGCGCTCGCTGTGCGCGCTGCTTCGCTCCTGCTGGTATCAGCCTCCTTGAACCCGCCTCCCGAAGGGTGGCAGGGGAGTCTGGATCTCCTGGAATCGTGCAAGTCCATTCAGAGGTTCGATTGACCTTGCTCGCCCTCATCTTCCGGGCCGGCGGGAAGCTGCTCGTCCTGCCTGGACGAGTCGACCTGGATCACGATCGTCGGGCGATGCTTCCACTGCGATTGCTCTCGGCGGTGCTGCCTGTAAAGCGGATGCCCCGGCGCGGCGAAGGCCAGCGAGAACAGCATCAGAGTGACGACAGCCGACGCGGTCCGCCACATCCATTTGCGATTCTTTTCGAACAGCGATTTGCCCAGAAGCACGCCCACCAGGCAACCCGCCCCATGCGACACGTTGTCGATCGGCACCCCGAAAAGGCCCACGGCCACGCAGAACAGGAACCAAGCGACGAAGAACTGGATCACCTCCGCGCCGCAGACCGAGCGGAAATCCTGCCGATAGCGCTGCCCCATCCAGAGGATTCCGAAAAGACCATAGATCACCCCCGAGAGCCCCACGGTTCCATTCTGGGCCCAGATTGGCGTATCCCAGTTGCCGGCAAGAAAAGAAGGCATCGTGGCGCAGAAGGCCAGCACAATCAGCAGCAGAAGATATCGCAGCGAACCGAAGAACGGTTCCAGTGCGCGGCCGAACGTGACGAGCCAATAGACGTTGAATGCCGCGTGAAGCAGCGGCGTACCGAACATCTGGCCGTGAAGCAGCGTCGTCGTGAACGGGCGCCAGAGTTCGCCCGACCAGACGGTCGACAGGATCCCCAGCTTCCAAGTCGACTGATAGACCAGCCTGCGGTCGGGATCCAACGTGCAAACCAGTTCGATGGCAACGACAACCGCCGCCAGCAGCAGGGTAACCGGCGTGCGTCGGAAGTCGAGTTCCGGGTAAGGGAGCATCCAAGGTATCCTTGTCGGCCACTCGAGTCAGAACACCGTCTCTCTGCGATGCCCGGCCGAAGACATGGCAGTGAAGCAAACTCCCGATTCCGGCAGGAAGGACAGCGGCAGACCGGAATATTCGGCGGGTCAAACAGCATCTTCTGCCCCGCATTCCATGCTGCCGCACTGCCCGGGCAGCACATCCATGACGCGAAGCGGGCCGGGACCGAAATTGAACCTGTTGTTCGGCAGACCGTCACTTAACTCTACCGCACGGCCGGCAACTCGCCAACCGCCAGTCGAACCGCGCCAGGATCGCCAGGAGCCGGGTGTGGAGACAGTGCGGGTGCTGAACAGGCCCCCAAATGGACTTGCACGATTCCAGGAAAACCAGACACAGCCTGGATGTGCTTTTGCCCGCCGACGCCTCCCCAAATGGACTTGCACGATTCAAAAAAATCCAGACTCCGCCGCCACCCTTCGGAAGGCGGCTTCAAGGAAACGGCCCATTCTGGCAGTCACGCAACCCGATTCAGAACGGAAGAACCGGAATCGGGGTGGAGGTCGGTGCAGTTCCAGGCTCCCCCACGGGCACATTTCCCTATTGGATGACTGCATCGCCAGCACGCTGCCACACGCGGCGGGATAACGCAGGCCAGGCCGCTACGGATGGCCAGAAGGCCTGCAAACCGGCTGCTCGCAGACCCACTGGGTGGTCAATCCCGCGTTCTGCCTCGATCCCAGAAGCCCATTGTGCCGTATCACAAGACGGCAGGCCGCCAGGCAGTACGAGTTGCCGCTCGGTTGCCTGTGGCCTGCTCCCGTTGGCTGCGAGCCTTGATGAGAGACTCGACCTTCTTTGAGGCCGAAAAAGCAGGGCCTGCCCCGCCGACCCCTGAAAGTGGGGGGCCAGCCCGCAAATGGGCCTTGAGAAACTCTGGGAAAAGCCTTAGTTTAGAGTACTCGGTTGACCGCCCAAGAAGCCCCTGCTTGCACCGGACTTCAATGGTCTTTCGGTTGTTCCGCCCGTGGAGCGTGGTGGCGGCGGAGTCGTCCACGCCATTGGTGGTGCCCCGGGTCGGAGACGAACTTCACGCCTATGTCGAGTGCATCGAGTCAAACAAACCGAGACATTGAGGTCGCCGCGAAACGTTCGCGAGTCGGGCAGCTCATGGGCGTGCAAGTGGTAGGAGTCGGCGCCCACGTTCCCGACAACGTGGTGCGAAATGAAGATCTCGCTTCGCTGGGCTGCGATCCCGATTGGATCGTGCAGCGAACGGGCATCGCGGAACGGCGCCATGCCCCGGCGGGAATCGCCACCAGCGACATGGCAGCTGCCGCCGCAGAGGAGTGCATCGCCGATGCGGGGGTCGATGCGGCCGACGTGGACCTGGTCATTCTGGGCACGTTCACTCCCGACCAGCTTCTTCCCTCGTCGGCCTGTTTCGTTCAAGAGCGGCTCGGCTTGACGGCTCCGGCCATGGATCTTCATGCCGCCTGCGCCAGTTTTGCCTACGCCATAGTGACCGGCGCCCAGTTTGTGGGAACCGGGTGCAGCAAGCTGGTGCTGGTGATCGGAGCCGACTGCAATTCCCGGGTGCTGAACCCGAAGGACGTAGGCACCTATCCGCTCTTCGGGGACGGTGCCGGTGCGGTACTTCTGGCTCCGGGCGATCGCAACCAGGGACTGCTGGCATTTGCCTTCGGGGCCGATGGGTCGGGTGCCGATCTCCTGTACCGCGAGGTAGGGGGCACTCGCAAACCCTTCTCCCACACCGACACGGCCGCGGGTTCGCACTTCATGAAGATGGAAGGAAAGCCGGTCTTCAAATGGGCGGTGCGGATCGTTTCGCAGTCGATCGGCGAGGTTCTGGAAGAGGCCCGCATTTCACTCGACCAGATCGACTTCTTCGTCTTCCACCAGGCCAATCTGCGGATCATCCGCTCGGTGATCCGCGACCTCGGCATCGACCCGCGCAAGGTGATCAATAACCTCCAGCACTACGGCAACACGTCGGCCGCCAGCATCCCGCTGGTTCTCGACGAACTCAACCGCGACGGGCGGATTCGCCGCGGCGGCCGTATCCTGATGAGTGGTTTCGGCGCCGGGCTCGTCTGGAGTACCATGGTCATCCAGTGGTAGGCGGAAGTTGTCAGAGGTCGGAATTCAGGGTTCAGGAGGTCCGACCCCAAGTCAACACTCGTGCCTGGCCGCTTTTCCTTTTCCGCGGTATCATGCTTTCTCTCGGGTCCCTCCCCACGCCCCGGTTCCAGGAGCCAAGATCGTGAAGAAGGTCAAACAACTCCCCACCCGCAGCGAGGTGCGAGAGAGCGACACCTGGGACCTGGCGCGATTGTATCCCGACGCCGCCGCCTGGGAAAAGGACTATGCCAGGTGGGAGAAGCGGATCGGCGGCTTCGCCAGGTTCCAGGGCAAACTGGCCGAAAGTGCGGAGACGCTGCTGGCGTGCTTGAAGTTCGACCGCGATTTCGACCGTCTGGGCGAGCGGCTCGGAACCTACGCCTTCCTGAAGACCGCCGAGGACGCCACCAACAGCGACTATCAGCGGATGCAGGGGCGCTACATGAATGTGGCCAGCCGGGCTGCCGAGGCCGCCAGCTTCATCCGGCCCGAGATCCTCGGAATTCCCGCCTCCCGGCTCAGGGAGATGATCGCCCAAAGATGTCTCGCGCCGTTCCGGCTCCAACTGCAGCGGCTCCTGGACGACAAGCCGCACACCCTCTCCAGGAAGGAAGAACGGCTGCTGGCCATGCAGGCCGAGATGGCCCAGACGGCCGGCCAGGCCTTTCGCAAGCTCAACGACGCCGACCTCAAGTTCGGCAACGTCAAGGACGAGAACGGCGAGTGGATCGAGCTCAGCCACGCCACGTTCTCGAAACTGCTCAACTCGCCCGATCGCGGCGTCCGCAAGACGGCTTTCCACAAGGTCTACGCCCAATACGACGCCCACCAGCACACCCTGGCGGCCACGCTCAACGGCTCGATCCAGCGCGACATCTACTATGCACGGGTGCGGAATTTTCCCAGCGCGCTGGAGGCGTCGCTGTTTCCCGACCGCGTACCGGTGTCGGTGTACGACAACCTGATCGAATCGGTCCACAAGCGGCTTCCCGCCCTCTATCGCTACTACCAGGTGCGGCGGCGGAAGATGCGTCTGAAAGACATCCACCACTACGATACTTACGTGCCGATCCTCAGCGAATTGCGTACGCGGTACACCTGGGACGAGGCCGTCGAACTGGTGCTCGCTGCCCTGGAGCCTCTGGGCGCCGAGTACGGCACCGTCCTGGGCGGCGGGCTGCGGGCTCGCTGGTGCGATCGCTATGAGAATCGCGGCAAGCAGAGCGGGGCCTTCAGTTGCGGTTCTTTCGACGGCGATCCCCACATCCTGATGAACTACCAGGAAGACGTTCTCGACCACGTCTTCACTCTGGCCCACGAAGCGGGGCACTCGATGCACAGCTACTACTCCGCCGGGTCGCAGCCCTACCAGTACTACAACTACGCGATCTTCGTGGCCGAGGTGGCGAGCACCTTCAACGAGGAACTCCTCAGCCGCCATCTGCTGGCCCGGGCCGGCGACGACCAGCAGCGAGCCTACCTCGTCAACCGCCAGATCGACGCCATGCGGGGGACGATCTTCCGCCAGACGATGTTTGCCGAGTTCGAAAGACTGGCCCACGCCTCGGCCGAGGAAGGGGAGCCGCTCACCGTGGAGCGATTCCGCTCGATCTATCGCGGGCTTCTCGATCTCTACTTCGGTCCCGAGTTCGCGATCGACGACGCCCTCTCACTCGAGTCTTTCCGCATCCCCCACTTCTACCGGGCGTTCTACGTCTACAAGTATGCCACCGGCATGTCGGCCGCCATCGCCCTGGCCCAGCGGGTGCTTGCCGGCGGCCGGCGCGAGCTGGACGAATACCTCGCCTTCCTCAAGGGGGGCTGCTCCAAGGACCCCCTCGACCTGCTCCGCGGCGCCGGAGTTGACATGGAGCAGCCCGCGCCTGTTGACGCGGCCCTCAGCGAGTTTGAACGGCTGGTCGACCAGCTCGACGCACTTCTCTGAGATTGGCAACCAACCGGGCGATCTCCTCGTGGGCGTCCCGCGATTGCCGGATGACCAGCACGATTGCGCCGCGGCATTCCTGCAGCTCGATTCCGCTTCTCGAAACAGGCCATGACCCCGCCGACAAGAGGGAGCATGGACATGTGCCCCGTCTTCATTGCGGTTTGGCAGCCGGAGTTGCGGCGGCAGCGCCGCCCGCCCCTCCGATTCCACCGGCGTCTCCTGCCTGGGCGTCCTCCGGCCAACCCATGCCGCCCATGAATTGCCCAGGGTCCTTCTCTCGCGTCGGAATCGCGTCGTCACCGTGCAGATCCGCGACCTTGTCCAGTTCTGCCAGCAGCTTGCCAATCTGCCCGTGAAGGTCGAGCGTCTGCCGGACGATCAGTACGACGGCCCCGCGATACTCCAGCCCCTGGATGCTGCCGGGACCTCCAACACTCTCCCACGACTCGGGCCCAATCGTTGCGGTGATGACCGCGATCAGCGGATCCAGGTCGTGCCAGCGTTTGCCCCCCGGGTCCTGGACGGCTGTCAGGTCCGAAACGTCGTAGACCCGGGTGCTCAAGTACTTGTCGGTCTCTTCCGGCGTGGTGATTGTCAACACCTCATCGGCGATCACCCAGGTCAGGTCGAGATCGCGAAGGACCAGATTGAGCGCCGAGCGCAACGTGATGTTCGCGATGCTTTTGGTAATGGGGGTATCAGATCCCATGCTCACGTCTTCTAAGGCCTGGACATCGAGCTGGATTTCGATGCGGTGCTGGCCCTTGAAGAACTCCACGACGCTGGACAATGGTTCTTCGGTGAACTCAATGCTGGTCTTTTCTTCGAGCGCGGCGAGGATCGCCTCTTCGCCCGTCCTCAGGGGTCCGGTCTTCTGCTTCTCGGCCGCCAGACCTGGTGCGGCCAACAAGACTCCCACCACGAGCGCGAGGCCCCAATTAAGGCTGGCCTGGTTGCGATCACCCATGACGACTCCTCCTTTTCTATCCACATGCAGCCTGGTAAACCGGCAGTGAAAACCCAAGAATGCCCGTCGATCGGCCCTTTGCAGGAGCTACGGCGCGAACGGATCGGATCCCATGAGGCCCCCCGGAGAGGCGGCCGGGTCTGGATGGATCGCGCTGCCCTCCGGACGAAAGATTGGCTTGTGAGCCTGCCTCGGCTGCCGCGTCGGATAATCGCCATTGCCCTGTTTGGAGGCCATGGCCGTCAGTTCGCCAAGCAACTGGCCCACCTGCTGATGGACCTTGGGCGTGTGGCGAATGACAAGCCCGGCGGCACCACGCGACTCGAAAGGGGCAATACTGCCCGGCCCGCCGACCTTTTCCCACTGCTCCGGTTCGATCGTCGCGGTGATCAGCTCGATCATCGAATCGAAATCCTGCCAGAGCTTGCCCTCACTGTCGCGAACCGTGATCAGGTCCCCCACGCGATAGGTGCGCGTCACCATATTCGCCTGGGCCTCTTCCGGCGAGGTGATCAGGAGCACCTCGTCGGCAATCGTCCAGTCCAGACCAATCTGCCGCAAGGTCAGATTGAGGGCGGAGCGGAGCGTCACGCCGCTCAGACTCTGGGAGATCGACACATCCGTGCCGATCCCGACTTCCTTGAGGGCCCGCTCATCGATCTGGATCTCGATGCTGTGAAAGTCCTTCCAGTACTGGACGCAGCTTGACAGCGGCTCTTCGGTGAATTCGATGGACGTCTTGTCGTCGAGCGACTTGAGGATCGCCCGTTCCGCCGCACTGATGGCGGAGGTTCTGGTCAGTGTTGTGATCCGGAGCCCACCGCCGGAAACCTGCCAGTCAAGCCCGAGGCGCGGCAAGGTGGCATTCAGCGCGGTGCGGAGACTCGTACCTTTTACGTGCGCCGTGACGGGCGTTTCCAGGCCGATGCCGGCCTCCTTGAGTCCACCCTGGTCGATCTGGATTTCGATCTGATGGAGCTTTTCGAGTCGCTCAACAAAACGCGTGAGCGGCTCGTGCATGCATTCGAACTCCGTTCTGGCGTCGAGCGCGGCGAGAACCTTTGCATCGCCGGTGGCCTCTTCTCCTGCTGTTCCGGGCCTTGCTGCAAAGCCCACCATAGAAAGCACCAATCCCCCAACAAGCACCGCCATCTTGCCCTTCTGTCGCCGCATGTTCCACTCCCTCCTCATCCAATGCCAACGCAGGTTTCCCCGCACTTGTGCAGACGAGCAGGTCATCCCCCTTCGCGAGTATAGACGCCGGCGACAAACACGGCAACGAATTTGTCGCTACCCGCCGCCCCGTCACACGCTGAACGGATCGTTGAGAACGCCGATGTAGAACATGGCCAGCCGGAAGATCACCGCCACCAGGATCGCCGCAATCGCGCCGAAACAGACGAAGAACCCGACCACCGCCAGCATCTTCATGGCCGCTTCCGATTTCTCGCGATACTGGTCGGCCAGCTTCTTCATCGACTCGACGATCATGCCCGTGGACTCCCCCACATGGAGAATATCGAGAAACGAGCGTGGGAAGGCCCCGGTCTGATCGAAGGCCTCGTAAAGCGAGCTGCCCTGCTGGATCCAGGAGTCGATGAACCGCATCTGGTCCATGTAACGGGCGTTGTGGGAGGTCCGCAAGGCCAGGGCCACCGCCCGTCGGGTGTCCATGCCGGAATTGAGTGTCAGGTGAAGGGCCCACGACAGCCGCCCCAGGGCAAGAGACTCGATCGCCGTCCCCAACCCCGGCACGCGGATGATGAAACGCTGGACCGGCTTGGTCCACGCCAGGCCTCGACGAATACCCCACCAGATGCCAAACAGCGCCGCGCCCACGACCGCCAGGAAGCCAAAATACTTGATCAGCCCGGGAGTGCCCACCAGGCCGAACCCCAGGACGTCGATCGGGTGATTGGTCGATCTGCCGATGACTCCCAGGGCGTAAATGAGAATGCCGATCACAAGAATCGATATTCCCAGTTCGATGAGCGGCCACGCCATGGCCATGAGGAAACCCCGGCGTATCCTGAGCTGGAACTCGTAGTGGTTCCCCAGTTGGGCCAGGGCCTCGTCCAGGTGCCCGGTCTGGTGGCCGACATGGGCAAGCTCATGGAACAGCTCCGGAAAGTACCCATCCGTGCCCGCCAGGGCATCCCGCATGTCGGCCCCGGCATCGACGGCGTTGCTGACCGCTTGCAGATGCTTGCGGGCGAGCATCCCCTGGGCTCGCTGGGCCTCGTGCCGCCAGACCGTCCGGGCATCGACGCCGGCCGCGAGGGACGTGGACACCCGGTGGCAGAGATCGGCCAGTTGTCGAGTCGAGATCTTGGAGAAGAACATGGGCAACGGCTTCCAGCGATCGGGCAAGAACAGGGAACCTCCCGCAGCGCCAGGCCGGGTCTGCCGATGGCATCTGCGTCCGGCAGATCGGACCCACCTTCCGGCTTCGCGGCACTGGAATCAAGATACCTCCGATCTGCAACCATGGAAAGCGTGCAGCAAACCACTCGGCAGGGGCATGCAGGCGAAATCAAAGACTGGGTCGCTCTCCATCTGGCGTTATAATAGCCAGGAGATTGTGTCCTTGTGGTGGAGGGTGCCGTTCGTACCATGTCGACTTCCGATTCCCGATGGCCCGAAGACTCAGGCAATCTCGCCGAGCCGGCCGGTCCAACACCTGATTGGGTGGGCGAAGACGCACCCGTGGTTGCCACAGCCGGGGATATTCTGCCCGAGACCGTCCCACTGGTGGAACCGCCGCCGCTGGCGATGAAGCCCCATCTCGAGCCGGTTCTGGTGCAGCGGGCGGCCGCCCTGACGCTCCTTCGCCTGGCCACGTGGACTCTGATCACGGCCACCCTGGTGGCGCTCGTTGCCCTTCCCTCCATCGTCCAGCGGGTGCAGTATGCGATCACCCGCGGCGACCAGATGGCCAAAGCGGAGGTCGCGCGCCAGTTGCTGGCCGGACTGCCCGACGTGGAATCGCGCCTGGCCTACGTTGCCCACAGCATCGCCCCGAGCGTGGTGGGCATCGAGACCACTCAAGTTGCCGAACAGGCTCCGGCGGACGAGACCGACCTCCTTTTCGAGGTTCCCAGGTTCCGCAAGGAAGGCATCGGGGCGGGGGTGATCGTCGATCCGGCGGGCTACGTCGTCACCAACAACCATGTCATCGACCAGGCTTCAGAAATCACCGTCAAGCTCAGCGATGGAACGCCGATTCGCGACGTTCGTGTGATCGGGAGAGATCCGTTGACCGATCTGGCGGTCCTCAAGATGGAGGGAGGGCCGTTCACGGCGGCACCCTGGGGCGACAGCGGTGACCTCGAGCCCGGCGATTCCGTGCTGGCCGTCGGCAATCCCTTTGGGCTGGATCACACGGTGACCTCCGGCATCATCAGCGCGACCGGCCGCCGGGCGAGGATCTCCCCCCTGGCCCATCAGGATTTTCTCCAGACCGACACGGCAGTCAACCCGGGCAACAGCGGCGGACCGCTCGTCAACATGCGAGGCGAGGTAATCGGCATCAACACGGCCATCTACGGCGAGCAGAATCTGGGCATCAGCTTCGCGATTCCCAGCGCTGTGGCCAGAGACGTTTACGAAGGCCTGCGGAAGCACGGCCGGATTGCCCGCGGATGGCTGGGAGTGGCCATGCGGGACATCAACGAGGAACTCGCGGCCAAGCACGAGCTCCCCGAGCAGAAAGGCGCCATGGTCACCGACGTGATCCGCCGTTCGCCCGCAGATCGCGCGGGCGTGGAACGCTACGACGTGATCATCGCCTGGAACGACACGAAGGTCGAAGCTTCGGCCGACCTCAGCCAGGCGGTTGCCAGTACCAAGGTCGGTTCCGATGCTGTGCTCGTCGTTCTCCGCGGCGGCAACCGATTGAAGCTTGACGTCAGGGTTGGCCAGCGCCCGGTTCAGCTCGACTGATCCGCGTTTTGCCTCATGCTGTTCCGTCTGCTACCATGGAACCGTCGCCGTCTCCCGCCCCTTGCGCTCGGAGTTCCGCCATGGCCCGCATCAAGACGTCCCGTCGCTGTTTTCTCGGATCGTCGGCCGCCGCCCTCGCCGCGGTGTCGGTTCCCTACGTCTTCACCGCCGATGCGGAGGCTCAGACGCAGCCCAGAAGCGCCAACGATCGCCTGCGGATCGGTTCGATCGGGATGCGATACCAGGGCACGGTCATTGCCGAGAAGGCCCGGGCGCATGGCGACATCACGGGCATTGCCGACGTCGACCGCCATGTGCGCGAGCAGGCCCGGGCGGCCTTCGGCAGTACGCCGAAGATCTACGAAGACTATCGCCAGTTGCTCGATCAGAAGGATATCGACCTGGTGACCATCGGGGCCCCCGATCACTGGCACACCAAGATGGTCATCGACGCCTGCCGCGCCGGGAAGGACGTGTACTGCGAGAAGCCGCTCACGCTGACGATCGATGAGGGAAAGCTGCTCACGAAGGTCGTCCAGGAAACCGGCCGTGTCGTTCAGGTGGGGTCGTGGCAGCGGAGCGATCACCGCTTCCGCCTGGCGGTCGAGATGGTCCGCCAGGGACGAATCGGCAAACTGCAGTCGGTCGAGGTCGTGCTCGGCAAGAATCTCACCGGCGGCCCTTTTCCTCAGCGTCCCGTCCCCGGCCATCTCAACTGGGATCTCTGGCAAGGCCAGACCCCCGACGTGCCCTACCTCGAGGAACGCTGCCACTATACGTTTCGCTGGTGGTATGAGTACTCGGGAGGGCAGATGACCGACTGGGGTGCGCACCACCTCGATATCGCTCAATGGGGAATCGGCCAGATGCCGGTTGAAATCGAGAGCACCGCCAGGATGCCCTCGGTGAAGGACGGCTACAACGTGGCGATCGACTTCAACGCCAGGTACGTCTATCCCGACGGCGTGGTGATGACCGTGCTCGACGACGGCCGCAACGGCATCATGTTCAACGGTTCCGAGGGGCGGATCTTCGTCAACCGCGGCGGCATCGAGGGGAAGGCCGTGGAGGACCTGGCCGCCTCTGCGCTGCCTCGCGAGCAGTTCAAGCTCTACGACTTCGATAACCTCAAGCGCCCCGAGCGCTTCGGCAAACTCGATGCGATCATCAACCACATGGGGAATTTCTTTGACTGTGTTCGCCAGCGCCGCCAGCCGCTCTCCGACGTGGTCAGTCAGCACCAATCGGTCAGCACCTGCCACCTCGGCAACATCTCCATGCAGCTCGGCCGTCCGGTGAAGTGGGATCCGCAAACCGAGACCTTCCCCGGCGACGACGAGGCCAACCAGCTCCTGTCGCGACCGCAGCGCAAGGGATTCGAGATCGCCTGATATTCGTGGATCGCGACTTCGCTTCCGCGATGCCGGGAAGCGAAAGCAGCGCAAGGCCCTGCCGCAACGTGGCCGCCGGCCGGTTCCCGCCCGATCGGGCTTCGCATGCTCGCAAGTCTCGATTCTCTGTGCGTCAGTCCTGCAGGGCAGGCCTCCGGCCCGCGGTCCAGCCGCAGATCGGGTCGCAATCCATGAGAAACCGCAAGAAAAACGCATCATCCTGCGAAACCTGGGGGCAAACTGCGGGTTCAATACGACGGGGAATCTCTGTCTCCCCATCGGGCTGAGAAATGGCGGCGCAGAGGCGTTCTTCGCAGGCGCAACGTCACGGAACAGCTTCTCGAACGTTCGCGAGAATCCCCCTCGAAGAGGCATTCTCTGGGGATTGTTGTCTTTGCCGGGAGCACGGTCGGCGCAGCCGGCCATGGTCGAGACCTGGCCACCGTGGACTGAACTCAACCATTCCAGACGACAGGTGAATCACTGTGTCTTCCGCTTCTCGCCCCTTCTGGCAACGCCCTTCAGCGCTCCTCTGGGGGCTGATTGACCTGGTCGTGGTTGCGGGCATTCTGGCCGAGATACGCTGGGCTGGTTCCGCTCGCCGGCCGGATGCTCCGCTCGCCGTGGTCCAGTGGGGCAATCGTTATCGCGAAGGCCTGCTTGCGGTCGGCGATCTTGCCCCTTCCTTTCGCCTCATGGATTGCCGCAGCGGGCAGGAGATCGAGCCGGTAGCCCTTCGAGATCGCCGACCGGTTGTGCTGGTCTTCGGAAGCTACACATGCCCCGTGTTTCGCCGCCTGACTCCCTCGCTGAACGATCTCCATTCCAGGTACATGGATCAGGTGGACTTCTTCCTGGTCTACATCCGGGAAGCACATCCGAGGGAGGATGGCCAGATTCCGGAAAACGCTTCGATCGGCAAGATCGCCGCGCCCAGAAGCAGCCAGGAGCGGGCGAAGCTGGCCCGGACCTTGGCTGCGGACCTCGAGATCCGGATGCCCGTTCTTGTCGATGGCATGGGAGACGACGCGGCCACCAGTTACCATGCCTGGCCGCACCGGGTCTATCTTGTGGATCAGGCAGGAAAAATCGCGTTCACTGGTACAGGCGGCAGTGGCTCCGGCGTCGCGGCGCTCGCCGGTGCGCTGGAAGCCCTCGTGGGAAAGCAGAGTACGCCCCTGAGCAAAGAAGGCCGGTGAGGAAAGCGGAGAGGTGGAAGAGGTGAGCCGTGCGGGGAGACGGTGAGCTGCTCCCCAAGAACGCACAAAGACCATCAGGTTGTGCGGGTTGGTGCGATGTTCCGGGTGGTGCTGATTCTACGTAGGCGGACGGTTTCAGGAGCCATCAGCCGGCGCGGACCGTCGCAATCGGAGACTCCCACGCCCCCGCGCGGAACGTCTCCTGTGACCTATTCTTGACTGAGGATCGATCAGCAGGCGGCGGCCTTCCTGCGGTTTGCAGAATCCCCGAGAAACGCCGCCAGATTGCCCCCGAACGTTTTTCCCATGGCCGTCGGCCCCCCAGGCCGAACGACTGTCTGCTGCGAGATCCGGACCCGGCGATCGGCCCTTTGCTTGAGAGGTGGAAGAGATGGCTGCACCACGTTTCCTCCAGGACCCGGCCTTCAAACTCCTTCGCGTTGGCGATATCGAGGCCTTTCACAGGAACATCCAGGGCCGAGACTGCGTCGATTTCAGCGGCACGGATCTTCGCGGAACCGACTTCCGCAAGGTCGATCTCAGCCGGATCGTGCTCCGCGACGCCTACCTCCGCGACGCCGATTTTCGCGGCTGCGATATGACTCATCTGGACCTGGAAGGGGCCTCCCTGCAGAACGCCAAGATCAGCGGCGCTTATCTCCCCCGCAATCTCTCGCCGGAGGAGGTCAAAATGAGCCTGCAGCACGGCACCCGCCTGCGCGTCACCCGAGACTGATCTGGCAGGCCCAGCCGGCCCTGCCACCCGTTTTCTGGATCCTTGCCAATTGCGCGTCCCCACCCCATACTGGTAGGGGATATCGGCATTTGGGTTCAACCGTGGCGTCTCCGGAACCAGGCACGTCTCGTCTATGACTGAATCTGAGAACCACACCAGAACGCCTTCGGCCATTGATTTGTCGGGGAAGCGGCTTGGCGACTACAACGTCCTCCGCAGGCTTGGTCGCGGCGCCATGGCCGAGGTCTACCTGGCCGAACAGATCTCGCTCGGCCGTCAGGTGGCCCTGAAGGTGCTCAAGAGCGAATTGGCGTCGGATCCAACGTGCGTGCAGCGGTTTCGGCGCGAAGCCCAGGCGGCGGCCTCGCTGATTCATGCCAATATCGTCCAGGTCCATGAGGTGTCGTGTATCGACGGAGTGCACTTCATCGCCCAGGAGTACGTCCAGGGGGTCAATCTGCAGCAGTATCTCGTCCGCCATGGCACACTCGATCTGAAGCTGGCCCTCCTCGTGCTCCGCCAGACCGCCGCGGCGCTGGCCAAAGCCGCAGAACAAAAGATCGTCCATCGCGATATCAAGCCCGAGAACATCATGATCACCAGGTCGGGCGAGGTGAAGGTGGCCGACTTCGGGCTGGCCCGGGTCCTGCAGCGCGAGGGATCCGTCCAGCTCACCCAGGCCGGCATGACGATGGGGACCCCGCTCTACATGAGTCCGGAGCAGGCCGAGGGCAAGACCCTTGATCATCGCAGCGACATCTACTCGCTCGGAATCGCCTGCTACCACGTTCTGGCCGGCCATCCGCCATTCACCGGCGAATCGGCTCTGGCGGTGGCCGTTCAACATCTGAAGAAACCCGCGGAACCGCTCGAGAACGTTCGCCCAGACCTCCCGCCGGCGCTGGCCCGCATCATCCACAAGATGATGGCCAAGAGTCCCGATCATCGGCACCAGTCGGCACGCGAGTTGATCCGCGAACTGCGCCCCCTGCTCCAGGAGTGTCTCGACGGCGAACTCGGCGACGACCTGCCCGGGTTCGATGCGACCGGCCTTGACGTGATCAACAGCTCGCTCCACGCGGCCACGCAGCGGCTCGACGCGGTGATGAAGGTCGACTCCGGTGGCCGCCGGCGATGGCTCCAGATCGGGGGCTATGCCGCAGCGGTCGTGGCGGCCTTTGTGGCCGGCGGCTGGATTGCCCACGCCACCGTCATCGAACGTCCCCTCTTGCAGGGCGTTTCCGAGATCACCGTCATCGGAGACATGGGATCCCTGAACGAGCAGATTGCCCTGGCCATGACGTTCGACGAGGCTGAACCCTACGATGCCGACGCCGCTGAACGGGCCTGGCGGAGCGTGATTGACTACTACGGCGAGAGCGGCGACCAGCCGCGTTTGATCGGCCTGGCACGACAGCGGCTGGCGGAAATCTACCTCGACCGGAGCCAGTTCGCCCCGGCCGAACTGGACAAGGCCCTCGCCGAGTACCAGGAGCTGCTGATCCTTGCCGGCGACACCGAGCAGACGCTCAAGGCCACCGCCCTGGCAGGGCAGTACTTCATCTATGGGAAGCAGAACCGTACGGCCAAGAAGAACGAGGTCCTGGCCAAGCTGCAGGCGATGCGCGATGAACTGAAGGGCGGGCCGTTCGACAACACGGTTCGCAAGGAACTGGAGGAGATGTTCGAGCAGAAGAAGACGAAGATCGAGGCGATCGAGAGCGGTGGAACCCTCCCTCCGGAAGGGGGAACAAAGCCGGCATTCGGCCCGTGACAGCCCAATTGACAGGTCGGCCCCCCATCGGTAAGAATGATGTTTTGCCGCATATTGGCCGAAGACAAGAGAGCTTTGCCCCCATAGTCTAGTGGCCTAGGACGTCGGATTCTCAGTCCGAAAGCCGGGGTTCGACTCCCCGTGGGGGTACTGATGGGCGATTCGTGATGAATCGCCCGTTTTCGTTTCTTGTGGTGGTATTCCGCAGAACACGCTGTCTTTCAAGGGGTTGCGGCTCGGCCCAAGCCTCCTGGCTGACTTCTCCAGTCGAAAGACGTTTGGTGAGTAGATATCGCAACTACTTGCTGCCACGGAGGTTGCGTCCGTTTTCGACGATCTGATCTTCCTCGTGTTCACTAGATATACCATATTCACTACGTAGTGAGCTTATCTCCTCGGAGATACCGCAGTGGCCGAAGAGGCGGTGGGCAAGTGGTGCCGCGACAACGACATCCAGTGCTCCTTGGCTGGTTTCTCGGCCGCCTGGAGGCTAGCGCCGGAGGTACGATACAGCGTGGCCAACGTGTACGTCGAGAGCCGTGGGTTTGAACAGGATATGCTCGAAAAGCTCAAATCGTACAACGGTGGCAAGGGCGTCGAGACGGGAGCCAACTTGCTCTTATGGCGTCCCTTCGATCTTTCCGTAATGGCCGATAGTCAGGCAGAGCAGCAGGCCGAGACGCCCATAACCTCGGCAATCCAAACCTACCTGGACCTGCGGCGACTGGCTGGGCGCGGTGAAGAAGCAGCCACTGCCGTCTACGAAAGACTGCTGGTCGGGCCGTTGCGCGAAGCGGCCCAGCGGATCGAGGAGATCAGATGCAATGAACTTAGATCCGACAAGCGGGAGCCGCGCAGTCCTCATCGAAGTGATGAACGTACTGGGCGCGTATCGCCAGGACTCGCAACGCTCAGCGTTCGAGTACGCCCAGGCCCTCTTTGACACAACGGAACGAACTGACTGAAATCATTCAATCATGGAACCTTCAGGAACTGCCGGCAAGCACTCTCAGCCGATCGCTTCGCTGCCGAATTCCCGCTTTGTGTTGCAGAACGACGGTATCTGGCAGGGGGCCTACAAGATTCCCTGGGACGATCCCGATTTCAGCGGGCGGATGTTGCGAGAACACCTGTCGCAGGATCACGACATGGCCAGCCGGCCAGTGGAGTGGATCGACAAGCAGGTTGCCTGGATACACGAGCATCTGCTCGGCGGTAAACCAGCGAGCATTCTCGACCTGGGCTGTGGGCCGGGATTCTACTCGCATCGTCTGGCTGCACGAGGACACCGATGTCACGGAATCGACTTTGGTCCGGCGTCGATCGAGTATGCCAAGCGGCACAATTCCGACCCGTCGCAATGCACGTTTGCACTGGGTGACATTCGCCACACGCCCTTCGGCGGCCCGTACGACCTGGCGATGATTCTATTTGGCGAGTTCAACGTCTTCTCGCCGGCCGAAGCCTTGGCCATCCTCCAGAAGATCCGAGCAAGCCTGCGCCCCGAGGGTCGTTTGATCCTCGAAACCCAGACCTGCGAGGCGGTCGAGCAGGCCGGGCAAAACAAGCCATCGGAACAACAGTGCCAGTCCGGCCTGTTCTCGGATCAGCCCTATCATTGCCGGACGGAAAGCCGGTGGCTGCCTGACGAGGAAGTAGCCGTCCAGACGTTCTCCGTGACGGAAACCGCCAGCGGCCAGACACGGACATTCCACAGCACGACCCGAGCCTGGTCGGATGGTGACCTGACAGACCTGCTCTCGGATGCCGGATTCAGCCGGGCGGCTCCCTGCGACCAGTGGCCCTGCAACACCGACGCCTTGAGGTTGTGGACCGCCAAGAAGACTTGGGATCGCCCCCGGTAGAACGTCGTCTTGCCCGAGGCTTGCGCGCCGATGAAGATCACTGCTTCCATTCCAGGTGCTCCGTCAACTTCCGCAGACCGGCATCTGCCGCTCTTGTAGCCGCAGTCGCACCAAGAGATCGTGCAGAGCTTCTGCGCTCCGAGGTGTTTCAGGAAGGCAACTTGTCTCAAACGCTTGCTGAAGCTCTCCACGCAATCGTTCGTATTCCTTTTGATGGAAATCGAGGTCCACCTCGCTCAACCGTTCCTTCTCCGAGCCTGACTGTTTGCGGTCGATCAACTCGGGGACGTAGGGGAGCTTCGCCCACTCGTTGAGCCGCCCGAGGTTCGCCTCGACCGTGCCTGTCCGCATGAGGTGAATCCCAGTCAAGAGCACCCGGTAGACGTAGAGCAAGGGCTTGACCCTCGGCGGGTTCTCCTTCGCAAACAGCTTCCACTGGGTCTCGGCGAAGCCCAGATAGTGGTGGGCGTGGTGCCGAGTCAGGCAATCGCCCGCAATCGCCTGGAGTTCCTCGTGCTCCGGCGTCGTGTGGAGCACCAGGGGCGAGAGCACCTGCTCCATCACGTAGCCATTCTTCTTCAGCATCAAACTGAAGAACTTCCGGGCGTCGTGTGTCACCAGATCGATCTCCAGCCCATCGTGGATACCGGACTTTTGGACCGTCTCCTGCCCAATCTTGAGACCGACGACCTGTTCCAGCGGTAAGAGGTGCACACCCCGCAGATCGAAGTCCGAGTCTGGCGAGGCGAAGCCGTAGAGGTGCGCCCCGCTGATCGTGACAAACACGAGCGGAAACGGGTGGCCGTCCACATGCTTTTGCAGGCGTGGATCGAACTTCATGAGGGGTCTGCCTCCGCTGTCCATCGTCGGACCTTGATCAGAAACCGGTTAGCCTTCTCGTAGTCGGGGCGATCCGGTAGCGAGGTACGCCGGAACGCCTCGTCGAACTCCTCGTGCAGGCTGCGCCGCCACTGGTCCACGTCTTCCCAAGGCATCTCGCCTCGTTTGATGGCAAGCAGCCTCTCGCGATGCTCCTCGACCCGCACAGGCACGAAGCCCTCCCGCAGCACGGTTGTGCCGGAGATCAAAAGCCGGATCAGGTGCATCACATGCTTCCACTTCATCTCCCCGTGGTTGCGGACGTGGGCCTGCATTCGCTTGAACTGCGACATCACGTAGCCGTTGTAGGTCTGATAGACGATGCGGGAGAGGAAGGCCGTCCGCATGGCGAGCAGTTCCTCGGCCAGCGGCGTGACCAGTTCCACCAGCGGCGTGAAGAGGCACTCCAGCACGTTGGGGTTCGCCTTCAGGGCCAGGACGAGGAATTTTTGGATTTCCCAGTAAACCTCCTGCGTGTCGTCGTTTTCCAGTTGCTCGGGGACGCCATAGAGCGACCAGTGTAGATCGGCAGGCGGCACGTAGATGCCACGCCGATCCGTGTCGGATTCGGAGTGATCCAGCCCATAGGCCCTGGAACCGATCACGCAGCGGTAAACCACACGCTCGTACAAGTTGCTGTGCTTGGCCACGATGTCCGAGTCGCCGATCTCACCCTCCTTATACTTGGCCAGCGACACGATCTCCCCCTTGGCGAGCGTATCCTCCACGCCGTCCAGAAAGCGGACTCGATAGGAACCCTCGGGATCGCTCGGCGAGCGCACGACGACCCCAACTGCACCATTGGGGTGCAGAATTCTGCCTCCATCCGCCGTCACATCTCGTAACGCCACGACCTGCGTGCCGACTGACAAGATCAGACGTTCGTGAAAATGGACTCGATCAGCCACGTTCAAACACTCCCATCTGTGTCGGCGGGCCGAGGCTCGCATCTTCCGGTCCCACGGGCAGGAATCGCACTTGGTAGCCGTACCTCTCGGCGATCCGGCAAGCCCACGTGTGAAACTCGGCCCGAGTCCACTCGAAGCGGTGATCGTTGTGCCGGAACTGCCCGGCCGGAAGCGATGGCCAGGTCGAGTTGTACTCCCGGTTGGGCGTCGTCAGGGCGACCATGCTGGGCCGCGCGCACTCGAACACCACCCGCTCAAAGGCCGTTGTCGTAAGCGTAAGTAGCATGGGATGTAACGCCGAAGCCTCCTTCTGTCGTACCAGCCTCGCCCAGCGAGATTAGTATGCTCGAAGGTTTCGCTGAACAGGAAATTCCTTGCGGTCGAGGACCTGGCCGTTAGGCTGGGTGTGCTCGCATGTCGCACAATCGCAGCCGCAGACCTAAGGTATCGCCGGTTTCCAGTCGGTCAACACGCCCGTTTCGTGCGTCCGCTGCCACTCTTGCCACTGGTCGGGCGTGCGGACGCCGCCTTCGATGACCGCTCGATAGAGATCGACCGAAAGAAACATGGGCAGTTCGCCGGCCGCTCGCGATTCCTTCAATGCGAGGATCGCCATGCGAGTTTCCTGCGTCAAGGCGGCCTTCATCGGCCCGACAAAGTGCTCGCCTCGCGGCAGCGCGTAATCCTCGGGAGCCGACCACATGTCGACCTTCCAGTCGATGCCGGCCTCGTCGCAATAGTGCACCTGCCAGTACAACGCCTTGTCCGGCGTGTTCAAGGCGTTGACGAACTGGACCGATGTGACGCGCGGGTTCATGGCGCACTCGGAAATCACCTGAAACCCGTGCTCGATCTTCAGGTCGGGACAGTAAATCTCCATGTCGATGTCCGGCGCGACGGCCACGTCAATCGCCAGCGCCCCGACCAGCACCGGTCGGCCGAATCGCCGCCATCGGTTCATCAGGTCCAGATCGCGCAGAATTGCCTCGGCCTTCTCCCGTTGCTGTTGCGCTCGTTGAAGTACGTCCGTCGATGTCATTGTTGTTCCTTCAAAGGTGTCTTGGTATTCCATCCGCTGTTCAAGTAGTGCGAGGCTCCCGTCTGGAAGCAGAATATTCCGATATTCAGGCCCGATCACGCCCTTTGAATCCGAAGGCGTGGGGACATGCGATTCGGCAAGAGTTGCACACGATGATCTCTTCTCTCCCGTCTTGTCTGCCGCTTGTCTTCCGAAACGCATGGGAATAGCAGATCTGATTCATTTTCTCCCGCATATTGTCGCGGGCGATGGTATAGGCATCGCCGACCACGTCCAATTGATCGGTGGGAAACCGACTTGCCACGACGATGACCGAGCGACAGCCGGGCAGAATATCGGTTGGATGGTGGCCCGGCGGGGCTTCGGAGAAACGATCGGCATTGGCTATTCCGCACAAATCCGCGCCCAAGGCACTCACCTCGGTCTTGACGTCTTGCGTCAACAGGTCAATTGAATGATCTACCATGATGAGACTTTTAGAACGTGGACCAACTCATTCTCTGTTGTTCGACGTGAAGGCGACGCCAAAGAACTTGCCGACCGCTTGAAGAAACATGTCGGGCGCTTCATCAAACGCAACATGGCCGGCAAAGGGGATATTGAGGAAAGACGCATTGTCAACCTTGGCACGCAGGGACGCCATGCTATCGAGGGAGGTCAGAGGATCGTTGTCGCCTCGCACGACGAGCATCTCGTGGGTAATCCTGCTCACCAATGGTCCTGGATGACCGTCTGAACTGGTGCGATTGGTTTGCGTTTGACGGCCAGCAGCGTTTCGGCATCGGCCAGGGCCGTCTTGTTGTCGATGTCCAGAAGCAGCCATTTGCCGTCGTGGTAGGTGGTTGCCTCGTCATAGGCTTTCTGGACTCGCGCGGACAGGTTCTTCCGTATGCTCTCCACTTCTGCCCGTTCTTCACCGCCGAAGACGATCATCAGCAGGCAGCGGCCCTTTTCCGGTATCATCGTGCAGAACGACTTGCTCTTCTTGTACCGGACGGACCAACCGTGTTTCTTGCCGCCGTAGAGCCACTCGGGCACAAACACGCCCGGATACCGCTCGGCAATCATCTCTTCTACCCGCCGCCAGAATCCGAAGGCTTTCTTGCCGAGCCATGGTTCCAACTGCCCAGGCGTCGGGGGCGATCCGGGTTCGGTCAGCCGGGGGCTGCTCTCGCTCATGGCATTCCTTCTGCTCGCGGTGTCTTCGCGGTGCCAAACGCGCGGACCGTCAATTGTAGGTGGCAATCGCCTTGTAGACGAGTCCTTGCTTGTTGAAGAAGAACGTCTCGATGGCTATTCTACCCATGACGGCGTGGTAATAAATGCTCACCGCATCGACGCCCGAGGTCACGTCGATGATCGAAAACGCCAGGTCGGGCACTTTGCAGAGCGCCGCCCGCCAATAGTCGCCCACCGCCTGCTTGCCCTGGAGCGTGCCGGATTCGATGCCCAGAACCCGCTGGATCATGGGCGTCGTCATCTCGAAGTCATCGGCATAGTGCGTAAGCACGGCGTCGATGTCGTGGCGATTCCATGCCTCGACCCACTCGGACGCGAATCGCTTGGCTTTATCGTGCGTCATGGCGAGCCTTCTCCGTTACCCTCGTGATGAATTCTGTCTTACCATTCGTGTACGCCACTCGATCGTTCGGATGAGCTGCCGCAAGCCGCAACTTGAGGGTCTGGTATTCCAAGGCCACGGCAGGATGCCTGATGAGATAGTCTCGAAACAAAAGCCGGTCCCAATGCTCGAAATGGCTTTCAACCATGTGGATATGGTGCGTGCGAACCCCGTCGGCGTTCCGCCGGATGAACCAGGCGTACCAGGGAGGAACATCATCGCCCCAGCTGGGCCGCCAGAAGTAGTCGTAGCCCTTCGATTCCAGAATCGGAACAACTCGCTGCTTCACCTCCTCCAGGTTCGTCACTTCCACGAGCATGTCCACAATCGGTTTGGCCGCCAGGCCGGGCACCGCCGTGCTGCCGAAGTGCTCGATGCGGCCCATCAACTCAGCGGGCAGGCAGGACCGAAGCCACTCCTTTTCTTCCTGAAACAGCGCTGGCCATTGCGGATCGTAGGGCACCACCGCAACATCCTCTTGCACCACCCGTGCTATGCGTCGTTCGAGGTCTTGGCCGCCTGATCTCATGTGTTCGCATTCCCAAAGAGGCTTTTCTGCCCGGCCCTTCCTGGCAATGCCGGCACAGCCGTGGCACCATCCGCCACCGGCCAACCGCTGGGATCCAGCATCTCACGCTCCCGCTATCTGGATGACCGCGACGACACGAAACCGTGGAAATCCGCGCATGTCGCTAGTCCGCCGACTTGCGGAATATCGTTCCATTACCCGGCGGGT
Source organism: uncultured Planctomycetaceae bacterium (assembly GCA_964563135.1). GTDB lineage: Bacteria > Planctomycetota > Planctomycetia > Pirellulales > Thermoguttaceae > JAAYAY01. Next base: position 31,733 of record CAZLWV010000037.1, read on the forward strand.
TGCCCGTTCATCCGATAGTGCCACTAAGGGGTGTTTCTGTCTCGCATCCCTCGACGATGATCGCCCTGGCCTGCGTCGCTTGTTCACGCAGGCCGGCGATGGCCTTGTATTCGGGCGAGTTCCACCACTGCTTTACATGATTCGCCGATGGAAACTCGATGAGAATGATCCGCTCGGGCTTCCAGTCGCCAATGATCGGCGTAACCTTTCCACCCCGGACCAAATATCGTCCGCCGTGTTTCTCCACGATTGGCCGAACCTCTTCGATGTATCGGGCGTAGTCTGCCTTCGCAGCCGGATTGCGCACGAAAATATCGATCATCACATAGACCGCCACGTTCCTCCCTCCAAGGGCCGTTTGCCGAGCCACTGAAATCCCAATGCCTCGTTGCCGTTCATTGTCACAACCTGAATGTCCGATGCGGCAATTTCTTCCCAGTCGCCAAGCAGCGAGGCGGTCCACTGGCGGCTGTGGTGCCGAACGGCCACGCCCTCGGACACCTCAAACACGCCGTAGGTTCGGTATTGCCCCTCGTATTGGGCATAGCGTTCACGGTTCCGCTGGTCCACTTGAAGCCAGTAATCGCTGATGTAGAGCAGCCCGCCGGGCCGCACAACCCGCTCCAGTTCGTCGACGACGGCTCTCTGGGCATCATCCACCGGGATGCACGTCAAGACGGCAAACAACATGGCCGCATCGAAAAAGCTGTCGTCAAACGGCACGTGGGGCGGCGTGATCTGCTGAAACGACAACTGCGGGCAAAGCCCACGGGCCTTTTCGATCATCGCAGCGGCCGGATCGACGCCGATCACTTGATAGCCCTGCTTGGACAGCATCGCCGCAACCCGACCGTAGCCGCAGCCGTAGTCGAGAATCCGAGCATTGGGTTTCAGATGCTCCTCCAGCCAATCCATGTTGACCGGATGCGTGAAGGTCTTGGTCGCACCCTCGTGATTCCAGTAGGCGATCTGGCTCTCACTCCAGTGCCCGGGTCGCTCCATCATGGTGCCTCGCTCGGGGGAGTCGCTGGGCATCGCCCATTTGTCTTGTTCGCCATCATGCCGAGCGACCGTACAAAACGACCATTCCCTTCTGCCAGCGTCTCCAGTCGGCTATCATACCGCAATACCTTCATGGAGAAAACCACGTGATTGTGACCGCTCGAATGCGATTGCTGCCGGCGACCGCTACCTTGGCACGGGCCGAACTGACGGATCGGGCCGAATTTGCCCGGCTGCTATCGGCCACAGTGCCCGCCGAGTGGCCGCCCGAGATGCTGGCCGACGCTCTGCCGCTTTTCCTGGAATGGATCGAAGCCGCACCAGATCAAGCAGGCTGGTATGTCTGGTATGCGATGACGCGAGCACCGCGCGAGGCACTGGACATGCTGGCCGACAACATAGGCGACACGCTGATCGCCAGCGCCGGCTTCAAGGGACCGCCGCAGGACGGCACGGTCGAAATCGGCTACTCGGTCTTGCCCCAGTTCCAGGGCCAAGGCTATGCCACGGAAATGGTTCGAGCGTTGATCGACTGGGCCTTCGCCCAGCCGGGCGTGGCGCGAATTGTCGCCGAGACGACCGAAGATAATACCCCCTCGGTGCGATTGTTGCATCGGCTTGGCTTTGTTCGCACCGAGCCGGCCGTCGAGCCGGGCCACATCCGATTCTTGCTCGATGGCCGCACTGACAAGGACTTCGATTGATGCCTGCGCAGAATGGCAACCTATGGCACGGGGCCTATAAGATTCCCTGGGACGACCCCTTTTTTCAGCCGGCGGATGCTGCGGGTCCAGACGTTCTCCGTCACGGAAACGGCCAATGGCCAGACTCAGGTGCACCGAAGCACAACCCGAGCGTGGTCGGACCAGGATCTGATGACGCTGTTGACGGAGGGTTGGCGACGAGCGCCGGTGTCGGCCATCGCCGCATGCCTGCTTCTGACCGCCTGCGGTCCTTTTCCGGATTCTGCGACCTTATGCGTCCGGTAGGTACCGGTTTCTGCTGACTCGACAACAAACAGGCACCCGAAACCTGTTGATTCGGTCGGGGTTTAGTCCTTTCGGGTTTGTTGGTGCCTGCATCGAGGTCGATCGCGGCACACCAGCGGGAGGCCGGAAGAAGCCGGGCTTCCGGGGGTGTCCCCGCGCGTTGATCAGGCAGGCGCCAATCGGTACACGAGAGGAGGAATGTGCGCGGCTCGCCGGTTCGCGGGTGCGGCTGGCAGTCTGCACACACCGGCAGGACGATGCGCGGCTTCGCGACCATTGCGCAGCCCAGCCGGCATGACCCTCCACGGCCTACTCCCGCGTGGAGGGAACTCGAGCATGGTCTCTGCAAGAATCCGCAAGCACCTGCCGAAGCTCTTGGTGCTGTTCAGCTTGTGTTGCCTTTCGTTCACCTACGGGCTGGTCTCGGGGCGTTACAAGGTCTTTCCCTACCGCGTCATTCGAGACGCACGAACAGCCTTGCTGGCACTCGTCCAAGCAGGCCAGCCCGTCGAGAACTCGGGCCTCGAGTCGTACAAGCACCGGGTTCTCGTTCCCACGGTTACCGCGCATACCTCCAACATCGGCGAGGAACTGGTGCTGGTCAGCGGCGGGGCAGGGTATCTCCGGCAATATCACCCGACCGGCTGCCTGGCCTGGTTGATGGATCGCCAGGGGAAGGTTCTGCATACGTGGAAGCACGATCCTTCGATTTGGAACAAGCTCGAACGGGTGAGCCGCGTGCCCGGCGTGTCGGGCAACGCGTATCCGGTGGGGATTCACCTTTTTGACGACGGGGGGCTCCTGGTGACCTACCAGGAGGTGAACGCCTTTCCCTTCGCGATCGGCCTGGCACGCTTCGATGTCGACTCGCGGCTTCTCTGGAAGAAGGAACTCCTCACCCATCACTGGTTCAGCGTGGCGTCCGACGGGCGGATCTTCGTTCCCTCCATGCGGGTTGTCGACTCGCCGGTGCCGATCGCCGGAACGGAGGCGAGCATCGTTTCCGACAGCGGCAAGATCTACAGCGATCTCATCCTTGTCCTGGACGCGAACGGCAACGTGCTCGACGAGATCTCGATGCTCGACGCCCTCTTTGCATCCGGCTGGGAGGGCCTGCTGACACGGCCTGAATCACCGTTTCGTGCTGCCAGTCTCCTCACCGACGATCCACTGCATCTGAACGACGCCCAGCTCGTGGGCGAGCGGTTCGCCGAATCGCAGCCCTGGCTTTCTGCAGACGATCTGCTGGTCTCGTTTCGCAACATCAACGCCGTGGGCATTCTAGACCTTTCATCCCGGCGTTTCAAGTGGCTCTCGGCGGGCTCGACGATCGGGCAGCACAGCCCTCGGCTCTGCAGCGATGGAGTTCTCGTGCTCGACAATCTTGGGGGTGACCGGGAACTTGGAGGCACCCGGCTGGTGAAGATCGGTTTCGAGCATGGCCGTCCCTCCACGGTGTTCCCCAGGCCGGGGGTTGCCATGCCCGATCTGTGCCGCACGCTGAACAGCGGGTATCTGGACGTCAACCGCGACGGGAATCGCGTGCTGATGGCCGTTGCGGCCGAAGGCGCGCTCTGGGAAATCGATTTGCCCAGCGGGAAGGTGCTCTGGGAGTACATCTACGTTCACCCCAACGAGGATGGACGCCGCATGGCGATCAATACCGCCCGATACGTGTACCGTCCTTCCTTTCTGCGGAACCCTGAACAAGACTGAGCGCGGTCGCCGGTCTTGCCCGCCGCTGGATGTCGAGGGGCATTCTCGGTCGCAGGAGCGGGCTGCCGCAGAGATGGATGCGGCATAATAGCCGGCTTTCCGGGCCGAATCCTCCGGCTCCGCCTGACACCACGCCGGGGCGGCGCATCGGGCAGAACGCCGACCCGGCGTTTACAGGGGCCTCCTCTTCCGGCACTCTTTCCCTGGCAGCCCGTACTTGCCGGCGATCTGCGCAGGGAGCCAGGCAACCAGTCTGGCGACTCTGCCGGTCATGACGAATTCGCCGGTGGGGCAAGAGAGACTCGGGACGAAGCGGAACTCTCGTGTCGCGCTGAAAAATGGGCGAAGTGACTAATGGGGAGAAACCCGGATGATACCCTATGCGGCCGTGGCAACCCATGTCGTCGCCATCGCCCTCGTTTCCCCGGAGAAGATCACCTTGAAGCCCCCTGCGAAACTTGCACTCCTGCTCCTGACGGCCGTCCTCGCGGCCCCGATACAGGCCGTCGAGGCAGACGACCCGGCCGCCCCTGAAGACCAAGGGTGGTTTCAGACACAGCTCCTCTCGCCCGACCTCCTGTGGAGCGTCGATTATCGCGCCGGCTCGATGGTGGATAGCTGCACCTCGTACGAGTTCGGCGACCCCGATGGAGGCCTCACCGGCCCCTATACTCCTCTGAGCCGGCTCGACTTCGATCTGGACTCCGCCTGGCACGGCCTGCAGGTGGCTGTCGAAATGCCGACATGGCGCGCCCATGTCGAGTGGCTCACTCCGCTCGAGGACGACATCGACGGGGTGATGGCCGACTACGACTGGAATATCTATGATCCGCGCGACGACCCTTCGCGGCTCGATAGTCTCACCCATTCCTCGGTGCGCTGGAACGAAGGCCAGATGTTCGATGTGGGGGTAGAACTCTTTTTCAGCGGGCACTTTTTCACTCTGCCGTTCGAATTCTGGCCCACGGCCGGATTCCGCTTCCAGCGATTCGATATCACCGCCTACAACCTGGACTTCCTCGTTCCGGCAACCGGACCTGAACCGAGCCTGGAAGGCGTTGATGTGATCACTTTCAACCAGCAGTACTATGTGGGCTACTTCGGCGGCCAGCTTCGCACGACCCGTTTCATCGGCCGCATACCGATCCAGCTCACCTTCCAGGGCGATGCCGGCCCAGCGGCCGGCTACAATGTCGACCATCACCTTCTCCGCGAGGGGGACCGCTACACGATGGAAGACACCCACGGCGCCGCTTGGCGTCTGGGTATGATCGCCGAAGCGCACGTCACCCGCCACCTCTCCGTCGGATTCCAGGCCGATCACCTGGAGATCCGTACCAAGGGAACTCACCGACTTCTCAACACTCCGCTCGACATGGACTATAGCTGGGACTACGGCGTCATGGCTCGATCCTGGCAGACGTCCCTGATGGGCTTCGTGCGGGCCCGTTTCTGACCCAAGCCGGTCCCGACTCGGACGCATCTCCGCCCCCGGCGGAGCGGGCAACCCGTCAAGCGTCGTGGGGTGGTACCGCCAGTGTCACAGGCCTCGGCGGGGCAGCCAATTCCCATGGGCCGCCCATGGCTCAACGCCTTCTTCGGTCGGGCGACTCGGCCAGACCGGCATCACGCCCCTGCGATATCCATGGACCGCAGGCCGATCGATCCGAGCGGGGTACTCAATCCCCGCCAGTCGAGTGGCAAGACGGGATTGGAGAATTGCAGGGAGGGGGCCTCGGCGCCGGGGTCACACGACTGTCATATTGGAGAAATCCAACGGGGTAGTCGCCTTTCCATGCCACATACAGACTGCCCATCTTGACAACAGATCGCTCGTTCCGTGCCCCCCCCTCCAGCGGTCCAAAGGCCCCTGGCTGCGAAGGTAGGTCTGGAAACGAGTTCTTCAGAAGGCAGCGATACCCGGGCAGTGGCCCTCCGGCAAGCTGCTTGCGTGGATGTGTACAGGTTCGCAAGAGGAGAAGGCGTCAAATGGCCCACCAGAGCCCGTCGTACAGTATCACCATGCGGCTTCAGTATCCCGACAGCGCGGGACAGTTGGGGCGGATCACCTCCGCGATCGGCGAGGCCGACGGATCGATCGGGGCGGTCGACATTGTCGACGCACGGGGCAACCTGATCACTCGGGATTTCACGGTCAATGCCAGGAACGTGGAGCACAGCCAGCGGATTGTCGAGCAGGTTCAGGCCCTCGAGGGCGTGCAGGTGATGAAAGTTTCGGACCGGACGTACCTGCTTCACCTGGGGGGCAAACTGGAGATGAGGTCAAAAGCACCGCTCAAGACACGCGACGATCTCTCCATGGCCTACACGCCGGGGGTGGCCCGCGTGTGTCGTTCCATTCATGAAGACCCTGACGCCACGTACGCCCTGACGATCCGGCGCAATACGGTGGCCGTCGTGACCGACGGCACAGCCGTTCTGGGACTGGGCAATATCGGCCCCCGGGCAGCCCTGCCGGTGATGGAAGGCAAGGCGGTACTGTTCAAGGAGTTTGGAGGCGTGGACGCCTTTCCGATCTGTCTCGACACCCAGGACACCGAGAAGATCATCGAAACATGCCGCTTCCTGGCACCGACATTCGGCGGCATCAACCTGGAAGACATTTCCGCGCCCCGCTGCGTGGAGATCGAGCAGCGGCTGACCGAAATGCTGGAGATCCCCGTCTTTCACGACGACCAGCACGGTACGGCGATCGTCGTGCTGGCGGCTCTCCAGAACGCCCTGAAGGTCGTGGGCAAGTGTCTCAAGGACATTCGCATAGCGGTCAGCGGGGCCGGCGCGGCAGGTGTGGCAATCACCAGGCTGCTCCAGAGCGTCGGTGCGGGGGAGATCATTGTTTGCGATCGGTCCGGGGCGATTGCCAGGGGACGAACGGCCGCAACGAACCCGCTCAAGCTGTGGCTGGCCGAGAACACGAATCCGCGCCAGATCAGCGGCTCGCTTGGCGACGCGGTGGCGGGAGCCGACGTGTTCATCGGCGTGTCGGCCGCCAACGTGCTTTCCGTCAACGACCTGAAGACAATGGCAAAGGGACCGATCGTGTTTGCCCTGGCGAACCCGGATCCGGAGATTGATCCCGAAATCGCGGCGCCGCATGCGGCGGTCCTGGCAACGGGAAGATCCGACTATGCGAACCAGATCAACAACGTGCTCTGCTTCCCGGGCCTGTTCCGGGGGATGCTCGACGTGCGAGCCAACCGGGTAACCCAGTCGATGAAGATTGCAGCCGCGCGGGCGATTGCGGGGGTGATCGCCGAGAACGAACTGCTGGCCGACAACATCATCCCCAGCGTGTTCGACCGGCGGGTGGCGGCGGCGGTGGCCAAGGCGGTGGCGGAGGCAGCGGTGGCCGACGGTGTGGCCCGCCGCGAGCAGAAACCCGGATTTCGCATCTCCGCATAACGCGGCAGAGGCTGTCTGGTCTTTCACCGAAACCCGCAACGGCCGCGAGCAGACCCCCGGCAACCGAGCGGCTGCTCGCGACGAACCTCCGGCCGGTGCCTGTTGGGGCCCTGCCATCGTGTGAAAACGTGATAGGGCGCGAGCGCTAATCCGGGGGAAGCAGGTATTCTGTGGGAATACGGCGGAAGACTTCTTCGGTGCTGGTGACGCCCTGGGCGACTTTGAGGAGCGCCGAACGCCGGAGGTCGAGCATGCCCTGGCTGACCGCCATGTCGTTGATTTCGCGTGCCCGTCGGCGCTCGACGATCATATGGCGGATCTCGTTGGTCACGCGGAGGACCTCGACCACGCCGGTGCGATTGGTATAGCCTTCGCCGTGGCAGACGTCGCAACCGGGAGCCGAGTACAGGCATTCCCCTTGCCCCGGTTCAAGGTGCTGTTTGATCTCGTCGAAGGTCTGCGGCGCGGCGCTCAGGTCGAAAGACATCTTGCAGTTCTCACACAGGGTCCGCACCAGCCGCTGGGAGACGACGCCGATCAGGCAGGTCGAGAGAAAGTAGGGCACCACATCCAGGGCCAGCATGCTGTCGATGGCTCCGGCCGCAATTGGGGCGTGGAGCGTGGCGAAGACGAGCTGGCCGCTGTTGGCGGCCCGCACGGCTGTTTCGGCCGTGATCGGATCGCGGATTTCGCCGACCATGATGATGTCCGGCGACTGGCGGAGCACGCTGATCAGCAGCTCGGGGAAACCGAGGCGGATCTTGGGATTCACCTGGGACTGGCGGATGCCGTCGATCACATACTCGATCGGGTCCTCGATGGTGTTGATCTTGCGGGTGCCATCGTTGAGGTGCTGGAGGCAACTGTACAGAGTCGTCGTCTTTCCGGCGCCGGCCGGTCCGGTGACGAGAATCAGGCCGCTGGGACGCTGGAGGAGGGCCAGAAGGATGTCGAGGCTGGTGCGGTGGAGCCCGAGGCTGGAGACGTCCATCAGGCCCACGCTGCTGTCGAGCAGGCGGATGGCCATATCCTCGCCGTAAAGGGTGGGGATTGTGCTGACGCGGACATCGAGCTTGCGCCCGTCCTTCATCGGGCAGAGCCACCGTCCGTCCGCCGGATGGCGGCGCTGGGCAACGTCCATGCCGGCGGTAGCCTTGACGTGGTTGATGAAGTTGCGCCCGGTGTTGGCGGCGACCGCGGCGACTCGTTTGAAGGTGCCGAGATGGCGGACGGAAACGGAGACGCTGTTCTCGTGGGCGGTAAGGAAGACGTCGCTGGCCGGCAGGGCCGCGGCGTATTCGAAGAGCTCCGTGATGGCCGTCTCGATCGTGGTCTGGTCTAAATCGATCCCGTCAAGCGGGCACGAGGGCAATTCGGTGGTCATGCCGAGGCTCCTTGGACCAACTGCAGGGCTTTGGACTCATTGTCCGCCACGTGGAGAACCTGATCCAGTCGCATCACCTTCAAGGTCTCCAGGATTGTGAACGGAACGGAGTGGAGCACAAGCTTTCCCCCGGCATCGCAGAATCGCTTGTGTTGCACCACAAGCCAGCTCATCCCCGCCGAATCGACCAGCTCGACGCTGCTCATGTCGAGGAGGACCGTTCGCTTGTAACCCTCGCGTTGAATGAGCTCGGAAAGCGCCTCCTGCTGTTCCGCCAGCACGGCCATGTTGATCCTGCCACGGATGTCGACGCGGAGGATCGGACCATCCTCGGAACGCACGCTCAATTGCATGGAACATCTCCCCCCAATACGAGCTGCCGCTGGGCAGAAATAGCCTGCTCCCGTTGGTCGCGAATCTCTCAATAGACTTGCACGATTCCAAGAGATCCAGACTCCGCCGCCACCGTTGGGGAGGCGGCTTCAAGGAGATGGCCCATTCTGGGAATCACGCAACCCGATTCAGCTCAACGATCTCTGCGGAGACTGGCAGAGGACGGCCAGGCCGCCGGCCACTGCAAGCTCTCGCGAGAGTCGTTTGCTCCCCGTGCACGTTGGGACGGTCAAAACATTATGGCAGAATCGGAGACAAATGCCAGAGCGGGCACCGGCAATGGCCTGGAGCAAGGGCAAGCCAGGTCCGGCGCTGGCCAAAACGGCCCGCCAGAAGCTGTACCGTTACGGGTCACCCTCTGGCAGGGTAGGCCTCGGATTTGGGGGCGCCCAAGACTCGTGCAGACGGGCTGCAAACGTCACTTCTCCAGCTCGTATTCGGCCAGCTTCTTGTGGAGCGTATTGCGGTTGATTCCCAGGCGGGCTGCCGCTTTCACCTGAACATTGTCGCAGGCGGCCATGACCTGGGCGATCAATTCCCGCTCGACACGATTGACGATCTTGGCGTGCAGATTGTCTTCCTGAGGCCCGGCGTTCTCCAGTCCGTGTTCGACCAGTTCGGAGGCCAGGGTTTCCAGGTCGGCGGCCCTCTGGCGGCCGATCCGCGGCCGCTTGTGGCCGAGCACCGTTTCGGGGAGGAGCTCGCAGATCAGTTCGTCGCCCGGCGCCAGGACGACCGCCCGTTCGATGTAGTTCTGGAGTTCGCGCACGTTGCCCGGCCAGGAGTAGGAGATCATGGCCTCCATGGCCTTGCGGTCGACGTGGGGGACGTGCCGGTTGTTGGCCTCGTTGTAGTACTTGAGAAAGTAGCCGACGAGTTCGGGTATGTCTTCGCGGCGTTCGCGCAGCGGCGGCAGGTAGATGGTCACCACGTTGAGACGGTAGTAGAGATCCTCGCGGAATCGCCCGTTTTCGACTTCTTCCAGCAGGTCGCGATTGCTGGCGGCGACAACGCGGGTGTCAACGCGGATCGTCTGGGTATCGCCAACGCGTTCGAATTCATGTTCCTGGAGAACGCGAAGGAGCTTGACCTGGAGCTTGGCGGTCGTGGAGTTGATTTCGTCAAGAAAGACAGTTCCCGTGTGCGCCGCTTCAAACCGTCCGGTGCGGTTGCTGACGGCGCCGGTGAATGCGCCGCGAACGTGTCCGAAAAGCTCGCTTTCGAGCAGGTTCTCAGCCAGGGCTCCGCAGTTGACCCGCACGAAGGGGCCGCTGCCGCGATGGCTGAGGGCATGGATGGCCTTGGAGATGAGCTCCTTGCCGGTGCCGGTCTCGCCGAGGAGGAGCACGGAGGCGTTGGATCTGGCCACCTGGCGGGTAAGTCGATAGACCTCCTCCATCGCCGGTCCCGATCCGATCAGGCCCGGTATGGGAGGCCCCGTTTCTTCCTGGGCTCGATGAATGGGGACTTGGGGCATCAGTGCTTGAGCCGGCCGCTGGCAATCACGGCTTCTCTGGAGCTTCGAGGTCCTTGGGCGGTTTCTTCGCTTCCTGCATCACCCGGGACGGCGCTTCAAGGCAAGTAAGGATGGCGGACAGAACTTGCTGGGAGGGCGGGTCGAGCTTGTCGCTCTGATGGTAGCGATCGTATTGCCGCATGATCTCGGCCGAAGTGAGCAGGATCCCGTACCCTTCGGCATTATTCCACAAGGCGTCAACCGCGGCCTTGCGCCGCGGAAGCGGCTGGGTCCAGCGGCTGGCCAGTTCGATCAAGGCCTTCTGGGCTTCGGGCGTGCCCGTGTTGGCCAGGATCGTGGTCGCCGGCTGTGCCAGTTCGGGGATGAACAGGGCTTCGTAGACCGCGTCGATCTTCCTCGGCAGCCGGAAGACCTTGTGCCCTGCGCTCCAGTCGGCCAGCCAGCGCATGGCCTGAGCGGCCTGCTGCAAGCGCTGGTCGGCGGTGAGTCGCCGGCTTGCGACTAGCGCCAGTACCTGTTCGACCTGGGATTGGACAACCTCCTGGGAGTGGGCCCGCGGGAAGGCGGTCACCAGGGGATCGTGACGGGCGGCGTGCTCGGCGCGCGGCAAGCGTCCGTCGCGAGCCCAGATGCCGACGGGGAGCAGCGCCGTGCGGTTGTCGTGCCGCAACTGCTGGAGGAGGAAGTCGACGGTGGGCTGCTGGATCGCCTCGTCGACAAGGACCAGTTCGTAGTCGGCCGATTGCAGGGCGAGGGCCATGAGTTCCCGGCCGGAACGGGCCGTATCGCACACGTAGCCCAGGGCCGCGAGGTGGCCGGCGATCCGCTGCGATTCGGAAGTACTCGGTCCTCCGATCAGGGCTCGTTGTTCTCCCTGGGCGGTGGCAAAATGGCATACGGCCTCGACCACCGCATAGGAATCGGCAAACGGTGCCGGCGGGTCGAGGGCAACGATCGATTCCAGGGCGGCAAATCGCAGCCGGGGATCGTCGTGCTTGACGGCTTGGGTCAGCGGAGAGGCAGATCGGTCGGAGGAAAGCTGCCCCAGGGCGCTGCCGCGCTCGGCGAGGAGGCGAACGGCGGCAATGGCCGCGCCCATGTCGTCGTGGGCCATCGCGTAGTCGAGCACGCTTTCAACGACCTCCAATCCCGCGGCGGCCGCGATGCCGGCGGGGGTGTCGGCTGCAATGGGCAGCGCGTTCTCCAGTCCGGCTGCCTGGGCGGCCTGCTCCAGCAGGCAGGTCAAGTAGAGAACACGAACCTGGGCATCCTTCGGATTGAGCTGATAGGCGTCTTCCGTCAGCCGTGACGCGAAAACCATGGCGGCGTCGCGGGCCGGGCAGAGTGTGGAGGTGGGACGGCCGGTTGCAGGATCCCAGGTCCAGACGGTCACTTTTCCGTCGAGGTCCTCGCGGAACCGCTTGCGCCCCTTCAGGTAGTCCTCGGTCTCCTGGAGCAGCATGGCGGATGCCACCGCGACGTCCGGGACGGGACGCCCGAAAGTGGCCAGCCCCCGCTGGGCGATGGTCTGCAACTCCGTGTCGGCCCCGGGCATCACAGCAGGGGCAACGAAGAATGGCAGTGCATCGCGGGCACCAATGCCGGCCAGAACTTGGATGGCCTGGATCTTGAGGTCCGGTTTGCCGCCGTGCAGGGCCGCCAGCAGAGGATCGACGGCCGCCTGGCCAAACTGTCCGAGGACCGCCCGGGCCATTTCGTGCTGAGGGGCGCGGGATGGATCGGCCAGCGCAGCGATCAGAACGCCGATCGAGACCCGCCCGCCCTGCATGAGCCCCTGGGCCGCCGCCGTGCGCGTGGCCGCGTCGTCCGATGCCAGTTGCGCAACCAGCCCGTCGAGCCGAGTCGAATCCTGAAGCACGGCCTGGCTGGCCTTCAGCACGGCATCGGCAAGCTGCTTGCCTTCGGGCGCCAGTTCCGGACGTATCGACAAGCCAACAAAGAGGGGAGCACCCAGCTTCTGTTCCAGTTCGAAGAGCTGCTTCTGATCCAGATTGGCCGCCAGGACGGCTGCGAGCATCTGCCGGGCCAGGTCGGGCCGGTCCAGACCGGCAAGGATCTTGGCAGCACGCACTCTCTCGGCCGGAGTGGTCGGATTGGTGGCCATCAGGGCGGCAACCGGGGCGGTCATGGCCACTGGCGCCGGTGTCGCCGCCGCTGCTTCAGCGGATGCTCGCGTCTGAGCTGGCGCTGCAGCGAGGACTGGTACAGGCGCTGGCGCGGGGGCTGGAGCCACAGCCGGTGTCGGCTCGGGCACGGCCACCGGTTCCTGAGCATCTCCCCGCACGACAGCAAGCGTCAGGCCTAAGGCAATCAGCCGAGGCAGGCTTCGATATTGGGTAGCCATGGTGTATCTCATCATTCGCTGCGAGCACGTGTGTGCGAGTTCCGCCCACGCGGCCGCCAACGATTTTTTTGGGCGGCTGGTTGGGTGATTGCTCCGATTCGCCATCATGGCCTGTCATGGGCCGGCCCAATCGCCTGTAGCAGAACGCAGGAGTCCCCGCAGCATCGACCGATGCCTTCGGGCATTCTGCTACAGACTTCCAAGCCGTCTCTTCCAATCCTCGATTTGCTGCCGAACCTGATCGGGGGCGGTCGAGCCGTAGCTCTTCATGGCCGTCACCGCTCGCTCGACTCCTAATACCTCGTAAACAGTCTCATCCAGGCTGCTGTCCGCCTGGCGATAATCATCCAGCGGCAGGTCGGCAAGGCGGACCCCCTGCTTCATGGCCTTGTTGACCAACTGGCCTACCATGCCGTGCGCCGTCCGCTGCGGAATTCCTTTGCGAATCAAATACTCCATAAACGCCGTGGCGTCCAGATAACCTCGATCGAGCCGCTCGGCGATCGCCTGACGCTGCAATTCAGCCCCCGCTACCAAGGGGGCTGCCAGTTGCAGCGATGCTAGCACCGTGTCGAACGAATCGAATAGAGGCTGCTTGTCTTCCTGCAAGTCGCGATTGTACGCCAAGGGCAATCCTTTGATCAGCACCAAGAGCGCGTTCAAATTGCCCAGCACTCGGGCCGTTTTGCCGCGAATGAGCTCCAGCACGTCCGGATTGACCTTCTGAGGCATGATCGACGAGCCCGTACAGAACGCCTGGGGGGGGCGGAGGAAGTTGAACTCGGTCGTCGACCAGAGGATCCACTCCTCGGCCCAGGTGCTCAGGTGCTCGGCGATCAGAGCCAGGACAAAAGCGAATTCCACGACAAAGTCTCGATCGCTTGAAACATCCAGGCTGTTCCGGGCGACCTGGTCAAATCCCAGACGACGGGCGACATCATCGCGATCGATCGGCAGGCTTGTTCCGGCCAGAGCGGCGGCTCCCAGGCTCAGGACATTCACGCGCCGCCGGCAGTCAGCCAGACGCTGGCGGTCGCGCTCGTATTTCTCGCAATAGGCGAGCCAATAGTGCGGCGCAAGGACCGGTTGTGCCCGCTGCATGTGGGTGTAGCCCGGGAGGACAACGTCGAAATCGGTATCGCAACGGCCGACAAACGCCTTTTGCAGGTTCTTCAGAGCCGTGTCGATCTGGTCGACTGCATCACGAACCCAGAGCCGGACATCGGTCGAAACCTGATCGTTGCGGCTCCTGCCGGTATGCAGTTTGCGCCCCACGTCGCCGATGCGGTCGATCAGGGCACGCTCGATGTGCATGTGGATGTCTTCCAGTTCGATCCGCAGCGGGAAACGATCCGCCTCGATCTCCCGCTGGATCTCCTGGAGGCCATGCTCAATTTGGCGGCATTCATCACTGGTGAGAAGCCCGACTTTGCACAACATTTGCGCATGGGCGATCGAGCCACGGATATCGTGAACATAGAGTCGGCGGTCGAAGCTCACGCTTTCGGTGAACTGTTCAACACGCTTGTCAGTTGCTTGATCAAAGACTCCGCCCCAGGCCTTCTCCGCCACAGGCAACTCCGAAGGTTGATTTGAGAACAAGAAAAGGATAGCAACATATTAACTCTAAACAGGTTAGGACGACGTGTCAACGGTAACTGCCCACCCTTGGGCGTTGTTCCTCTGCCAATCCCCTCCAGGCAACCTCCAGGGTCTGCATCTGCCCCCCCCAAAGAAAGCGGCGGAATGGAACCAGGCCTGTTCGATCTGCACCGGCGCGAGCAGGCGGAGGACTTCGACCGCTGGGCGGCCACTTGAAAACCGCGCATAGGGCGTGATAAATTTGAGGGATTTTAGAGTGAGTACTCCCCGCAAACGGTGGGGGCATCCGTGCGAACCGTCCGTCCCACAGCTCTCGTGCTCTGTCAGAGCTTGATTTTGGGATCCATGGCGTAGAATCGTGCGACCATCGCCAGGTTGTCCCGCAGTCTCGATCCCAATTTCCGGCTCAGACAAAGCACGAGGTTCACGATCGGGCGAAACGAGATCAGCCAGAAGGAAACAGCCAACGTGCCACGACGCGACGACATCCACAAGATTCTGCTCATCGGTTCAGGGCCGATCATCATCGGGCAGGCCTGCGAGTTCGACTATTCGGGGAGCCAGGCGGGCAAGGCCCTGCGGGAGGAGGGGTACG
>CAZLWV010000037.1:46688-57634 GCA_964563135.1 uncultured Planctomycetaceae bacterium
TGCTTGTCAACTCGAACCCGGCCACCATCATGACCGATCCGGCGACGGCCGATCGCACCTACATCGAGCCGCTCACCTGGGAAATCGTGGCGAAGGTGATCGAGAAGGAGCGGCCCGATGCCCTGTTGCCGACGCTCGGGGGGCAGACGGGTCTGAATCTGGCCATGGACCTGGCGCGGCATGGCGTGCTCGAGAAGTACGGCTGCGAGATGATCGGGGCGACGGCGGAGGTGATCGCCAAGGCGGAGGAGCGCGATCAGTTCAAGGCAGCGATGGAGAAGATCGGTCTGGGGGTGTGTCGCGGCGAGACGGTCACGAGCCTGGAGGATGCGCGGCGGGTGGTAGAACAGATCGGCCTGCCGTGCGTCGTGCGCCCGAGTTTCACCCTGGGGGGAACCGGCTCCTGCATCGCCTACAACATGCAGGATTTCAGCGACCAGGTGGCAAGGGGGCTGGCGGCATCGCCGGTCCACGAGGTGCTGCTCGAAGAATCCGTGCTTGGCTGGAAAGAGTACGAAATGGAGGTCATGCGCGACAAGGACGACAACGTCGTGATCATCTGCTCGATCGAGAACTTCGATCCGATGGGCGTGCATACCGGGGATTCGATCACGGTGGCCCCGGCGCAGACGCTCACCGACAAGGAATACCAGTACATGCGCGATGCCTCGCTGGCGGTGATTCGCGAGATCGGCGTCGAGACGGGGGGCTCGAATATCCAGTTTGCGATCCATCCCGAAAACGGCCGCATGATCGTCATCGAGATGAATCCCCGGGTGAGCCGTTCCAGCGCGCTGGCGTCGAAGGCCACCGGGTTCCCGATCGCCAAGATCGCGGCAAAACTGGCCGTCGGCTATCGGCTCCACGAGTTGCCGAACGACATCACGCGCCAGACGCGGGCCTGTTTCGAGCCGACGATCGACTATGTGGTGACCAAGGTACCGCGATTCGCCTTCGAGAAGTTCCCCGACGCCAACGCGGACCTGACGACGCAGATGAAGAGCGTCGGGGAGACGATGGCGATCGGGCGGACGTTCAAGGAATCGTTCCAGAAGGCCCTGCGCGGGCTCGAGGTGGGGAGTTTTGGATTCGGTTGTGACGGCAAGGACCTGTGGGGCACGCCGCAGCAGCCCACGCTCGACGAGGTGCGTTCCAGGGTCGCCCGGCCAGGCGAACAGCGGGTGTGGTATCTCCGCTATGCCCTGAAGTACGGTATGTCGATCGACGAGATCTACGAGCGCACCGGGATCGATCCCTGGTTTCTCGACAACCTGGCGGAGATCGTGGAACTGGAACAGCAACTGCGCGGCAAGGACGGCATTGCCTGCACAGACGACCGGCTGCTGCGCAAAGCCAAACAGTTCGGCTTTTCCGACCGCCAGCTTGCCACGATCTGGAACCAGCCGGAGATGGACATCCGCCAGGAGCGGAAGCGGCGGGGGATTGTGGCCACGTTCAAGGCCGTTGACACTTGCGCCGCCGAGTTCGAGGCCTACACGCCCTACTACTACTCGACCTACGAGGACCCGGTGGAGGCGGAGGCTGCAAGCATCCCGGCCGGGCAGGAGCATCTGACGACAACCGGCGGCCAGGGGGCCGAGCGGGCCGTGTACCTGGAAGACGAAGTCCCTCCCAGGAAACCGGGGCAGAAGCGAGTGATGATTCTCGGCGGCGGTCCGAACCGCATCGGCCAGGGAATCGAGTTCGACTACTGCTGCTGCCATGCCAGTTTCGCCCTGCGCGAGCTGGGAATTGAGTCGATCATGGTCAACTCGAACCCGGAGACGGTCAGTACCGACTACGACACGAGCGACCTGTTGTTCTTCGAGCCGCTGACGACCGAAGATGTGCTCAACATCTGCGACCGCATCAAGCCCGACGGCGTGATCGTGCAGTTCGGCGGCCAGACGCCTTTGAATCTCGCCCGTGCCCTTTCCAATGCGGGGGTGCCGATCATCGGTACCAGCGTCGACACGATCGAAGCTGCAGAAGACCGGGAGAAGTTCAAGAACCTGCTGGACCGGTTGGGCCTCAAGCAGCCGGCCAGCGGCATCGCGCGGACCATGGGCCAGGCAAGGACCGAAGTCGCCAAGGTCGGCTTCCCCGCTCTGGTTCGGCCGAGTTTCGTCCTGGGCGGACGGGCGATGGAGATTTGCTACGACTCGAGCCAGTTCGAGAAGTTCGTCAGCGCCGCATTCATCGTCGCTCAGGGCCAGCCGGTGCTGATCGACCGGTTCCTCGAAGACGCCACCGAGGTCGACGTAGACGCCATTGCCGACGGGGAGAACGTGATTGTGGCCGGCGTGATGGAGCATATCGAGGAGGCCGGAGTGCACTCGGGCGACTCGGCCTGCGCGCTCCCCCCGTACAGCCTTCCGGGGCCCGTGCGGGATGAAATCCGGGCGGCCAGCGCCGCCATGGCCCGCGAGCTCCGCGTGATTGGCCTGATGAACGTTCAGTTTGCGGTCAAGGAGGAAGCCGGGCGGCCGAATGTCTACGTGCTCGAGGTGAACCCGCGGGCGAGCCGCACGGTGCCGTTCGTGTCGAAAGCTACCGGGGTGCCGCTGGCCAGGCTGGCGGCCAAGGTGATGACCGGCTTGAAACTCCACGAACTCGGCCTCTACCGCGAGCCGATCCCGGCCTATGTTTCGGTGAAGGAGGCCGTTTTCCCGTTCGTCAAGTTTGCCGGCGTCGACATTGTACTGGGCCCCGAGATGAAATCGACCGGCGAGGTGATGGGGATCAGCGAGCGGTTTTCCATCGCCTTTGCCAAGAGCCAATTGGCAGCCGGCACGGTGTTGCCGCGCCGGGGCAAGATCTTCATCAGCGTGGCCGACAGGGCCAAGGAGCACGTGATCGGGCTGGCCAGGCGCCTGGAGAAGATGGGCTATGAGCTTCTGGCCACCCGCGGCACGTCAGCCCGCCTCCAGGAAGCGGGAATCCAGGTCACCCGACTCAAGAAGATCCAGGAGGGGCATCCCAACGTGCTCGACTACATGCGCAACGGCCAGCTCGAGCTCGTCATGAACACCCCCAGCGGCAAAGGGGCTCGAACCGATGAGGGACGGATCCGCGCCGCGGCCATCGCCCACGGCGTTTCCTGCCTGACCACAATCCAGGCGGCCGACGCGGCGGTGATCGCCATGGAAGCCATGCGTGAAGAGGAAATGGAAGTGCAGGCGATCCAGGACCGGTTCCCGGACTATGGCGCGCCGCAGAAGCCATGATGATGAGGTCGGGGCCCCGCGGCTGGATCTGGTGACTTGATGTCCGCGCTGCCAGTGTCGCCCCAGACACGTCTCCCAGGGCGCGCCGAATCCATCAACGGTTGCAGGCGATGCGGTTCTCCTGAACATGGCCCATCGACCGCCCGCCACCCCGTCGGGTCAAAGAACATAGCCGAAGAGAAAGCTCTTCAGCAATTCGGTTTTGGACAAGGCGAAGCGCCCGATTCTCGGCCGCGTCGGGGCTTGGTGTGCGGCTCGGCGCGGGTCGGCAAGTCGCTTACCTCGCCGATTCTCGGCGAACGCGCGGACCGAGAACGCAGAATTACATGAGCGGGACACGTGCAGAGCCGAATTCACGCCGCGCGACGATAGTACCGCAGCATCCCACCGAGCCGTTCGTCGCAGACAATCTCGCCGTCGCTACGGCCGACTTCCTCGCCCGGATCAATGATCCGGTTGCCCAGCGATTGATGATTTCGCGCCCTCTGATAGTGTTCGAGGTACTGGCGAACAGCGTTTCGCAACATCTTCTCGCCGAAAAATACCATCTTCGACAAGCACTCGGACTTTATGCTCAGATGGAATCTCTCGATGTGTGGATTCAGATTCGGACTTCGGGGTGGTACGCGCACCGGAACCACGCCTTCCTCTTCCAACGCCGATCGGAATGCACGGCCGAAGTTGCTGTCGCGATCCAACAGGACGTACCGTTTGCCCGTCAAGAACCCGTCAAGAGGATCGGTCAGATTGCGGGCAATCTGCCTCATGAAGACGTCGCCAAGGGTCGGCGTGCATGCGGCAAGGTGAACGTGGCGGGTGGCCAGTTCCATCACAAACAGCAGATAGTACGTCACCAGCCCGCCCTTGGTCCAGACCTCGACCCTTGTGAAGTCGATCGCCGCCAGACAGTCCCAGTGAGCCTTCAAGAACGTCTTCCACGTCGTCTGCCGCTTTCGATCCGGCACCGGCTCGATCCCGTGTTCCTTGAGAATGTTCCCGACGGTCTGATCGGAAATCCGATGTCCCAGATTCGCCAGCGCCCCCTGAACCCGATCATAGCCCCACGTCGGATTCTCCCGAGCCATCCTCAGCACGAGTTGTTTGATCTCGTTGCTCACCGGCGGCCTGCCCATCTTTTCACGGCGGCTGGAATAGTCCCATTTGTCGGCCACCAACCGGCGATGCCATCGCAGAAGCGTATCCGGCGTAACGATCGTCGCGATCTCTTCCAGCGCCTTCCGGCTGAGCACCTTGGCCTTGACGGCCAGCCTACGCCGCTGATCGTTGCTCAGAAGGACTCGTTTCTTGCCCAGTTTCTCCCTGAGCACCACATTCTCCGTCCGCAGATACTCGATCGTCTTTTGCTGCTCGCGGTTGACCAGTCCGGCCAAGACCAAGAGCAGTAGTTGCCATGGATGCAAAACAAGGCTCATACTTCACCAGGTGCTGATTCAAGGTGCGAGAACCGAATGGTAACGGGAATCAAAAAAGGTACCACCTCGGGCACAAGAACGGGCACCAGTGTCGAATCTGAAATAGTAGTCAAATGGGACCGATGTAGCCCCTTCCGCCTTCGCCGTCGCATCGGCCCTCGCCCCGCGTTTCCTGGGGTCGATGCGACGGCGAAGGTGGCAGGGGCGGCCCCCTTTTGTCGAGCCTGAGCCGAGGTCAGGTGGTCCCCATTTTCACGCCCGTTCGGCGCGGACACTCACCAGGTCTCTCCGCCTGTCAAGCGATGTGAGGCCAAGTCGCCGCACGGCGGTAGTAGTGAAGCAAGCCTCCGAGCCGTTCGCTGTTTCCCACGGTCTGGTCTGAGATCGTATGGCCCAGATTCTGTTCTTGTTGCCTTTGCGGTGTCGTGAGACTGGTGAGGTTGGCTGAAATCGATGCTGTACGCGATGGCAGAAGTCCAGCAACCATAGACACTTGCACATGGGCGGAGGATCTTGACTGTACGGGGCCGATAAGTGAGCTAGCCTCTCAGCCGATCAAGCCACCGTCCTCGTCGGCTCCGCCCGCCTTCCAAGGTCCCGATGGCGGCCAGACCATCCTCCATTCACTCTCGTCACCGGCTGCCTGAGCTGCAGGCATCAGGAATTCACGCAGGACCAGCACCACATCACGAAGACCGACCAAAGGTGTCTCCAGTCGACTCTTGCGAAGAAACGCGTTCCACTGGACTTGTTTATCACGCGACTCGTAGAATTCCGGTGTCAGTGCCATCGGCATTTCGTCTGGCAGCGACGTGCGTCGGCGATCAAAGGTCGCTCGGATGGCGTCACGCAATGTAGAGCCCTCGAACTCGAACCGCCTGCACAGAATCCAAATGTCGTAGAAGTCTTTCATGCGGCTGTTTGCCATGCCGAGCATAACCATGGCCTGGAACTTCTCCGCCACGACCGTCTCGCGCGAGTAAGCCAGCAGTGTTGGCGAGGGAAAGTCAAGCAGAACGGGATATGATATCTCCGTCGCTGCTGGCGTGATTACGTCGCCAAAACCGATGTCGATCTGAAGTGATATGTGAGCTTGCTCCAATCGGCAAGCAAGGGTGATGCGCAGGCCTTCGTACTCTTGATCCTCTTTGATCACTCTCCCTCGTATGGAATCGGGATCGAACGTCAACCCGTCCTCTTCGATGGACAAACGGATAATCTCCCGAAACAGTTCTTCGAATCTCTCAATCGAGATCTCCCCACGGCCAAGAAGGTCCAAGTCGCGAGTTGGACGGTGTGGCTGTTCGCCCCAAAGCTGAAAGAGCATCGCGCCCTTCAAAGCGAAGGTGTCGCGATGATTCGAACAGCTCACTCGGTACAACAGCCGTTCCAAGGCAAATCGAATGAGGATGAACTGAAAGTCCTCGCGCCGCTCTCGGGCAAGGTTCAGCAGGCGTTGCCTGACCGACGCCGCCATGTTGCGTGGCTTATCTTTCGTCACACCAGAGACTCCAGGTAAGGACGCATGACGTTCGCCACTCGACAGACCGTGGCCGCCGACCAGAGCTCGTCCATCGTGGCTTTCCGCTCCCTCCAGCAATCGCGGAGCGCCTCCAAAGCCACGTCCAACCCAATCTTGTTGCGGTATTTGAAGCAGTCGGCCACGGTTTTGGCTTCGCTGTAGACATGCACATCAACACCTTCGACACGGTACGACTCAGCGCCATGCTCGAAGGAACGCTCTGAGAATTGCATGACTCTCAGTGGCGGATAGTCGACTTGCGGTCGTCGCGTTTTGTCGCGAATCGCCAGCCAGACCTCAAATGGTGCCTGAGTAGTCAATTCATGGAACTGCAGGGCTGACAGCAGACACACCACGCCATGGGGCACGCGTTTGCACGCTTGCGCCAAACTGTGACGAGGCGTAGGCTGCAGATCGGCGCAAAGGTATATCCCTCGTCCCGGCCGTACGAGCAGTCCCTCGTCAAGAAGACGCTGCAGATAGACACGCGGAATTCCTTCCGCATCCAAATCTCGGGGCCGCAAGACCCCCGCCTTTCGGGCAAGCCGGAGGACACGATCCTTCTGCGATTTCATGGCCGCCCCATGCTGCAAAACGTTAACAGATATCTGTAACTGCCAACGTTTTGTAACACATTTCTTTGATTGTGTCAAGTGCAGAGGCAAGAGAGCTGCCTATTTGCCACGTGTCTTCTGTGTCGAGAGGGTCGTGCGGCTTTCGACGCGGCCAAGAGCTTCCATGCGATCTGGGCGACGGCATTGCCTGCGGATGTCGCCAAGTCTGTACTGCCTGTGCTGGCCCAAGACCACCGTACTGCGTCAGGTTGCTTCTGTTCCATTTTCCCAAGTCCTTGCTCAATCAACGGTGTCCCAATGACGAGTGGAAAACGATTTGCGGTTTGTGTTAGAGTGCGTCGGCAGCGAATGACAATCTGACGATCTCGACAGGGTATCGAGACAAGCCGGGCCGAGCGGCCCGGTATTGGAAGAGCCCGTCACTGGGAGAATTTCCTTCCGATGGCGGGCTCTTTTTCGTTGGCAAGGTGAACCGGGAGCCGCGTGACAGCGGCCGTCCCCCATGGGAGTGAATCGATGAACAACCGTGGAGAGCCAGAATCAGGAGCCGAGAACAGGCTCCACACCGTGACAAGAGAACCGCCCGCGGCTCCTCCGCCCGGCCACCCTGAACCAACCGGCGGAACCGACGTCGCTTCGAACGCGCAAGCGACCAACGGGAGCGCCCATTCCAGCGGTGCGTCAGCACCAACTGGCAGTGGCCCCGGCCACTCTGAACCAATCGGCGGAACCGAAGTCGCTTCGAACGCGCAAGCGACCAACGGGAGCGCCCATTCCAGCGGTGCGGTAGCACCAACCGGCAGTGGCCCTGGCCACCCTCCCAGCCTGGTCCGCCAGGCCTGGAACCTGGCCACGTCGCTGGCCGACTTCGTGGCCGACGGCTGCCGCACGGTCAGTGCGGAGCAGTACCACGAGCGGCTGGAGATCTGCGACGGCTGTCCCCATCGCCGGAACAACCGCTGCATGAAGTGCGGCTGCAACCTGTCGCTCAAGGCCCAAGGCCGAGCCTTCAAGTGCCCCGAGGGCAAGTGGCCGGCCGCAGTCAACTGTTGACCGGTCTTCGCGTCGGCAGGAATACGTTGTTCGACGCGAAGGCGAATCCAATTAGAAAAGAAATCGTCTAAGGAGAAAAATCATGCCAGTAGTGCCCAATTGTTGCGGATGTCCGTGTACGTTTCTGGCGCCGGATGCGCCTCCCGAGTACCTCAAAGCGACCTTCTCCGGGATGGACTGTATCGAATGCATCTCGGACAGTGCGATACTCGAACCCGGGATTCCAGACACCCCGGACGACCAGACCTGGCGGCCCGCGAACCTGTTTGGGCCGCAAGTCTGGCTCGATTGCTCTGGCTGTCCCCGCGAATACACGATTGAGATCAGTTGTGATTCGAATGCCGTCGGTGGCGGGAAGGCCTCCGTAGTCTCGTGCTCTCCCTTCAAGCTGCGAAGCACTATCCAGCTCTATGCCGGCGCGGTCATGGTGCCCTGCGGTCCGCCAATCACCGTCGAAATCACCGAAACGGACGCCCCCTAGCCCCCGCGCAGAATCTCTCGGCCCATGGGCTGCCGCTCGCCTGCCGGATATCGCAAGGCAAAGTGCCCTCGGGCCGTCCCAATCACAATCTCAGTTGTCAACCTTCAAAACCATAAGAGGATTCCCTCATGACTACTTCCGCAAACGCCTGCAAGTGTTTCCTGCCCGTCTGCAATTGTGAGTGTACATCGGGTGTTAAAACGTGTGCCACTTCGGGAGCCGCCGGGCTGCCCGGGGTGTGCCAGGGCTATTGCCGGTTCGTCAGCAGGTATTGCTGCGACTGGGGCAGAGAATGGACCGGCTGGCAGGGAATGCTCCCCTATGTTGCCCATTCCTGCGAAGGGGAGGTCTTTCTGGTCATCCCGCCCTGTCAGGTGATCACCTTCAACTATAACTCGGAAACTGGAATCTATTCCAGCAACGAGCAGTATACGCTTGTCTATCACGACGGCCAGTACATCGTGTACGACCCCAACAGCAAGCCGATCGTTTTGGGGGATGGACTCTTCCTCAGCGGGCCGGGCGAGAACGGCAACACCCTTTACGCCTTCGACCCTTCCGATCCCGACAACCCCGATGCCGATCCCTACGACGAGAACGCCAATCTCAAGGGCCTCAAAACCAGCTACACCGTCGACGGCGTCACGACGACCTATGCCCAGGTCTTTTCCTACGACGACGGACAGTTGACCTCTGTCACTCTGCGCTGCCAGGTCGGCCAGGGCTCCTGGGAAGACATCGAGCGAGGCCAATATACCCATTACTCCGGGTCGTCCGATCCCCGCGGACTGGCCGGCGACGTAAAGACCGTCACCCGTCAGGTTTACGAGGATGGAGCGTGGTCGGGCGATCGCACGTCGTACTATGTCTACTACGTCGACGACCAGGGCACCGGCCAGCCGCACCTGCTCAAATACTCGCTCGAACCGGAGCAGTACGCGTTGCTGGCCGCCGATCCCCAGGTTGCCGATCCGCTCGGCGCCTCCGACGCCAAGCTGGCCGAGTACGCCAATGTGGCGTTCGAATATGATGACGACGGCCGCGTCAGTCGCACGAAGCGGCTCGGCGGGTCGGCGACTACGTCCGCCTATCAAGAGGGCGACCGGGGCACGCCGATCAACAACTATGTCCTCAAGGAGACCGAGACCCGCGGCGACGGCTCCGTCCGCATCGTCTACGAGAACAAACGGGGCCAAACACTGCTCGAGGAGGTCGAGAACTGCGTCACGGGCGACAAGACCTACGAGTTCTACCAGTACAACGACGACGGCAACGTCACGCTCCACGCCACGCCCAGTGCGCTGAGCGGCTACTCGCTGAGCGGCTATACCATTGTCCCGACCTACAAGTCGGCGGCCGGGCAGTACAACGTCGGGCTGATCCACGTCTACACCTATTATACCGAGACCACCACCGCCACCGGCGGCCACGCCGTCCAGGGCTACAAGAAGTACGACAAGATCAAGCAGGGCCGCGACGGCACGGAGATCCTCGTCCGCAAGTACGAGTACACCCAGCACTCGGCCACGGTCGAACTACCGGGCAGCCAGTCGAGTTCCTCGTCCAGCAGTCCCGCCGACACGTTCGACCTCGTCGTCTTTCCCGTAGCCAAGGAAATCTCCTATCCCCATGAAGACGGCTCCTCGCCGATCGAAACGTGTTACGCCTACACCTGGTACGCCGACTCCGTCCAGATGCGCGAGCGGACGACCAGGCTCCCGGTGATCGAGTCCTGGCAGAACGGCTCCGGCACGGCTGCCACACGTATCGAGCGCTTCGACGAGTCCGGCCGCCTCGTCTGGACCAAGGACGAGCGGGGCTATATCGCCTACCGCGAGTATGACCTCGCCTCGGGCAATGTGACCCAGTCGATCCAGGACGTGGACGACACCCAGCTCACCGTCCCCACCGGCTGGTCCACCCCGGCCGATGGCGGCAAGCACCTCGTGACCGACTTTGAATATGACAACCTCGACCGCCTCACCCAAACCCTCGGCCCGGCCCATGACGTGAGCGGCACGACCGTTCGCACGGCCTCGTGGACCGTCTACAAGACGGCCGACCGCGAAACCCGCTCCGCCCAGGGCTACGCCGTGAGCGACGGCCAGGGGGGCTACAACTACACGCTGGTCAACCCCGTCCGGATCGAGAAACGCAACGCCACCGGCACCCGGAGCGAATCGATCGCGGCCGTCCGCAGTTCGACCAGCGGCAAGCTCGCCGCCTCCGACACGTTTGCCCAGTCGAGCTACGTCCGCTGGTCGGTGAGTCTCTATAACACCGCCGGCCAACTCACGTCCACCCGCGCCTATCACACCATCCCCACTTCGGGCGACGGCAGCGCAGGCACGAACTACGACGAGTCGACCTTCGGCTATGACACCATGGGCCGGCAGAATAAGTCGGTGACTCCCGGCGGCACGATCCGCCGCACCGTCTTCGACGCCCGCGGCCAGGCCGTGGCCGACTACGTAGGCACGAACGACTCCAGTGCCACCGACGCCGATCCGACCGGCGGCGGCCATCTTGACAACAACATGGTCCTCGTCGCCGAACGGGAGTATTGCGACGGCGGCTCCGGCTGCTCCTGCGGCAGCGGGGGCGCGGGGCACCTCGTTTCTGAAACCCGCTGGGTCGACGATTCGACGAGCCACA
>CAZLWV010000038.1:0-3805 GCA_964563135.1 uncultured Planctomycetaceae bacterium
GTCGGGGGGCGGCCAGGAAGACGCTTGCCCCCGCTTCGGCGGCAGCGACCGCGGCGGATACTGCCCCAGTGCTGCCACCAACCACCACCACATCGACTCGGCGGGCAATGGGGATCTGGCGGGCAGACTCGTTGACGAAGGCCGTCTCATCCGCAAAGGCGGCCAGAGGGAGAAACAGGCTGGCCGCGATCGCCGGGAGAATGCCTGGCGGGGAGATGAAGTGCATGGAATGCCCTTTCCGTCGGATGACTCGCTGCTGCCGGGAGAACGCGGAGCAGAATCGCCTCGCTGGCAGCTGCGTCCGCTCCAGCCAGACGATGATTATAGTCCCTGATCCTGCCGCGGGCACCAGCACCGGCTCCGACCGAGGTGCCGAGAGGCCAGGGGACGGCCAAAGCGGCGTCGAGGCCCTTGAGTTCTTGAACTCAGGCGGGTGACAAGGGGCGCTTCAACTCGTTTCCGAGAAGAAGAGGGCCATTACTTGCTGACGGTGCTGCGAGACGTGAAGCGCGGATGACACCTGCGGGGTGTCGGCGGCGTTCTCTTCCGGCCGCACCATCGCCATGGCGTCTTGAACGGCAGCGGCACTGCCCGATAGGCCGGCGGCACCCGCGATCTGCCGGGGCTACTTTCCGCCAATGGATTTGACCAGTTCCTGCCAGGCGTAGCGGGCCAAGGCCCAGTTGGCGTTCTTGACGATCTGGCTGCCAAACGCGGCCACGTAGTGGGGACTGAAATAGACCTGCTTCTTCACCTTGCGACACAGATCGTCAAGTACCTTGCGGTTCTGGGCCCAGGGGAGCCGGACCCAGGGCAACTCCTCGGCATCGGGATGCCACTGGCCCACCAGATCGCCGCTCGAAGCGGCGATCTGGTAGGCCTCCGTGGCCGGGTAAGGACGCAGAACGGCCAGATTCACCGTGCTGGGCCGATGCTTGCGGATGAAACTCAAGGTCTCGCTGACCGACTCGGGTGTTTCCCCAGGATAGCCGATGATCCAGCTCGAATGGGAAAGCATCCGGTACTTGCGAGTCAACTCGCAGGCTCGGGCGTTCATTTCGACGGTCGTCTTCTTGTTCATCACGTCGAGCATCCGCTGCGATCCGGACTCCATGCCGAATGCGACCAGATACACTCCCGCCTGGCGGGCCTTTCGCGCAAGGTCCTCGTTAAATACGTCGACCCGGCTCTTGATGCGAAAGGAAATATCGAGCTTCTCGGCGATGATCTTCTCAAAGATCTCGAGCGCACGGCCGCGGTGGCCCGTGAAGGTGTCGTCGCAGATCTCCACGTCGCGAATCCCCCGCTCCCGGATGCCCGTCAGTTCATCCACCACGTCGTCGGGAGTCCGGAACCGGTACTTCTGGCGAAAGTTGTAGCAGAAACCGCAGTGGAAGGGGCATCCGCGGCTGGTGAACAGGGTGTCGACAGGCCTGGCCCGGACCATGATCGAATGGTAGCGCTTCTCGCGGTAGGCCCAGTCGACCAGCTCCCGGGCCGGCCTGGGAATTTGGGAGAGTTCGGGGAAATCGGGCTCCGGCCCCTGGAGGACCTTGCCCTCCCGGCGGTAGACGATCCCTGGAATGTGGTCGACCGGAGTGCCTGAGAGGAGGGCTTCACCCAGGGCGGCCAGCGACCGTTCGGCCTCGCCGGTGAGAGCGAAATCGACCTGGTCGAATTGCTCGAGAGTCTGGACGGGAACGGCGTTGACGTGGGGGCCACCCAGCACGAGACGTGCGCCGGGGACCTCGTTGCGGATGCGGCCGGCCAGATCGCGCACCTGCCTGAGGATGTCGGAATAGAGCGAGATGCCGACCAGGCTCGGCTCGAACTGCCGCACGCGGCGGGCAACCTCCTGGCCGGACATCCGGGCGGCATTGGCATCGACCACATCGACCTCGTATCCCTGCTGACGGAGTGCGGCCGCCAGATACAGCAGATGCATCGGCGGGTAACACTTCTGCGCCAGTTCGTTAGCATAGGTGGCACAGGGATTGATCAGCGCCACCTTGCGGCTTGGTTGGGCATTCATCGCCACAGTCCCAGTACCTCTCGGATGATCGAGGTATCCAGTTGATACACCTTCGACAAACGCAATTTGCCCACACAAACGCAGCCGTCGCACTCCGGAATCACCAGCCTGGAGAAGGCCTCGCGAAACCCCAGGGCCACGGCATCGAAGCTGGTGTAGTTCTTTCCGTTGCCGCAGAAGATCAGCTTCCCGTCGGGCAGCATCGTAGCGGTGACCAGGGTGCATTGGCAGCCCGGCGATCCCCTGCGGATCAGGCGGCAGTAGTAGTCCAGCTCGCTCCGCTTGCTGGCAATCGCCCTGCCGCGCGGCTGCCTGGACCGTTTCAAACGGACGAGATACTCCAGCGCCTCGAGCAGGTCCTCTTTCGGTGGAATACACGATTCCACTTCTTCCTGACCGAGGTACTTGGGCGTCAGGAGCTGGAAACAGAATCCCGTACCGAGGTCCAGCCCGTAGTCGAGAACCTCGTCGATGCGGTTCACGTTTTCCCGCGTGAGGCAGGCGATCAACTGCACCTTCAGGCCGATGGTGCGGGCGGCCGCGATCGCCTCGGCCGCCTTCTGCGAGGTTCCCGGACCGCGGAGCCCGTCCTGCACGTCGGGCGGGCCGTCGATACTGATCTGCAGCAGGTCGAGTGGCCGAAGATCCTCGATTCGCCGGGGAACCAGGACTCCATTGGAATTGAGCTTGCAGACGGCGCCGCGGCTCTTCACGTAGCGAATGATCTCGCCCATGTCGCCGCGCACGAGGGGCTCCCCGCCGGTGAACGAGATCAGGCGAACGCCGCTTGCGACCATCTGATCGATCAAATCCTTCACGGTGTGCGTGTCGAGCTCCTCAACCTGCCGCTGGTCCTTCCATTTGCAGTAGCAGCAGTTGAGATTGCAGCGCCCCGTGATCAGCCAGGCCACGGCAATCGGGATCCGTTTGCCGGTCAGCTTGTACCGGAGTACGGCCAGTGCGATCTGTGCAGCGCTGGAAAGGTTCATCGGTCTGGATGGGGCTGGATCATTTCTTGGCGGATCACACCAAATTCCGCGGCCGATCGGAGCAACGGAAACATCCAGGCAATCCCCACCAACGCCGGCAGGACCTGAACGGCCAGAGACATGGCGAGCCCCACGGTCAGCAGCGTCGCCGGATCGGCAAATTCTTCGAACATTCTCACCACCGCGGCTTCGCGCGGCCCGATGCCTCCCAGCGATGGGATGTTGCCCATCAGCACCACCACCGATCCGTAGGCCAGGAACTGCCGCAGCGAGGGCATCTGGGCTCCTTGCGGCTGGAAAGCCACGAGCATCGCGGCACAGACTGCCAGCGGCCGGAGCTGGAACAGGACGCCGTAGAGGAGGAAACCGGCTTTCTGGGCCGGCGAGAACTCCTCGAAGGCGCTGAGCACTCCGCCGCCGAATCGCGCAAGCTTGGGGTGGAGTCGGCCTGCGACCGCCACGAGCGCGGAGCGAAGCCACCTGGAACAAAGAAGCACCAGCACGGACAGACCCACCACCAGGTGGACCGCCAGCTCCCAGAGGATCGGCGTCCGGGCCAGGGCGGCGAACCCCACGTACAGCCAGAAGACGGCTCCAAACAGATTGAGCGCCTTGTCGAACAACACCGATCCGGCTGCCCGGCTGAACCCGAGCGACTGGAGCTTGCCGAAATGGAGTGCATTGACGAGTTCCCCTGCCTTGAGCGGGGCCGCGAACCGGATCGGGTCCGAACCCAGTCGTACCCGGAATACTTCCCAGTAGCCGACAGGGGCTCCGAGGGCCC
>CAZLWV010000038.1:3903-4285 GCA_964563135.1 uncultured Planctomycetaceae bacterium
GAGGGCCCGGAATATCCGCCACCACTTGTCGGCCCCCACAAACATGTGAAACAGGGCGGAAAGTACCAGGGTCGTCCCCAGGACAGTCCAACGGGCGCGGCCCAGGTGCTCGGCGATCGTTCCCACCCGAACTTGGGCTTTCCAGGCCAGGAGACCGAGCAGGCCGATGGAGATCACGGTGGCAACCCAGAACCGCTTGCGCCTGAGAAGGCCCCGGCCGGACTGTCCGTCCCGGGAGCGATTCGCGGCGCAAGCCGGCTCGCTGGCAATTGGCTCGACCGACAGTTGCTCTTGATGATGCATCGCTTGCGCCGGCTAATTCGACCGGGTCCGGCTCCCCAGGACGGAATGAAGGATCTTGCGCGGGTAGATCCACAGGTAG
>CAZLWV010000038.1:4295-5062 GCA_964563135.1 uncultured Planctomycetaceae bacterium
CAGATCCCCGCAGCGGAGCGCATTGATGCCCTGCAGCAGCGCCATCACCGGCGCAGGGATCCACCGCAAGTGCTCCGCACGGTTGCCCGTGGCCAACCACCGTACCAGGCGTTTCGGCAACAGGGGCAGGATCTTGTAGAGCGCGGCAAAACCGGCCACCAACCGCCGCTGTTGGCGGCTCCCCGTGGCCTGGTTGTAGAAGTCGCTCTCGTGTCCCTCAGCCAGACGCTCCGCGGCGTCGGCCGGAAGATCGCCGGCCAGGACTGCCTCGTCCACGATGGCGGCAGTCGGGTAGTAGACCAGGTGGTGGACCTTGATCCGACCCAGATAGCGCAACTGGCTGTAGCGTTGGGCCCCCAGCTCATGGTCGTGGCGGCTTTCGCGGGGGAGGTTGAACATGTGGTCGATGTCGTAGCGGAGACGCACCCGGCTGCAGCAGTCGAAGGCGGCCAGCGCGTCGTCGCTTGTTTCGCGGCGGTTGAGGACCGTGCGGCGGAGCTGGTCGTTCCAGGTCTGCAGGCCGAACTCGATCGAGTAGCAGCCCCCCTCCCTGAGCATGCCGGCCGTTTCCAGGTCGAACCCGCTGATCGTGCAGAAACACTTGAAAGGCACTCCGATTTCCCGCTTGTAGCGGGTGATCAGTTCCTCGAGCCAGGCCTTCTTGCCCGAAAGGTAGGAGTCTTTGAAGATCACCTCGCGATATCGGTAGCGGCGTTTCCCTTCGACCAGTTCCGCCATGACCGTGTCGACACTCTTGCGGCGGAAGT
>CAZLWV010000038.1:5072-10852 GCA_964563135.1 uncultured Planctomycetaceae bacterium
AATGCCGCGCTGCTGAATGTCCTGGATATTGTGGCGGAAGTAGCTGCGCCCGCCAGTCTCTTGGGACCCGGTTTCACCGTCCGTTCGACTGCCGGCAATTCCCGCCCGCGGGACACCGTCCTGGCGGTTCTGGTACAGGTTCTTCGAGCACGTTTCCTCGCAGAAGGAACACGAGTAGGGGCAACCGCGACTCACCATGGCACAGTAGCTGGAGCGATGAGAAACGTAGGGACGGAAGAGGTCCTTGTCGGGAATCGGCAGCCGATCGAGGTCCACCAGATCGGCGCGGGGTGTCGACAGGACCTGAGAGCCCGCGCGGTAGAAGAGGCTTCCCACATCGGGCAGCTCGCCCCTGCCGGAGATTGCCCCCAGAAGATCGAGGATCACCCCCTCCACCTCGCCGGCAATGACGTAGTCGACGCAATCATGGCGCATGACGCGCAGCGGCACGAGCGACGGGTGGAGTCCCATGAACACGATCGGCGCCCGGCTGTGCTGCTTGATCGTCTCGGCCATGGCCAGGCACCACGCATAGGTGTTGGAGAGGACCTGAAACAGGACCACGTCCGGCTGCCACTGTTCGACCTGGGCGACCACCCGGTCTGGACGTGCGAGCAACCGCGCCAGAGGGGCGAGCTGGAAGACATTGTCGGTGGTGCCAAAGCAATCGGGATCGTAGACGAAACGTATCGGACAGGCGGCGCCGCGGAGCACGGCGGCGAGGGTTTCCAGATCGAGGGCCTCGCGGATGTGGTACCGTCCGCGGTAGACGATCATCACTTTCTGCGGCAACAAGTCGGTCACTAGAAGGGCTGGCTCCACTTGGCGATCTTCTTGTAGTCCCGCAGTTTGCCCCGGTCCTCGCCGTAGCACTGGAACTTGTGGTCCGCCTTCGACACGCTTTCCTGCCGCAGCATCATCTCGACGAATGCCAGGAACTTGCGTTTGAACTCGGACCAGGAACGGACCTTCAGCGCGTGCCTGAGCAGGAAGAAGGGGCGTCCATGGTACTTCTTGTAGCACCGCAGGGCCAGCTCGTCGATCTCGTCGTTTGTCAGCTCGGTCCAGGGGCGCGGCAGCGCCTGTTCCACCGCGTTGCCGAGGATGTACTCGCGCCAGTAGTCGTACCCCGATTCCGCCACCATGTCCTGCCACAGGGAGGTGAGCGGCTTGGCCGTCGTCTTGGAGAACTGGATGTAGTCCAGGTTGAGCGACTTGGCAAATTTGAGCGTCTTCTGGATCGTCTGCCGGGTCTCGCCGGGGCTGCCCACCAGAAAGAACCCCAGGGCGCGAATGCCGTGTTTCTTCGTCAGGCGAATCGTCTCGCGAACCTGCTCCAGGCGGATGCCCTTGTTGACCCGGTCGAGCATTTCCTGGTCGCCCGACTCGATGCCGAAATAGATCCGCCCGCAACCCGCGGCAGCCATCTCCCTGAGGAGTTCGTCGTCGACCGAATCGATCCGTGCCCGGCAGGCCCAGAGGATATCGAGCTTGCGCCGCTGGAGTTCCGCACAGATCGCCTTGACCCGTTTGCGGTCGATGACGAACTCGTAGTCGAAAACGTCGATTTCCCGGACGCTGTACCTGTCGTAGCACTCCTGGATTTCGTTGATCACCGTCTCGGCGCTTCGCGGGTTGTACTTCGTCCTTCCCGCTTCGCAGAACATGCACCCCATCGGGCATCCCTTGCTCGTCACCATCACGGTGAAATTCTTCCGTTCCGTGGGAAACTCGGCGTAGAGTTCGTTGGGCAGCAGGTGCCTGGCGGGGTTGGGGTAATCGTCGAACTTCTCCTCGGGCGGGTCGTCCGTGCGGATCACGCTGCCGTTCTTCTTGTAGATCAACCCCGGCACGTCGTCGAAATGCCTGCCACCGCCCAGTTCCTCCAGCAATCGCGGCAGGGTGTAGTAGGCGGAGTTGAAGCAGCCGAAATCGATTTCGGGGGGCATGACCGATTCGATCGGGTAGACCCGCAGGTTGTATCCGCCCACCACGACCCGCACTCCGGGAAGACCGCCGCGCAGATAGCGAATCCAGTCGAGGGTCTCCCGGAACATATAGGTCGTCATCATGAAGCCCAGCACGTCGGGCTTCCACTTCTGAAGAGTCGCCAGCACCTCGTCGGGAGACAGTTGCAGCGTGCGGGCATCGATGAGCGTCACCTCATGGCCCGCCCGCTCCGCAATTGCCGCCACCCACGTCAGCGACAACGGGGGAAACAGTCCGAAGTACCGCTGTACGATCCGCAGATTCTCTTCGTGCAGCTTGTACCCGAAAGGGTTGAAAACGAGGGCTAGTCTCATGATGAAAGAGGCGTCTGGCCCACCCCGTCGACAAGAATGAAAAATGACAACAGATGCCGCCATTATAACCGCAAATATCCACCAGCTCGCTAGACATCCCCCCTCGGGGCCGGGTTCAATGGGGAAATCTCCGGCCGGCCGACGAGTCTGGTCTGCGTGTGCGGCCATTCCATTCCGACCCGAGGCCGAAACAGGCCAGCCTCTTCAGCGGCCCGGGTTCTTTCAGGAGCAAGGCTGTGAGCGGAGGTCGAGCAGTCGCGAGACCAGTTCAAACACCTCGTCGACCCCGATCTCCAGCATGCAGCGATTATTCCTGCATTTCGATAGGCGGTTGTTGTACGCGCTGACGCATGGACTGCAGGGCTCGCCCGTCCAGAGGATGTGCGAGCGGCAAGTCCGGGCCCCGAACAGGGCCGGCGTCTCCGGTCCGAAGAGCGTGACCGTTTGGATCGGCGTGAGGGCCGCAAAGTGGGCCGGCCCGCTGTCGTTGGTCACCAGCACGTCGGCCAGATGATAAAGGACAAGCAGCTCCCGCAGGGTGGTTTTGCCTGCCATGCAGAAGCAGCGGTCCGAAGCGATTGCGGCCAGGAGCGGTTCGATGCAGGCCCGTTCGTCGGGGGCTCCGGTGAAGGCGATTCGCAGCGACGGATAGCGGTCGAGAAGCCGGCTGGCCAGCTCGACGTAGCGCTCCGGCGGCCAGCGTCGCAACGGGATCAGGTCGGAGGCGTTGGCGTTCAGAAGAACGAGCGGGGAGACGCGATCCGCTCGGGCCTCCTGCTGCAGCTTGCGACGCATCGCGGCCAGTTCTTCGCTGCCGGCTGCCAGTTGCGGGCAGGCTTCGTCCACGGCCCGTGGGTTCTCGCGGGCCGGTCCCGAGGCTCCGGCCGCTGCCGCCGATCCCTGCCTCTGGGAGGCCTCCCTGGCGGTCTCCGCATAGGCCTCGGTCAGAGCCGCCACCTGCTCCGGCGCGACATCTGCCGCTTCGACCATCAGCAGGAAAGCCTCGATGGTGTGGAGATTCGGGTTGTAGCGGATCCGGTGCGTCATGAGGTCGCCGCGATACGGTGCCGGATCGTTGCTTCTGTGGAGCCCCACTCGGACCGCCGCCCCGCTCAGATAGGTGAGCACCGCAGATGAACGGGCAAAGAACTCCAGGTCCACCGCCGCATCGATTCTGAGCCGCCTGGCTTGTCGAAGCCCCCGCGCAAGTCCGGTCATGGTTCGCAGCAGTCCCCCGCCGGAGACGGCGATCACGTTGTCGGCGGGAATAACGTCGAGGCAGTCGAGGATGAAGCGATTCTCCTCAAAGACCAGAAAGAAGACGTTCTCCCGCCCCACCAATTCGACGGCCCGGCGCAGCGCGGGATAGGCCAGCACGGTGGCCCCCTGCTCGGCGAGTTTGATCACTAGAATCCGCGCGATCGGCGCGGTCCGGGCAGCTTTCCGCCCGCTGAACCGATCGGCGCAGCGGCGTACCGCCGTCAGCAGCCAGCAAGCCGGCACCCCCACCCAGCGGTCGAGCAGTCGCATCGTGGCAACATTCATGTCGGTGGCCTTACGGCTTGGCCGCTCGTCAGGAGACTCTTTTCGCCCGCTGGAGGATCTCGCTCGTGCTCAGGCCCTCGACCACCGGGGCCAGCATGACCTGACCGCCATAGCTGCGCACGATGTCGCCCCCAACGACCTCTTCCGGCGCGTACTGGGCCGCCTTGACGAGAATATCGGGACGGATCTGCTCGACCAGGGGTGCGACGCTCGTTTCATCGAAGAGCACCACGTAGTCGACACAGGCAAGGGCTGCCAGCATCTGGGCTCGCCCCTGCTGGCCGATGATCGGCCGCCCCTCGCCTTTGAGCCGCACCACGCTCGCATCGCTGTTGAGCCCCACCACGAGGCAGTCGCCGAGGCTCCGCGCGTATTGCAGCGACGAGATGTGTCCCGGATGGAGCAGGTCAAAACAACCGTTGGTCATCACGATCTTCTGGCCGAAGCTTCGGCGCCGCTCCATCTCTACCGCCAGGACCTGCGCCGAAATGGTCTTGGAACTGCCGGACTGGCCGTCGGTGTCTAATTCGGCCAGTAGATCCCGCCGCGAAATGGGTGCCACCCCCAGGCGTTCCACTTCCAGCCCGCCCGCCAGGTTGGCCAGTTGGATGACCGCGGGCCAGTCCGCACCCAAAGCCATTGCCAGTCCCATGGCGGCCAGCACGGCATCGCCGGCGCCCGTGATGTCGTAGACCTGCCTTGCACGCACGGGAAACACCCGAGCCTGTCCACTGGCGTCGGCCCAGGCAATGCCGTCGCGATCCAGCGTCACGGCCGCAGCCTCGAACCCCCAGGCTTCCACCAGCCCCCTCGCCGCGGTAAGGCCTTCCTGGCAAGTACGAATGGTGCAGCCCAAAGCCATTCCCGCCTCGGCGCGGTTGGGAGTCACGCACGTGGCTCCGGCATAAAAGCGATAGTCGGCTTGCCGGCCGGGATCGATAACCACCTTCACGCCCGCCCGGCGGGCCTCCGAAATCAGCCCGGAGAGCAGATCCGGCGTGCACACGCCTTTGGCATAATCGCTGATCAGCACCAGGTCCACATGGGCAAGCTCCCGGCGCGCCCCCTCCAGCAGGATCGATTCCGTCTCCTGGTCGATCGGTTCGATGCACTCCTGGTCGACCCGGATCATCTGTTGCGGATGCCGGCTCTGGGTGCGGCCGAGGAACCGTTCTTTGAGTGTGGTCAGCCGCCCGGCAACACACGGTATCAGGTCGCAGGGCATTCCCAGCTTGTTGACCATCTCGAGGATCACGTGGCCGTCCGAGTCATCGCCGACCACGCTCACCGGGATCGAGTCGACCTCCAGGGCGCTGAGAATGGCCGTCACGCTTCCCGCTCCCCCCAACCGATTCTCTCTCTCACGGGCTCGCAAGACGGGGATGGGAGCCTCATAGCTGATGCGGTCGGCGTCCCCCCAGATGTACCTGTCCAACATCACGTCGCCGACAATCAGTACCCGCGGACGCCGAGAGGCCCGCAACAGATCTGCCAGGTTGGTAGCCACCAAGAATCAATCCTCAAGGAACGGTTAGATGCTCGCAAGTCGTTTGAAAGTCCCATCTTAGCTGCAAAACTGGCGGCGATCAATGGCCGCCGCAGCGGGCCGGTATGCGCGTGGGGGAACGCTTGCCGGCAGGCTTCCAGAAAAGGGGCTCTCTGGAGGGCAAGGTGTGACGTATGTTTGTTGATGAGCGTTCGCCGGTTTGCGCTCGTTGCAGCATTCAGGCTTGGGACAGGAACCGAATGCAGTGACCACAGTTTCAAGTTCGATTCGCTCGTCTCCGCGCGAGGATCGGTCGGGGTTTCTGCCCGTGGCAATCGATACCATTGCCCCCTCGACAGAACTGCCTTTCGACCTGTTCATCCGAGCCGATGTGGCGGCTCCCCCGGTTCTTTTCAGGGAGCGCCGGCTGGTGCTGGAATCCGGAG
>CAZLWV010000038.1:10862-17173 GCA_964563135.1 uncultured Planctomycetaceae bacterium
CCGGGTTGCCGATCACGTGGCCTACCGCGACTATCTGGTCGAGACGGTCCTCCGCAACGGCGACGTGCCCCGTCCGCGGCAATTCCACATCCTGAAGATCGCCAACCGGGCCGTTTTTCAGTCGGCATTCGGCAATTGCAGTCCCGCGCCGCTGGTCCAGTTCGCAGCCGAGTACGGCGAATCGCTGGTCGACATCGTTTGCGATGAAGACCTGCCGGTCAGTGAACTGGTCGGCCTCATGGAACACGACTATTACACGTACACCCATGCCACGAACGTCAGCGTGCTGTCGCTCCTGATCGCCCGAGAGCTTGGTCTGGGTATTCACGACGGGATCGTTGCCCTCGCAGCCGGTGCGGTGATTCACGATCTCGGCAAGCGGCAGATCGCCCCCGCACTGTTGAACCAGCAGAAACCGCTGTCGGCCGAGCAGTGGGAGACGATCCAGAAACACCCGGCATTCGGCTTCACCGAGCTGTCGGGTCGGCATGACCTGCTCTGGAGCCAGCTCATGATGGTCTATCAGCACCATGAGCGCGGGGATGGCCGCGGGTATCCGGTCGGGCTGGTGGGCGAAGAGATCGACCCTTGGGCAAGGATCTGTGCGGTGGCCGACGTTTACGATGCCATGGCTTCCGCCCGCCCTTACCGAGACGCATTGCCTCGCGGCAAGGTCTGGCAAGTCCTGGAAGAAGGCTACAACCGGCAGTTCGACGGTGAGCTCGTCAGGGCCCTCAGATCGGCGGTGAAGGAGTGACCGCGACCGGCCCGGTGATAGCCCAGGTCGCCCCTCTGCCCTGATACACATCGTGCGGCACGACTTGCGCGTGTCGTGTGCCGACTCTCTCCGCCCCAACTCCGACAGGACAAGTTTCCAGCCAACGGCGCGGCAACAGGAGCGGCAGGAAGCATTCCTGACACCCGGTTTTTGCTCTTGAGGGGATGCGCTTCGTCTGGTGACCGGCGCAAGAACGACGGGGCCGGCGAAACCCTGCTGCGTTCCAGCAGCAGCCAACGGGGACGCCACGATGCCGATGACCGGCCCGGTGAGAAGGTGGTCGTCCGCCCGGGCAGCCAACTTGATTGCCCCCGCGGGGCTTACTATACTCACCACGTCGGACCCCGCCTGAGAGCCGATCCCACTGCCGCCGGCCTGCTTCGGCAGTTCTCCCCAGCAGGGCACCTCCATGCCGGCTCTGGGACCACCTCTCGGGTTGCAGGTTCCTGGATTCCCGCCACGGCACGCAGAACACAAAGGCGTCTGGACGATGTTGCTATCGCCGATTGACTGGGGCATCATTGCCGTTTACTTGGTGATCTGCACGGTCGCCGGCATCCGCATGCGCCGCTACGTCAAGGATGTCGACGACTTCGCCGTCGCCTCCCGGGAGGTCGAGTCCAGCCTCGGTATCGCCTCCCTGGCGGCAACCGAGGTCGGTATTGTCACCGTCGTCTACACGGCCCAGATGGGCTTCACCAACGGTCCGGCCGGAGCCACGCCGGGTGTGCTCACCGCCCTGGCAATGCTCATCGTCGGCATCACGGGCTTCGTCATCGTACCCCTTCGCGAGGCCCGGGTGATGACCATTCCCGAACTCTTCGAAAAGCGGTTCGGCACCCGCGTCCGCTGGCTCGCCGGCCTGGTTGTGATCCTCGGCGGCCTGTTGAACATGGGCGTCTTCCTTCGCGCCGGCGGCGATTTCCTCATGCACGTCACCGGGATCAGCACCCTGGCCGGGTTTGAAGTCGAAATATTCGGCCAGACGATGGCCTTTGGCTACCTGGAACTGATGATGACCGGCCTGCTGGTCATCGTGCTGGTGTACACGGTTCTGGGAGGGATGCTTTCGGTGCTGATCACCGATTTCCTTCAGTTCGTCGTCATGGGACTCGGCCTCGTGGTCGTTTCTGTGATCGTCTTGTGGTATGTCCCCTGGCCCCAATTCGTCTCGGGGC
The DNA here is from genome assembly GCA_964563135.1 of uncultured Planctomycetaceae bacterium. Taxonomy (GTDB): domain Bacteria; phylum Planctomycetota; class Planctomycetia; order Pirellulales; family Thermoguttaceae; genus JAAYAY01. The sequence goes on from CAZLWV010000038.1 coordinate 12,819, forward strand.
TCTCCTCGGCCCACGAAGCGGGCGAGCACTACCTGCGGGCCGAAGAAGCCGAGACCGAGCGAATCGAGGCCGCCGCAAAGAAGATCGAAAACAGCCGAGGGCAGGAGGCTGCCGCAGTGTTTCGTGCCGCCGAGGCCCGCAAAAAGGGCGATGCTCTGAAAGCAACTGCTGGTGATCTGGCCAAACGGTCGGTCCTCGTCGACTCCGTCTCCGACCCAGCCCGGCCCCTGACGATGGCCCATCCCTTCAATCCTTTTGCCAGCAAGGGGCTGGGGCTCGGCTGGGTTCTGTGGCAGGCCATGACGGCCATTGCGGTGGTTACCACCTGGCAAACCACCATCGCTCGCGTCCTCGCCGCACGCGATGCCGACACGGCCAAGCGAGTTTACCGCGGCACCTGGTTCTATTTCGTCGGGCGGTTCGCCTTGCCAGGTCTGTGGGGCGCCGGCGCGTTTCTTTATTTCTCCGCCCAAGGCGGCCTGCCGCCGAACACCGCCAGCGAGACCGCAATGGCCGAGTTCCTGCGGATTATCCTTCCGACCGGGCTGCTCGGTATCCTGCTGGCGGCCATGCTTGCTGCCGAAATGTCCACCGATAGCGGTTACCTGCTGACCTGGGCCACCGTCATCTACAACGACCTCATCACCCCCTGCCTTCGACGGCCCATGTCGAGCCGTGCCCGGCTGCTGACGATCCGGCTGGTGGTGTTCGCGATCGGCCTGTTTCTGGTTTTCTGGGGCCTGTGGTACGAGATGTCGGGCGGCGTCTGGGAGTACCTCGCCGTGACCGGCAACATCTACCTGGCCAGCCTGTTCGCACTGCTGGTTGGCGCGCTCTACTGGCGCGGCGCCAATAGCTGGGGGGCCATCGCTGCGATTGTCCTTGGAGCCTGCGGACCGCTGACGTTCCTGGTCATCAATGCCATCGTCGGCAAGGGGTCCCCCTACCGGATTGCCGGCGAGGTGGCCGGACTGGCCGCCTTCGGGCTGGCATTTGCCGGTATGATCGCTGGTTCGCTCCTCGGTACCGCTTGCGGCAAGGCCTCCATTCCCATCGACCGCGCCAAGGAGACCGGATCATGAATACGTTTTACATCTGGTTCTGGAGCGCCATGATCCTGGCCTCGATCGCCTGGTACGCATTCCTCCTGTTTTACCTCGGCATCAAGGGGGCGATCGAGATCCAGCGGATGAAGGCCACTCTCAGCAAACGCCACCAGGAGTCGACGTCGACACCCGGCGATCCATGAGATCCGGCAGCACTGGCGCCGGGCGGAATCCGACCACGCGACAGGGCAAGCTCTGTGCAGCCGCCAGGGTCTGGCTCACTTGTGCCCGTTGCCATCCACCGGATCGAAGGCCAGCGGATGCTCGGAACTGGGGTCGTCGACCCGCACGGCGATCTTGCCGCTGAGAAGATCATCGAAAAGATGGCCGACCAGCTCGGCTCGCCAGCCAACCGAGAGAGCCGGCTCTCCGCCGCGCCGCCCGCTGCCCGTGCGGTAGGTGATCAGGTCTCGAACATCGTTGGGGCCCCCGACGAGCGAAGGAGCAAGCTGGGTCTGGCGGGCGATGCTTCCCAATGCCGAGAACAGGAATTGCCCGAGCACGGAAAGCTGGGGCTTCGATTCGGAAATAGCTTTGGTCGGCCAGTCCTCCTCCGGCAATTCCAAGGCCTGGGCGATACATTCGGCAATCTCGGGAATCACCTTCACCAGATTTCTTCGCTCCAGTCCGCGAACGGCCCGGATCCGCTTCGGATCGGAGGTCTGACGCTTGGCCAGTTCCACCAGCAGGTCGTCGCGGAGCACTCGCCGCGCCGGGATGTTTCGCCGCTCGGCCTCCAGTTCCCGCCACCGCCACAGCTCACGGGCGATCGCCAGGCTCTTCCGGTCCATTCCCGACCCGCCGGAGAGGCGGCGCCAACGCTCCTGCTGGATCGATCGTGCGACCTCGTCCTGCCAGCGCTCCATTTCCTCACGCAGCCAGTTGGTGCGGCCCAGCGCATGCAGACGGGCGTGGAGATAGTCGGCGATCTCCCGCAGGTGGCGCACGTCGTCCAGCGCGTATTCGATCTGCCGCTCGCTCAGCGGACGCCGGCGCCAATCGGTCCGCGTCTCGTGCTTCTTGGAGCAGTCCCCGACCACCTTGAGAATCAGGTTCCGCAGTCCGATCGGGTACTCGATTCCCACCAGCCCGGCGGCCACCTGCGTGTCAAACAGTCTCTTCGGACGCTGCGCCACCGACCGCAGACAGAACTCCAGGTCGCCCCGCCCTGCATGCACGATCGTCTCGTGATCCCCATCGGTCAGAGCCTTCCAGAAGGGCGTGGCGTCCTTGACCGCGACCATGTCGATGATCGCCATGCCCTGCGGGGCGGCCACCTGGATCAGGCACAGTTCCGGCCGGTAGCTGTCCTCCGACACGAACTCCGTATCCATGGCGATCCACTCGGCCCTGGAAAGCCCGTTGCAGTATTCAACAAGATCGGTCTGCCGGGTAATTGTCAGATGGGACACGCAAGGGGACCAGGTCTGCTACGAGGGGGGGTGTCAAGGCGGGCTGGCGACTAATGAATCGGGTTGCGTGATTCCCAAAATGGGCCATCTCCTCGAGGCCGCCTCCCCAAGGGTGGCGGCGAAAGGCCGGATCTCCTGGAATCGTGCAAGTCTATTTTAGATAATATTCGCTCTCCAGGCCCTTGAACAGGTGGGCGTCCGGCTGGCCGGCGCCGTCGGCAGTCCCGGCCGGCTAGCCGAAAAGCCACATCGTCAACGCCAGCACCGGCAGCAGGATCAAGACGCTGTAGAGCGTGTACCCAAAGAAACTGGGCATCTTCACGCCCGACTTCTCCGCGATCGCCTTGACCATGAAATTGGGCCCATTGCCGATGTAGGTCATGGCCCCCATGAACACGGCTCCGAGGCTGACCGCAATCAGCAGCGGTTCTGCCACGCCGGCCACCAGCCCTGCCTCGATTGCCGGCATGCCCGCGGTCAGCGCTCTGGCTGTTTCCAGGAAGACGACGTAGGTCGGAGCGTTGTCCAGGACCGACGACAGCATGCCTGTGGCCCAGAAGAAATGCATCGGCGTTGCCAGTCCCAATTCCGAACCCCGGGCGTTGAGGATCTGCAGCGGTGCCTGCATGCAGATGAAGATCCCGAAGAACAGGGCCGCTACCTCCACGATCGCGTGGTAGTTGAAACTGTTAGCCCGCCGGACCGCGGCGTTGCCCAGCAGCAGCGACACGGCCACAAGGGCCATCTGCACGATCTCTCGCAAGTGCATCCACGGGTCCCATCCGAAGAGCGGCTTACCCGGAGCCAGCATCGCCACCCCGAGCACGACCCCAAGCAGGAGCGGCACGTTGGGCCACAGGCCCAAGAACCGCAGTCCTCGAACCCTGGTCTCATCGCTTTCGATGTCGGCAACTGCTTCCCTCGGATAACAGAAGAACAGGTCCCAGACGAAGTACGTTGCCAGCAGCAGCCCATTGACGAACAGCCATTCAGGCCACAGGGCAAAGGTCCACAGGAACGGTACCCCGCGAAGGTAGCCGAGAAAGAGCGGTGGATCGCCGATCGGCAGCAGGCAACCGCCGCAATTGCAGACGATGAAGATGAAGAACACGACCGTGTGAACCTTGAATCGGCGCTCGCGGTTTGTCTCCAGCAGCGGGCGGATCAGCAACATGGCAGCCCCGGTTGTCCCGATGAAGCTCGCCAGCAGACCGCCGACGGCCAGAAAGGCCGTGTTGGTTTTCGGGTGGGCTGGCAGGTCGCCTTCGATGCGGATGCCACCGCTGATCGTGTACAGGCTGAGAAGCAGCACGATGAAGGGGATGTATTCCCCCAGAATCGCATTTCCGAGCACGGCCAGGGCCACCCCGTAGTTCAGACCCGCCGTGCTGTGCTGCACGACCGTGTGGCCCGGCCAGTGCGCCTCGACCGCCGATTCGTGCAGCAGCAGGTAGTAGGACAAGGTGATCAGACCGAGAACTCCGGCCACCATGAAGCGGTTCTTGTTGTGCTCCCACCAGTGTTCCGTCCACGGCAACAGGGGCAGGACGGCAATCGCGCCGAGTAGCAGAGCAAACGGGGCGACGGTCCATAGAGGCGGGGGCTCGAGGGCTGCTTTTTGGCCGTGGGCAGCCTCACTCTCGGCATGTCCCTCGCTGGCGTGTCCCTCGGCGGTCTCCCTATGCGCCCCGCTGCCCTTCTGGTGCCCGCCGGCCTGCATGGTCCACTCCTGGGGCCATCCCATGGCAGCCATGATCAGGTACGCCCCGATCGCCACCAGGATTGCGATGATCAGCCGATTGTCGGAATGTTGGCCGGCGTGGGAATCGGACATCGT
>CAZLWV010000038.1:17183-52740 GCA_964563135.1 uncultured Planctomycetaceae bacterium
CTGCATCCCCTTGCGGATACTCTTCGCCCAGTCGCCGCCGGTCCAGTCGAAAACAAACGGCAGCGTCCATCAAGCCCATTTCTAAATCGGGTTGCGTGATTCCCAGAATGGATGGGCCATCTCCTTGAAGCCGCCTCCCGAAGGCTGGCGGCGGAGGGCCGGATCTCCTGGAATCGTGCAAGTCTATTTGGAATATGCGAAGGGACCAGGCAGGCGGATCGCCCAGCGACGGCTCGGCCATTTCGTCCCACTCCGCAGGCGGAGAAACAGCCGTTCTTGAGACGCCAGGTCTCCTGTTGCCCGATTGGACATTTCCCGCCCCCGGTGCCTTCAGTTCCGGCCCACAATCCAGTTGCGTCGCATGGCCGCCACAGTCAGCGGCGCTGCCAGTCTCCGCTGGGTTGCTGAGCCCCGCCGCTCCACGGGTTGATCTGCGTAGTCTTGGGCGGTTGGGTAGTCTGCGCAAAATCGCAATGTCTCGTACGTCTCTTTCGCTGTCTCCCAGCGGAGAGAATCTGGCGTTTTGCTTGACATTTCTCCCGGCGATCCAAATACTAAGCACAACAGGCGTCGTCAAACCACCTCTTGGTACGAAATCCACGTGCCACCAAAACCTGTGATTTTGCTCATCAAAAGACGTCAAGGGGTGATGTGAATTCCGCCCAGGGCGGCAGGGTCGCCAGCGGGGGAGCGACCGAAGGTTGGTCGTGAGCTATCGCTCAACCTGCCTGTGACCAACTCCCGTCGGTCGCGAGTCCCCGTCGGTCGCGAGTCGTTGTGAAGAACTGAACGATCTTTGAGGTTCGTCGTGCAGAGGAGTGCTGTACGATTGGCAAGGGCCTGAGTTCCGGCGGCGATCAGGCTGAAGGGAGCTTGTGCTCGACTCGGAAGGAGTGATGTTGTGCCGAAGTCCATTCTGGAGGCGATCAAAATCGGTTTGTGGGATTTCGAACCCGCGGAGCTTTCTCCCCGAGAATTTGAGCGAACCGATGCGATGCCCGGCACCAAGGCAAAGCTGTCGGTCCTGGCGCACCGGATTCGATCCGGTCTGCCTCTCTGGCATCCGGAAGATCGCGACGAGTTGGACGAGGTCTGCCCGGCGGACGAACCTTGCCTGCCCAACAAACCGCGCTAGACGCCACGTCCGATCGGCCGTTGCAGGTTGGTCTGCCCGAGTGGGATGTGGGGGTGTCCTGCTGCGTGTCTTCTGATCTTGCCGCCAGACGGGGGCCTTGAATTGGCCGTCCCTCTCGCCGATCAGTGCTCACTGCGGGCCAGGCCGAGCGTGTGCAGCATCCAGCGCCCGCGCAGCGCGGCGTCGAATTCGGTCATCTGCTTCCGCCGCTGAGGAGACGCCTTCTCTTTCCAGATTGCCACCTGCTGCGCAAACATCTTCAACAGTCTCAGTTCCGGGGGAGTCTGGTCTGTGCCTTCGTCGGGCTGCAGCGAGGCGAGCATCTTCCACCGGGTCACCTCGGCGATCGTCTCGTCGAGGCAGCCGGGGCGGTCCTGGGGGGAAGCGGCCAGGTAAGCGTCGAGCCGGCCGGAATACCAGGTTTCCGCCAAGACAAGGATGTTCCCCCATAGCCGCTCCTGGCGGCTTCCGTTGAGTCGGGATCGAATCGATGCCGGGTCCACATCCTCGGGCGTCTCTTCCTGGAACCGGCGCAGCAACGTGGCTCGCAGATGAGGCGATTCCCCGCGCAGGTCCCGCAGCACGAGCCATCGCACCAGTCCTTCCCGGTCAGCCGTCTCCGGATCGGGGAGCCGCAGCTTCCAGGCCCAATACCCGCTGGCAACCAGCGCAATTGCCCCCAGGCAGACCGTCAGAATGGCTGCCCTGCGCAGGGAGAAAGGTCTTGCGTGATATCGCAGTTCCGGCGTCATACGAGCTGTTGCCCGTCCGATTGGCATGCTGGCACGCCAGTCAATAGGAAACTGAGGTTCGGGTAATTCGGCCGCCGCTCATGGCACTGGCGAGGGCGGATCGAGGGGCTGAAGCTCTTACAAGTATAGCTCACAGGGATCCAAGGAGTGAATTTGTCATCCCTGTCTCACCCTGCCGGGGCAAAGCAGTCATCCAGTCGCGAAGAGGTGGAGTCCTTCGCCGCGGCCTGGATCGGCTCCCTCCGGAGGCTCGCGTTCCTTTCAGCCGCCCGGCGTGTATCTCCCCGGCATCGGCGACGCTGGGCTATTCGTTCGCCTGCCCGAGTTCTTGGCGTGCATTCCGCTCGCTGGCCACAGATTCTGCAATCGCGCGGGAAACCTCCACGGTGTGGGGGCCCAGGATCTGGAAAAGGCTCGGGTCCGGCGGGCCATCGCCCGTTTGGCCCCGCCGATCGGCAGTGCCTTGTATTCCGCGGGGTCTGCCCCCCGAGAGGATTGACGGAATGGAACGAACATGGGACGCTACCGGTAGGTGGTGAGGGGATGAAAGGCCACACAGCCCGGTTCCCTTTCGCCCCTGCGTTTTGCGTGTTCGATCCGTTGCATGAGAGGTGAGACATGTCCTGGGCCGCTGTCTTGTTATCCAGTGCCATTCTTGCTCAATACACTCCCCTGTCCGATCTGTCGCAATCCGCTGTGGCGCCACCAGCGGACGCCGCAGCCGCCAGCCCGGCGCTGTCCGGCCAGACCGGTGTCCCCGCGATGCCCAACCCCGCTTCGGCGCCAGCTCTGCCGACCGGAGAAGACAATTCGGCCTACGGAGGCCTTGGCGCCGCAGCCCCCTTGCCAAAAGGGGAATGGCAGGGCGACCCTCGTGGGATAGCCGCGCCCGGATCAACGTCTCCGCCACAGATAGCGGCTCCCACACCGGCCACCGGCGGTGCGGCGTCTCCGGCCAGCGCGAGAGACCCATTCTCAGATCTTCCGAACACTGTCCAGCGGCTGATCGAGCTCGAACGGCTCCGTAGTCTCAAAGGGAATGAAGTCCCCTCGTCCTCGCAGACGGCCGCTCCGCCGGCAACTCAGACACCCGGATTGGGCACCGGCGCGGCAGCCCCATTTGCCGCTCAGGGCCCTGCACTCCAGTCGCCGGCGATTCCAAGAGTGACGGTCCAGCAACTTCTCGAACAGGCCATGACCCTCCCGGCGGGCACGGCCGTGGCCGGACGGAGCGTGACGCTGCTCGACGTGCTCGGCAAGGTCCGCGATCGATCCAAACGGCTCCAGATCGCCCATGCCTACTGGCAATTGGCGGGGCTCGTCGGTGAGTATCGATTCTGCTGGGGACAGTCGCAGACGCTTCAGTCGATCAGCCTCAGCGCGATTGATGCCAGGCTGCTGGAACTGGCTCAACAGGCCGCCGATCGCGAGGTTGCCTCCGTGGAACTCGCCGTACTCACCGCCCAGTATGCTCTTGCCGAAGCGGCGGGGCTCGATGGGGCATCCCCTTCGCAGTTGCCCCTGCCCAAAGACCGGCCCCACGTGGGCAGCTACGACACCTACTATGAACAGATCTTCGCCAACGGGACCTCGCCCGGGCAAACGCTTCTCCTCCACCGCACCCTGCCACTCCAGCACCAGGTGATCGGCGTGCGTGTCGATGCCGTTCAGGCTGCCAACGAGGCCTGGCAGGCCGTTGCCCAGTCGTATCAAGCCGGCCAGGTGGATGCCGGAGATCTGCTCGCGGCCCTGCACGAAATCACTGTCCAGCAACGGGCGTGGATGTCTGCCGTCACCCGCTACAATCACTCGATTGCCGACTATGCGTTGGAGATTGCCGGCCCCGAGACGGAGGGACGGCAACTCGTTGGCATCCTCATCAAGTTGAGCCAGACCGGGCCGCAGTTGCCCGCCGGCAGCCGCGGCGGATCCTCTTCTGGAGTCGGCCCGGGGCCTGCCGAGGAGGCAAGCGGAGACGCCCGGCCGGCGGCGCCCACTGATGCTGCAGCCAGCCCCGGCGAGCCCACCCTGGCACCTCGCCGCGACGCGCTTGATCTGGCCTCCGATTCTCCCGGTCCGATTTCCTCCGACGGGTCGGCCGTGGAGAAGGGAGTGGTCAGCCCGGCAACTGCTGGCACACCGGAGGAAACGGTCGCCGGCGCGGACGCCAATCAAGCCGCTGCGGCCGAAGTCGCTGAGGTTGCTTCTTCCGCTGCAAAGCCTGCTGCTGCCGCTTCGGGCGCAGCAAACCTCGTGGTTCAGTCGCGACCGATGGTGGCGGTTGAAGAGCCTGAGGCAGAGCCCCGGGTCCAGACGGTCTTCCGGCAGCCGGCAGTGTCTGCGGCCAAGGGCACCTCGCGTTGGTATGCAGACCTCGTCGGTCTTCCCACAGCGGTGCAGGCGAAGAGACTGACCGGCGATCTTCTGGCTCTCCGCCAGGTCGCTGGGCCTGCTGCCGAGGCTGTGGACCTCGAAGCGTGCCTCGACGGGGTGCCCGGTGCCCGACGGCAGGCAGTGATCGAGGCTTACTGGGAGGCCACCCATCGGCTGGGCGAATGGGAAATCTATCGCCGCCATGGCGACATTCTCGACAGTCTCGTCGAGGCGGTCACTCTTGGCGCGGCCGCAACCGTCGACGCCCAGGCCAGGTTGAAGGCCGCCAAAATCGACGCGAAGGCCGACCTGCTCGACGCTGAAACCCGGCTGCTCGCTGCCGAGTACCAGCTCACCAAGAGTTGCGGCCGGCCTCTGACCGGTTCCTGGCTTGCGCCCAAGACCCTGCCTCACGCCGGCGATATCGACCTGAGGCTCCAGTTGCAGCCCCTGCAGATCGTCCAGTCGTGGCCCATGAAACGTCTGGCAACCTGGATTCCCACCCTCAATCGCAGCCTCAAGGACCGTGCCCTCGCCGTTGTGGCTGCCGATGGGCGGCGGGTGGAGGCCGTCCTCGCGTTTCAAACCCGGGCAATCGGCTTCGACAGCGTGTTGACCGCCGTGGATGAACAGACCCAGGAATCCCTGGAGTTCCTCAACGTGCTCGCTGCCTACAACCAGTCGATTGCCGAATACGTGACGGCCGTTGCGCCCGAGAGCCTCCCGCAGCAACAACTGGTGGCCGCCCTGGTGGTACGCTGAAGGCTCCCGCGTTCTGGTTCGGAAGGGCAGCGCAGCCCGATTGGACGGAAACCGGTCTTCGCCGGAAGTGTCCAGTGCCGGCGGTTTCCCGCAGGATCAGTTGGCGGCCCGGCGTTTTCTTTCCAGTCGGTTCTGAAACCTCGCCCGGTCGATGACGGCGCGGACGTGTTTCCCCTTCGCCACCAGTTCATGGCTGTCACGGGCTTCGAAGTCCAGCAGCACCTTGTTCCCTTCGACACCCGTCACGGTGGCTGTTGCCACCAGCGTTTCCCCCGGCGGGGTCGCGGCAAGATGCTCGAACTGGAATCCGACCCCTACCGAAGCCTCGGTTGCGTCCAAGTGTGGCCGGATGGCTTCATAGGCGGCGGTCTCCATGGCATACAGCACCCAAGGGGTCGACATGACCGCGGGCGCCCCCGGCTTGCGATAGCTGACAAGGTTCTCGGTGACGACGCGATGCTGATACTCGCCGGTCACCCCGGGGACAAGGCTTGGTTTCATCGAGTTGGAAGCCGGATAGGACCCTGGGAAGTCGACAGATTGCCGAAGCTGCACGCTCCTCCAATATAGGCCGGTTCCTCGCCGGCAGCGAGAGGGGGAATTGAGGCCCGGCGGCCGAGCGGTTATGGTGGTGCCTGTCGAGCATGACAAATGCCGCTTCGGGGTACCAAGGAGGCTCGCGATCATCAAGACACGGCACCATTTCGTTGACGAAGCGATATCGGTTATGCGTTCTGCGCCTACTCCTGGAAGCGGTTTCGGAACCACGAGAGCCTCCCGCGGCCAGAGACTGCCGCAGTCGCCGCCCGGCGTGACACCGGCTCCCGGAGTTTTCCGGCGCCATGCCATGTGGTTGTGCATTCTCGTCGGCCTCCTTGGGGAATCGCCCGCGGCAAGCGGTGCGCAGGTTGCCAACGACACTCCTGCCGCCATTCGCCTGGGCGCTTCCGCGGGAACTCGGCGTTACCGCGCCGGGCGCTGGGGGGTGGTAGCGGTCAACGCGTCGAATCCGACCGACCGCGATGCCGAGTTGACCGCCGTCGTCTATCTGGCGGACGATCCGACACTCCAGTATGGCCGGCGGATCTGGGTGCCGGCCAGATCGATCCTCAGATCGACCTGCCCGATTCAGATTCCGGATGGGCTTTCCCCCAACAGGGAGCGCGTCGATATCGTGTCGGCCCCGGTCGATCCCGTCACCGGTGCCGACGTCACCCGGCGGTCGCAGGTGGAGGCTGTCGATGGGGGGCGGCCGCTGATTGTCTTCCGCGAGCCCGTGGCGGTGGGGATCATCGGCGACTTCCAGCGCCCGAGTTGGCCTGTTCGCGACGTGCCCTTCTACACCGGCCCGGAGAAGGAGGTGCTCGCGCCCGACGAGGTGGTTTACGAACTGGTCCAGGCGGGCAAGACAGCCGAAGAACTGTCGGCCCGGGTGAGCGTGCTCAATGCCAGGGAAATGCCGGCCGAATCGGCGGGCCTCGATGCCCTCGACGTGCTCGTGGTGAGCACCGACCAGGTAGCCCTGGATCCCGACGCGGTGGCGTTGATCCGCGGTTGGGTCCTCGGTGGCGGCAATCTCTGGATCATGCTCGACGAGCTCAGCGAGGTCTCGGCTGCCGCGATCCTGGGTGAGTCTTTTACTTCAACCGTGGTCGATCGTGTCCAGTTGACGGACCTGAAGATCGAGAGTGTGCGGACCGACGTCCCGCCGCAGGAGCCTGTTCTGCTGACCTTCGACGAACCGGTCGCGTTTGCCCGGGTGCTGCCCGGCAATGTGACGATCATGGATACGGTCAACGGCTGGCCGGCGACGTTCTGGCAGCCGTTCGGTGCAGGAAAGGTTTTCTACTCGACGCTCGCGGCCCGCGCCTGGATCGAGTCTCCGTCCCCGGAGGCCCCGCCGGTCGGCGCGGCCGCCTTCCAGTCGCCTCCCCCGGGAGAGAATCTGCTGAAGCCGTTCGTTGCCGAGTGTTTTGCCCCCTCCAATCGCCACTCCCAAACCTCCGTCGATGTGGCTCCCGTCCTCGCCAGGCAGATCGGCTATCGCATTCTCGGACGGAAAGTCGTGATGTCCGTCCTGATCGTGTTCTGTCTTGTCCTCGGCGCGGTAGGATTCTGGTGTCGCAGAACGGGCCGTCTCGGCCGACTCCTGTGGACAGTCCCTCTGGCGGCGGCTGCAACCAGCTTCCTCTTCGTGGCCGTGGCCGCATCGGCACGCAACTCGGTGCCGCCGACCGCCGCCATCTGGCAGAAGATCGACCTGGAACCCGGACTGGCGGCCGGTCGAATCTGCGGCCTGGCCTCCCTCTACAATCCCGAAATCAGCGATGCCCGGATGGGGGCCACGCAGGGTGGGTTGTTCATGCCGGATATGGCGGCGATGCGCGGCCAGCGGCGCCGTATGATGTGGAGCGACGAAGGGGTCTGGCAGTGGCAAGACCTGAACCTTCCCCCCGGAATTCGTACCGCCCCGCTGCAGCAGGTTCTCCACCTCGAGACCCCGGTTGGCTGCCGCGCCCGCTTCGGCCCTTCGGGACTGACCGGACTGTTCGGCCCCGCACCGTTCACGGGGCTCACAGATGCGGTCATCACTTTGCCCCACCAGCCTCTGCTGGCCGTGAAAATGGGGCCCGGCGGTTCGTTTGCGGCCGGAATGGGCGACGTTTTGGCCCCTGGAGAGTTCCTGGCCGACACTTGGCTGTCGGATGCCGGACAGCGTCATGCCGACATCTACCGACTGGCACTCCAGACGCAGGACCAAGTGAGCCCCCCTTCTCGCCCGATCCTCCACATCTGGGCGGATCCGGTTGACCAGGGGTTCGTCTTCCCCCAAACCAACCGGCTCGGTTCCGCCCTCGTCTCCATCCCCCTCCAGATCGAGCGGTCGCTCGCCGGATCGGATGTGATCATCCCGGCTTCCTTCATCCCCTACCGCGGCGCGGAAAGCCCCGATGGCAAGCGGCCCACGGCCTACAACGCGATTCGCGGCGAGTGGGCAGATTCGCAGTATGCCATCTGCCAGTGGCTGCGGTTCCAGATGCCCCCCTCTGTACTGCCTCTGGAGGTCCGGCGTGCGGTGATCTCGCTGAGCCTCCGCGCTCCGTCCCGCTCGGTCGACGTCCTGGCGCTGGACGACCGGCAGCCCGTTGTCGTCAAGAGCCTGACCCACCCGATCGGCACGTTTGAAGTGGTCCTGGATCAGCCGGAACTGCTCCGCCTGGATGGCGAGGGTGGATTGGCGGTCGCGATCCGCGTGAGCGGTGAAGAATCGGCCGACCTGAGCGACCTGATGGCCGTGGCACCCTGGAAGATCGAATCCCTTTGCATGGCCGTTGTCGGCAAGGTCCGAGGAGAGTGAATATGAACGAACAGTCTCCAACCGTCGTGGTCAAGGATCTGACCAAAGTCTATGGGCAGCTCCGGGCGCTTGACCGGCTCTCGTTCGAACTCCACCAGGGACATATCCTGGGGCTTATCGGGCCCAACGGAGCCGGCAAAACCACCGCCATCAAGATCCTCGTCGGACTGGCCCGCGCCACGGAAGGCTCGGCGACGATTGCCGGGTGCGACTGCCTCCGCCATCCCAAGAGAATCAAACGCCTCGTCGGCTACATGCCCGATTTGTTCGGTTCGTACGACAACATGCGGGTCTGGGAGTATCTCGACTTCTTCGGCGCCGCCTTCGGAATCCGCAGGTCGCGCCGCCGCCAGCGGATCGACGAAGTCATGGAGATGACCGGTTCCGAATACATGCGCGACCGCTATGTCGAGAGCCTCAGTCACGGCATGAAGCAACGCATCGGCATCGCGAGGACCCTCCTCCACGATCCGAGCGTGCTCGTTCTTGATGAACCGGCCAATGGGCTCGATCCGGCCGCTCGGATCGAGATGCGGCAGATTCTGCTGCGCCTTGCCTCGCTCGGCAAGACGCTGATCGTCACCAGCCACATCCTCCCCGAACTGGCCCGGATCTGCGACGTGGTGGCGATCCTCAACCGCGGCAGGCTCGAGGCCTTCGGCACCCTCACGGAGATCATGCGCAGTGTTTCCCAGAAACGCACCATCGAGATCCAGCTCGAGCACGAAGACGGCGTGGAGCTGGCCGCCCGTCTGGTGCGGGAGTCGATCGAGCCCGACGCGGAAGTTTCGGAATCGCGCTCGGAGGCCGTCGTGCGTTTCCAGACCTCCAGGTCCGAGGGCGAGATGGGCGGCCTGCTGGCCCATCTCGTGGCGTCGCAGGTCCGGGTGACGCAGTTCCGCGAGATTCAGGCGGACCTGGAAGACGCCTTCCTCTCGGTCACGCAACACTCCGGCGCGATTGCCCGGTAGACGACTGTTCGCCGGGCGGGAAGTGTCCCGCAGGCATGGGTATACGGCTTCAACGACTTCGCCATCGGCTCCAACACGACCGGACGAGAAATGGGATACGCGATTGTCCAACGCGAATTGATCGGTACGCTGCGAACCGTGCGCGCCCTGGTGTTGCTCGTGGTCGTCGCTGTCGCGTTTTCGGGCCTGGTGGTCATCCGCTGGCCGAGCGATGCCACGGTGGAACTCTCCGGGGCCCAGGCCCAGGAAGTCTTCCGGCTCTTTGCCTACGGGCTGCTGGCAATCCTCATCCTGATGATTCCCGCCTTCCCCGCAACCTCGATCGTGCGCGAGCGAAATTCGGGCACGCTCGCCCTCCTTCTCAATCAGCCCATGTCGTCCGGCTCGATCTATCTGGGCAAGATGCTGGGAGTCCTGGGGTTCGTTCTGTTGCTCCTGGTCGTGAGCGTTCCCGGAGCGTCGGCAGCCTACGCCATGGGGGGCGTCTCCTGGTTGCGGCAGATCCTGCCGCTCTACGGAATTCTCGCCCTCGTGCTCTTCGAGTACACCGCCCTGGCCCTCTGGATCAGCAGTTGGACCGGCAGCACCGACTCCGCCCTGCGAACCACCTATGCGGTGGTGCTGCTCGTGGCACTGGTCTCTCTCGGGCCCCATTTCTTTCTCCAGGGGCAGCCCGGCCTGCTGCCCAAACTGGCGGATTGGCTGCGATGTGTTTCTCCTGTGCCGGTCGTGATGGAACTGGCAGGGCACGGCGATGCGGGAGCATTTGGCCTGGCCAACTCCCCCACCTTGAGCCGCTTTCTCGCCTTCGCTGCCGGCTCTTCCTGCCTGCTCGCCCTGGCCACCGTGGTGCAGCTCAACGCGTTCCTGCTTGACCGCCCTCGCCCCCAAGGCGTTGTCACCGACGAACGTTCCTCGGCCCAGCAATGGCTTCGCCGCTTCGTTTTCCTCGTCGATCCCCACCGGCGCAAGAGCGGCATCGCCTGGTTTGTCAATCCAGTCATGGTCAAGGAATTCCGCACTCGGCGCTTCGGACGCATCCACTGGCTTCTGCGGCTCGTCTCGGTTGCCGCTCTGATCTCTCTCCTCCTCACCTACGCCGCCACGACCGGCACCATCGACTGGGGCGTGGAAACGATCGGCGGGATCATGGTGGTGCTCCAGGTCGCGTTGCTCATCGTGCTCACGCCGAGCCTTGCCGCCAATCTGATCAGCACCGAGCGCGAGAGCGGCGGCTGGAACCTGCTCATGATGACTCCCATGTCGGCGGCCTCGATCCTCATCGGCAAGCTCCTCAGCGTGGTGTTGACCCTGCTCCTCCTCATGCTGGCCACCTTGCCAGGATACCTCGTCATGATCTGGATCCATCCGCCTCTCCGCTGGCAGGTCTGGCAGGTCCTCGTCTGCCTCGGTTGGATGGCCCTGTTCGGCATGCTGCTTTCGGCCGCGGTCAGTAGCCTCTGCCGTCGTACCGCCGTGGCCACCACGATTTCCTACGCCCTGCTGGGCGCCGTCTGTGTCGGCACGATGCTCGCCTGGCTCGGCGGAGGCACGGCCTTGGGGCACGGTGTCGTCGAAAACGTCCTCCAGGTCAATCCCATGGCTGCCGCATTGACGATTATCGAGGCCCCGGGCTTCACGACCTATCACCTCGTGCCCGCCAATTGGTGGTGGATGGGCGGCCTGTGCCTTCTGTGCTCTCTTGTGGTGCTCGTTCAGACCTGGCGACTCACGCAACCCCAATGAACGCCGTTCCGGATCCAGAATGTCTTCAGTAATGCGATCCTACCGCCGATCCCCAAGCCCCTGTCCCACGACCGCGAGCGAGACTTCCCACGCGCAGACAGTGCTTGCCTCGGCGACAGTCTTGCGATTGGTTCCGCGGGGGGGCCAGTTGCCGCGCCGCCGGTTCGCCTGCCCGGCCGTCCTCGGCGTCGTGCTGCTGGTTGCCCTCTTCAGCGGCAGCGAGGCGGTCGAGACGCGGCCGGTCATGTATGAGGATCCGGCCCTCACGGCGCCGGTGGTTGAAACGACCTTTCCCCCAGTAATCGTCGATCGCTGGTTGAAGGCCCTCCAGCGGCCCGAGCGGGAGATGAAGCGGAGAGCCGCCCTGTCGATTGCCGACGCGGCGGCCAAGGGCTATCCGGGGCTGGAACCGACCATCGAGCCCCTCATCAAGGTCCTTGGTCAGCCCGGGATGGATCGCATCGTGCGTCTGACGGCTGCCCGAGCGCTGGTGGCGCTGGATGCTCGGCCGGCGGTGTCGGCGCTGGTCGAGGCAACCGCCCCGCAGGATCTCGATATGGCGGTGATTGTCGAACCGGCCCTGGCGCGATGGAAAGAGACGGCTCTGCGAGAGCGGTGGATGGAAAGGCTCAACGACGACGACTGTCAGCCTCGGTTGCGAACCCTCGCGATCCGCGGGCTGGTGGCGTTGGAAGAGACCGAGGCGACTGCCCGGCTTCGGGAACTCGCCATGGACGGTCTTTTGCCCCCACCCGTGCGGTTTGAAGCCGCCGACGCCCTCGGCGACTTGCAGAACAGCGGGCTCCTCGACCTTGCCCGGCAGCTTTGCCGGGACCAATCCGTGGCCGCGGTTCCCAGCCGGATCGTCGCCGCTCGCATGCTCGCCGGGCATCGTGGCGACGACGCCGTGAAACAGCTTGTCGCCCTGGCGGGCGATCCGGAACCCTCCGTGGCCGCGATCGCTCTGGGGCACCTGTTTCGCATCGAACCCGCCCTCATCCTGCCGGTGATCGACAGCACGGTCCGCTCGACCGACGCCCAGGTGCGCCGTTGGGGTGCCGAAGCGCTCGTTGCCAAACCCTCTCCCAGCCTCCTCGCCACCCTTGTGCCGATGCTCGACGATCCGGATCCGGGCATCCGGAGCTACGTGTGCGACAGTCTTGTGACGCTGGCCGGCGATGCCTCGCTCCGCCAGACGCTGATCGACCAGGGGCGGCGCGTCCTGAACGCCGACAGTTGGCGCGGACAACAGCAGGCTACCTTGCTCCTGGTGACGCTCGGCGATACGACGATCACCAGCCGCCTGCTCAAGCTTCTCGACGTCACCCGCGCGGAGGCGAATGTGACGGCTGCCTGGGGACTCTGCCAACTGGCGGTTCCTGAAACGGCCGAACCGGCACTCGCCGCTCTCGAGCGCAAGCTGGCCAGTTGCATGGCCCGAGAGCCTCAGGGGCCGGGTATCGACGACCAGCTTGCCTACCTCGCCCAGATGTTTGGGGTGCTGAGATTCTCTGCCGCCGACGCTGCCCTGCGAAAGTTCATTCCCAAGGGTACCCCGCCGGGCGAGGTCTCCCGCGCGGCCGCCATCTGGGCCTTGGGGCATCTCCATGCGGACCAGGTCGATGAACGTCTGGCTGACGACCTGGAGAAACGCCTCGTCGATGCGTTCAATCTGGACGCTCCCGAGTCGTGGCTGGTGTGCCGCATGGCGGCTGTCAGTTTGGGACGAATGAAGGCCCGAGGATTCCTCCCGGTCTTGCAGGCGACCCTCCAGCGCGCTACCCTGGGTAGTGATATCGGTTACGCCAGCGCCTGGGCCATCTGGCAGATCACCGGTGAAAAGATCCCCCCCCTGGTTCCGTCCACCGACCCGGATGTGGACTGGTTCCTGGTTCCTGTACTCGAGCGGTAGCGGTTCTCGCCGATTCCGCTGTCAATTGCCGCTCCCCTGGCGACAGTTTCGCTGCCCGGTGTGGGATGAGTGTTCCCTTGTCAAATAGTCTTCCGCCGCTCCCTCCTCCTCCTCCGCTCCGCATCGGACAGGTCGTCGTCGATCCTCCCCTGCTCCAGGCCCCGATGGCCAAGTTCACCAATTATGCCTTTCGGCAGATCCTCCGCCGGTATGGCGGTGTGGGCCTGACCGCAACCGAAATGGTCAGTGCCCGCAGTTTCCTGGGGATCAGCTCCCACGGAGACGCCTACCCCGAACGGTTGTGGGGCGTTGCCGAGGAGGCACGTCCGGTTGCGGTACAGATCTGGGACAACGATCCCGTGGCCTTGGCCGATGTGGGGCGGCGGCTCGTCGACGAGTTTCACGTCAGCGTCGTCGATATCAACTTCGGCTGCCCCGTCCGCAGCATCACGCGCAATGCGGAAAGCGGCTCCCACCTGCTTCGCGACCCCGATCGGGTCGGCCAGATCGTTCGCCGCGTGGTGGATGCCTGTCGGCCCACGCCCGTCACTGCCAAGATTCGCCTGGGGACCTCCGAGGCCTTTGTCACCGCCGGCGAGGTGGCCGAGGCGGTCGAAGCGGCCGGCGGCGCCGCGCTCACGGTTCACGGTCGCACGGCAAGGCAGATGTTCCAGGGGACCGCCGACTGGGATCGGATCGCCTCGGTCAAGGAACACCTCCGCCGGATTCCCCTGATAGGAAACGGCGATCTGCGGACCGCCGATCAGGTCGTCGAAGCTTTTCGGCTCTGGCCGGTCGACGGGGTGATGATCGGCCGCGCCATGCTCAGTCGCCCCTGGCTGTTCTGCCAGGCTGCGGCTGCACTGGCCGGCCGGCCGATCCCGCCCGCCCCTTCCCTTGACCAGCAGAAGGCCCAACTCGTCGATCACTACCACCAGATCGTCGAGCGGTTTGGCGTCTGGAAGGGCACGATCATGATGCGCCGTTTCGCCTGCTGCTACGCGCAGGGATGCCCGGGCGCACGGCTGTTCCGCGACAAGATCGCCCGTGTCTCGACGCCCGATGAGTTCGCCCAGGTTGTCCGTCAGCACTTTCCCCGACGCTGCCGCGACGAATCGGCAACCAGGGACGTGCGTCTGGAATAAACGCGGAAAACCTGCCAGACGCTACCTCTTCAACACCAGCACCGGGCAGTGGGCCAGCCGGACGACCCGATCCGCCACCGAGCCCAGCAGGAGCCGATCGATCGCCGACCTGCCCCGGCATGAGATGACGACCAGTCCCGCATCGACCTCTTCCGCGTAGCCGGCGATCTCGTTGCCCGGGTTGCCGATCAGGATGTGGATGTCGAGTCCCTCGTAACCCCGCTTGACCAGTTCCACCTTGAGCGCCTCGGCAGCATGCGTTTTCCGCCCGGCGTCGTCGATCGTGTGCCAGATCACCCCGGGATCGGCCGGCTCCAGCGGAGACAGAACGTGTACCACCCGGACGTGTGACCGATCGGTGGCGATTTCGACGGCCGTGGCCAGCGCGGCGAACGAGTCGTCGGAGAAATCGATCGGAACGACCACGGCCTTTCGAGGAAGCCAGTTCACGACGCCGGCCCTTTCTCCACTTTCACAGTGCGAGTGATGTCCCCCGATTTCAGCCGATCCCAGTAACTATCCAAGGCCCCGCGGATCTTGCCGCTCAGCAGAGCCACTCCGAGGATATTCGGAAATGCCATCGACAGGATCATCAGATCCGAGAAGGCGATGATGTTCTGGGCCTTGACGATCGAGCCGAGAAACACGAATCCGAGGAACAGGATCTTGTAGACGATCGCCGTCTTGTGCCCGAACAGGTGGGACCAGCAGCGTTCTCCGTAGTACGACCACGAGATTAGAGTCGAATAAGCAAACAGGAATACCGCGATTGTCAAGATCCAGGGAAACCAGTCGATGACCGTGGCAAAACCGGCCGCCGTCAGCGGGGCGCCCCTCCCCTGTGAGATGAACACTTCACACTCCGGGAACCGGCTCGTGTCGTA
Organism: uncultured Planctomycetaceae bacterium; assembly: GCA_964563135.1. Classification (GTDB taxonomy): domain Bacteria; phylum Planctomycetota; class Planctomycetia; order Pirellulales; family Thermoguttaceae; genus JAAYAY01. The sequence continues at coordinate 32,222 of CAZLWV010000038.1, forward strand.
CACGCCGGTTACCACGATCACCAGCCCCGTCATCGTGCACACGACGACCGTGTCGATGAACGGCTCCAGCAGCGACACGAGCCCCTCGCTGATCGGCTCGTCGGTCTTCGCCGCGGCGTGGGCGATCGAAGCCGAGCCGAGATCCGCCTCGTTGGAGAATGCCGCCCGCCGCACTCCCATCATCATGCATCCGACGAACCCGCCATACGCCGCTTCGGGACGGAAGGCCTTGCTGACGATCTCCCCGACGGCCTCTCCCAGGTGCGCGTAATTGACGGCCAGAATGTACAGGGCCGCGAGAATGTAGATGCCGCACATGATCGGAACGATCTTCTCCGCGGTGGCGGCGATCCGCCGGATTCCGCCGATGATCACGATCCCCACCATGACAACCAGCACCACCCCATACACCCACGGGTGTTTGTCCACAAACGCGACCTGGGAACGGAACATCTCCAGCGACTGGCCCACCTGAAAGACGTTGCCGCCTCCGAACGAGCCGCCCATGCAGACCACCGCAAAGATCGTGGCCAGCACGGCTCCCAGACGTCGCAGCCCGACCTCTCCCAATCCGTCGCGAAGATAATGCATCGGACCGCCGGACACCGTCCCGTCGGGAGCCACCTTCCGGTACATCTGGCCGAGGGTGCATTCCGAGAACTTGGTGCTCATCCCCAGCAGCCCCGCAACGATCAGCCAGAAGACGGCCCCGGGCCCCCCCATGCTGATCCCGATCGCCACGCCGGCGATATTCCCCAGACCCACTGTGGCGGAAAGAGCGGACGCTAAGGCCTGGAAATGCGAAACCTCGCCCGTCTCCCCTGGCTTGTCGAAGTAACCCAGGGTCACTCGGATCGCGTGCCGGAAACCCCGCAAATTGATGAACCCCATTCGCAGCGTGAAGAAGATCGCCCCCGCCAGGAGCCAGAGCACCACAACGGGAACCTGGGCCCCCGTTTCGATCTCCGCGCCGCAGTCGGGGCACGGAATCACAATCGGCGCCTTGCAGTGGGGATACAGAGAGGCCACAACATGAGTGTGACCGCATGCCCCGTTCGGGCAGGTCACCTTCTCGGGCACTCCCGCCGGGACCCAGCGTTTGCTCCAGAAAGCGAAGAACAGGACCTGTTCCAGCGGGCTGACGATCCACTGCCCGAAGAACGTGTCCACCGCCTTGATCCACTCCGCTTCGTCGGCCGTGGGCACCGCCGCCTGCACGCTCGATGCAGGGGAAGACGCGCTCCCTGCAACGGCCGGCACCTCCTCCGCTGCCCCTTCCGGCTCCAAAATGACACTCTCGGCAGAGGTGTCCTGCGCCGGCAGTCCGCCTGTCCCGCACACGAGCACCAGTGCCGGCAAGACGCAAATCCACCGATGGAGCAAAACGCGTTGGATCGTGATTGGTCCGTGTCTTTTTGAGAGAGCCATCTTGGTGTCGATTCAGTCGTCTGAAGTCACAGCGTCGCCGATCGGAAATCGGCTGGCGTGGGTTGGCAGAGAGAGGCAGTTCCAGACATCTGGGTTTCCTGGCAATCGCCCGCCCTTCCGTCGCCCGACAGCTTTTCCGGCTGCTTCGCCTGGCTGGAGTATCACCCGTTTCCAGAGATTCCATCGAGTGCGGCACTCCATCCCGGCGGCCGGCTCTGAACCGGTCGAACGTCGCATGACAATATATATCAACGATTTACGGCGGACAACTTTCCGCGGGAAAACTATTTTTGCAAGTTATGCTTGACAAAAATGCGTTAATCCATAGGATGCATCGTCCTTCCAAACGGAACCCCTTGGGTAAGTGGCCCTGATGACCACAACGACACTGAATTCCGATGCCGACTTGCTCGATCTGCTTCGCTGCGACGGCCCCCTTGGGGTCCTTGAGCTCGCCAAAGCAGTCGACGTGACCGGCACGGCGATTCGGCAGCGGCTTGGCCGGCTTCTGGCTCAGGGGCTCGTTGAGCGAGAGACCCAGCGCTGCGGTCGCGGCCGTCCTCGTCACCGTTACCGATTGACGAACAAAGGGTTGCGGCTCACCGGCTCGAACTTCACGGATCTCGCCCTGGCCCTGTGGTCGCAGCTCCACACGATCCGCGACGAGGAGGTCCGGGGCGAGTTGATCGGGCATGTCGTGAAGGCTCTGGCCGAAGGATATGCCCAGGAGATTCGCGGCGCAACGGTGACCGAGCGGATGCGTTCGCTCGCCGGGCTTCTGGGTCGCAGGCGAGTCCCTTTTTCGGTAGATGGTCCGCCGTTGAAGCCCGTTCTCACTGCCCATGCCTGTCCCTACCCGGATCTGGCGAAGGCCGATCCGAGCATCTGCGATCTGGAGCGGATGCTGTTTTCGGAACTGCTGGGCGAGGATGTGCAGTTGACCCAGAATCACCAGGGAGGCCGGACTCGGTGCCAGTTTCAGCCAGCTTGAGAGACTGCTATACTACGTCGTCTGGCTCCGGACTGATGACTCAACGGCTGTCGCAGGACAGGTTTGCCGCCTCTCTCCTGCAGGACGTGATCTCCTGCAGCAAGACGGTCGATGGGTTGGGTTCGGAGCAGGTGAGTTTCTCGGTATTGGCTTGGCTTCCTGCAACAGGCGGGAGGCCGCCTCAGGTGTTGAAGGGACGCTGCGACCCATGACCCAGCCTTGGATCGAAGGACGAATGGAAGAGGGCGTGATGACCACCACCCTCGAAGATGCGATCAATTGGGCCCGGTCGGGTAGTGTGTGGCCGATGACCTTCGGTTTGGCCTGCTGTGCCATCGAGATGATGGCGGTGGGCGCGTCTCGATTCGATCTGGATCGTTTCGGGGCCGGAGCGTTTCGGGCCACGCCACGCCAAGCGGACCTGATGATCGTGGCGGGAACGGTAACGTTCAAGATGGCCAGTCGAGTGCGGCGCCTTTACGAACTGATGCCGGATCCGAAATACGTCATGGCCATGGGTGCTTGCACCGTAGGTGGCGGACCGTATTTCGAGTACGGCTATCACGTCGTCAAGGGTGTCGACCTCGTTGTGCCGGTGGACGTCTACGTTCCGGGCTGTCCCCCGCGGCCCGAAGCCCTTCTGGAAGGGCTCATGCGGCTGCAGGACAAGATCAAGGGGCAGCGTTTTGCCAGGCGCGCCGGCAGCGACCGGAGCGGCTGGCTCGGTTGGCTCAAGTCTTTCGGCCGCAAAGGGCCGAAAGTCGAGGACCGTTTGCCGTTGCCACATCATACCGGCTTCGTCCGAGTCGAAGACGTGAAGCCGCTGTACGAACACCAGAAACTCAAGCCAGACAAGAAATGACCGAGAAACTCAAGATAGCCGATCTGCACGTACGTGTTGCCGGCAAGCCCATCCTTCGCGGTGTCAACCTCGGGATCGCCCGCGGCGAAGTCCACGCCCTCATGGGTCCCAATGGCTCCGGAAAGAGCACCCTGGGGTTTGCCATCATGGGGCACCCGGGATACGAAGTCATCCGCGGTTCCATCCAGCTGGATGGCGTCGATGTGCTCGCCCTCGAGCCGCACGAGCGGGCCCGGGCGGGCCTCTTCCTTGCCTTCCAACGCCCCGTCTCCATACCCGGCGTCAAGATGGCCGACTTCCTGCGACACTCCGCCACGAACGTCCGCCGTCCCGATCGCAAGGAAGGGGAGGAACTCATTCCCATGCGGCAGTTCCGCAAGGAACTCCGCGAGAAGATGGACCAGCTCCGCATGGACCCCGAGTTCGCCCGCCGCTATGTCAACGACGGCTTCTCCGGCGGCGAGATGAAACGCGCCGAAATCCTCCAGATGGCCATGCTCCGCCCGAAGTTCGCGATCCTCGACGAGACCGACAGCGGACTGGACGTCGACGCCGTCCGCCTGGCGAGCCAGAGCATCGCCGAGATCGGCGGCCGTGAAATGGGCATCCTCGTCATCACCCACCACGATAAGCTCCTGGAGCACAATCGCCCCGATTTCACCCACGTGATCCTGGGCGGCAGGATCGTGGAAACCGGCGGCGAGGAGCTCGCTCGGGAACTCCACAAGAACGGCTACGATCGGATTCGCGCCCAGCACCCCGATGCGACAGCCCACGAGGAAGAAATGGTCCAGATGGCCGTTGCCGGCTAGCCCGCCCGTTTCTCCGTTCTCAGCCATCCAGAGGAATCAGCCATGGCCACAGATTCACGCTCCAACAGCGCGCTGGCGCTCGGCGAAATCAACAAATACGATTTCCGCAACGAAGAACGATTCGTCTTCAAGGCCCGCAAGGGGCTGGATGCGGAGATCGTCGCCCAGATCTCCGAGATGAAGAACGAACCCCAATGGATGCGCCAGTTCCGGCTCGAGAGTCTCAAGACCTTCGAGTCCAAGCCCCTGCCAACATGGGGTGGAAATATTAGCGTCAAGTTCGACGATATCTACTACTACCTCAAGCCGACCGACCGCCAGGAACGCTCGTGGGATGATGTGCCTGACGACATCAAATCCACCTTCGACAAGCTCGGCATCCCAGAGGCCGAGAAAAAGTTCCTCGCCGGCGTCAAGGCGCAGTACGAGAGCGAGGTTGTCTACGGTTCGCTCAAACAGGATCTGGCCGAGAAGGGCGTGATCTTCACCGACATGGATTCGGCCGTTCGTGAATACCCGAACCTCGTCCGCCAGTACTTCAGCACCATCATCCCCCCGACCGACAACAAGTTCGCCGCCCTCAACTCGGCGGTCTGGTCCGGCGGTTCGTTCATCTATGTCCCGCCGGGCGTTCAGATCCAGTTCCCCCTGCAAGCTTACTTCCGCATCAACGCGGCCAACATGGGCCAGTTCGAACGCACCTTGATCATCGTCGACGAGGGGGCCGCGTGCCACTACGTGGAAGGCTGCACCGCGCCGATGTACAGCACCGAGAGTCTCCACTCAGCCGTCGTCGAGGTGATCGCCAAACGCGGTGCCCGTGTCCGCTACACCACCATCCAGAACTGGGCCAACAACATCTACAACCTGGTGACCAAACGGGCGGTCGGCTACGGCGATTCGCTGGTCGAATGGGTCGACGGCAACCTCGGCAGCCGCCTGACTATGAAATACCCCTCGGTGTACCTCATGGAGCCGGGCGCCCGCGGCGAGATTCTCTCCGTGGCCTTTGCCTCGGCCGGCCAACACCAGGACGCCGGCGCCAAAGTGGTCCACTGCGCCCCCAACACGTCCAGCCGCATCGTCTCCAAGTCGATCTCCAAGAATGGGGGCCGGGCCAGCTACCGCGGCCTGGCCAGGTTCCAGCGCGGAGCCCGGAAGTCCAAGTCGAATGTCGTCTGCGACGCCCTCATCCTCGACCCGCTCAGCCGCAGCGATACCTACCCCTACCTTGAAATCGAGGAACAGGATGTCATGGTGGGCCACGAAGCGAGCGTCTCCCGGATCGGCGAGGAGCAACTGTTCTACCTCATGAGCCGCGGCATGACCGAGGCGGAGGCCAGCACGATGATCGTCAGCGGCTTCATCGAACCCCTCGTCAAAGAGCTCCCCATGGAATACGCCGTCGAAATGAACCGCCTCATCGAACTCCAAATGGAAGGCACCGTCGGCTAGCCAACCCCGCAGCCGAAATCGCCACACTTCACCCCCAAACCAACCTCCATCCCCGTAGCCGAAGTCGCCAGACTTTGGCCCCTAACCCCGTAACCGAAGCAACCCCACTCTGGCCCCCAAACCGGCCCAACCATGAGCACCGCCACTGCTGCCTCCGCGAACATCCAGCGAGAAGGATTCGACAAACTGGTCATGACCCGCTCTGAACCGGCCTGGCTGACCGACCTGCGTTTGGGAGCCTGGAAGACGTTCGAGCAGACCCCGCTCCCCGATTCCGCCGCGGAGAACTGGCGGCGCACCGACCTGCGGCTGTTCCATCTCGACCGTTTTCAGCTCGTCCGCCGGCAGGGGAGCCTCGAGTCGCACGCGCTGCCCGAATCGCTGCTCGCCCAGGGGGTCGCTCTTGCCGGGCAGATCTGCTCGCGCGACGGCCGTTGCGTGTCTGCCGGTCTGGATGACCGCTGGGCCTCGCAAGGAGTCATATTCGAACCGCTCGACGTGGCGACCGCCCAGCGCCCGTCACTCGTCAAGCCGTATCTGACCCGTCCGCTGGTCGACCCGGCGGCCGACAAGTTCGCCGCCCTGCACGCGGCCTGCTGGTCCGCTGGCAGCCTGCTCTACGTTCCCCGCGGCTTGGCGATCGACCTGCCGCTCCACGTGCTCAGTGCCCTTTCCGAAGGGGCCACCGACTTCGGCCGCACGATCGTGGTCCTCGAGGAAGGTGCCGAGGCAACCCTGCTGACCGAGACCGCCAGCCACACTCGCGACGGATCGGGACTCCACTGCGGCGCGATCGAAATCCATGTCGGCCCGCGGGCGAAACTCCGCTTCGTGAACCTCCAGAACTGGGGCACGAGCGTCTGGCATTTTGCCCATCAGAAGGCCGTTGTCGCCGAGGGGGCCCAGATCCAGTGGACCGTCGGAGCACTTGGGGCTCGGCTCGCGCAGGTCGAGCAGCAGGTCGTGCTCGCCGGCCGCAATGCCGATGCCCAGGTCAATGGCGTGATGTTCACTGAGGGCAAACAGCACCTCGTCTACAACACCCACCAGCACCACCAGCAGCCCGAGTGCCACAGCGACCTGCTCTACAAGGGAGCCCTGCAGGACAAGTCGCGGTTGGTCTGGCGCGGCATGATCAAGGTCGATCGCGATGCCCAGAAGACCGATGGCTACCAGCGAAACGACAATCTCGTCCTTTCCGACCACGCGCGGGCCGACTCGATCCCGGGCCTGGAGATCGAGGCCGACGACGTCCGCTGCTCCCACGGCGCCACGGCCGGACGGGTCGATGACGAGCAGATCTTCTACGCCCAGAATCGCGGCCTGACTCGCAAGGAAGCCATCCGCATGATCGTGACCGGTTTCTTCCAGCAGGTTTTCGACCGCATCACCATCGAGAGCGTCCGGGAGGCGCTGGGCGAAGCAATCCGCCGGAGGGTAAGGGATTTTGGTGCCAGTTCAGCCATTTGAACCAGCGGGACCGCCGGTCGGAAGGCGGCCGGTCGAGGGGCGGCCTGAAAAACCGCTTTCGGGTGTTTGGGCGTGCCGGGGATCGACCGCCCTTCCGCCGCCTGCCGACCTTTCCAGCCGCTTCACGCAGCCGATGGGCGAGGAACTTTCCAATGAGCAAGCCGGATTCGGACAACAATAGGGGTTTTATTCCTGTGCTGAAGACTTCCGAGCTGCCCGAGATGGGCAAGACGGTGGTCGAGGTGGGGGACCGGATCGTGGCCCTGTTCCATGTTTCCGGTACCTTCTGGGCGATCGACGACGAGTGCACCCACGATGGCGGACCCCTGGCCTCGGGCCAGCTCGACGGTTTCACCATCGCCTGCCCGCGCCACGGAGCCAGGTTCGACATCCGCGACGGACGGGCGCTCACCATGCCGGCCACTCGGCCAACCGTGGCTCACCAGGTCAGGGTGGAAGGCGACCAGGTCCTCATCCGTCTCAACGAGGACGCATCATCATGAACCCAATCACCCACGACTCCGTCTACGCCGCCCTGCGGCAGGTCGAAGATCCGGAACTGCTGATCAACATTGTCGACCTGGGCTTGATCTACGAGGTCGCAATCACCGAGAACCAGGGCAAGTCCGACATCTTCGTGAAGATGACGATGACAAGCCCCGGCTGCCCGGCCGCCCCGGAACTCGTTGCCCATTCCAAGGAGGCCCTGCGCGACCTCGGCGAGGCGGTCGGCGAGGTGACCGTGAAGGTGGTCCTTGATCCCTCCTGGTCTCCCGGCCTCATGACCGACCAGGCCCGCGACGAACTGGGAATTTTTTGACCGCGATGCATGAGCGGACTGGACAGCCCGTCGCTATGCCCGAAAAGGCCAACCCCTCATGCACGTTCTGCCCCGCGATCTCTCCCGTGCCGCTGCCTGCTCGCAGGTAGCCCTTGATCAGAAGGCTCAGGCATGACAATGAGCCATCAATCGTGGCGGCCTTTTCCTGGAATCACGCAAGTCCATTCAGTGCTTTGTCTCAGCCAGAAATTGGGATCGAGACTGCGGAACAACTCGGCCATTTTTCGCATGATTCGACGCCAGGGATCCCAGAATCGAGCCGCAATAGAGCACCAGGAGCACGCGCCCAGTCCCAAGAAATAGAGAAGCCCGCACCACAGCGGCGGGCTTCTCGGAACGAGTTGTCTGAGTCGAGGGGCGTTACGCCGCCTACAGTTGCCTGCTGCCCATGTTTCCTAGTGAGCTCGCGGCAAAACCCGGTGTATCGGCCCTCACTCGCGGCTGGCCAGCCAACCAAAGTCTATCGTTGTCTACCCTATTCGACAACTGCCCCACTTGAGGTAGACAACATGCCTTTGTTGGGCTGGCCAGCAATCGCCTCGCCTGTGGCAGCCTCTCGAATGCCACAGGCCGATCCTGGCGCTCAGTTCGTGCCCCTTTGGCCTGCCTTTGCCAGGTACTTCTGCGGGTCTTTCTTGATCTCCCCCTCGCATCCCTGGCAGCAGAGAAGAACATCCTTCCCCTCGACGGTTACCTTGTACGGCTTGCCCATCGATCCGAGCGGCTCGCCGCTCACCGGGCAGGTCTTCTGCATCTCGGCCAGCGCCCGATCTTCCGGCGAAAGCTCCGCCAGTGCCGCCGCATATTCGTCTCCGGTGGACCCCGCCTTCGCGGTTCCGTCGCCGGTTTCCGCCGCGGACTGGTCCGCCGATACCTTGGGCGATGGAGCCGGTGGCTCGCCCGCCTTCTTCTGCTCGCAGCCCGCCAGCAGCCCGATCGCCAGAACCGCCGGAAGCAGTGAAAGGTGGAACCGTCCTGTCATGAAAGCAGCTCCTTGTGTTTGTGGAAGACGTGCTCCCCCATTTCTCGTTTCCCATTCTTACAGGTTTACCGGAGTGGGACCACATGGGTGGAACCGTCTCGCTCACGTTCGACGAAGCCAACCGCAGCTTTACCATGGTCTGCGCCCAATCCAATCAAGACCGCATCCTCGATATTCTGACGCAGCAGCGCCGCGTCAAGCAAAACGCTAAGTGATGCTCATCAGTGATTCCTGCCGCCCTGTGGACGGGGGGGGTGGCTCTGGGAAGTGGCCTCCCAGCCGTGCGATTTGGCAAAGCGGCCCCGCAACCTCGCCCACAGAGCTGCAACATGGTTGTCTTGGGCGAGCTCAACAGGTAGTTTACACAGCCGAGGCGGCCGGCGGGATTCGAGACACAGGTCACATTGGACAAAAGGTATTCGCTCATGATGCGTTGTTTCAACGGCGCGGCGCTGATGCCCGCGATCCTCCTCGGCATCGTCTCGTCCATCCACGCAGCCTGTGGCCCGCAATCGGATGCCGGCGAGCATCTGCTTCGCTACCCGGCGCCTGCTGCCGACTGGGAAAAGGAGGCCCTTCCCATCGGCAATGGCAGGCTGGGCGGGATGATCTTTGGCGGCGTCGATCGGGAACGCGTCCAGTTCAACGAAGACAGCCTCTGGATCGGCGACGAGCATGACACCGGTTCGTACCAGGCCTTTGGCGACCTCTGGATCGATTTCGAGCATCCGGCTCCCGTTGGCACTTCCCCGTCCGGCGAGACGTCGGTCCCAGAGGCCCGGATTCCCTGCCAGGCCTACCAGCGCACGCTCGACATCGGCCGCGCCGTTCACACCGTCCGTTACACCCGCGGTGGAACGACTTTCGAGCGAGTCGTCTTTTGCAGCTATCCGGCCCAGGTCATGGTCCTGCGCCTGTCGGCCGACAGGCCGGAGTCCTGTTCCGGCCGGATCTCACTTGCCGACACCCACAAGGGCCGGATCACCGCCGAGGGCAATCGGATGACCCTGGGCGGGTCGCTCGACGGATACGTGTATTCCGAGGGCAGCAGCCCCGGAAGGAACCGCTCCTACGGGTTGGCCCTCGACTACGAGGCCCAGGTCCTCGTGCTCAACGACGGGGGAACGCTCCAGGCTCGCAACGGCCAGATCATCTTCCAGAAGTGCAGTTCCCTCACGCTCCTCCTGGCGGCCGGCACCAACTACCTGAACCGGCGCGACCAGGGGTGGAAAGGGGAACCTCCCCATGCCCGCATCACCTCACAGCTCGCCGCCGCCTCGCAGAAGACTTTCCCTGCGCTCCTGGAAGAACATGTGCATGACTACCAGGCCCTGTTCAACCGCTTCAGGCTTGACCTGGGCGCAACCGCCCCGGCAACCACCGGGCTTGGCACCGCCGAGCGGCTTGCCGCCTATCGCCGGGGCGCCGCCGACCCGGACCTCGAAGAGTTGGTGTTCCAGTACGCCCGCTATCTGATGCTGAGTTCTTCCCGGCCGGGCAGCCTGCCTGCCAACCTTCAGGGCCTATGGAACGCGAGCAACAACCCCCCCTGGCGATCCGATTACCACACCGACGTAAACGTGGAGATGAACTACTGGTTCGTCGATCCCGCCAATCTGTCAGAATGCTTTGAGCCCCTGGCCGAGTGGGTGTACTCGGTTCGCGATGTCCGCCGCGACGAAACCCGTAAGGTATTCGGCACCCGGGGCTGGATCACCCATGCCGAAAACGGAGCTTTTGGCGGCTCCACCTGGAAATGGTCCAAGGGCGACGCCGCTTGGGTGGCCCAGAACCTTTGGGACCATTTTGCCTTCACCCAGGACAAGCACTACCTTGGCACACGCGCCTATCCAATCCTGAAAGAACTCTGCGAGTTCTGGCAAGACCACCTCAAGGAGCTTCCCGACGGGAAGCTCGTCTCGCCCAACGGATTCTCCCCCGAACACGGCCCCGAGGAAGACGGCGTGTCCTTCGACCAGCAGCTCGTGTGGGACCTGCTGACCAATACGATCGAGGCCTCGCAGGCCCTGGAGATCGACGAACCGTTCCGAGAGAAACTCGTCGCCATGCGCGGGCGGCTGCTCGGGCCGCGGATCGGCCGCTGGGGCCAATTGCAGGAATGGATGGTCGATCGCGACGACCCCAACGACACGCACCGCCACCTGTCGCACATGATCGCGGTCTACCCCGGACGCCAGATCTCCCCGCTCACAACCCCCGACCTGGCCCAGGCGGCCCGCGTCTCCATGAACGCCCGGGGCGACGAGTCCACCGGCTGGAGCCGTGCGTGGAAGATCGCCATTTGGGCCCGCCTTCACGACGGCAACCGCACCTACAGCATCCTCCACGGCATGCTGCAGAACATGATTCACGACAACCTCTTCAACACCCACCCCCCTTTCCAGATCGACGGCAATTTTGGCTACGCAGCCGGCCTCTGCGAGATGCTCGTCCAGTCCCACACCGGCGTGGTCCACCTGCTGCCGGCCCTTCCCGATGCCTGGCCCAGCGGTAGCGTCCACGGTATCCGTGCCCGCGGCGGACTGGTCCTGGACCTTGTCTGGCGGGAAGGAAAAGCGACATCGGCCGTGCTGAAAGCCACGGTCGACACCCGCTGCACCCTCCGGGCCCCGAAAGGCCAGTCGATCGACGGCCCCGAAAGCGTTGACCTGAAGTCTGGCCAGTCCTACGAAGTGCGATTCAAGTGATGAACAGTTCCCAGGAGTAATGGCATGAAGACGTCCTTCCCAGTCGTATCCGTGCTCGTTTCAATCCTCACGGCTGCCCTCGCCGGGCCGCATCTGCTCTCCGCGCAGGAAGTTGCCAAGAACGGCTGGACCGACCTGTTCAACGGCAAGGACCTCGCCGGCTGGAAGTTCCACCTCGGCAAGGAAGGCGGCGGCAATGACGGCACCTTCACCGTCAGGGAAGGGCTCCTCCTCTGCAGCGGCAAGCCCGTCGGCTACATGTACACCGAGAAATCCTATGGCACCTATACCCTCCAGGTCGAGTTTGCCTTCCAGAAGCCCGAGGGGTTGAAAGACGACTCCGAATTTCGCGGCAACAGCGGCTGCCTGATCCACATTGGCCAGGCAGGGGCGCTCGGCGTCTGGCCGCGCAGTATCGAGGTGCAGGGGGCGCAAAGCTCCATGGGCATCATCCTCCCCATTCCCCGCGACCTGAAATGTGCCCTCACCTTCGACCGCCAGGCCATGGCCAAGGTGCTCAAGCCGGTGGGCCAGTTCAATCAGTTGGAGATCAAGGTCGACGGCGGCAACATGGTCATCTCGCTCAACGGCACCGCCGTCTCGACCGTGGCCGACTGCGAATTGACCACAGGCCCCATCGGCATCCAGAGCGAAGGGGTCCAAACCCGCTGGAAGTCGATCCGTATCAAGGAAAAGTAGCATCCGTCGGCAGCGCCCGCGGCAATCGTCGCCGCCCGGCTGCCGTCACTTGGGACAGTCCGGCGTCGCCGCAACTGCCGGCGCAGCGATGCAGACCCGTGCGCATGCCGGCTCCGGCTTTCCCGCTTGCGGCGCGTCCCAGCGGATGATCTTGAGGTTCTCGACAAACAGCACGTAGAGGACCGGCACCACGACCTTCGTCACCAGCGTGGCCGCCAGGAGTCCCGTAATCTGCACGTAGCACATCGGTTCCCACAGCGGTCCTCCTTCCAGGGCCAGCGGGATCAGGCCTCCCACGGTTGCCAGCACCGTGACCAGCACGGGACGCAGCCGCACCAGCGCCGAGTCGATCACCGCCCGTCGCAGCGGCATCCCCTTCTCTCTCGCGTCTTCGATGTAGTCGAACAGCACGATAATGTGGCTGACGATCACTCCCGCCAGCGACGCGATTCCCAGAAACGCCATGAATCCGAACGACGCCCCGAAGATCAGCAGGCCCATCATGCCCGCCGCCAGCCCGAACGGCACCGCCGCGAACACGACCAGCGGCTTGGTGACGCTGTTGAACTGCCACACGAGCACCAGGTAGATGGCTGCTAGCGAGATCATGAGCGCCCGCGTCAACGACACGAACCCCTTGTGTTGTTCGTACTTCTCGCCGCCGAATTCGTAATGATAGTCGGGAGGCCACACGCTGCTGGCCTGCTGCAGCTTGCGATCGACTTGCCGCACGACCTGGCTCGGCAGCACCCCCGGAACCGTATCGCATTTCACCGTCAGGCAGCGTTCGTGGTTCCGCCGGCAGATCTTCGGCGCCACCAGCTCGGTCTTGAATGCCGCAATCTCATTGAGCGGAACTCGCTCGTTGGTAATCGAGCTGACGGCCGTCAGGTTGGCCAGGTCCTCGTAGCGCGTCCGTTCGTCGCACCGCAGCCGGAGCGTGATCGGGATCAACCGGTCTCGCTCCCGCAGTTGCGTCGGCGAGTAGCCCGAGAAGCCTGCATTGACGATCGCCGCCACGTCCTCGTTCGTAGTCCCCGTCAGGTTGGCTCGGTCCGGGTCGATCGCCAACGAGATCTGCAGCACTTCCGGATCCCAGTCGTCGTGCAGGTTGTCCGTGCCCGGAATCGTCCGCAGCATCTGCTTGGTCTCGTCGGCCAGCGCCCGCAACTGGTCGATGCTCTCCCCATATAGCCGGATCTGGATCGGCACGCCCACGGGCGGCCCCGTCTCCAGTTGCTCGATCGTCACCCTGGCCGTCGACTGCGGAGGAAGACTCCGCTTCAGCCGCTCCACCATCTTGGTGGTGATCTCCCCGTCGGTGGTGTGCACGAGGATCTGGGCGTAGTTGTCGGCCCGTTGCTCCGGCACGATCGACAGCCAGAATCTCGGCCCCCCGGCGCCCACGAAGGTCGTGTAGGCGGCAATCTGCCTCCCTTCCAGCTGGTCGATCTTCGCGATCACCCGCTCGGCTTCGGCCGCGGTCTGCCGGATCGGCGATCCCTCGGGCAGATACACATTCACCGTAAACACCGAGTGCCGGTCCCGCGGGAAAAACGCGGTCCCCACCAGAGGCAGGCAGGCGGCACAGCCGGCCAGAATCAGCAGGCACACCCCCAGGCTGATGGTCTTGTGGTCCAGGCACCACTGGGAGAATCCATTGTAGTAACGCGCAAACGTGGCCCCCCGTCCTCCTTCCGTCAATCCGGCTTCGAATCCCTTCTGCCCCTTGAGCACGTAGTAGCCCACCAGCGGCATGAACGTCATCGACACGATCCGGCTTGCCACCAGCGAAGCCGTCACGACCACCGGCAGCGACCAGATGAACTCGCCCGTCTTGCCGGTGACCAGGAGCAGCGGCAGGAAGGCCACGCAGTTGGTGAGTGTGGCGAACAGGATGGCTCGAGCGAGCTTCTGCGGGCCGAGCCACGCAGCAACATCCCTCGGCTGTCCGTGCGCCAGTTCGCGATTGATGGCGTCTCCAGCCACCACCGGATCGTCGACCAGCAGACCCAGTGCGATGATCAGCGCCGCGATCGAAACCTGCTGCAGATCCACCCCTACCAGGTGACACATCCCCAGCGTCATGGCCACAGTCAACGGAATCGAAAACGCCACCAGCAGGGCGCTCCGCCATTCCATGAACAGCAGGGCAACCACCACCACGATCCCGATCGCCTCCAGCAGATTGCGGTTGAAGTCGCCGATCTTCTCGTGCACGACCTCGGGTTCATTGCTGGTTCGTTCGATCTGCAGATCGTCCGGCAGTACCCGCCGTAGCGATGCCAGCGCCTCGTCGATGTCGCGGCCGAAGTCGGCGATCTTCACCCCTTTGACTTGCCGGATCGAGAGCGTGATGGCCCGTGTCGTCTGCAGGTCGTAAGCCGCCGGCGGCTCGCCGCTCGATCCGTTGTGAGAACCTTCGGCCGCGTACGGCGGATCGCCCGGCAGCCTCGCAGTCCGTGGGTGATTCCTGTCCGTCTTGACGGTGCGGAAGTTCATCACGTTCGGTGGGTCTTCATACCCCCGCACGATATCGGCCAGGTCGCGCAGATACACCGGGTAGCCGTCCTGCACGTCGATCACCACCTGGCCGATTTCCTGTTCCGACTGGAATTCCCCGCTCGGCTGCACCGTCAGATACTGGTCGGGTAGCTCGACCCGCCCCCCGGGCAGATTCGTGTTTCGCCGTCGCAGACGCTCGATCACGTCCTGCGGGTTCAGTCCGAACGCGCCGAATCTCCGTCCGCTGTAGTAGAGGTAGATCGCCTCCTCCTGAACGCCGATCTGCTCCACCTTGCCCACGTTCGGCGACTGCTTGAGTCGGTCCTGGATCCTGTCGGCAAACTCCCGCAATTCGCGGTAACTGTATCGTTCCACCGTCCGCCCCGGATCGAACGGGCTGTGCCGCAGGGCCGCGGGGATTTCGTCCAGATCCTGGATCAGCACGCCGGGCCAGATGTCCGGATGGGTGATCCCGGTGCCGATCGTGTCGCGCCCCCAGGCCAGTAGCTCGCGCCGCACGTCTTCGATCGTCCGCCCTGGCGGCAGGTGGAAATCCAGGCAGCCCGTGCTCAGCGGCTCGACCGCGATCACGTCCTCTGCCAGGCCTTGGGCCAGGAGCCGCTGTCGCAGGTTGTTTCCCATCCACAACACGTAAGAGCGAGCCACCGTCGTGGGATACACCAGCACGGCACTGGCGCGATTTGCCTGCATCTCGGCCGGCCGTCCTGCCCTGGCCTCCGCCAGCGCGGCCTGGATGCTTTTGGCTCGTTGCCCGATCTCGAAGTCCGAAACCGGTGGACTGCTGATCGAAAGCAGCACGGAAGCCGTATCGCCGAAATCCTTGTTCAGCCGCGGCTGGACCGGTTGGCCGTTGATCCGCGGCAGATCTGCCATGTTCTGCAGCTTGCTCTGAATGTCCTCCCATACCAGGTCCGCCCGCCCGATGTCGTCTCGCAGTTCCACGAATACCACCGATAGCCCCTGGCGGCTGATCGATCGCACGCGTTCCACGAACTGGTTCTCGTTGACCTTCTTCTCGATCTTCCGCGTCAGCTCCTGCTCTACTTCCTCCGCCCCGGCGCCGGGATACGGTGTGATCACCACGGCCACGCCCACCGTGATGTCGGGGTCATGACGCTGCGGCATCGAAAGGTAGGCAAGCACGCCCCAGGCAAGCGTTGCCACCAGAGCCGTCCAGGCAATCGGCCGGCGGTAGACAAAGAACTGCGACGTGGTCATAGCTGCCCTTCCTCCGCCAGCACCCGCACCGGCTGTCCATCGCACAGGCGCCAGGCGCCGACCACGACCACCACATCCCCCTCGGCAATCTGCGACGCCGGTCCGGCAGTGCAATGGATCCGATTGTCATACACGCCGTCGAGCTCCACCGCACACTCGCGCACGACCTTCCTGTTCCCCTCCGCAACCACTCGATACACGGCAAACTCCGAGCGACCGTGCCCGCGTTGAATCGCCGTCATCGGCAGGAGTATACCGCGATGGCTTTCGCCCACGCCGATCGTCACGATCATGCCCGGTTTGAGGTTCCTGGGCTCGTCGATGGTCACTTCCACAAGGAATGTCCGTGTCCGCAGGTCTGCTGCCGGCGAAATCTTGCTCACGCGGCCCGTGAATCTCTCCCCGTCCAGCGATTCGGCCACGACCGGCAGTTGCTGGCCCATCTTAAGCTTTCCCACCAGGCTCTCGGGCACTCCGAAGGCAACCCGCACCTTCGACACGTCGATGACCAGAAATGCCTTCTGGGCTGGAGCCACCCGTTCACCGCGTTCCACGTACTTCTGGGCCACATAGGCCAGCCCCATCGACGGCACGGTGAGCGCGCAGTTGTTCAAGTCGTCTTGCGCCTGGGCATGTTCGATGCGGGCTGCCTCCACATCGCGCTCTGCGCTCACGACCGCCGCATCCGCCGCCACCCGGCGCCGCTTGGCCATGTCCAGATTCTCCACCGGGGCCGCTCCCTTCGCCGTCAGGGTTTCTCGCCTCGCATACTCCTTGGCGGCAAGCTCTGCGTCGGCTTTCGTTGCCACCAGCTGGCTCTCCGCCTTCGCCAGCCTCTCCTTGGCTGCGTTCAATCTCCGACCATAGTCCGCCTCGTCCAGACGCGCCAACACGGCTCCCGACGGCACGCAATCGCCCACCTGCACGTCGCGCGTCTCCGACACACCGGCCTCCGCTGCCTGGTACATCTCCTCGACCGTGCCGGCCACCTTGAACGACAAGTCCACCTTCTGCAGTTCCTTCACCGTCGCGCTGTAACGCAGCTCGGTGGCGAAATCCTCCAACCTGACCGTCGTCACCTGCACCGCCACCGGCAACTGCTCCTCGACTGCCCCCGGCCTGCAGCCCGTTTGGGCCGCAGTGATCCACATCACGGCCCATAGGCCCGCCCAGCGCCGCCATCGCGCACCGTCGGGAGCGTACCGCTTCCGGGCACATGAACCACCTGAACCGCTACGATCGGAAAAATACGCTGCTGTCATCTGTTGAACGATCCTGAAACGATCAGCCCGCGGCGGAAACTCGCGATGCAGAGAGGCGGGAAATCACTTCTCCGGCCGATTCCCATCGGCCCGACCGCCTGCGGACTGGTCTTTTGCTTCACACGAACTCGAGACCAGAACTCCATGGCGAAATATCTCACACACCGTGGTGAGAACTTCAGGAAGCGATACTTTCGCGTCGATCAACGCCGGATTCTCGATCAAACCAATCACCGACGAACGGAACACCGCTCGCAGTACCTCCGGGTGCAGGTCCTCGCGAAGCGATCCGCTCCGACGGGCGGCCTCCAGAGACTGGTGCAACAATCGATCCACGGCCGCCTCGCGAACCGCCCGGAACTCGCTGTACACGGCCGGATAGAGACGGCTGATCTCCTCCAGCCGCACCAGCCACTCGCCCTGCGGCAGCCCGCCCAGCTCGTCCGCAAGACGGATCAGTCGATCGTCAACCTCGCGCACGGAGTCCTGTGGACCAGCTTCACCCGCCCGCTGAAATACGCCCGCAATCTTTGCGCAAACGGCACGAACCAGACCCTGCTTGTCGCCAAAATAACGGTAGATAGTGACCCGAGTGACCCCCGCCTCATACGCTACGGCGGCCAGATCAGTCTTCTTCACCCCCTGCCGGGCAAATAGTCCCAGGGCGGCCGCCAGAATTCGGTCCGAAGTCAGATCGGTACTCATGATACAAATCATACCTTAAATGTATCATGTGTCAAGGCCTGTTGCCTCACAGAAGCCTCAGCCTCCCGTCCGCTGCGTCGCTTTCCTGCCCACCCGCCACGCTTTGGCACAAACCGTCAGGACTGCCTCGTCCGGACCGCCTTGGGGCGTCGCTACCAGCAACTCTCCTGCACGCACGCTGGGGACGCTGTACGACTCCAGGGCCACACGCTAAGATGGCGGCGTCGCCAACTCTCCAGGCGGGCCGCTCATGATGACACTCGTGACAGGCTCGCCCTTCCGTCGGATGCCGCCAACCCAACCTGCAAGGGCAGTCCGGCACAGAGAGGTTGCGCCGGATGCTGCTGGCGTGCGATGCAGGGTGCTCCCGAGTCACTCCAGGCAACCCCTGGTGCCCGGGCAGTCTGATGGAAGTCACGGTGCGGTGGAGTGCTTCACGTGAGGTTGCCGAGCGACAATCCAGGGTTCGCCGGGCCGTTCCGGGGCCCGACCGGGGCTCGGCGCAGTCTGCTCGGGATTCTGCTGGCGGCCGTGTTGTTTGCCGCGGTCCTGGTGTCAGCGTTTCTTCTCCAGGGTTCAGCCCTTCTCTCGAGCGGTTCAAACCTGCCTGCCCGCGAGTTGTTCTCGGATCCAGCCAGCGTCTGGACCGTGCGGCTCCACCTGGAGCCGGATGACTGGGAGGCGATGGAGCCGAGAGCCGGCGCCGATCCGTTTGCCGCCGCAAGTGGTTCCGGTAGGCCCGGTCCTGGTCCCCCGCCGATGCCTCCGCGGCCCGGCGATTTCGGGCCCGGCACGTTCGTCTCCCCAATCTTCATGGCAGACGGTGATACCAGTCACGATCAGAGGCTGGCTCTTCAGGAAATCCGCGATCTGGCAGATCGCTGGTTCACTCAATGCGACCCGGACAATTCGGGCCGGCTCGACGCCAGTCAACTCCGCGACGGACTCAACCGTGCTCTGACCCCCAAAGCCCCACCTCCGGCGTTCGGCGGCGGACCGCCGGGAGCCATGTTTCTCGCGGCCGACGGAAAACGCAACGGTATCGCCGGCGTCCTGGGGATCGACTTTCCCTGGGTACGGGCCGATCTGGAGTTGGGCGCCCAGCAGTTCTCCAGCGCAGCGGTGCGATGGAAGGGAAACGGCACCTTTCTGCAGTCGCGTGGTTCCCTCAAACGTTCGCTCAAGGTGAAGCTGGGCAGAGGCGCGGCCGGAAGACTGCCGGGTGGCGTCGGCACCCTCAACCTCCACAGCAATGTGACTGACCCGAGCTGGATGAACGAAGTCCTGTCGTATCGCATGTTCTCCGATGCCGGTGTGCCGGCCCCTCGTACCGGCTACGCGCGCGTCTACCTCACCGTTCCCGGCAAACATGAACAGACGTATGTAGGACTCTATTCGCTGGTCGAGAATCTCGACAACGACTTTGCCGTCCGCTGTTTCGGTACGAAGAAAGGGGCGCTGTTCAAGCCCGTGGCACGCCGGCTGTTCGAAGACCTCGGCGATGACTGGAACGCCTATCGGCAGGCCTACGACCCCAAAACGCCCCTTTCGGACGAGGAAACACGGCATCTGATCGCCTTCTGCAAACTGCTCACGCATGCCAGCGACGAGCAGTTCGCCGCCAAACTCGATGACTTCCTCGATCTGGACGAGTTCGCACGCTTCATGGCCGTGACGGTCTGGCTCAGTACCCTCGACAGCATTCTCGCCATGGATCAGAACTTCGTCGTCTACCTCCATCCCAAGACTCGCTGTTTCCAGTTCATCCCGTGGGACCTCGACCACTCCTTCGGGCAGTTCTACCCGATGGGCACTCCCGAGCAGCGGGAGAACCTGAGCATTCACAAGCCGTGGACGGGCGAGTCTCCTTTTCTGGAGCGGGTCTTCGCGGTTCCTGGCTTCAAACGCCTGTACCTTGCCCACCTGACTTACGTGAACGAGACTCTCGGGCGTCCCGAGCGTCTTCACCACCAGGTCGACGAACTGGCCAGACTGCTTCGTCCCGCCGTGGCCGACGAATCCGAAGAGAAGCTGGCTCGCTTCGATCAGGTGGTCGCCGGCGAGCCGGTCGGACCGGTATTCGGAGGAGGTTCTGGCAGCCCACCGCCAGGTCTGCCGCCGATGTCCTCCGGGCAGAATGCGCCGCAGAATTCCTGGCCAACACCGGGTCCCGCCATCGCCAGTCCGATCCGTCCGCCCACCGGCAAGTCCTCCAGCTCTGCCATGGTCCCGCCGACTGGCCCGATCGCGGTTCCTCCCGGCCGGGCGCCGTCGGGCCCGCCATTTCCCGGGAGCCCTCCCGGCATCTTTGGCGCTCCGATCCGGCCGATCAAGGGATTCGCAACCGCACGTTACCAGTCCGTCCGCGGTCAACTCGACGGCACCAGGCAGGGTGCGGAGATTTCAGGGATGGGGCCGCCTGGGCCGCCTGGGCCGCCTGGGCTGTCGGCTGGACCGAAGTCGTCTGACCCTGCCCAAAAGACCGTGCCCTTCGGACCAGGCATGTTCTGGGCGCCCCTGCTCATGGACCAGTTCGATGCCAACGAGGACGAGCGGTTGA
>CAZLWV010000038.1:52750-56922 GCA_964563135.1 uncultured Planctomycetaceae bacterium
GGCGAAGAGGTCGGCGTCGAGGATCACGCCATACTTGACCACTTCGCCCAGGCCCGCACAATACTCGCGCTGGTCGAGGGTTTCCAGCAGTGGTTTCGCCGCTGGGATTCCCAGCAGAGTGGCTCGCTCAGTGAAGACCAGCTCCGAGCCGGCCTCAACAAGACTCTGGGCCCGCCGGGTGGCTTTCTCGCCCCTCCCAGCCCCGGCTTTGGTCCTCCACCCCCTGGTTCTGGCCCGCCGGGGCCCGGGTTTGGCCCGCCCGGTCCAGGCGCCCGTCCGTTCCGACCTGGCCCTGGCGATCCGGGCCCGGGCCAGTCTGGCCCGCCGATTCCTGAATCGCAGGGTGTGAACCGTACCCGCACTCCCGCTGGGCCCACCGATGGAGCCGGCCGCAGCCGGCACTTCGAAGGGGTCTGCGCGGCTGAAGTGGCGCGTAAACGACCGCAAGCAAACCTGATATTCTCTCCCGCCGAAGGACTCGATGGAAATGGCAAAACTTGACGAAGCAGTGCGCGAGTTGTTCTGGAACTCGACAACGATCGAGTCCCTTCCAACGTTTGTGCTGAGCCTCGCGGCTGCGGCAATTCTGGGGGCCCTGTTGGGGCAGGCGTATATTCTCTTCGGCCGGTCGCTGTCGAACCGCAGGGGCCTGGCCTCCAATTTCATCCTCCTGGCCGTCACGACGACCCTGATCATCACGATCGTCAAGTCGTCGCTGGCCCTTTCGCTGGGGTTGGTCGGCGCGCTGTCGATCGTCCGTTTCCGGGCCGCAATCAAGGAACCCGAGGAACTCGCCTTCCTCTTCCTGGCCATCGCTGTCGGACTCGGACTGGGAGCCGGCCAGGCGTTGATCACCGTGGTTGCGGTTGTGATCATTCTCGGACTGATCGCCATCCGCGGGCTCGTCCATCCGAGTCCACCCCAACCGAACATGTATGTGACGGTCAACTGCCCAGGCGCTGGCCAACCCACGGCATCCCAGGTAATGGGCCTGCTGAAGGAGTGTGGGGCCACGGCTAGACTCAAACGCTACGACGAGAATCCCCCTTCGCTGGAAGTCGCGTTCCTGGTCGATTTTCACGACGTGCAGAAGCTCGACAAATTCAGACAACAGCTCCGCCAACTCCATCCCGAAGCCCATGTGAGCTGCATCGACGACGGTGCCATGGGGGCGTGAGGCGCGATGGCCATGACAGCCCTTCTTCCCAACCTCAGGTACGAACGGAAGTTCCTGGCTGAGCGGATGTCGCTCGCCGAGGTGCTGGCCGTCGTACGGCGCCATCGCGCCATGTTTCGCGAACCCTATCCGCCGCGAATCGTTAACAACATCTATCTCGACTCGCCCGTTCTGGGCGACTACTACGATCATGTCCAGGGCGTCGCCAATCGGACAAAACTGCGGATTCGCTGGTACGGCCCCTGTGGCACAACGCTCGACGCACCGGTGCTCGAACACAAGATCAAGCGCGGAGCCGTTGGCGGCAAGCTGGCCCATCCGCTGCCCTCGATCCGCCTCGACGGCAAGGAGCCGCACAGCGTTATCCAGGCCGTCAGCAATTGCCCGCAGGCCCCGGATGGGCTCGGTGCGGTCGCCAGCGGTCGGATGCCGTCGCTGGTGAACCGATACCAACGGCGTTATTTCGTCTCGGCCGATGGCCGTTTCCGGCTGACCGTCGACTGGGATCTCCACTTCGCCGACTTCCGGCGTTTTGCCGCCGACGGCACATCCCGCAGAGCGGACTTCGCGGTGATCATTGAGTTGAAATACCCAACCTCGTGTGCTGGCGGAGCCGCAGCCGCCATGGCCAACGCCCTGCCGTTCCGGCTCGCGCGATGCTCCAAGTATGTGCTCGGAATCAACCGCCTGTCGTCCGGCGCGCTGGTTTAGATGCCCGTCACTCGGAACCCATCCGAGTGGCCCCTGAGACGCCGTCTGGGACCCCTCCGAACCGGCGAAAAGAACCTGCGGACCTGCCCGGAGCCGGCAATTCTGCAGGCAAGAATCAGCCCATGCTCCGCTTCTGCGGCCGACCAGCCAACAACTGTTCTGGACGGGTCTCCCGGCCCGTCGTGAGCAGCCGTGCCATCCTGCCGCTGGCCGATTGCCGGCCGTAGGGCGTCGTAGTGAGGCTCGCATTGCACAATCCGGCGGCAGCCAAGTGCCGTCCTGATCCGTGACCATTCACGGCCTTCGGCCGTAAACGGTTCTTACTCGTAATCCTACTCTTCATCTTAATCCTGAATCTTCACGGAGATGGTCTACCCCTATAGGTGGTATTGCGCCATGGGATCGAAATTGGGTTCCGGACATCCTTGCTGACTCCGAGTTGCTTGATGCGCCGAAGGCGTTGGAACTCCTTGGCGTTGATCCGCTCCAGGAACAAGCGATCGCGCTCAGTCTGCCGGCGTCCCGGATCGAGAGAGAAACAGACGGTTCAGCCACGACATCAGAACGTCGGCCTCGGCGACGCCCGGATCGAGATACCGGGCGGTGATCGACGTTCCCAAAGGTTTCCCCGGCTCTTCCTGCCACGCCAGCCATGTGTGGATGGCGGCCTTGGGTTCAACCAGCTTCGTGAAGCGGCGTTCACCTTCGGGAATAGCGGCGATGCTGCGCTTGACGTGCTCGAGAAGCTGCGATCCCGCCGGCACCAGAAACTGCAAGAAGTCTTCGAGAATGCCCTGATTCTGATTGTCGGGCATCATCCATATGCCCACGCGCGGCAGCAACTTGCCGCTTGGGGGATCGACGACCGTGCCGTCAGGGACAGGGGCTTCCGGCACAGTTTCGTAGCCCACTCTGATGAGCCGGTCTCGCAGCGAGTGCCAACGCGAAGCAACGTCAGTATCTGCATCGACGACCACGCCGACAATGGCGCCGTCCCCACTCGCCTTCAATCGAACGGGAAAACTGTCCAAGAGTTGTTCCACGCCTTCGTGACTCCTGACCTCGTCGAATTGCGGCCCGCCTCGATTACCGCACAAGTGCTTGAAGACATGTTCATCGTCCTTGCCCTCGACCAGCAGGATCTTCTTCAGAGTCATTCAGCGTACCTCGATCCGATCGCGCGTGGCGATGTCCAACTCATCTTCTCGGAACAGGGTCGGAATGATTTCATCACGCCTTCGTGACAAGCGAATCAAGACCCCTTCTTCGGGTGTTTCGCTGGCCGCCTGCTGAAAGGCCTCGATCGCGTCCCAACTGTGGGACGTGGCCACCACTTGGATGTCAAGACGACCGGCCAGGCGGAACACGGCTCGCCAGGCATCGGTCTGAACCGTGTGGTGCATACCGTTTTCGAACTCGTCGATCAGCAGCAATCCGTCTTTGGCGTTGACCAGCGAAAGCACGATACCGAACAGGCGGTTGAGTCCGTCCCCGAAGGAACGAAGTGGAATGGGGCGTGCGATGCCTGCCGTGCGCACGATCGCGGTGCGGCTGCGATTCGGGCGTTCACCCCCTACCATCGAAACGGCGCAAATCTCCGGATCGATGATTCGTAGCGCATCCACAACGTCTTGTTCGCGATCTGAAAGTGCGATACTGTCCCAGAGGGGCCCCAGTGCAGCCGTCCGCTCCCCTCCGTAGGGACTCAAGAACACGCACGGCAGACGCTGCTCATTCGGTTTCTCGGGCCCGATCCTGCCGCTTCGGTGCGCCAGTTGCCCGAACGCTTCTAGGGGGATGATACGCTGTGGTCCGCCGGCTTCGACCACCAATACCGGCAGGCCTGCCTCACGCTCGTCAAAGAACGTCGGTGGCAGCGGTGCGAGCCGTCTGCCCTCGCCTCGCACCCGTTCCTCAGCAAACCAACCCACCGCGAGCGACACTCTCATAGGACGTTGCCCGCCGCTCGCAGAGATCACGATTGGCTCAAGTTCCTCCGAAAACGGTGGAAAGCCGTGGAACAGGCTCGACAACTGAAAAAACCCTTCCGCATCCAGTGATGGCCCCAGCTCGTCTCTCTCCCCCGCGTCCTCCTCCCGAAAGCGGAGAATCTGATCGATCACAAACGGCGAGGCATCTGAGGCCAGAATTCGGAGGGCTTCCAGCACCGACGATTTCCCCGTGTTATTCCGCCCTGTCAGCAGATTAACGCGTCCCAATCCGTCGATCTTGAGCCGCCGTATCGCCCGAAACCGTTGGATATCCAGAGTGGCGATCTTAAGGT
>CAZLWV010000039.1:0-40378 GCA_964563135.1 uncultured Planctomycetaceae bacterium
GGAGTGGGGGGGGGCTTGCGGGCCAAATTCTGGCGAATTCGGCTACGGGGGGGACGGGGCGATCGAGCAGGGCACGGTGGATATACTGAATGGCCTTGCGTGATTCCAGAATAGATTCCAGCGGCCTTTTTTGGGAATCATGCAAGTCCACTCGGCAATGGGGAGGCAAAGATGCCATGAAGAGCTATGACCGCTATTCGGATGTCATCGCGAAGACCACCGCGATGGTCCAGGACAAAGCAGTCCAGCGATTGGCCGCCAGGCACGGCCTGCAGGTTCTGGACGTCACCTGGGAAGACACGGCCCGGTATGACTCGTCGGCCGTGGGGCCCAACATCAGCGATATGACCATTCAGGTGCAGCACAAGTTGCCGGATTCCGGCGGGTACGGGCTGAGCTGCATGCCGGTGATCCGGTACCCGAACTTCTCCGACCTGACGGGCGACATTTCGCCCGATGATTTCTTCCTGTTGGTGGGCAACCAAAAGGGAGACGCACTGGAGAAGATCACGCTGCGCGAACTGGTGGGCAGCCTTCGCTCGCACCTGCATGACCCGGATAGCTGGAAGGGCGATCGAGGTTCCTTGCTGGTCGACAATCGAGACTCGCACGTGCTGGTCAGCGCCCAGGCCTGTTTTCTTCCCATCCCGAAGGAGGGAGTTGCCGAGTTCAATCCAGTTCTCTTCAACTACCAGTCGCGAGCCGGCGATCCGGCAGTGCTTGCGATTCTGGCAACCAGGGAAGGCACGAGCATCACGGTCATCGACAACCAGAGAGACCGGTTTGAGGCGGGACGGACGTGGGGGCAACGCCTGTTCTTCAACCAGAACGGAGAGCGAACAAGCCTCACGGGCAAACGAAAGAGCGACCTGGTGGCAGATGCCCACCAGCAGGATTTTGCAGCCGCAGGCTCGAGCACGGATGAGTCCGGCCGCGAGGGGCTCAACATGGTGCTGCTGATCCAGGTGCCCCTGAGGCAAAAGGAGCCGATGGCATTTGGCAATGCCTTGGAGGATACCGGTATCTACCGCTGCCTACCTTCGGCGGGAGCCAGCGATGTGGAAGAGGCCGTCATTGGGCACGGAGCGGTCGAAGGCCCGTTCACGGAGATCGATGGCCTGGAAATCGAGCGCGACGATCGGTATCCGATCCGGGTCACGGTGCAGTTCTACAAGGCTACCAGCAACGGTGTCGTCTCGGAGCAGGACATGGCCGACATTGCCGAGCAGATCAACAGAGTCTATCGGCAGGCGGATTACGTCGGCAGCCTGGTCGTTGAAGGTCCGAGAGGGCGGCCTACCGAATATGAAGGCGATCACGCTCAGCCGCCCGAGTGGTGGGACGTCTTCTGGCAGCGGCATCTCCAGGACACGGGCCAGACCCGCACGCAGGCGATCGAGATGCTGCGCAGGCTGCTCGGCGAGCGGTGGCAGGAGTCGACCCTTGAACAAGCGGAGCAGGCACTCTCAGAGGGCGGCAGGTCAGGCAACTAATAGGAGCTGACGCTCGGTTGCCCATGAGCTGCTCCCGCCCGTCGCGAGTCTTTGTGAAGAAGTTGACGATCTTTGAGGTTCAGGAGTCTGGAAGCAGCCCTGTGGGCGTTCCACGACGCCAAGGACTTCCGCGAGGCCGTGCTGCGGGCCGTCAACCTGGGAGACGATGCCGACACAACGGGCGCCGTATGCGGCCAGCTCGCCGGAGCCTGCTGGGGCGAGTCGGGAATTCCGCAGGAGGGTTGGAAGGGCTGGCCCGGAAGGAGATGATCGAAGAGGCGATGAGCGGACTGGGAGCAGGGAAACCATAGCGGAAGTGCCAGTCAGGTCCTGGGATATGTCGCTGCCACGTCGTGTATGATGCCCCCGCGCACGGGAGAGTAGCTGGTGTCACTGCCAAACCGATGACGCGCTGCGTGAGATTGGCCAGTACGCAAACGCTGTGCAAGAGGATAGGATGGCAGATCAGGCTGAGGCTGATTTACAAAAACGGTGCGAGTTTTATAAATCGTCATGCCGCCAAAGAACCCACAAACCGTTGAAAATAAAATACTTAGCCGTATCTATGGCCAAAAGAGGGGGTGGACATTCACTCCAGCCCACTTCCTTGATCTGGCCGATCGCGCCGCCATCGGGATGGCCCTCAAGAGCATCTGTGATCGCGGCCTGATCCGCCGGCTTGCTCCAGGGTTCTGGCTGCGGCAAGGACCTTCTGGGAGAAGGCGACCATTCTTCACATGCTCCATCATCAGCCCGAAGGGAGGAGGATCGCACCGCGGATGTCGCGGCATTATTACGATGTGTTCCGCCTTTGGCAGAGCTCCGTGCGGGAGCAGGCACTGACCGCGATCAACCTCTTGGAGCGAGTGGCCGTCTTCAAGAGCGTGTTCTTCAAGGCTGGCTGGGCCCGGTACGAAGAAGCCCGGCCGGGAACGTTGCGGCTCATTCCGGGTGAGCAGATCGTGGACACGCTGGCCCGTGACTACCAGGAAATGCGGCCGATGTTCTTCGGCGAGGCGCCGCCGTTCCGCTCGATCCTGACGGAACTGGCGAGAATCGAGCAAGAGATCAATTCCATCGACAAGTAATTCTCATGGCGATCACCGTCTTGTTGGGCTACTGAAAGGCAACACGGGACTGAGGAGAGAGTCTGGCCGCCAGCTCTCAACGCTGGTTAATGTTGAAGGCAGCGAGGTCGGTCGGCGGCGGGGCGGAGTGGATGGGGGCTTGCGGGCCAAATTCTGGCGAATTCGGCTACGGGGGCGGCGGATAGTTTCCGATGCAGTGTTTGTGACAATCTGAGGGCGAATGCATGGTCTTTCCAATTGCCGACGACAACAGCGACCGAACCACCTTTCCGGCGGTCAACGTGGCCCTGATTGCGGCCAACGTGCTGGTCTTTGCGCTCTTTCAGGGGCTTGGGAGCGACACGCGTTTCACGCTCGCCTTTTCCGCGGTGCCTGCCGAAATCCTCAGCGGGCGGGATGTGGTGACCGAGGACCGGATCGTGGAGGTCGACTCGATCGACGGCCCGCAGCGGGTGGGCATGCCGGGGTTGGGAAAGACGCCGATTCCGGTCTACCTGACCTTGCTGACGGCCATGTTCATGCACGGCGGAATCGCACACCTCCTGGGGAACATGTGGTTTCTGTGGATTTTTGGCGACAACATCGAGCACGACCTCGGCCGGGCCAGATACCTGGCGTTCTACCTGCTGTGCGGGATCCTGGCCTCGCTGGCCCATGTGATGCTGAATACCGAGGGCCCGGGCGCGATGATTCCCAGTCTGGGCGCCTCGGGGGCCATTTCCGGCGTGATGGGGGCCTACATGCTGCTGCACTGGAATCGGCGGGTGACGGTGCTGCTGCTGCGTGTGGTGACCGACGTGCCGGGCTTCGTGGCCGTGGGCATCTGGTTCCTGTTCCAACTCATCAGTGGCCTGGGGATGCTGGGCGGCATGGAAAGCGGCGTGGCCTACGGGGCTCACATCGGCGGTTTTGTTGCCGGCGCCGTGCTTGCCAAGCCTTTCATGCTCGGTCGCAGCCGCACGTTCTCCCGGCCGTGGAGACAGCCGCGCCGGTACACCCGTTATGGGCGAGGATGAGAAAAGGGACAAGTTCACAGCGAGTGGGGGCAGGCTGGGGTCAGCCGTCGAACCAGCGGCGGAGGGTGTGGAGGGTGGCGGCGCGGCCCATGCGGGCGATGGAGGTGGTCAGGGGGATATCTTTGGGGCAGACCTTAACGCAGTTCTGGGCATTGCCGCAGACCTGGATACCGCCCTCGGAGACGAGGGCGTCGAGGCGGTCGCTCGAGGTCATCTGGCCGACCGGGTTGGTATTGAACAGATCGACCTGGGCGATGGCCGAGGCGCCCATGAAGGAACGGAAAAAGGCCTCGGTTTCGCGGGCGTGGAACTGATCGTCGGTTTCGCCGTCGAGCCGCGTCAGTTGGATCTTCAGATACTGGGGGCAGGCTTCCAGGCAGCAGCCGCAGGTCATGCACTTGCTGAGGACGTAGGCGATCTGCTGGTTGTCCTGGGACTGGCGGGCGGCCTGGCCGAGGTCGTAGTAGCTGTCGACCGGGAGCCAGGCCTTGATTTTTTTGAGGGTGGCGAACATCCGCGAGCGATCGACGACCAGGTCGCGAACGACGGGGAATTTTGACATCGGCCGCAATTCGATCTGGTCGGGATTGTCTTCGAGGAGCCGATCGATCAGGGCGGTGCAGGCCTGGCGGACACGGCCGTTGATGACCATGGTGCAGGCGCCGCAGACCTCCTCGAGGCAATTGCAGTCCCAGGCGACGGGCGGAACGGGCCGCCCGTCGGCGGTCTGTCCCAGGGCCGCGATTTTCTGCAGGGCACTGATCACGTTCATATCGGCCTGGTAGGGCACGGCGAAGCTTTGCCAGTAGCTGGGGCGTCCGGGCCCGTCCTGGCGGAGAACGACGACCTTGAACCGCCGGGAAGAGGTCGTGTCAGGCATGGGCAACTCCTCGGCTCCTCTGGTTCCAGACCTCCTCGATCATCTCACCGCCGACAATGCCGTAGAGCCGGGGACGCGGCGGGATGAGTGACGTATCGACATCTTCGTAGTTGAGAACCGGCTCGCCGTCGGCGTCGAGGGTTGCGATGGTGGACTTGAGCCACCTGGCATTGTTCTCCTCGAAGCGGTCGCACCATGCCTCGGCCTGGCGGCGGCGTTCGGCCGGGGTTTGCGCGTCGATATGGGGCATGGTGAACTGCGGTTTGAAGTGGGCGCCGCGGCACTCGTCGCGGGCCAGGGCCCCGGCGAGGATCGTCTTGGCCAGTGGGAACATATCCTGCAGGGCACGGGTGAACACGACGTTCTGATTGGTCCAGCCACCCGTATCGGAAAGGGCGCATTTTCGGGCGCGCTCCTGGAGTTCGTGCACCTGGGCCAGGGCCCGCTGGAGATCGGGATTGTGGCGGACGACGGTGGCGGTTTCGGTCATGATGCGGCCGAGTTCCTGGTGGATCTCGTAGGGGTTGTCGCCGCGGCCATCGCGTGCCAGGAGGGCTTTGTAGTCGGCCTGCCGGGCCTGGGCGGCTCGATCGAAGAGCGACGAGCTGCGCTGGGCGGCCAGCGGACGGCTGCTGGACTGGATGCGGTTGGCCGCGCCGGTGCCGGTGATGAGGCCGGAGAAGATGCAGGCGATCAGGGAGTTGGCGCCGAGGCGGTTGGCACCGTGGTACTGGTAATCGCACTCGCCGATCGCATAGATCGCGGGGATGTTGGTTTCGTGATTGCGGGGGGAACCCACCTGGAGCCTTCCGTCGGCGGTTCGTTCATAGCCACACCAGAGGCCCCCCATGGAGTAGTGGACGGCCGGGAAGATCTTCATGGGGACTTCCCGCGGATCGACCCCCTGGAACTTCTCGTAGATCTCAAGGATCCCGCCGAGCTTGCGATCCAGTTCGTCTTTGGGGAGGTGGCTCACATCGAGGTAGACGCACATGCGGTCCTTTTCGACGCTGAGCCCTTCCTTGGTGCAGACGTTGAAGATTTCGCGGGTGGCGATGTCACGAGGCACGAGGTTGCCGTACTTGGGATAACGCTCCTCGAGGAAGTAGTAGCGCTGGGCTTCGGGAATCTGGCTGGGATGCCGGGAATCCTGGGGGATCCGCGATACCCAGACGCGTCCTCCCTCGCCGCGCGCCGATTCGCTCATGAGGCGGAGCTTGTCGGCTCCGGGGATGGCGGTGGGGTGAACCTGGATGAACTCGCCATTGGCGTAGCGCACGCCTGCCTGAAAGGTCCGGCTGGCCGCACTTCCGGTGCAGGCCATCGACATGGTGGAGCGGCCGTAGACCAATCCGCAGCCGCCGGAGGCCACGATCAGGGCATCGGCGCGGAGGGCGCGGATCTCCATGCTGACCAGGTCCTGGACGACGCAGCCGCAGCACTCGCCGGAGTCGTCGAGCACCGGGCCGAGGTATTCCCAGAACTCGTGCTTGGAGACGTGGCCGCGCTCTTCCCAGCGGCGAACCTGTTCGTCGAGGGCGTAAAGGAGCTGCTGGCCGGTCGTGGCGCCGGCAAAGGCCGTTCGGGCGTAGAGGGTACCGCCAAACCGGCGCTGGTCGCGAAAGCCCTCGGGGGTACGGTTGAAGGTGACGCCGAGGCGATCCATCAATTCGATGATCCTTGGCGCCCACTCGGCCATCTCGCGAACGGGGGGCTGATGTTGGAGGAAATCACCGCCGTAGACGGTGTCGTCGAAGTGTTTCCACTCGTTGTCGCCGAGCTGGCGGGTCAGGTTGTTGACGCTGTTGATACCGCCCTGGGCGCAACAACTATGGGACCGCTTGACGGGAGTCAGGCTGACCACATCGACATCGATGCCCAACTGGGCGAGCTGCATGGTGGCGGACAGTCCGGCCAGGCCGCCACCAACCACGACGACTCTGGGTTTCGTCATCAGATTCTGCTCTCCTGGTTCGTATCCGCCCTGGTCAAGGTGCCTTCGCAGGCGCCGGGGAGAGTGTTGCGGGAATGGAAGGAGGGCGCTCTGACGGCAGGCCTCTCGGCCAGGTCGGCGGTGCACATGCCGTAGAGGGCCCCCATGCCCACCAGCGCCAGGAGCACCCCGACCGCGATGCAGGGGATGTTGGCCATCCGCTGGGCCCGGGGACTTGTCCAGATGCCCCAGGTGATGCCCATGGTCCAGAGCCCGTTGGCCAAATGGTAGACACAGGCCAGCGTGCCGAAGGCATAGAGAACGACGATGATCGACGAGCTCTGAATCACCTCGGGCGCGGTGATCGCGGCGGTGGGCTGGAATTGTGCGCCGCCGAGCGGACGGGCAACGGAGTTGACCCACCACTGCCAGCGAAACCAGCCATGCATCTGAAATACGTGCCAGAGGATGAACGCCATGGCGATCACACCGGTGGCCCGCTGCAGGGTGTAGCGAAAATTGCCCGGATAGGGATACAGGGCGAGATTCCGCTTGCCGCGGCAGACGATGAGCATGCCCACGATGCCGTGGAACAGGATGGGAAGGAAGATCACGGACCATTCCAGGACGAGAATGGTGGTGGGCCCGAGCTGATGGATCTGATTGGCTCGATGCTGGTAGGCGTCGACACCGTCGAGAATGGCCGCATTGGTGGCAAGATGGAAGGCGAGATACCCCCCGATCGGAATCAACCCACTGAGGGAGTGGAGCCGTCGAACAAGGAACTCGTGACGGCCGAAGATGGAAGCGCAATCAGAGAATTGCACGTCGGCACCTTTTGGTGGGGGTGATCAGTAAGCTGGGGAAGTATATCCATGAGCCGGCTAATTCGGCAACCTGGCGGTTGTTCTCGCAGGTCCGTCGAGTGCTCTTGACGGGATTCTCAGGGCGGAGCGCGATGGGCCGCCTGTGGAGGCGACGGTTGCCGCCCAGACGATGCGAAGAGGCAGGAGCCCAGCGAGCCGGCCTAACTGGGGGGGGCAGCCAGTGTGGTCGATGGCGGTCGAGGACGGTCGAGGACGGTCGAGGAGGGCAGCTTGGGCAGCGGACCAGACTGGGGTAACTGCGGCTGAGAGGGAGATGTATGGTGTGAGCCAGGTTGTGGCGGTTTCGGCTTGCAGGGGTACGGAATCTGCCATAATGGCACCAAAACGGGCCCGGAAAGGGAAGGATCTGGGGACTATGGCAGTTGGGGTGCCGACATCCTTGTTGCCAGCAACAAGGATTAAGTTATTATTGGGATAGAATTTGTGTCGACCGAGGCGGGCGGCGGGTGGATTCATCGGAATTGGTATTCAACTTGCTTAAGGGATCTGGTTGGTGGTAGTCTCCTGTCGAGTCGCAGTTGGGGAAGACGCCGCCAAACGTACCGGGCGACGGCTCGGGAAGCACGGGGTTTGTTGTGGGATTGTGAGCGACGCCATGTCGACGCCAGCACCCTCCATCTTGATCACTGACGATGATCTCGCCTTCCGCGAGACGCTGCAGTTCGTGTTCGAGCCTCACGGCATTCGAACGCTCACGGCGGCGGACGGGGAAGAGGCGGTGGAGATCGTGCGCCGGGAAGAGGTGCATCTGGTGCTGCTCGACATGCACATGCCGAAGCTGACGGGCCTGGAGACGATCCGGCGTCTGAAGCAGTTCAAGGCCCTTCTGCCATGCATTCTGATGTCGGCCAACCTTGACGACCGGATCGTGGAGCAGGCCCGCATTCTTCGCGTGTTTACCGTGCTGGCCAAGCCGGTTTCGCGCCGCGAGATCACCGGCGTGGTGCGTCTGGCGCTGGAGCGGACGTACAACTGGCGTCTGGATCAGCTCTTTCCGCCTCGACCGGCTCCCGGGAATTCTTGATCGCTGCGTGAGAAGGTGGTTTTGGCCACCCAGCGAGAAACCGCCAGAAGCCGGGCTTTTGCTGGCAGCCCCGGTGATCGATCGCGCAGACGCCGGCAGTTGCCCTCTTAATTCCCGGCAGCGGGGCAGGGAAGTCTGGCGGGTGAGACCAGGAAGCTCGCTCAAGGCCTGCCCAACGACCCATGCGGGATTCCGGCTCTTTGCCTGCGGGACAGGACTGGCACCTGCGCAGAAGAGAGGCCACGAACCTGCCCTGCGGTGGTTGCCGATGGCGAGACACTTGCTCAGCCGCTGATTTCGCCGGTCTCTCGCGGGGGACTATCTGCCTGGCGCTCGGGCGTCTTGGGGACCGGCGGGCGTTTGACGGTTCCCTCCGTACCCGGCACGATCTTGGGACTTGGCGAGGCCTCTTCGACGATCTGTTTGAGTTCGTCGTAGTTGATGACCTCTTTGTCGATGAGCCTGGTGGCCAGGGCGACAAGGGCCTCTTTGCGGGCTTCGAGAATATGGCGGACATGTTCGAGGCACTCGTCGATGATTCGCCGGATCTCCTCGTCAATCTCACGGGCCGTGCGTTCGCTGTAGTAGCGATCGCGGGGTATCTCCGCGCCGCCTCCGAGGAAGATATTGCCCGGGGTCTCCCGATAGGCGACGCGCCCCAGCCGGCTCATGCCGAACTCCATGACCATGCGACGAGCGATCTCGGTGGCTCTTTCCAGGTCGTTCTGGGCGCCGGTGGAGACGTCTTTGAAGACGATTTCTTCGGCCACGGTACCGGCGAGCAGCACCTGGATGCGGCTCTCCAATTCGCTCTGGGTCATGAGGTACCGGTCGCCTTCGGGGCGCTGCATCGTGTAGCCGAGAGCCGCCAGCCCACGGGGGATGATCGACACCTTGTGGACCGGATCGGTATTTGGCAGGCAATAGGCCACCAGGGCGTGGGCGCTCTCGTGATAGGCGACCCGTTGTTTTTCGTCTTCCTGGATCAGGCGTTGGCGTTTTTCGAGCCCTGCGGTCACCCGTTCGACCGCCTCATTGAACTCCACCATGGTGACGGACTGCTTGCTGTTGCGAGCCGCCAGGAGTGCGGCCTCGTTGACCAGGTTTGCCAGATCTGCGCCAACGAATCCCGACGTGATGGCAGCGACTTTCTTCAGATCCACGTCTCCATCGAGTTTGACATTCTTGACGTGGACCTTGAGGATCGCCTCGCGTCCGCGGACGTCGGGCCGGTCGACGAGCACCTGGCGGTCGAATCGCCCGGAGCGGAGCAGGGCGGGATCGAGGGTTTCAGGCCGATTGGTGGCGGCCATCACGATGGTCCCGCTATTGGGGCTGAACCCATCCATTTCGACCAGGAGCGCGTTGAGCGTTTGCTCCCGTTCGTCATGCCCGCCGACGATGCTGGTGCCGCGAGTCTTGCCGAGGGCATCGAGTTCATCGATGAAGACAATGCAGGGCGCCTTGGATTCGGCCTGCTGAAAGAGATCGCGCACGCGGGCGGCCCCGACGCCGACGAACATTTCGACGAAATCGGAACCGGAGAGGCTGAAGAAGGGGACTCCGGCCTCGCCGGCGATCGCGCGGGCCAGGAGCGTCTTGCCGGTTCCCGGAGGGCCAACCAGGAGAACGCCCTTGGGAATTCGCCCGCCGAGAATGCGATACTTGTCGGGATTCTTGAGAAACTCGACGACCTCGCGGAGTTCTTCGACGGCCTCATCGATTCCGGCGACGTCGTTGAAGGTTTCCTCGATGTCTTCCTGGGCGAACAGTTTGCCGCGACTCCGGCCGAAGGCCATCGCGCCCCCCGCCCCGCTGATGCGGCGCATCATGATCAGGAAGAGGGGAAGCATGATGAGAAGGAGAAAGACCAGGGGGCCGTAGTTCTTCCAGAAGGTGGAGACATCTTCGCCGCTGATGTTGACGAACCCTTTGTCGTAGGCCAGTGCGAGGAGTTCATCGTTGCCCTCTTCCACGCCCCAGCAGTTGGAGACGAATTCGACATTGGCCTCGGGCGGGGCTGCCTGAGCGGGGGGAGCGACGATCTGCCTGGTCACGGTCCCCGTGATCCGTTCCGGCCCCACTTGCCGCACGACAAGATTGGAGTATTTGACGGTGCGCTGCTTCTCCTTGCCCCGGTTCTCGACCACCGTGATCGACGGGTTGGGATTGTCCTTGGAACCGGGCGCACCCTGGGAAATGAGGCGTTTCAGTTCGGTCAGCGGCAACTCGACTCGCCTGGGGCTGCGAATGAGCGATGCGGCAAACAGAATGATGAGAACCACTCCCACGCCAATCCAGAGGGTGCTTCCCCCGGCCGGCGACGACTTCTTCTCGCTGGGAGTACGCGGCGGATCTGGGCGGTTTTCGTCCATCGGAAGAGAATCGGTTCCGTCGAAGACTGTTGGTGATGGTGCGATCAGGCGGCTTCCGGAGGTCGCTGGGGCGATGCGGACCGAAAGCTGGGTCCGCGCCGCTGGGCAAACGAGAGAGCCCCGGCGGGCGGCGGGCACCATGGTTGATCGTGTTATGGGTTACACAAGCCCCCTCGAACAGGGGAAATCCTCCCGGTCGTGGACACCTTCTTCGATGGGCGCGTGGGGAGTGCTCGAGCCGACAGCAGGACAGTTGCGGCTGCGGTCTCCACCTGTGGGAGGCCTTTGGCCGTTCTGGGGCAGGCCCTTTGTATGGCCTCGACGCGAAGGGGCGTCATCATTCGGCCTGCCTTGATATCTTACGCGATTTTCTGGATTGCGGGTCGCTCCAGAACGTACAGATCGCAGGTCAGGTTCGAAACGAACGGCCGGCAAGGCCGACTTGTTAGGCTTTGGAGGCCCACCTACAATAACCGGCTTATGCCAGTGCTGTGTCACAGCTTGGTTTTGGGATCAACGGCGTAGAATCATGCGACAATCGCCGGGTTGTTTCGCAGCCTCGATCTCAGTTTTTTGCTGAGACAGAGCACTGGACTGTCCGTGTGTGTGTTGGGGCGGGTGGGCGTTGCTCCAGAATGTGCCTCGGGGGTCTGGCGGCGGGCGGCGGGGCAGCGTGGGAGGAGTCGGGAACCTGGTTTGTTTTGTCGCGGCTGCGTCCGATCCGCAGATCCGGCGATGGACCTTCAGCCAATTGCAGCACATTAGTCGGAACGGAACACAGCAGACCGGATGCGTCGCCCCCCTAAGAACGTAGCGATTCTCGGTTCCACCGGGAGCATCGGGCGGAGCACACTCGAGGTGATTGCCGCTTCTGGGGGATCGCTGCGCGTGGTTGCCCTTTCGGCCCACGGAAACGTGGCACGGCTGACGGCGCAGGCCAGGCAGTTTCATCCCAGGCGGATCGTGATTACCTGCCCGGAGGCGGCGAGAACCCACGATTTGTCGGATCTGGCGGGGGAGACGGAGGTCCTGGTTGGATCCGAGTGGATGGAGGAGATCTCGTCGGCGACGGAGGTGGATGTGGTGGTTTCGGCCGTGGTGGGCAGTGCGGGACTGCGGGGGACATGGGCGGCGATCCAAGCCGGCAAGACGGTGGCACTGGCCAACAAGGAGAGCCTGGTGGTGGGCGGCCCCCTGGTGATGGACCTGGCGAGGCGGACTGGGGCGCGTCTGCTGCCGGTCGACAGCGAGCACAGCGCGGTATTCCAGGCCCTGCAGGCGGGGCGTGCGGAGGAGGTTCGCCGCATCATCCTAACGGCCAGCGGGGGACCGTTCCGGAACCGCACGCGGGAGCAGCTTGCCCATGTTACCGTGGAGGAGGCCCTGTCCCACCCCACATGGAATATGGGTCCGAAGATCACGGTCGATTCGGCGACCATGATGAACAAGGCTCTGGAGATCATTGAGGCGCGTTGGCTGTTTGGGCTGTCGCCGGACCAGATCACGGTCATGATCCACCCGCAGTCGGTCGTGCATTCGATGGTAGAATACATAGATGGATCGGTGGTAGCTCAACTAAGCCCCCCGGACATGAGACTTCCGATCCAATATGCCCTCACCTGGCCGGAGCGATGCGAGGGAGTGGCCAACAAGCTGGACTGGGCGGGTCCGGTGGCCCTGGAGTTCCACCCGCCCGATTTCGATCGTTTTCCGGCGTTGTCGCTGGGGCTGGAAGTTGCCCGTTCGGGGGGGACCGCAGGTGCTGTTCTGAACGGGGCGAACGAGGCGGCGGTGGCAGCGTTCCTCGAGCGGCGAATCCGTTTCGACCAGATTGTTCCGGCGTGCCGGGACATCCTTGACAATCATCCATTCCTGAGCGATCCGAACCTGGATCAACTCCACACCCTGGACCTTTGGGCCCGCGAGGAGATTGAACGTTGGATTCATTCCTGACAGCAGTTACCCCCGACCCCAGCCTTCTCAGCACGATTCTCACGGTAACCAAGGCGGTGATCCTGGTGCTGGTAGGCGTGAACATGCTAATTATTGTTCACGAGTGGGGACATTTTATTGTAGCGAGGATGTGCGGGGTAAGGTGCGACAAGTTCTACATTTGGTTCGACATCTTCGGCTGGAAGCTGTTGAAATTCCGCTGGGGCGAGACCGAGTTTGGGATAGGTGTTCTACCGCTTGGGGGCTACGTGAAGATGCTGGGGCAGGAGGACAACCCCGGGCGTCTGCGCGAGGAGATCGAGCGGGCCAAGAGCCTGGCGGCGGAGAGAAAGCCCGCCCCTGGAGAGGCGGACGACAAGCCGGGGGAAGCGTTGGACATCAAGGCCGCGGAGGCCGCCCTTTACGATCCTCAGAGCTATCTATCGAAGAGCGTGCCCCAACGGATGGCGATCATCTCGGCGGGCGTGCTGATGAACGTGGTTTTCGCCTTCGCGGTGGCCACGGTGGCCTACGGCATGGGAGTCTACAAGGCCGACAGCGAACTGGGGCTGATAGCCCCGGGTGGGGCCGCCTGGCGAGCGGACTTGCGGACGGGCGATCGGGTGATCGAGATTGCAGGCAAGGCGATCAGCAATTTCGAGAGGGTCCGGGAGGCCACCGTGTTTGGCAGCCTGGAGGATGGGCTGCCGATCGTGGTCGAGCGTCCGGGGGTCGATGAGCCGGTGCGGGTTGTGGTGGAACCGGATCTCGACCATCGGCTGCCGACGATCGGCATCCAGGGCCCGAACACAACAACGCTTCGCGACGAGGATCCGATCGGTTTCGGATCGGCAGCCGACCAGGGTACGGCGAAATTCGAGCCGGGGGACGTGATTGTTGCCGTGAACGACCGAGCGGTCAGCACGGGATACGAGTTTCACCGGATGGAAGCGATCTGTCGCGATGAAGCGATGAGGGTGACGGTGCGGCGAGGGGGGAACCAGGAGGGGGCAGCCGCGGAGGAGGTGACCATCGAGGTTCCACCGCGCCCGATGCGGAATCTGGGCATGGTGATGGAAACGGGGCCGATCGATGCGGTCCAGGCGAATTCACCGGCCGCGAAGGCCGGGCTCAAGGCAGGGGACACGATTGTTGCCGTCGACGGCGAGCCCCTGGGAGACGCGATGACGCTGGGGGACCGACTGCGGAAGAAGTACGAAACGGCCGCCGCGCAGGCAAGCGGAAAGGCGCCGTCGGCGCTGCTGCTGCTCCAAGGGCGCAGCGAGCCCGTGGAGGTGGAGCTCCGAAAGGTGGACTGGTACGAACTGCCGCTTTACGGAACCGAACACACGTCGGTGCCGGCGCTGGGAGTCACGCTCCAGGTGACACGGCGCGTGGCGTCGGTGGAGAAAGGCTCGCCTGCGGAAAACGCGGGAATCAAACCGGGCGACGTGGTGAAGGCAGTCACCCCGATCGGCCCCGACAAGGCGACACGAAAGCGGCTGGGGATCCCCAAGGATCTCGAGCAGCCGAACGAGAAGGTCGAGATGGTGAAGGATGGAAAAGAGGAAATGACCTGGACCTTCTTCGTGTACACTCTTCAGATTCTTCTGCCGGACACGACCCTGGAACTGGAGATGGAGGGAGGCAAGACCGCCAAGCTGGGCTGGACCACGGATGATCGGTGGTATTTTCCCGACCGCGGTTTCCACTTGATGCCCAAGGAGACTTTTGTCCGGGCAGGTTCGCTGGGCGAGGCCATCTCCAATGGTGTGGAAGAGACGAAGAACTCGCTGATGGTGGTGTTTCAGTTCATCGGCAAGGTGAGTTCGATGCAGATTTCAC
Source organism: uncultured Planctomycetaceae bacterium (assembly GCA_964563135.1). Lineage (GTDB taxonomy): Bacteria > Planctomycetota > Planctomycetia > Pirellulales > Thermoguttaceae > JAAYAY01. Next base: position 14,474 of record CAZLWV010000039.1, read on the forward strand.
CGCGGATGATGGGGGGACCCTGGACGATTGTGAAGGTGGCCTACCAGGCGGCCTCATCGCGGTTCACGGACCTGCTGCTGTTTCTCTGCATCATCAGCGCCAATCTGGCCGTGATCAACTTCCTGCCGATTCCGGTGCTGGACGGGGGGCACATGGTCTTTCTGGCCTACGAAGGGATCCGCGGGAAACCGCCGAGCGAGAACGTCCAGGTGGGGTTGAGCTATGTGGGCCTGTTCCTGCTGCTGGGCCTGATGATCTGGGTGTTCGGCCTGGATTTCGGGCTGATCTCCCGCTAGGACCGGGTGGAAGTCTCCCGGCAGCGGCGGGCAGTTCGAAGCACGGCAGATCGCGGCGATGAACGCGTTTGCGGCCGGGAGTACGCAGCCCAGCAACGCGGTGTTTGTGCGGCTGGACGGACGAACGGTTCGCGGCGTGGCGTCTTCATCGAGACCACACTTCTGGCGAGCAGGCCGGGACTGTGAAGAGAATCGCGACGAGCACAGGAACCCATTGCGGCCGTGGCGTGTCGTAGAGAGAGAGGGAAGAAATCTTTGAAAAATTGGGTATCTGCCTATTGACACAAGAAAGGGCCTGAAGATAATTGGATGTCTATGCCATAGGCGGACTACCACTCTTTTGGGTGTGAGCAGTTCGCACAGGTTCTAGGCACTTGGGCGGTGTCGGTCCGGTCTCCCGAGACGGTGGTGCGTCTCGAATCGGAAGGTTCTCGCCGGACTATCTACACTTTTTGTTGTTGGGAGTGCTTTACAGCCATGAGGAACGTATTTGAGGCCATCCTTGAGTGTGGCCACGACGAGGACTTCGCACCTGTTGACTGCGAAGAGTTCAAGCCCACGGACGCCCCGGCCGGTTCGAAGGCCAAGCTGGAAGTGCTGGCGGAGCGTATTCGCCGCGGCTTCCCCCTTTGGCACCCAGAAGACCGGTTCGACTACAGCGGCCTGACCGGCGCTGTTCGCCCTCGCGAGTAGACGGCGTTGGGTCGGCAATCCTCCCGGGATTGCCTCGTTCGTGGGCTTACGGATGCCGCGGTTGCGGTAGTCTTTCAGGTTGCGCTGTTGGATGATTGGCGCGACCTTCCCCGGAGAGCACAGGACGGCTCGGGGTGCGCGCGGGCATCGCCAGAGCGCAGCGTGCACCAATCGCACTGGGCTCCCAGAGTCGGAATCAACGCTCCAGGCGACCGCGGCTTGCGCCGATGTCGGCCGGGGCGGGGAGTGAGGCACGGGACTGGGAGCGGGCCGGCGAGGAGGAGCGGACGAACTGCGGGGCTGGGCGGCAGGAGGGACGCTGCGAATTTTGCCCAGGCGACGATCGCCTATCGCGGAATGCCGGCCTCGCCACTGGGGCAATTTGTGTCCATTCCGCCGCACGCCTCGAAGACCCGCAGGGCGTGCAGGACGGCCGCCACATCGTGAACCCGGAGGACATGGGTTCCGCGCTGCGCCAGCGCCAGCGCGGAGGCGATCGTTCCGGCCGTCCGGTCGGCCTGGTGGTCGGGCTGGACCTCGCCGATGAAACGTTTCCGGGAAGGCCCCACCAGCAGCGGACAACCGAGCTGGTGGAACCGAGCGATGCTGCGGAGCAGGTCGAGATTGTGCCGGGTGGTCTTTCCGAACCCGATGCCGGGATCGATGGCGATCCGGTCCTGCTCGATTCCGGCTGCGACGAGCATGTCGCGGCGGCTGCGGAGGAAGTCGAGGACCTGGCCGACCACATCCTGGTAGACCGGTTCGTCCTGCATGGTGCGCGGGGTGCCGCGCATGTGCATCACGCACAGGCCGACCTGCTGCTGGCAGGCGAGTTCGACCATCGCCGGATCGGCTGCCCCGGTGATGTCGTTGATGATCTGAGCCCCCGCTGCGAGGGCGTGGCGGGCAACAGCCGGCTTCGAGGTATCGATCGAGAGGGGGACCTCGACCTGCCCGGCGAGCTGCTCAATGACCGGCAGGACGCGGCGCAATTCCTCAGCTTCGCTCACCGGGTCCGCGTAGGGACGGGTACTCTCTCCGCCGATGTCCAGCAGATCGGCTCCCTGCCGCACGAGTTCCAGCCCATGGGCCACGGCGGCTTGTGTGGCGAAGAAACGGCCGCCATCGGAGAAGCTGTCGGGAGTGACGTTGACGATCCCCATGAGGAGCGGGCGCGATCCGAACTGGAGGACCCGCTTGGCCAACCGCCAGTGATCGATCCGTGAAGCAGACATGAAACGCGGCGAGTTTGTTGGGGATCCGACTTGAAGGAGCACCAGGATCTTGCCGGGGCGGCCTCTCGAGGCGGGATCCTGGTCCGGAGAGCGCGGAGGGACGACGGTCCGGTCCAGTGTAGTGCCGCCGGCCTCCGGGAGCTACCAGGGAGCCTCCATCATGCCCACGATCTGCTCGGCGGCGCGCTGGATTGCCTGCTGCTGGGCCGTGGCTCCCGACTGGCCATACTCCGGCAGGAACCTGGCCGACGAACTGACCAGGCTCAATTCGGGCGGCAAGGTCACCGAGCCTTCGTAGAGAATACCGCCGCTGCGGTCGATCCAGCTCACCTCGACCTGGAGGCTCGCATCCAGTTGGCGGGTGTCGTCGTAGCGGTTTTCGGCCACGACGCGTTTGGTTTCGCCGACGATCCGCCCGCTCAGAATGCTGTCGGCGCTGGACGTGCTCACGACCTTGTAGGGGGTCTTGTTCTCGATCTCCTTCATGACGGCCTCGGTAAGCCGCTCTCCCAGATTTCGCCGGAAGCTGTCGGAATCGAAAACCGGGACGTAGACGGTGCGGACGTCCTGGGGGTAGAGGGAATGGTTGCCGATCTGATAGGGCGTGGCACAGCCCGTCATGAGGCAGACGCAGGCCAGCAGGAAACCGCCGCGGGCCAGCGGGCCGTGCCGTTGGGGCGTGCAGCGTGGGAAGTGGCAGGGAAGGGCCATATCGTTTCGCACCCGGACCGCCGGGAAGAAGGGGTTTAGTTTGGATGCGGCCATCTGACGTGGCAGGACTCGGGGGTCGGAAGGCGGCAGGGCGCGTGCGGGGCTGCCGCGGCTGCGGGTCAATCGTACTGTTCGCGTTCAAACATGTCGGTGAACCACGCGAGATGGTTTTCAGGTTTGTCGGGCAGGCCCTGGATCTCGCCCATCCGCTGGCGGGCTTGCTGGGCGGCGGTGGTATGGGGATAGTCCTTGATGATGGCGTCGTAGTAGAAGCGGGCCGCGCCGTAGCTCTTCTTTTTGTCGTAGTAGCGGGCGATGACCAGCTCGCGATTGGCTTTCTCCTCGACGATCTTGTTCTTAGCCTCGATGACACGGGGCCGCTCCTCGCCCAGTTCCGGTCCGAACTGGACCAGCGCCTGGTCGGCAACTTCGGCAGCCTTCTCGAGGGGAGCGGCATCGTAGTAGCTTCCCTGATAGACCCGCTGCCAGCTTTCGATTCCGAGCAGATGGGCTTTCAGTTGGAACTCGCTCTTGGTGTACTCGGTGCGGATCAGGTCGTAGTGCCGGGCAGCATCTTCAAAGCGGCCGTGCACGAAGTAGGAGTTGGCGGTCGCCATGACCGCATCGTCGGCCAGGGGGCCGGTGGGATCGTGCATGCGGATGTCGTCGTAGGCCTTCAGGGCGTAGCCGACCGAGTCGATCCACGGGCGTGAGTCGTCGGTCATATTGATCGGGGAGCGGAATGACGGATCGCGGCGGGCACACTCTTCCCAGTAACGGGCGATGGCGAACAGGCGCCGAGTGACATCGTCCATGTAGTGGGTGTAGTCGTGCTTCTTGAGCAGTTTCTGATAGGCCCGGTGGGCGTCGGGGTATTCGTCGGCCGCGAAGAAATTCTCGCCGGCCAGGAACAGGGCATCTTCCTCGAGGCCGGAGTCGGGCCAGCGTTTGGCGGCGGCGATGAACTTTTTGCCCGCTTCCTTGTGCTCCTTCGCCCTGGCCAGTTCCTCCGCCTCACGGAACAGCTCGTTGGCAATTCCCTCGTCGGGCCCGTAGCCGAGTGCGTCGCGGGTCGACCGATACAGATTGGCGGGATCGAGGTCCTCCAGGTCGAAGCCATCGTCTTCCTCCTCCGCAGCGTCGACCATAGCGGCCACGACCGCGTCGTCGGAGACCTCGCCCGGGATGGAGCGATCCACGGAGGCCTGCTGGACCTGGCCATCCGATGGGGATACTGACGAAGACTCGCGTGCGCCCCCGAGGGTGTCCCGGTTCGATTTGGGCAGCGAGCCGCAGCCGGGGGTTGCCGCAGCGAAGGCGACAAGAGTTGCCGCGATTGGCAGAACGTCCAGTATCTTCCGGGACATCCTTGTCCTCTTTTCGTATCAGGTGGCCTCGAGCCGCCCTAGAAATGCCTGCAACCTGGGTTTTCGCCCGAGCAAATGGCAGATGAAATGGTTCAGCAATCCACGAAGCTCTCCGTGACTTCGCCTGTCAATTTCGATACGTTGCCATCGTTCGTCGGAACCGGCGAACTGGGCCATTATTTTCAGGACCCCCGCGGAGACGGACGCAACCTGCCGTTTGTACTGGCGGCAGCGGGGGCACAACACGCCCCCGTCGAGGAGCCCAAAGCTAATACGTCCCGACAATGGAATTGGTTTGGCACACTCCGCGCAACACTCCAGCGCGGGCAAGTGGCCAAGCTCGCGCAGGGCACCCAACTCGAAACGCAGCAACCGTTTACTGGCGTCTTCTCCCGCCGACAATCCGGCCAGCGTCTCGTCGGCCAGATCGAACAGTCCCGGGTGGGGGTCATACTGGTCGGTCATCTCGGCCAGCAGCTCCGCGACGTAGTATCCGGAATACAGACCTTCCAATCCGGGGCCGGTGACCCGGAACCGCCGCTGGAGCTTGGCCTCCGTCAGCAAATCCAGAGCCTCCGAGGATTTGCGGAGGAAGACTATTCGACAAAGGGCCAACAGGTCAAGAGCAGAGTCGAACGGGCCTTTGAGGCGTTTTGCCCCTTTCGCCAGTCCGCCTATTTTGCCAAATTCGCGGGTGAAGAGGGTCACCACGAGGCTCGACTCGCTGAAGTCGATCGTTCGCAGCACGATTGCTGTGGCTTTTTCGGAGGACATTGAGTGCGGGGGTGCCCTCAGGAGACCTTTTCTCGCAAGTCGCGATCGAGGATTTCGATGCGGACGCGTTCGATTCGGCGTCGGGTGGCTTCGACCACCGTGAAGCGAACATTCTGCCGGGTGAGCTGCTCGCCTTCAACCGGCACGTGCCCGAGTTCGGTGAAGATATAGCCGGCGATGGTGTCGAAATCTCCGTCCTCGGGCAGTTCGAGGTTGAGGCGTTCATTGATCTCGTCGATATGGACCTTTCCGAGGGCCTCGACCAGGTGTTCGTCGACGAGTCGAATTCCGTCGACCAGATCCTTGTCGTACTCGTCGACGATCTCGCCGACGATCTCTTCGAGAACGTCTTCCATGGTAACCAGGCCGGAGACGCCGCCGTATTCGTCGAGGACGACGACCATGTGGGTGCGGTCGCGTTGGAACTCCTGGAGGAGGACATCGACCGGCTTGGTTTCGGGCACGAAATTCGGCTCGCGCAGCAGCGAGGTCCAGGGCACCCTCGGTTCATCGGGCCCTTTGGCCAATTCAGGCAGGAGATCCTTGGCATAGAGGATGCCCACGATATCGTCGCGAGTCTTCTCGTGGACCGGGATGCGGGTATGCCCCACCTTGACGACGAAATCGAGGGCCTCCTGCCAAGTCAACGAGCGGGGGATCGAGACCATATCGGTGCGGGGGGTCATGATCTCGGAGACGACCACGTCGCTGAGCTGGATCACTCCCTCGATCATCTCCCGAGCATCTTCTTCGATGGCGCCTTCGCGGTGTCCCTCGGTGACGATCGTGCGGATCTCGTCTTCGAACGACTCCTCGTCGGGATTGTCCTGCCTGCGATTGGCCAGGCGGTGGAACACCATGTCGACGAAGTGGGCCCCGAACACGAAGGGCGAGGCCAGGACGCTGACGATGCCCCAAAGGGGCCAGGTGAGAAAGAGAAAGGGTTCCGCCCAGAGCCGGGCGACGGTCCAGGGTATCCAGATCTCGATCACGAGCAGAATGGCGAAACAGGCGGCCACGACGATCAGCATCTGGGACTCATCGGGAATCGTTCCCTGGTAGAATCGCAGGCGAGTCCAGCGAAGGGTGGCTGCCACCGCGGCCGCCGTGCCCAGGACCTGAAAGGTCTCGGCTGCCAGGGCGAAGCGATCGTAGTGCTTGAGAATGTCTCCCAGCCGATGCGGAGCCCCTCTTCGGCGGCAGACTTCCTCCATTTCGTGGCGGGAGAAGCCGGCCAGCGATCGAGCGCCGATCGCCGCAAAACAGGTGACGAGCATCGCGGCAATCGCGATCCAGAACAGCAAGTCAACGGTCATGACGTGAGGGCGTACCTTGCGAGGACAACTGAAAGGACACGTACAGGATCAGGGGCGGACGATGGACTGGTTCCCAATGTCAGCAAGCGTGGCTCCATGACTCGACAAGCGACACTTCCGGAGCATCCGGTTATTCTTCGAGGTCGTGCCAGGGCGGAACCAGGCCGAAACGAGCCAGGTAGTGGCGTTCGCGGTTTCGCATTTCCCGGCGATCGGTGTCGGACTGATCGTCATAGCCGACCAGGTGGAGGGCACCGTGAACAATGTACAGCAGGAGTTCATTTTCGGCCGGCCAGCCCATCTCGGCGGCCACGCTGCGGGCCGTGTCGGCACTGACGATCACTTCGCCATCGAGGCTTTCTGCCTGGGCCTGGAACAGGAAACTGATCACGTCAGTGGGGTAGTCGTGTTGGAGGTGCTCGCGGTTGAGGGTGTGAATCGTGGGGTCATCGACGACGGCCACACTGACCTGGCCGCGGGCGACGCGTTCACCCGCCAGGATCTCTGCAACGGCCTGACGGATCAGGTCTTCGTCGATCGTGACGGCCGATTGCTGATTGGCGATCTCAATGGTTGGTGGGTTATTGAACAGGAGAGGTACTCTCAAGCGGGTTTCTGGTCGGGATACTTGATGCGCCCGTGATAGTTGGCGATGAGCGACTTGATCATGCTGTCTTCGACGGTCCGCAGTTCGCGCAGGGTGAGGCCGCTTTCGTCGAACTGGCCGTCTTCCAGCTTGCGTTCGGCAATTTCCCGCACGAGGGCCTCGATCCTGGCGGGGCCGGGCTCAACGAGGGACCGGCAGGCGCTTTCGGCCGCATCGGCGAGCATGAGCACGGCGGTTTCCTTGATCTGGGGCTTTGGTCCGGGGTATCGGAACGAGGATTCTTCGACCTCACCGCCATCCGGATCGTTCTGTTTCTGCTCGCTCGCCCGGCCGTAGAAGTACTCGACGAGGGTGGTGCCGTGGTGCTGTTCGATGAAATCGATGATCGGCGTCGGGAGCCGGTGCTGCCGGGCCAGGTCGGCCCCGTCCTTGATGTGGGCGACGATGACGAGCGTGCTCATCTGGGGGACCAGCGACTCGTGCCGGTTTTCGTTGGGCGGTTGATTCTCGATGAAGTAGTTGGGCTTGAGCATTTTGCCGATGTCGTGGAAGTAGGCTCCCACGCGGGCCAGAAGCCCCCTGGCGCCGATGGCATCGGCGGCCGCCTCGGCCATTGCGCCGACGGTGATCGAGTGGTTGTAGGTGCTGGGCGCCCGGCGGACCAGTTCCTGGAGCAGGGGGTGGGAGACGTCGCCCAGGTGGAGCAGACTCATATCGGTCAGGACGCCGAACAGCCGTTCGACAAACGGCAGCAGGCCGTGCATGACGAACCCTGCGGCGATCGTCCACAGGGTGTTGCGGCCGGCAATCGCCAGGAGATCCAGGGAGAAGGGCTGCAAGGCGAGTTGCCCGGCGATCAGTGTCAGGAAGAAGGCGGCGATTGCGGCATAGAGTCCCACGAAGATCAGCTTGCTGCGGCTTCGGATGCGGTTCAACTGCAGCACCGCGGCCGCGGCCACTCCCCACAGGACGTAGAGCGCGCCGACGCCATGGCCGGTGCCGATCACGACGACCAGGGCAGCCGTTCCGGCGGCCAGGAGCGACAGTTGCCGATCGAAGGCGATGGAAAGGACCTGTCCGAACAGGAGGATGGGTATCAGTTCGGCTCGCCAGGCATCGTCGGATGCCCAAACGGCGGCACCCACGGTGATCACCAGCAGCGACGCGACGAGCGAGAGTTGCCGGAGATTGTCCAGAAGGACGGGGTGATGGGCAAGCAGGTAGATCCCCCAGAGTGCCAGCACCGCGGCAAACAGCAGGTAGGCGGCCAGCACTCGAGAGAGCTTGTCGAGGAGCGGCTCGGCAGCATTGGCCGCCTGATGCTCGCGTCGCAGCAATTCCAGTTGCTCGCCTCTGAGCACGGTACCGGCCGCAACAACCCGCTCGCCCGGCTCGTACTCGATGGTTGCCGGCTCAACGGCCGCGACGGCCTTGTCGAAGGCGGCTTTCGTGGCTGTTTCGTCCAGCACCAGGGTATCGGGGAGGTTGGCGTGGATCCATGCGAACACGAAATCGGTCACGCCCGACAGCTCCTGTTCGCCCAGCCGGGACTCCAGCCGCTGGCGCAACTGCGTGGCATTGCCGATCAAGACGTCCTCGATGTTGACGACGGTCCCCTGCGGGTCCTGAGGGGACTGGCGAACAACGATCCGGCCGCGATCGCCCTCGCCGAAACGAGCCTCCGCTTCCTTCCTGGTGATGGATCGCAGCAGCCCCTTGGAGTCGTATTCCTCGAGGGCCCCTTTGACGGCGCCGGCAAAACGTTTGAGGTCCTCGTCCCCGGCGAGCATTTTTCGGAACAGGTCGAAGCCTTCGCGGAGTTCCTTGTCGCTGGGCGCCCGATCGGACGTTGCCGGCATGAACCCTCGCCAGGCGTCGGGGTGAGCCATCTCGTCGTACGACGGCGCGGCCAGAAACTCCAGCACGGTATTCTTGAGAGTCTCTTCCAGCCGGACCAGCGGCTGGCGATCGCGAACGAAGACACAGGGGACCTGCCAGCGGGCGCGGTCCTGGCGGGCACGTGTTTCGGTCGGATTCTGGACGGAGAAGGCAACCCGGGTCGCGATATCCCGGGGCGGCCGGGTACCCGAACGGTAGGGGAAGGGCAGATCCCAGGCTCGGACGACCACGCACAGCAGGAGGGCGGTGGCAGCGGCCAGACCGATCCGCACAAGAACGTCCGGATGGCGCATGTTGGCCAACACGCGTTCCCAGTGGTTGGGTGGGAGCTCAAGTGCGGCGACCCGATCCAAGCGTTTTCGTTTTCTACCACCAGTGGCCATGACTGAAGTCTTCGCGCTCCTTCAACGATCACTTTGCCGACGGGAGGACTGGTTCTGCCGCATGGATCCCCGCGGTACGGGACGCCGGTGGGCATCTCGCTCGTAGGCGTCGACGATTTCCTGAACCAGGCGGTGGCGGACGATGTCGGTGCGGGTCAACTGAACCGACGCGATGCCCTCGATTCCGCGCAGCCGGTTCAGGGCATCGGTCAGGCCGCTTTGGGTTTCTCGCGGCAGATCCACCTGGGTCGTGTCGCCCGAGACGACAATCCTGGAACCGGTGCCCATCCGAGTGAGGAACATCTTCATCTGCGAGATTGTGGTGTTCTGCGCCTCGTCGAGGATGATGAACGCGTCGTTGAGGGTCCGCCCGCGCATGTAGGCCAGAGGGATCACTTCGATGAGATCCTCCTCCATGTAGCGGCGGATCATGTCGTGCTCCATCATTTCCCGCAGGGCATCAAAAAGGGGGCGCAGGTAGGGATTGATCTTGGCCTGGAGGTCGCCAGGAAGAAATCCCAGGCTCTCCCCCGCTTCGACCGCGGGCCGCACGAGAACAATCTTGCGGATTCGCTCGGCTTTCAGATCGCCGGCGGCCATCGCCACCGCCAGATAGGTCTTGCCAGTGCCGGCCGGTCCCACGCAGAACACAAGGCTGTGCTGGCGGATCGCGTCCAGGTAGCGGCTCTGGCCAGGCGTGCGGGGCCGAACCATACGGCCGTTGTAGACCTCGATGGGACGAACATTGGAGACGCTCTCCCCGGCCGCCAGCTCGGCGAGGGCCCGGGAAACGTCGGCGGAATCGAGACTTCCATCTCGCCGAGCCTGGCCATTCAAACGCTCGAGAAGTTCGGTGGCACGGGCCACGGCAGCGGACTGGCCTTCGATGGTCACCAGGCCGTCATGGACATGGATATTCACCCCGAGCGTATCCCGGATGGCGCGCACGTGCTGGTCCCGGGCCCCAAACAGCACCAGGAGCGCGTCGGAACTTACGATCGATATCGTGGCTTCACTCATGATCCCAATAGCAAACACGGCGTCGGCTCCAGGAACCGACGCCTTATGGTCTCGTCCAACCGGTAGTTCGTGTCTCTCAACATTCTACAATATTCGAGTCCAAGTCCATGCCCTCGCCACCGATGGGACAAAGAACACCACCACCCAGAGGGATGCCGACGGGACAATTGTAGGGACTACCGCAGGGCTGCACAACCCGACCAGCTACAGCGAGGCGACAACGCGGCCCGTGAACAAGGCGAGCTCAAGCTCGTTGACGGAGCCGACGACACGGGAAGCTGCCTGCCGGTGTGCGGGAGAATCAGCCGAAATCGCCCACTCCACCGATGTAGTGGTGGCAGTAGGGGCAGATATGAGTCTCAGCCTCGATCTCGCGCTCGCAACTCATGCAGCGTCGCATCTCGACTTTCGATGACTTCTCCTCGGCGGGACCGTCAAGCGGGGTTTTGGGCTGCCCGGAGTGGGACTTGCCAGGATCGTAGGGACCGATCACCTGGAGGATGTCGCTCTCATCCAACGAGTCGCGTGGGGGTTCCGGCACGGTAACCCTCGCCTTGCAGGTAGGACACAACCCCGTCTTGCCCGCCAACGAGTCGTTCACACGAAGGATATGCCCGTTGGGACAGGTCACCTTGATAGCCATCGACTCTCTCTCCAAAGCGTCAGGCGATGTGTGGCCTCGAACCATCGCGGTGGGAGGATATGAGATATGATAATGTGCGGAGAGGGCTGAGAGAACCCGCTTTTTCAGCCAACGAGGCCAAACGCCCAGAAGGCGTAGGCCACCGGCGCGGCCAGGAGAAGGGAATCGAGAATATCGAGCACCCCCCCAAAACCGGGGATCCACATACTGGAATCCTTCTTCTGCACGTCTCGCTTGATAAGCGACTCGGCCAGATCACCGATGATTCCGGCGATACATACAGCCACACCAAAGGATACCCACCCCCACCATCGCGCGGGGTTGGCTTGGGCATTCATGAAGGGCACCAGCCAAAGGAAGGTGAGCGCGGAGGCCCCGACGGAGAAAACGATGGCGCCCACGGCGCCTTCAATCGTCTTTCCGGGGCTCAGGCCCGGGGCCATTTTGTTCCGTCCGAACAGTCGCCCGATGGTGTAGGCGCCGATGTCGCCCATTTTGGTCACGATGACGACCGACGCCAGGCCGGCAATGCCCCAGGACATGCGAAGCTGGATGAGAAAGGTCAGCAGGGTACCCAGGTAGACAACGGCGAACACAGCGGCCGCAACATTGACGGTCACGCCTCCCGGCCGCTCGAAACGGCGCATTTCGGCCAGGAAGATGAGTGTCACTGCGGCAGCAAGGGCCATCAGGATCCAGTTGCTGGTGGATGCCGGATAGTTGGGCGAGGAATAGCCCGACATTTCGGGGGTCCGTCCGTACGGGAAGAAGAAGTACAGAGAGGATCCCCAAGCGACGGAGACAACCATCAGGTTGCTGACATAGACGGTCCACCGAATCGGGCGAATTCCACCAGCTTGGGCCAGGTCGAGGACCTCGCTGGTTGCCATGGACAGGGCCACCACGACGAGCGGGAAGAGGCACATTCCGGGCAGCCGGGCCAGATGGTCAAGCCAGCACAGCCCAATCAACACGGCAATGATCAGCATTCCCAGGAGAAGACGCCAGCGTAGCATATTGTGGTATCCTGCGGACCTGTTGCGCGGTCCCTATCGCACAGGCCTTTCCTTCAGTCCGCCAAAACGTCGGTCCCGAGAGGCGTAGTCGCGAATTGCCTGATGCAGATGAGCCTCGTCAAACTCCGGCCAGTAGGTCTCGGTCACCCACAACTCGGCATAGCTGATCTGCCAGAGAAGGAAATTGCTGATCCGCATCTCGCCCGCCGTACGGATCATCAGGTCGGGGTCGGGCATTCCACCGGTGTAGAGCCGGGATCCGATGGTATCCTCGTCGATGTCGTCGACATCGAGGCGGCCTTCTTTCACATCGCGAGCGACCTGTCTTACGGCGTCGACCATCTCCGCCCGGGCCCCGTAGTTGATGGCCAGGCAGAGCCGCAGGCCCGTATTGGTCTGGCTCATGCGAACGGTCTTGTCCATCTCCCGCAAGGCCGGCTCGGGAATGCCTTCCCGGCGGCCGATGACGCAGGTTCGGATATTCTGACCCAGGATCGTCGATCGCTCCTCGATCATGTACTGTTCCAGCAACCGCATGAGGAAGTCGAGCTCGAGTTGCGGACGTTTCCAGTTCTCACTGGAAAGGCAGTAGAGAGTGAGCTGCTCGATGCCAAGGCGAGCGCACTCTTCGACGGTGCGGCGGACGCTTGACACCCCGCGCCGGTGCCCCTCAATTCGGGGTAGGCCGCGCGATTGTGCCCAGCGGCCGTTGCCGTCCATGATGACCGCGATATGCCGTGGTCGAAGCTCTTGAGGAACGTCGAGCGAGTCGGCGAGCGAAGTTGTCGTAGGTTCACCCATGTTCCCAATCCGCCATTCAGGTCGGCAGAATCGATATATCCTCACTCCGCCGGCCCCACGAGGACTCTCCTTTTCCTCCATTAGACCCCCCACGCTGGGCAGCGTCAAGAATCGGAAGAAACGAGGCAGGAGAACTGCGAAGTCCTGATGTGGCAAGAAGAGCAGCAGGCACTCTCCAAAAGGGCGTCCGCGGGAAGCAGTGGTTTCTGGCACTTCTGCGGACGGCGTTCGGAGAGTGCCTGCTGCTTTGCAGTTCTGCTGAGAAACGAGGAGTGTGCGGGTGTGGAGTGCCCCGGTTATCCCTTCGGGAACTGGCGACAGTACTCATAAAGCGCCATGGCAGCGGCGGTCGCCGCGTTGTGGCTGTAAGGCATGCCGTAGACGGGGATTTCGACCACGTGGTGGAGAACGCGCAGCACCTCGGGCTCGATGCCAGCGCGTTCGTTGCCCACGACAAGGACGCATTTGCGGTCGAAGTTGAACGTGAACAGCGACTGCGAACCGGTTGTCTGTTCGAGCCCTACGAGTTGATATCCTTCGTCGGCAAACCGTCGCAGCACCGGCAGGAGGGTGCGATGGACTTCGATCTTGAGGGTCTGGTGGCTATCGCGGGCGATCTTCGAAACGACTTTGCCTGTCCCGCAGCAGATCAAGGTGCGGACGCCGCAGCAACCTGCCGTTCGAGCGATTCGCGACAGATTGACGTTGCTTCGCATGGGGGGGCAGGCCACGATGAGCTGGCGAGGTTCGGCCAGCTCGGTGGGTTCCTCGTGTCGTTTCTGAACAAACGCGTCCATGGTGCATACCGGATTGAAGGGAGAGGCCCATCGGTCAGACCGGGCAGTCTACCAGCAAAACTGGCTCGATAGAAGAAATGAGGCCGGGCTGCCGCCGAAAGAATGGCTATCCGGCGGGGCCCGGCCCTTGCGTAGCGCTTCTTATGAAAACGCTACGGTACCTGTTTTCGAACCTGCGCGCGTCGCATCTGACCAGGAGGTTGCGATGGGCAGAGGGTGTGGGATAGGGTCCACCTTTGGAGGTTGAAAAGAAGAGAAAAGGACTTTGCCGATCAGGAGTTCCACGGCATCAATGGGCCGCCTGGACGGGGTGCACGCCAAACACGAGATGAGAAGCGGCCGAGGTGCGCAGGTTGGCGTGGGATCTCCACGTCAATTCTACCGCAAGGCGAAGAATCAGGAAGTGCAGTCTGGCACAAATTGCGGCTTTGCCGGACGGTCGGCGCCAGATTTGTGGTCGCAGCTTGACCCGGCCCCGAAATGGTTACTACACTGCCCGACATGCCGCAAGCACCGGGGGCGGCAGCGACCGACCGGCACCTTGCGCCGGTCGGCGTTCAGCCGGGATGGGAGAAGAGAGACCACCCCGCCAGGGAGACGCGAAGAAAGGCAAAGCCCATGTACCATGACGATCGACCAGAACGACGGCCGGCCAGATCCACCGGCAGCAGCCGACGAGAGTTTCTGCGTGCGGCCGGAGCCGCTCCGGCGATGGTGGCCGCGGCCGTGGGAACCGCGGGCCAAGCCGGGGAAGAAGCCGATTCGGCGTTGCCTCAGATTCAGTTGGGACCTCACCGTGTTTCGCGGCTGGTGTGCGGCGCCAACCCCTTCAACGGCGGCTCCCATCTGTCGATTTTCGTCAACCAGCAGATGAAGGAGTATTACACGCCGGAACAGATACTGAAGACGCTCCGGCGCTGCCAGGAGGTTGGGATCAACTGCTGGCAGTCGAGCGGGAAGAACGTGGATCTCTACGAGCGCTTTCGCGACGAAGGCGGCCAGATGCACTATATTTCGCTGGAGGCCCAGGGCAAGGACGACTCGAACCTGAAACGGCTGGCAGAAGTGGGGGCAATCGGCTGCGCGCATCACGGGGAGGTGACCGACCGATTGTTCAAGACGGGAGACATCGACAAGGTGCACGACTTCCTGAAGCAGATTCGCGACCACGGACTGCTTGTCGGCCTGTCGACGCACATGCCCGCCGTGGTCGATACCGTGGAGTCGAAGGGCTGGGATCTGGACTTCTACATGACTTGCGTCTACGAGCGGCATCGCAGCGCCGAGGAGTTGGAGGCCCTGCTCGGGCAGGCTCCGATTCCGGTCGGCGAAGTCTACCTGCCCAAGGACCCGCCGCGCATGTTCCAGGCGATCCAGGCCACCAGGCGTCCCTGCCTGGCGTTCAAGATCCTGGCCGCGGGGCGTCTTTCCGAACGCAGCCAGTGGGTGGAGCAGGCGTTTCGCGATACCTACGCCTCGATCAAGCCCAGCGACGGGGTGATCATCGGGATCTACGATCGGTACAGCGATCAACCGGCCCAGTGCGCGGCGATGTGCCGCCGGTTTGCCGGCCAGGGATGAGAGCCCGCTTGACAGATTGTCCGCCTACCTGACTCCTTCGTTGACGAGCAGCCACGTTCCCGTCTTGCCGCTGACGGCGATATCGATACGGCCATCGGCGTTGAAATCGGCGGTGCGAATCTGCATGCCGATGCCCACGCCGCCGCCGAAATCGCTGATGATGTGGCGGACGAACTTGCCCGCGGTCTTGTCCCACTTGTAGTAGAACACGCATTCGGGCTCCAGTCCGCCGGGATCCTTGCCGCCGTGGCCGCGAACGCGTTTGCCGGTGACGTACTCGTTCTGGCCGTCGCCGTCGAGGTCGACCGCCACGATGCTGTGGGCCTGGGACCACTCCTTGTCGATTTCGTGCTCGATCCAGGTGGTCGTGCCGTCGGACTTGGGCTGGCCCTGCTCCCACCAGTACATGCCGTAGTCGTGGGCCTTGCCCCAAAGGATGTCGTTGCGGCCGTCGGCGTTGATGTCGGCGATTACGAAGGGGCAGCTCGGATGAGGAAGCGCCGTTTCCGGATGGAAAGCCCACGGCGCGGCAAACGGATCGCCGTCGGGACGCTCGTACCAGCCGGTTTCCAGGAGGAGGTCTTCTCGCCCGTCGCCGTTGACGTCGCCAAAGGCAAAACCATGGCCGTGTCCCTGGTCGCCAAGAATGATCGGTTCAAGGGTCGGCTTGCCCTGGGCGTCTTTGGCGAACTTCCAGCACGTGGTCTGGGCCTTCTTGTCCCAGTGATTGATGAACCACTCGGGCGTGCCGTCGCCGTCGAAATCCTTCAGAACGGTGACCTCGTTCTGCCCGCGGGTCTCCTTGAGCACCTCGGGCATCCATTTCAGCCCCTTGGTAAGCCCCGGCTCGCCCGGGTTCTTGTACCAGTAGACGGTGGGCGACATCCAACTGTTGGAGATCACGTCGAGCCAGCCGTCTCCATCGACGTCGTACAGGTGGTCGCCGTTGTTGTGGAGGAAGTCGTTGTCGAACTCCTCGATGTCGCGAAGCGGCCGGGCAATGAACTGCGGAGCGGCAAACCAGGCCGTGCCGGCCACGATATCGAGCTTGCCATCCTTGTTCACGTCACCCACCGCGCAACCCTCGTTTGGGCTGATCATCAGGCAACGTTTGGAGAACTGGACCGTGGGGCCGTCGGCGGCAGACGTCGAGGCCGCTCCGAACGGGATGCAGGCCAGCGCGGCGCATCCACAGAGAACCGTCTTCATTCGCATGGGGTCACTCCTTGAGGTGCAGAGGGGATTGGCCGGCCCGGTTCGGGCTCACGCCGCGAGGCCGGACGTTGATAGTCTGTCGAATTGGCGAGTCAATTCTGCGGTCGGCACTGCGTGCAGGGGCAGCAATTGGAGCGATGGAGGTGGCCGACAGGCACACTTCTGCCATCGATCGCTTTGGACCGCATCTTGGCTCAAAGATTCTCAGCGTAGCCGATCGAAGGGGTCATCGCAACGAATCGACGATCCGCTCGCCGGCCAGGGTCGCCTTCGGGGCGAGAGCGAAAAGGCCGGGCATCGCGCCGCCGGGCCGCCACTTGGGGGCCTCACCCGCTGATCGACGGATCGAGATAGTACCGGAGCTGGGCCAGGATCTCGTCGCGCCGCATGCCCCACGGCAGGAACAAGCCGTGGAGTACGTCCACGGGCGCACCTTGTTCGTAGGGCAGGAGGAGAACTCCGGAGGAGAAGATCTGGTGCTGCCGAATCTCTCCCCAAGGGACCCGCCGATGACGTCCCCAGACCCATTGATGGACCCCTTCGGCGTTCAGTTCGAAGGTGACGGGCAGGAAGAACCGCCATGCGGAGACGGCGAGCACCAGGGAAGCTCCGACCGCCAGGTGAAGGCGATCCGTCTGCCAATAGACGTAGTAGCCGGCAGCAAACAGCCCCATGGTGGCCATGGCACCGATGAGGAGATTGTCTCGCAAGGGCCAACGGCGCCACCTCACCAGAGGGGGAGGCTCGTCAATCCAGGTGGAAGCGGCGGAAGGGGATATGCTGCTCATCAGGCGGACTGGTTCGAAGAGTAGTCGTGGACGCTTCGCTCTATTATAGCCAGGATTGAACACGTCCGCCTGTATCTGATCACCCCCTTTTCTTGGGAGTGCCTTACCAGTCCCCTGAGTCGAGCAGCTCGACGAGCGAGGGAATCAGCCGGTGCGCCGCACGGGCACGATGGCTGAGGATGGCCTTGGCTGTGGCACCCAGTTGTCCGAAAGTCCGGTGGTATTCCGGGACCTCAAACAAAGGGTCGTAGCCGAAACCGTGGGTTCCGAGCGGTTCCAGGAGGATCCGCCCCCGGCAGTAGGCCTCCGATTCGGCGCGGACGGTGCCTGTTGGATCCGACAGGGTCATGTGGCAGACATAGTGTGCGGTTCGTTTCTCAAGCGGGACCGCTGCCAGCCTCTCCACCAGGAGCCGGTTGTTCGACGCATCGGTGGCGCCGGCGCCCGAGAATCGGGCCGAGTACACGCCCGGCGCTCCCTGGAGCGCGTCGACCGCAAGTCCGCTGTCTTCGCCGAGCACCCAGACACCCAGGTGCTTTGCCTGGCGGCAGGCCTTGTGAGCGGCATTCTCGGCAAACGTGGTACCGTCTTCCACGACGTCGACGGGGTCATCGCAGTCGGCAAGCGTTTTGAGGGTCAATCCCAGGGGGCCGAAGAGTCCGACCAGTTCAAATCCCTTCTTTCGGTTGTTGGTTCCCAGCACAAGGATTGGAGGTTCGTTGGTCATGGATGAGCGGCTTGGAACAGGTTCGTGGAACAAGAAAGCACGTCGCCCCGACCGTTTCGGGGCGATGGACAGCACACTTTGTTTGTAAAGGCAACGGCCGGCTGCGGCAAGAGCCTTGCGGACGCGCAGGCTGGCGGCAAGCCCCGGTCGACAGGTGGATCAGAATCCCAGCCCGCTCGACGCATAGCTGGCGCTGATCGACGCGCGGGGGACCTCGACGGGGATAGGCTGCATATCGAAGGGGATATTGGCGAGTTGTCTGAGCCTCTGGCCCCCTTCCGGGGTTGTTTCCGCCCCGAAGACCTGCATGATACGGTGGATCTCGGGATGGATCTCGGTCTTTCCATCGGGGCGAGGCGTGCCAACCGAGTCGAAGCTCCCGATGGTGACAATGCTCGCATTGCGGTCGTGAAACACGTAGGCTTCGAATTCCTTTTCGCGCAACAACTTCGTGAGCCGTTCCGCCTTCTCACCGGCTTCTTCGAGCTTCTTGCCGAGGTCTTTTCCATTCTCGATGTCGCGGATCTTCTTGGGATCGATCTCGACATGCCCAGTGAAATGGGCGACCTGGACGGTGTATTTGCCAGGGCATTTCAACAGAGTGTAGGGGCGTCCCTGATTCATGTCGACGAGGAATTTTTCCAGACCTCGTGGGGCAAAGTAATCCTTGGGCAGAAGCGGATTGGCAATCAGGAAGGCCTTCCACATGGGCCCTTTTTTCTGATGGGCGTCGTGCGCCATGCCGAAGAACAGCCGCCAGCTTGCCAGGTTCTGGGCAGTTGGCCGGTTCGGATCCAGCCGCAGGCATTCAGGGCTGGCATTCTTGATCCGCTCGAGCGTCTTCTGGGCCTGGCTGTCGTCGAGCGCGGGAAAGTCGCCGGCCAGCACGGCAATCTCGGTCGTCTCGTCCCCCTTCTTGTACTTCAGCTCGAGAGGGTCGCCAAATCGATCGACACCGCGCCCGTTGTTGCCCACCTCGTGTTCGAAGGTCTTGCTGTAGAGATAGGCGGGGACCTTGTATTCCCGGCGCAGCTCCAGACACAGTTCATGGGCCTGTTCGTAGGCGTTGGCGCCGGAGAAGGTGGAGGCCAAGACGAGCCAGGGTCCGTTTTCCTTGGTGAGCTGATAATCCTTGTCTGGGTCGGCCTCAACTCTGCCCGCAACGAAGAGGTTGTCCAGCGGGCCAGCCTCGACCGAAACTCGCTGTCCGGCGACCAGCAGGATTGCGATTCCTAGAAAAACCGGCAGTCGTTTACACATCACGCTCTCCTTGCGTCTCCTGAGGGGCATCAAGAAGGGGCTGTTGTTGGCCATGGGGAGGACCGGGCCGAACCTTTGTCCGCGGGCAGACTTCCATCTGCCGCGGCGGGGCCCCGTCCGCCACGGACGAAATTGGCTCGGGAGTCTAGCAGATGGTCGCTGGAGGCTCCAGGCCGATTCCAGCCCCTGCCATCAGGGGATGCGTGAGGATCCCGGCAGCGCTGCCCGGGCCTATTGCGACTTGCTGGGCTTGCCGGAGGCCGCTGCAGCTTTTCAGAGACTCGGCCTTGCCGTGGTGCCCGACCCGGAGAACGCCGTCCAGGAGCGGCGTCAGGAGCGATCGACGACGACGACTCGCAGGTCGCAGACGTTGGTGTGGGTCGGCCCGGTGAGTATCAGGCCGTCGAGCATTTTGAAGAAGCGGTAGGCGTTGTTGCAGGCGAGGAACTCGGCAGGAACCAGTCCCAGGCGGCCGGCGGCGGCTTGGAGGTCGGCGTCGATGACGGCGCCAGCGGCATCGGTGGGGCCGTCTTCGCCATCGGTACCGCCGGAGAGCAGCGCGATCCCTTCGACGTTTCCGGCCAATTCCTCCAGGGCCGCCAGCACAAGCTGCTGATTGCGTCCCCCGAGCCCCCTGCGGGATTTCTCCACAAGCTGGACCACCGGTTCCCCGCCGCTGATGAGGCAGTCTGGCCCCTGCTCGCAGCGCATTCGCCGGGCCATTCCGGCCAGATGGCGTCCCACGTCGTCGGCAAGGCCTTCGCTCCGAGGGGCGCTCAGCATGGCGTGGCTGTAGCCGAGCCGCTCGGCTTCGATGCCGGCGGCGTCAACCGCGGTGGCGTTGCTGCCGATGATCTCGTTGTGGACCCGGCAGGCGGGCCCGGCTGCCGGCCGGTTGGGCTTGCGGCGGAGATAGTCGAACAGGCGCGGCTCGATTCCCGCCTCTCGGGCGCCGTACTTGGCGAGCACCTCGAGGGCCGCCTGGGGAGTGCCCGTGTCGGGGACGGTGGGGCCGGACGATATGACGTCGAGTGGGTTTCCGAGGACGTCGGAAATGATGAGTGCCACGAGGCGTCCGGCGCGACATGCTCGTGCCAACCCGCCTCCCTTGATGCGGCTGAGCTGTTTGCGGACCAGGTTGAGCTGCTCGATGTTGGCGCCTGCCGCGCTGAGATGGCGGGTAACGGCCAGCTTGTCTGCAAGGGTGATTTCTTCGACGGGGGCAGGGGCAAGGGCCGAACCACCGCCGGAGATCAGGGCGAGGCAGAGGTCTTTCGGCCCCAGTTGGCCCACGAGCTGGAGGATCTTCCGGGCACCTTCGGCGCCGGCCTCAGTCGGTTCGTTCACGCCGGACGGTCGGGCCGGGTGGAGGTGGATCCGCTGCAAATCGCGCTGGCAGCCTTCAGGCACATTGACCCAGCCTTGGACCTGTTTGGCCTCCAGGATCTCCTCACCCAGCACCTTTTCCACGGCGGCGGCCATTCCGGCGCCCGCCTTGCCGGCCCCGACAACGGCGATCCGGCCGACGGAATCGAGGCCGATCGATTGTTCGCCCACGAGCAACCGGTTTCGCTGGAGCCGGAGGGCCTGGCAAACCAGCCGCTGGGAGTCGACCGCGGCGACCCCCGCCTTCCAGATCTGGAGCGCCTCGGCACGGAGTTGTTCAGTAGAACGCGGCATGGCTGCGATTCCCGGCATCCTGGGCAAAATCGGCCAGTATTCTAGCAGTTGGCCCAGCCGCAGTCAGCCCGTCGTTCCGCCTGCCGCGAGACTCCGACGGGAGCGGGACCGGAGGGGGCTGCAGCGGAGGCAATCCGCCGCGGCAGCGCCGCCCGGTGGCTGCCGGCAGGTGCCGGCCTGCGGCGCTGGACTCGACTGACCGAATGGGCGAGAATCGGGGGATCGATGTGAACGGATTTCCCCGCGAATTCTGGTTGCCTGTCTGCGATGCCAACGACCTGTTCAGAACCGGTTCAGTTCCAGCGACCGCAAAGGCGTCTGCAAGTGCGACCGCTCTGGATGGCGATCCTGGCAGCGACCGCAGTTTGCGGAACCGTCTCGGCTCAGTCTCCTGCCGAGTCCCACCTCAACATCACGGCTCCCACAGGCGGCGGCAAACAGTTCTGGACGGACCGGTTTGTCCATCACGGGTGGCGGATCCAGCAGAACATTTATACAGGGCACTGCCGACTCCTGGACGACAAGGATTTCCGACGGGCTTGGGGCACCTACGAAGCATGCCGCGCCGAGTTCGAGGGATTCCGGAGCAGCCGTCAATTGCCGCCGGTTGACGGCAAGGTCGTCGTCACGCTTCATGGACTGGGGCGTACCCGCCAGTCGATGGCGGGAATCGGCAGTTACCTGGCCAAAGAAGGCGGTTTTACCTGGATCAACGTCTCCTACGCCAGCACGCGGGACACGATCGATGCCCATGCCGAGGCACTGGCCGAGGTGGTTGGCCAGCTTCGTGAAGCGGAGGAGGTGAATTTCGTTGCCCACAGCCTTGGGAACCTCGTCATCCGCCGATATCTGGCCAACCGGGCCGAGACGGAAACGCAGAAGGCGGGACCGCCGCTGGGACGAATCGTCATGCTGGCGCCGCCCAACCAGGGCGCCGAGATTGCGGAGAAGCTGCACAACCTGAAGTTGTTCAGCCTCGTCTACGGCCTGAGCGGGACCCAACTGGCGGAGGATTGGGACAAGATCGAGAAGCGGTTGGCAATCCCAACCTGTCCCTTTGGGATCCTTGCCGGGGGGCAGGGAGAAGGGGGCGTCAACAACCCCGCGATTGAAGGGGACGACGATTTCATCGTCACGGTCGAAGAAACCCGGCTGGCCGGGGCGGCCGACTTTCTCGTCGTCCCGGAATTGCACACGTTCTTCATGGATGACCCGATGGTGCGGCAGTGCACGCTCCGGTTTCTCCAGCACGGCCACTTCGTTTCCGACGAGACCCGCAACCCGCAGTGATCTTCAAGAAAGGCCCAGCCGTCCGATGATCAAGTCCTTGTTTGCCGCAGGCTTCTGGCTTGCCTGCCTGTCCGCGGCATCGGCCGTTACCTTGCAGCCCGTCAGTATCGAGCAGTTCTGCATTGCACCCAACGAGCCGGTCACTCTCCAGTGGCGAATCGAGTCGGGATCGCTGGGCGAAACGACCGAGGCGGTGATTCGGGACTACACGGACCGTGTCGTGCAGTCGCCGGCGGCGAAGGTTTCCGGCGCCGGATTGCTGGTGCTGCCGGTGAAGCTTGGACCGGGGTTCTATGAGATCGAGATTGCTGCGACGGATCAGCGATTCGGGCTGGTTTCGCTGCCGGCATTCGAGGGACAGCGGGACCCGTTCTTCGCGATCGACTCGGCCATGTCGTGGCTGGTCGACAACGGCGCGACCCGCGAGGGACTCGTCAAGGTGCTGGCCCGAAGCGGAATCCCCATGTCGCGTGAACGGCTCAACTGGTCGGACATCAACCCGAAGGCGGGCCAGTGGAACTGGGACGGGCCGCGCGGCTACGAGACGCTGCGGCAAGTCTGCCACCGCGAAGGCGTCGAGGTGCTGGAGATGTTTCACGGGACGACCTCGTGGGCAGGGGAGGTGGGCAAGTATCCCGGCGATCTCGTCGGCACCTCCGCCGCATGGCAGCAGATCGCCCGTCGCTACGGTCCCGCCTGGGGCGCCATGGAGGTGTGGAACGAGCCTGACATCAGCTTTGGCGACTACCTGCCCGCCGACCAGTACGTGCCGCTGGTGAAGGCATTTGCCTGGTCTTTCCAGGAGAACCAGGTTGCCGCGCCGCTGGTTGGGGGCGTGTTTGCCCATTTCAACCGCCAGTATCTGGACAACTCCGCCCGCAACGGCCTGCTCGAGCAGCTGCCGCTGGTGAGTTTCCACACCTACGGGCAAGCGATGCAGATGGAGGATCTGATCGGGCGCTATCGCCAGTGGCTGGTGGAGCACAAGCACCCCTCGAAGCCCCTGTGGCTGACCGAGTGCGGGCGTCCCTGGAAGCGGGGCCCCGAGCGTCCACCAGCCGGCCAGGACGGGACCAGCGCGCTGGACATCGTCATGAAAGGCGTGGAATCGAAGGCCTGCGGCATCGATCGCTATTTCCCGTTCGTCTACCCGTATTATGAGGAACGCGAGTCGAACTTCGGCATGATGGGACGCGAGGCCACTCCACTGCGTTCGATGGCAGGCTACGCGCAGCTCGTGGCCGCGCTGAGCCACAAGCGGTATCTGGGCGACCTTGTCTGCCATGACCAGAAGGTGCTGCGGGCCCGCGTCTTCGGCAACGACCGCGACGCGATCGCCGTGCTGTATACCGACAAACCCGATGCCAACGCCACGGTCCGGCTGGACATGCCGGTTGCGGCCGTGACAGGAATCGACGGCCGTGTGCTGGCCGCGGCCGACGGTTCGGTGCCGATTCCGGACGGGCTGGTCTATGTGCGGTTGAGCCGGCAGCAGCTCGGCAAGCGGCTGCAAACGGACACGGGGGCGATGCAGCTTTTTGGACTGGCAACCGGGCCGGCTCCCAAGCCGGCCCCGGCCTCGCCGGTCGTGCTGCGGTACACAGTGGATCGCCAGCTCGTGGAGGCCAGGTCGGAAGGCTACCGCCTGCTGGCCGAATCGCCGGGCAGGATGCCGCTGGTGTTTCGCGTGTTCAATCTCTCCACCAAACCGGAGACGCAGACACTGACGCTCTCGTTCTCCCAGCCGGTCGTGCTGGAAACGGAAGCGGTGCAGCAGGCAACCATTCCGCCGCAAGACAGCGTCGAGGTCCGCTGGAACGTTGACCTTGCCGGTGCGCTCGCCGCAACGGGAACTCTCCGCGCGACTCTCCGCGCCCAAGGGGCCGACGCCAGGAGCGGCGACATGGTCGAAATCGACCTGAGCGGCGATCCGACCCTCGAGCAGGTCCTCCAGCGGTACCCGGTGCAGGTTTCACTCCCGATCGGCAACCTGACGGCCTGGCGGGACGCGATCTCGGGAAGCGGCAAGATGACGATGGAATCGGATGCAGACGGACTCTGGCGGCTCAAGTGCCGGTTCCAGGGAGGCGACCGCTGGGTGTATCCCCAGCTTGAACTGGCCGACGACATCGCGTTGGATCGTTTCTCGGCAATCGTCGTGCGGGCACGATGCAAGGAAGGCGCCTCGGTGCGGCTGTTTTTGTGGGAAGGCGACACAGACGTGGGCTACATCTCGCCCGTCGTCATCCCGGCCGACGGCAGGTGGCACACGGCGGTCGTTGGCTTCGACGATTTCACCCCTTCCGGGGCCAATCGGCCCGACGCCAATCATCACCTCGATCGCAACCTGGTCCGGCGGATCTCGATCGGCATGAACAGCGAGAGCGACGAGAACATGCTGGAGGTGAGCACCGCTTGCCTCGTTGCGGGGGGCCAAGGGCAGGGAGACTGAGATTGAATGTCAATCCGCCTCTTCCTTCGCGAGATCCAAGCGTTCGAGAGGAACCTGGCGAAGGACAATAGTTTCGCCCCAGATCTCGGTGACTTGCGGGTACTGCTCGAGGTGGCTGGGGTCGGGGCTGAGAATGATGTCGGCCGTGCGGACAGAGGGGTCGAGCGAGTCGAGGCGAGCCTCCAGTTGCTGGCCACCATTGATGTTCCAGCCCGACAGCCTCGCCGCATGGATCTGGCCCAGGCGGATCTCCTGTCCGGCCAACCTCAGAGCAACATCGAATCCGACCGGGACCGCCAGGTTCTCAAGGAAGTCCATGCTGAGACGGATCCGCTTCCTGCCGTCATGGTCGTCTTGAAGGGCCAATCGGTCGATTCGGATGCTCCCGGTCCGGTCGGGCGCTCGGGCCGGATCGGAAACAAGCTGCAGGATGGGCTCGCCCTTGTCGTAAACCCTGAACTTGACCGACACGACCTGTTTCCATCGCTTTCGAGCCTCGGGCCAACTCCTGGTGGGAAGCTGGTGGACATTCAGGCCGACGAGTTGCGCCGCGTCGACATAGGCGCACTGGACATCTGCGGTCAACTCGTGCTGTCCGGCAGGAAGGGCGTGTTCGACATCTCCCATCCAGTCGTTGTCCGTCTTGAGCGTCCGCCGGAACCTGGCGGGCTTGCCGTCCAATTGAATCTCAGCCACGTCCCAAAGCAGCATCACCCCGAGTCCTGATTGCTGGCCCCAGGTGTTGCCGTAGTGGATCACTACAGGAATGTTCTTCGCGTTCTCACGTATTCGCTGCGTCGGATCGAGTACGGCTTTCTTGCCGAAGTAGGCATCGCAGAGGTCGATCAACACGGGTTCGGAGATCATTCCAGCCGAAGAAGCTTTCTTGAGAAAGTCGCCCTGCCAGGGAAACGGTTGATTCCACCCGGCGGGCCTGGTGGCCTTCATGTGGCTGACGAGGACATTGATCGCATCGTCAACATCCTCCTGAGACAACTTTCCGGCCGCCAGACGCTGCTCCAATTCCCGCCAGACCCACGGCTGGTCCACCTGAGGCAAGAGCCGCTGCTGGATGAGTTCCTGGTTGCCCAACAGGCCCAGTGCCTGGGGCGATGGACCGGCCGCCAGCCTGAAAAGGAGCAGGCCCCCCAGGCCGACCAACGGCATGAGCAGCAGCGCGATCCCCCAGGCGATGAGCCGGCCGGAGCGATACGCCTTGCGATGGAACACCAGCCCTTTCGGCACCGCCAGTTCGCCTCCGCAGCAGGGACAGACCCGGGTCATGATGCCGCGGATACCATCCGTCACGTTCTGGCGGGTCATCTCCACCAGCCCCAGGGGTGACAGCTCCACC
>CAZLWV010000039.1:40388-56656 GCA_964563135.1 uncultured Planctomycetaceae bacterium
CCGAGATCGAGCCACCTCAGATCGCGGCCGCAACGGGCGCATACGGGCAGGGACCAGACCGGGCTTCTGTGATACCCAAGCCACAGGACCGTTCCGATCGCCAGCGTGAAGGGCACGATGGTGGCCAGCCCCGCCACCAACGCCATGAAGACCTCGGGCTGGCGGCGCGCGAGCTGCCCCAGGATTCCGAGCGTCAAGCCGACGGCCAGCACGGTGAGAAGAAACGTTCGCAGACTGACCTGAAACCTACCGGAAGGTTCGTAGTGGTCCGGCATATCGAGCCCCCCGTGATCAAGCAACCACCCCACCCGACCGGTTTGAGTGTAGCGGTTCCTCGGCGGGGTCGTCAAGAAAAGGGGCGGGGAGCCTCGAGGTCCTCCTGCGGGGCGGATGGGACTGCTGCCGGCGGCGAATGTCAGCGCGCTTTGTGCACCAGTCGTCCCGTGCCGGGTTTTCCGGCAGCGGCCAGCAGTTCAGCCCGGTAGACTGGCACACTCTCTGGGGCAAGGATGCCAAGCTGCACGCGGTTGCCGTGGATTCGATACACGACAAGCCGCACCTGGTCACCGATGAGGATCTCCTCTCCAATCTTTCGGCTCAAGACGAGCATCGTCTGGTCCTCCTTGATACCAGTGGCAGGCGGACGACTGCTCGTCCGCCTGCCTTATTCGATCCCCCCAATCACTTGTATGCACTTCGCATGCCAATGCGAGGTATCCGGGGCGTGCGGCGACGAAGCCGGCCAGACCGGGAGGTTCGTCGTGGTTCTCGGGCCACGATCGCGCCGGTGGCTGCAATTTGCGGCATCGTGAAACGCCAGGGGTTGCGGTTTGCGGCCCCCTTGCCTCCATGCATACGGATTGCATCGGCGATGGTTCAAAGGGAAGAACCGCGGGAATTGGCGGGTTTCAGCGGGATCGTGGGCCAAAATGTGTGGGTGGCACGCCATTTGCTGTTATTGCTGTCGGTTGGAACGAGACTGGTTTTGCCAATCTTCTCGCCCCTACCGTGGAACTTGGCACTTCCGGCAAGAGAAACGCTTCTCTTGCATGATGATTCGGTAATTCCAGACAGGGCCGGGCCTTGGTCGATCAGCGAGCGTGACGTTTGATCATGTGGGCACCAAGATCGAGGGGCAGAAGCCCGGCCTCTCGTTCCAACCAGAAACCTGCGTCGATTAGCATCCATTCTTCCCGCGGCATTCATTTTCGAACTCCATCATTCGGCGCAGGGGTCTGATCAGGAAAACGCTCGGCAAGCCGCGGCCGGGCGTTTTCGCTTTCTTGGTCGGCGGGATGCCCTCGGAACTTTGACTGCGGCAAGGTTGCCTGGAGCGGTGGGGTCGGGTATGGTAAGCGGAAGATCCATGCGGGCGGTTCTGATACAAAACCGCATGGCGAGACGACTTCCGCAACCTCATGTACCGTCGGGCCATGACGGACCCTCTCCAGAATCCACCTGCCCCCCCCGTCCTAACGCCCCTGGAGTCCTACCTCGTTGTGCGCAACGGTGCGGTGTGGCGGGAAATCTATCGCCTCCCCCCCAACGACACGTTGATGACGGTGGGGCGGGATATCAGCAACCGGATCGTCCTCGACGACGACCATTGCAGCCGAACGCACTGCATGGTTTTCTGCGACGGCGTCCGCTGGCGGATTCGCGACCTGGGCAGCCGGAACGGAACCACGGTTGACGGAGAACGCGTCAGCGGCGAATCCCCGCTGCAGGAGGGGTCGATTATTCGCCTGGGGACAACCGAAATGCTGTTCACCAGCGAGCTCTCCCGCCCCATGGACGAGCCGCTGGTTGACTACAACTCGATCACGCGTGAGGCTTCGTTGACCGAGCGGCCATCGGACAGCGATTCGGGCACCAACTCAGTGATCATGGACCGCAAATCCCAGACGTGTTTTCTGCCCGAGGGGGACCTCAGCGAAGAGGTCGACGCGGGCATTCCGGTTCGCGAGACGTTTGTGACGCTGTATCGCCTGATTGTGGGGATGATTTCCGCGGCCAGCACCAAAGAGGTGTGCGAGATTGTTCTGGAAGGGCTTCTGCCGGCCGTGGGGGCGGACATCGGCGCCGTGCTTCTGTTTCCTGACGACGTCAAGGATCGGACGGATCCGGCCAACCTGCGCATCATCGCGTACCGGGCGCCCGAGCAATCGCCCTATCGGCGAGTTTCGACCGGGCTGTCCACCACCGTGCTTCGAGACGGCGAGGGGATACTCGCCCGCGATATTTCGGGCGGAACGAGTGCGGGCGACTTCGGGTCGCTCCGCGACATCGCGGCAACGAGCGTGATCTGCACGCCGATCCGTCATGAGGGAAATCTGCATGGCGTTCTCCACATCTACTCGCGGCATTCGAATCGCCAACTCAGTGCAAACGCTCTTGAGCTTGTCCTGGCTGTTGGAGACCACCTGGCGATGATCCTGGACAAGCTGAAACAGGAAGAATCGCTGACCGCCAGCCTGCGACGGGCGGAGAACCGTAACCGATCGTTGTCCCAGTTGCTGGAGATTGAGAGTGACCTGGTGGGGGACAGCCGGGCGATGCGCGAACTGCGGGATTCGATTGCCCGGGTAGCCGCATCGGACGCGACGGTGCTGATTCGCGGCGACAGCGGTGTCGGGAAGGAACTCGTCAGCCGGGCGATCCATTTCAACAGCAAGCGCCGCGAGGGTCCGCTGGTGTGCGTCAACTGTGCCGCGCTCACGGAGACGCTCCTGGAAAGCGAACTGTTCGGGCACGAGAAAGGCGCATTCACCGGCGCCACCGAACGCAAGGCGGGAAAATTCGAGCAGGCCGACGGCGGGACCCTGTTTCTGGACGAGGTCGGCGAGATGTCGCCCACGATCCAGACGAAGTTTCTTCGCGTGCTGGAGGGGCACAGTTTCGAACGGGTCGGCGGGCACACGAGCATCCGCGTCGACGTACGGATCGTTGCCGCCACGAACCGCAACCTGGAGGAGGCCGTGGAAGCGGGCGGTTTCCGCCGCGACCTGCTCTATCGGCTGCAGGTCATCGAGATCTACGCCCCGCGGCTCTCGGAGCACGCAGACGACATCCCCCTCCTGGCCCGCCATCTGTTGGAGCGAGCCTGCCACCGGCTCGGGCGCCCGCCGATGGAACTGACGCCGGACGCAATTGACAGATTGTGCGCCTATCGCTGGCCGGGCAACGTTCGCGAGCTTCGCAACGTCGTCGAGCGGGCGGTCGTCCTCCATGCCGGTAGCCGGATCACGGCGGGCGAACTCCTGTTCTCGCCGCTCCTTCGCCCGGCAGGCGCTGCGGTCAGCGAGGGCGTCGAGGCCGATGCCGGCCTGATCTCGCTCGACCAGCTCGAGCGAGACCACATCCTCAAGACGCTGCAGCGGACCGGATGGAACAAACGCGAGGCCGCCCGTATCCTCGGCATCAACCGTTCGACCCTCGACCGCAAATTGCAGAGTTATGATCTGCCGATCCCGCCGTCGGGCGTCGAGACCCACGAGGGCCGATAGCCCCGCCGGTCGGGCGCCGAGGCTCGGAACGGTCGACGGGCAGGACCGATCGGCCATGAGCGTCTGGGGCGCCGCACGACTCCGGCCTGTTTTCACCCTGTACAAGAGACTCCCGGAGCTTCCGCCCGTCTCGAGTCCACAGCGAACACCCCATGGCCTTCGATTCCCTTTCCGACACTCCGACAGCCAATCCCCTCTCGGCGGACGCGGTTGCGGCAACCGCCCGTGAAGCGGCCCAAGTGCTCGTGTCCGATCTGGATCGGGCCGAGCAGTGTACTGACTGCTGGCAGAACGAAAGCCTTGCCCAACTCCTGGTCAACCATGCCCTTTCCGAGTGCCTCGATCGCCTGGCAGCCACCGGTTGCTGGGGGGAGGCCAACCGACTTCCATCCAGCGTCTTCTGGAAGACGGCAGGCCCTCGGCTCGAAGCGGGCACGCTGCAGCAACGGGCGAGGACGAAACCCCTGGGCTATGCGGGCGACCACATGATCCTGGCGAGGATGTGGGAACAGTCGTGTTGTGACGACCCGCTGGGGCGACTGCTGGACCGCTACTTCCTGGCCCTGGCCGCCCCGCAGGCGGTTCGCGCCCGTCTCGAGCACGTAGCCGGCACACTGGCCAGCCGTCGCCTGGACCACTCGGGGCCGGGTTATCGGGTTGTGAGCGTGGGTTCGGGTCCGGGGATCGACATCCAGACGGCGCTTGCGGCCCTGCCGGAGGAAAAGCGAGCCGGAGTCGGCGTGACGCTGCTGGATCTGGACCCGGAGGCGCTGGAGCATGCCTCGCGAAGAATCGTGCCGCTCATTCCCCAAACCGCCCTGGTCTGCCGCCGGGAGAACCTGTATCGCCTGGCCTCGAATCGGCGACTTGGGAAGGAACTGGCGGGCACGGACCTGGTGATCTGCACGGGTTTCTTCGACTATCTCCGCGACGAGGTGGCAACGGAGATGCTGCGGTTCTTCTGGGACAGCCTGGCGCCGGGGGGAGAGATGCTTGTCGGCAATTTCGCCCCCCACAACCCCACCCGGGCCTACATGGAGTGGATTGGCAACTGGTACCTCACCTACCGCTCGGCAGACGAATTCGGCGCGCTGGGCATCGCGGCCGGCATTCCCGGCAATCGGCTGGCGATTCAATGCGATCGCACGGGCACCGATCTGTTTCTGGTGGCTGAACGGATTTGACAACACCGGCCTTCGCGGTGCCGATCCTCGTATCGCCAGGCCTCGACTGCCGGCAGGGGGCTGTCCGATCCGGCATGGTGAGGGAAACTTGTGCCTGGCAAGCCGCTGGTGGTAGAATCCCCTCGTCCAACGGGGCTTCCGAGGCAATCCCGCGACCGAGAAACCAGCAAGTCCGGCCACACAGACACAACCTGCACCACTCTCACCGGCTCGGTCGACGGTGGACTGCTCCATCATGTCCTCACCTCGAGAGCACCGCGATTCCGTCATGCGATCACTGCCCTGGGCTGACAACAGGAGATCTCCCATGCAAACGACCCTGCGTTCAATCCGTCTTACTGTTTCTGCAACCTGTGTGCTTCTCCTCGGCCTGGTGCCCCTCCATGCCGACGACCAGGCCAAGGCGCTCCCCGGGATCGCCGAGGCGATGCAGGCTTTTGTCGACCATCACCAGATGTCGGGCGCGGTCACGCTGGTGGCCAAGGAGGGGAAGATCGTCCACCTGAATGCGGTGGGGCTGGCCGACGTGGCTTCCGGCCGCCCCATGGAGAAGGACACCCTGTTCTGCATCGCCTCGATGACCAAGCCGGTGACGGCCACGGCCTTGATGATCCTGTGCGACGAGGGGCTTCTGGCACTCAGCGATCCGGTGGCCAAGTACATCCCTGCGTTCGAGAACGCCAGGCTCAAAGATCAGCCGGCCGCCCGGCCGATCACGCTGTTTGACCTGGTAACCCACACCTCGGGCCTCAGCGGCAGCCAGCAAAACGAGGGGACGCTGGCCGAAACGGCCGATGCTCTCGCCGCCCGGCCCCTGAGTTTCCAGCCGGGGGAAAAATGGCAGTACAGCCCGGGTGTCACCGTGTGCGGGCGAGTGATCGAGGTGGTTTCTCGCATGCCCTACCAGCAGTTCCTGCAGGAGCGGATCTTCCAGCCCCTGGGCATGAAGAACACGACGTTTCATCCCACAGTGGACCAGACCCGGCGGATTGCGACTCTCTACAAGCCCGGCGCGGACGGCAAGTCGATCGAGCGCGCCGAGCATTGGCTGAGCGAGGTCTCGCCCGATCGCAGCCCGAATCCGTCAGGAGGCCTGTTTTCCACCGCCGCCGACATGGCCCGCTTCTACCAGATGATTCTCAACGGCGGCCAGTTGGATGGGAAACGGATCGTCTCGGAGAGGGCCGTCGGCGAGATGACACGGCTCCAAACCGGCGAGTTGGCAACCGGATTCACTCCGGGAAACGGCTGGGGGCTCGGCTGGTGCGTGGTTCGCCAGCCTCAAGGGACAACGGCCATGCTCTCCCCGGGGACTTTCGGCCACGGCGGTGCATTCGGCACCCAGGGTTGGGTCGATCCCCAGCGTAAGCTGGTTTTCGTGCTCATGCTCCAGCGGACCGAATTCGGCAACGGCGACGATTCCGACATCCGCCGCAGCTTCCAGCAGCTTGCCGTCGATGCCCTGTATCCCAAGGCCGATTGACTGGAGGGCGGACTGACGGTTTTCGAGGGGATGCCCCATGATTCCCTCACCTGCGGGAAGTCCGACAACAAGCCTTGCCTGGAGCCCCATCTGGCCACCGGCCGATTGCCTGCCAGGCTCGGCCGGCCTGCGGGCCGGCCGACTTTGCAGGAGCCCGAGCGATCCGACACCAATACGCACGGCCGCGCGGATCGGCTCCGCGCGGCCGCGATCGTTTTCGGGGCCGGTTCGGGGGCCGCTACTTCCCCACGGTGCCTTCCACATCGAGCGCCACCACGGTGGCGATCTTGCAGGGAGCCTCTTTCGGCAGCGCGATCTCAACCTTGCCGTCGGCCGCCCGGACGTCCAGCGTGCCCCCCGTCGCCAGGCACCTGGCGCCGACGACGCGGTTCGGCACCGGCACGGTCAGCGTTGCGTCGGCGGGCCACTCGAAGATGTGCAGATAGAGGCGGCTCTTTCCGCCATCGAGAGCCTTCTGGGTGCAGCGTCCCCAGGGAGTCGCCTCCAGAGGGTTGGCCTGGGTGCCGTAGATGGATTCGCCGTTCTGCTTCATCCAGCGGCCGATTCCGGCCAGTCGCTCGACACTGGGTGCGGGGATCTCGCCTTCGGCCGTCGGACCGACGTTGAGCAGGTAGTTGCCTCCCTTCGAAGCGATATCGATGAGGTTGCGGATGAGCATCTCCGTGCTCTTCCAGTTGTTGTCGCTTCTCTTGAAACCCCACGTGTCGTTCATCGTCATGCACGATTCCCAGTCCACGCCGGGGAGGCCCGTGGCGGGAATCTGCTGTTCGGGCGTGCCGAAATCGCCGGCGTACTCGCGGTCTGCCTTGCTCAGTCCCTCCATCCCCTGGCGTCCTTTGCCGACGCGGTTGTTGATGATCAACTCCGGCTTGAGTTGCCGCAGGTAGCTGCAAACCTCGCGCGCGTCCTCCTCGGTGTACCAGTCCGGCCACTCGCCATCGAACCAGAGGACTTCGGGATTGCAGGTATCGAGGAGCTCTTTGAGCTGCATCTTCATGAAGTCCATGTACTCAGACTTCCGGCCCTCATGGATCTTCGTCGGGTTGTACCGCTCCTGGCTGCCACGGTACTGGGCCGGATGGTGCCAATCCATGATGGAGTAGTAGGTACAGAACTTGATACCCTGCTTGCGGCACTCCCTGGAAAGCTGCATGAGCAGGTCCTTCCGGTAAGGCGAGGCATCCACCACATCCCAATCGGTCACCGCCGTATCGAACAGGCAGAACCCATCGTGATGCTTGGAGGTGATCACGATGTATTTCACCCCCGCATCCCTGGCGGTCAGCGCCCACTCGGCCGCGTTGAACTTCGTGGGGTTGAACTTCCGGGCCAGGCCTTCATAGTCTGCAACCGGGATGTTCGCCCGATCCATGATCCATTCGCCGATGCTGTCGACCGGCTGGCCGTTCCACTCGCCGGCCGGGATCGCGTATAGCCCCCAGTGGATGAACATGCCAAAACGGGCGTCGCGCCACCAGGCCATTCGCGCATCGCGTTGGGCGGCCGTCTCCTCCGCACCGGTCGCAAACGCGCCAGCCGCCAGCCACAGGGCCCCCAGCAACGTGCACCAGGCCATGGCTCGATACTGTCTCATGAATCGTTCCTCCAGATCATTCGTGAACTCGCCCGGATCTCCCGATGCTCCTTCTCTCGCAAGGGTGCGCCGGGCGCCAACATGGACAGAACAAACGCGTCTGCCTGTCCCGCAACGCCTCACCCAGGCAGGCCCGGGAATCTCGGTTCTCGACGGGCGGATGCCAGAAGGCTCCATCTTACCCGACGCCCGAAACGCAGGCGAGGATAGAAAGCATCCCGGTGCGGCTGGTGCCGAGCGGGATGCACCCACTCGCCGGGAGTGGCGACCGCCACGCCCCCGCTCCCTCCCTGGGGCGGAATCGTTCAAAACGTGCACATGTCCATGTTACGCGCAAGTGATTGTTTAGCAATGCGTTACGACACACACTCTACCCTTTCGGCAGTTCCTTGTTAGCTTTTCACCGGTCCGTAGCGATCGCTAGATTGTTCGCAGCCTAGAGCGGCAGCCGGCTCCGCCGCCAAACGCTCCATGCACGACCAGCTTGCCCCAGACACGTCGCCCAGGCCATCGGAGTGAGCCAATCCTCGCTCCAACGCGGGTGTGATCGCGGCCTGATCAGCACCGCCAGAACGCCTGGCGGCCATCGGCGAGTGACGCCCATCGGCGCGAGGGAGTTTCTACGCAAGTGCGACCAGCCTCTCGTCCGACCAGAGCTTCTGGGGCTTCCCTCCGTGAGACTCCGCCATGAATGCAAAATCGACAGAAGCCACCGATCTGCTCCGGCGCGATCCGGCCGCCTGGCCCCCTTTGCGGATCGGTGTTTCCTCCTGCCTGCTCGGGCACCAGGTACGCTTTGACGGCGGGCACAAGCACGACCGTTTCCTGACCGACACCGTGGGCCAGTACTTCGAGTGGGTGCCCGTGTGCCCGGAAATGGAGATCGGACTGGGAATTCCCCGCCCCACCCTCCGCCTCGAACGGTACGCGGACGGACTGCACATGATCATGCCCAAAACGTCGGAGGATCACACCGATGCGATGCGGCGCTACGCCCGGCGCCGGGTGGAGGAACTGGCCGGTGAAGACCTCAGCGGCTACGTGCTCAAGAGCCGCTCACCCAGTTGCGGCATGGAGCGGGTAAAGGTCTATCCCCGCGACGGCAGTGGTGGCGGAGCGAAAAACGGTCAAGGCCTGTTTGCGGAGGCGCTGCTGGGCCGACTGCCCCTGCTGCCGATCGAGGAAGAGGGCCGCATCAATGATCCCCGCATCCGTGAGAACTGGATCACCCGGGTGTTTGCCTACCGGCGTCTGCAGGAGCTGTGGAAGGCGCGCTGGACGATCGGCGATCTGGTCGCCTTCCATACGGCCCACAAGTACCTGCTGCTTGCCCATTCGCAGAAGGACTACCGAGCCCTTGGCCCGCTGGTGGCGGCCGCCCGACAGGTGCCACGAGAGGAACTGCGGACCGCCTATGAGACCCGGTTCATGGCCGCCCTGAAGCGGATCGCCTCTCCCGCCAAACACACGAATGTGCTGCAGCATATGCTGGGGTTCTTGAAGCGGGAACTCGTTCCGGCCTGCCGGGCGGAACTGCTCACCCACATCGAGGATTACCGCCAGGGCCGCACTCCGCTGGTGGTTCCGCTGACCTTGATTGCCCACTACGTCCGCCTTCTGGACGTCGAGTATCTCAAGAACCAAGTCTACCTGGAGCCCCATCCACGGGAGTTGTTCCTTCGAAACCACGTCTGAACCTGAAGCAGCACCGGCCGGGCCGACGGCCCTGTCTTGCCGTGACCGGCCAACACGGAGAGCCACGAGCATGGTTCCCGCCATCCGCATCGCCCAACTGAACGATCGCAGCGTCTGCCCGGAGGGAGGCTACGTTCTTTACTGGATGACGTCGGCGCGGCGCGCGTGCTGGAACTTCGCCCTGGATCGGGCGATCGAACGCGCCATGGAGCTTCGCCGCCCTGTGGTCGTCCTGGAGACCCTCGTCTGCCAGTGGCCCTGGATGAACTCTCGCCATGCCGCCATGGTGCTCGCCGGGATGGCCGACAACGCAGCGGCTTTCCAGGCGGGCCGGATCCACTACGTGCCGTGCGTGGCCGCCGATTCGGCCCGGCTGCAGCGGATCGTCGGCAGGGTGGCCCAGGGAGCGTCCGTGGCGGTGACCGACTGGTATCCCCTGCGCGAGTGTGCGGAGTTGGCTTCGGCCGTCGCCGCCCGATGCCCCGTGCGAATCGAACAGGTTGATTCCAACGGGTTGGCGCCGCTGGCAAGCACCGAGCGGGCCTACCCCAGCGCCCACGCCTTCCGGCGATTCCTCCAGCGCTGCCTGCCGGAACACCTGCTGAATCTGCCTTGCGATCGGCCGAAGTTGCCAAATCGCTTCCCGCGTGCGGACGGGC
This sequence comes from uncultured Planctomycetaceae bacterium, assembly GCA_964563135.1. GTDB lineage: Bacteria > Planctomycetota > Planctomycetia > Pirellulales > Thermoguttaceae > JAAYAY01. The sequence continues at coordinate 50,531 of CAZLWV010000039.1, forward strand.
TGGACATTCAAACCGCCAAGGATTGCGCGATGGGCGTCGAGAACGTCGGCCGAAAAGGTCCGGCCCTGGCGGCCAAGTACTCGACCTGCCCCGGAGTTCAGCCGGTGGCGGGAGCCGGGCGGGAGTCCGGGTCCTGGCAGAGTTTCTCGACCGGCGATTGCCTCGCTACGCCAGCCAGCGCAACCTGCCGGAAAGCGACGCCTCCAGCGGGCTGTCGCCCTACCTTCACCACGGGCAGATCTCGCCCCACCAGGTGTTTGCCGAACTGGCGGGCGTGCAGGAGTGGTCACCGGACCGCCTTGCCGACCGTGCGTCGGGGAGCCGGGAAGGGTGGTGGGGCATGGACACGTCGGCGGAAGCATTCCTCGACGAGCTGATCACCTGGCGGGAACTGGGGCTGAACATGTGCGCCCGCCATGAAGGCTATGATGATCCCGATTCGCTCCCCGAGTGGGCCCGGGCGACCCTGGACGGCCACGGCGCCGATCGCCGTCCCTACGAGTACTCCGGCGAGGAGTTTCGACGGGGCGAGACGCACGATGACCTCTGGAATGCGGCGCAGCGGCAGTTGCTGGCTGAGGGAATCATCCACAACTACCTGCGGATGCTGTGGGGCAAGAAAATCCTGGAGTGGTCGCCGGATTGGAGGACCGCCCTGGAGACGATGATCCACCTGAACAACACCTATGCCCTGGACGGCTGCGATCCCAATTCCTACTGCGGCATTTTCTGGGTTCTGGGCCGTTATGACCGCCCCTGGGGCCCCGAACGGACCGTGCTGGGCAAGATCCGCTATATGAGCAGTGCGAACACGGCGCGCAAAGTCCGTGTTCGCACTTATATAGAGAAACACCTGAAGACGAGCTTCAAGTGATTATTTGCTTCCGGAGGTACTCGATCCGCTGGCGATAGGCAAACGCGGAGCGGGAGCCGAGGCCTGGAACGCCGTGTTGAGCAATCCCACCTGCTCCGCATTCCAGCTTGGCGGTTCGTTGACGGTCGGTTCCACCTGGGCCAAGGTTCCTGGGGCCGCGTAGGCCTGGGCAACCGATTGAACCATCTGCAGCCTCTGGTTCGTGACCATCGGATCGCGCGACATCTGCACGTAGACGGTCCGGTGAGCCTGCGGTGCTCGATTGACGATCCAGTAGATCTTGTTCTGCCCGGCAATCGTCAGTTCGCCGGTGCCCTCGTCGAAATGGTAGTCGCTGATCGTGTTCTGGAACTCCCAACCGTTGCGGACCATCACGTTGAACGGCTCCCGCACCGTCACACGGTCGGGGCACACGAAAGGCTCTGGCCAGCAGTTGTTCCGTTTGAAGTCGGTCTTCACCGAGTCACAGAACACGTGGAACCACGTGAACTGAGCATGGGCCCTGGAGACTCCGGAGAAGAGGGTGACCACGAATACCATCACGGCGAGCCGTCGAGCCATCGAATTTGCCTCGCTGACGAAATCGATTGCGAAAAGAGAACGATGAGCCAAACCGGCCTTTGCGGGCCAGTCCCTGGCGCACTATCGGAAGTATCGGCGGTCCCGCGCCACCGTTTCGAGAACCTCCGATGGAACCGTTCAAGTTTGTCTATTTTGCCCACTTACACACCGCATGGGCCGCCGCCATGATCAACAAGGTGCAGGTGGCGGCCGAGAGTTGAGCCAGGCCAAGAAACGAAACCGGCCCGCTTGCCAGAAGACAGGCGGGCCGGTCGGTGTTTCGCGTGGCAGCGATCCGGTCGTTGAGGACCGGCGTCGAGCTACTTGGCGCAACCGCAAGCGGGCTCACAGGCCGGCTCGCAGGCTGTTTCGCAGCATACCGGGGCGCAGCAGCAGGCCAACCGGGCGCGGAGGCGAGCAAACAGGCCGCAACGCGGTGCACAGCAAGGATCGCAGCAGGCCGGTTCGCAAGCGGGGGCACAGGCCGGCTCACATGCCGGGGCACAAGCGGGCTCGCAGCAGGCCGGCTCACAGCAGACCGGACGGCAGCAGGCCAACCGGGCACGGAGACGAGCAAACACGCCGCAACGCGGTGCGCAGCAAGGATCGCAGCAGGCCGGTTCGCAAGCGGGGGCACAGGCCGGCTCGCATGCCGGGGCACAAGCGGGCTCGCAGCAGCCAGACATCCGGCTGAAGAGCCCCGCCTCAGCGTTCGTCGCGGCAACCGCAAACAACACAGCGATCGCCGGGAGGAGGACACAACGCTTCATGGGAGAAACTCCTTGTAAGGGGAAACCAAGTGGAACACTTCTATGGGAACAGGAAGGAAGCCGAAAGGGTCGCTGGTTTCTTGGTTCGGGGTTCATACCACGCGACAAGCACAATCGGGCTTACGTTGCCCTTTCCTGCTCCGAATCCTGGGATGTCTGGCATAGATACGGGATCTAGTGCCAATCTAGCGATTCGTATCGTCGGTGACGCGAACATTTCTTGACCAGACGACCCATTTTCCCCATTGCCATCATATTCACTCACCTTTTGTAGCGGTTGTGCCGATCCCGCACTTCCCCTGGTCAGCGACTGGCAAGAAGCCGCGGAAGATCGGGCACCAGGGCAAGTCTCCCCGACTTGAGGACCGCTATGCCCGTCAGGCTTGTTACCCTGGGAAGAACCGATGCGATGGGAGTGACCGCCACCTGGACGGGCCCCACCAACTCATCGATCGCAAGGCAGGCCCGCATGCCGGATCGAGAGATGACGATCAGCGTCTTCGCCGACAGTCCGGCGCGGTCGACCAGTCCCAGGTAAGGGGCCAGGCGGATGACGTCGCACAGTTCTCCCGAGTAGTGCGCCACGGTTCTCCCGTAAACGGTCGGCAGGCTGTCGACATCGGCGGCCAGTGCCCCTTCGATCATGTCGACCGGCAGAACGAAATCGTGCCCGGCCTGGCGGACATGGAAGCCTCGAACGGTGCAGATCAGGCCGGCCGGTTGGCTGGCGGCGTATGCTGGACTGCCGGCAGCGGAGGCCTTGCTGCCAGGAGAAGAGGAGGCCCTCGTGTTTGGGGCCGCATGCGGGCTTGCGGCCGATGCACTCGACCTGGTTACGGCACCGGGGCCGGATGCGGCGAAGGGCGGTTCCGGGGAAGCAGCGCAGTCACTCGGCTCCGAACGGGCACATGGTGCGCGATGGCCCGGCGGCGAGAGGGAGCCCTGGCGCACCTGGCGGGCGTGCTGCTGCATGAGCCGGTTCATCGCGCCGATCTGGACCGCCAACTGGCCGGCAGCATCCCGGGACGCAGGTTCAGCGGGGGAAGGAAGAGTCTTCAGCGCGGCTTGAACTCGCTCGAAGAGCGCTGAGTCCAGATCCAGAGGGCTGTCGATAGCCGCGTCAAGGATAGCGAGGGCCCGTGCCGTGCCATCCTGCAGGGACGAGCCCAGGGCGGACCGGAAACCCACAGCGGATGCCATCAATTCTCGCAGGCGGAGCACATCGGCCATACGGGCCGATTGTCGGGCCCGGCGCAGGCGGTCAAGACAGGCCGCGATTTCCGGCAGTTGCCGACCCTGCCTCCCCCGGTGACCGGCGATCTGTTCCGTCCCTGGCAGGGTGTGCGGTTCGTTGGATCTGGTCTTGCTGGGCATCGCAGGCCGCTGAGGGCGGAGTTCGGGGCTGTGGGGGCGGACTATCCTTTCTCTTGATCGGTCGCCGGGAAGCAGAACGACGTTATGCAAAGCGCCGTTCAAGCACAATCGTCAGAATCGGAGAAACCGGCAGAGTGCGGGCACACGCGACCTCTCGACAGGGCCCCAAGCGAGATTTCCGGCGCACTTTGCCCAGACGCGAGAATCGTGGGGTAGCATTGGTGAGATGAAAACGCAGCCGCGCCCGGCTCGAGGTGTTCCACTGCTTTCGCGGAGACAAGTGCGATGGGATCGAACCCAGCAACCGGTCAAGTCCTGTTCTCTACTCTGGCTGAGGATCCTGACCTGGCGGAGATCGTCGAGATGTTCGTCGATGAGATGCCCGATCGCATCGGCCGAATCCTCCAGTACCTGGAGTCGGAAGACTGGGAAGGCCTGCAGCGGGCTTCGCATCAGTTGAAGGGCGCCGCGGGAAGCTACGGTTTTCCGTCGATCACGCCGTGTGCCGGCGTACTGGAAGCGGCCGTCAAGCAGACACGACCCGAAGTGGAAATCCGCAAAGCGGTCGACGAGCTGGTGGCCATGTGCCGCAACGTTCGAGCAGGCACCCCGGCCTGACGGCCGCAGGCTCGAAATCCGAAACAAGCTCAAGAGGAATCCCAGGGTCCGAAACACGTGGCCTTGGGATTCTTCGCGTTCAGAGACCCCCGAGTTCCGGCAACCGCGGCTGCAGCGGGCCCGGATTCCCTGGGGCTCTCTACGCTTTCTGCAGGCGGATCTCGGTGCGTCCTTTGCCCAGCTCGAAACAGACCGTGATCCCCTCGTTTTCCTGACACCAGGTGTCGGACTGGAGGTCGAGGATCCGCTCCGTCGTGCGGAGGCGTCTGGTCTGGCCCTGGGCGACGATCTCGACATTGGCTGCGGTGGTCTGGGGCACGCGAATCGTGAAGTCCGGGGCGGCAAAGGGGGCATCCAACTGGATCCCTTCCGGCCGTACTGTGATCTGCGTGAGTTCTCTGGCGGCCCAATAACGGGCGATTTCGCCGAGTTTCATCCAGAGCAGGTGGTCGAACCGGCGATGGAGCCGCGTGACGGCTTCCTGAAACACGCGCAGGCCGTGTTCCTGGCCGTTGAAGTAGATTCCCGGCCAGTGGCAAACCATGATCGCCGGTTCTCCGCGCTGGATCACGTCGACCATGCGGCCGGCGGAGAGGTCCTGGGTGATGAGGAGATCGGCGGAGCCGGGAGTGTCGCCATCCCAGCCGCCAAACCAGTCGCCCGTGCAGCCGATGATGGAGACAACACACCGCGGGTCCGAAGTCCCAAGTCCGGCGGCGTACTCGACCCGGGGAGCGACACTCTGCTGGTCGGTGAAGAGATGTCGGAAGTAGTGAGGAATTTCGGCGTGGAAGACATCGCGGCACGACTGGAGGGTCGCCTGGGCCAGTTCGGGGAGCACACGGCCTCCGAAACCGCCGGGGGTCGTGATGCCTTCGCAGGGCAAATCGATGTTCTTGAGGATCTTCAGAGCATAGCTCATATAGTCGGCCAGCTCGTCGACCGACTTGCCATCGGTCCAGCCCCAGTTCTCCATGAACTTCTCGCCGCAATCCTCGTAGGGACGCCCTGTCCTGGTGTCGACGACACGCGTATGGGAAACCATCTCGGGATGGATGTCCCAATTCGGAACCATCAGTTCACGGACCAGGTCGATGCTCTTGCGCAGGTCCTGATAGGACCAGCCCGGCAGGTAGCGGTCGAGCCAACCGACACAGGCCGGATAGGGAACGATCGAGTACTTGCCCTTCACGCCGTGTTCGGCGCACCACTGGCCGAACTTGCGAACGAAGGAATCGGGGATCTCGCGAGGCCAGGTGTTCCAGGGCTTCTGATAGTCTTTGCGATCGGGCCACGACTGGGCGAACTGGGGCATGCCAAAGTGGGCCATATTCACCAGGCAGGTGGAGTCGTCGATGATCAACGAGACGGGGACCCGCGCCCGCGGGTTGAGGACCTGGACGGAGTCGTCTCGCTTGGGTCTCTCGCCCGGGACTTGCGCGAGGGCGGAGTCTGGGAAGAGCCAGTTTGCGGAGGCGATGCCGCTCAAGGCGGCAGTGCCCAGGCAGGCGGTGCGGAGGAATTCACGGCGAGATTGCCTGGAGCCGATGCCAAGCCCCCTGCCGATGCCGTTGTTTTCGGCCCGTGGGAGACCCTGTTGGTGGTTTTGGGGCAAATACTTTGAGCCGGCAGCGAAGGTCATGAAACGAGCTCCCCAGGAAAGGCGGATCGCATGACGGAAGAAATCAGACCAAGGCGCGCCCGTCAGGATAGCGAGGGGAGTGCGGCAATGCAAGTTTGAAGAAATCCGAAAGACGAAACCCGAAATTCGAACCGAATTCGAGTTCAGGGTGCAGCGGTTCCAGGGTCAGACAAGAACGTGGATGATCCAACCTGGTGGGCCGCAGCTTGCCGGTGAGGGGTTCTGGGGTCTGTGGAGATGGCGGGGCGATTGGGGTTTCACGCTCGCTGGGCGTGGTCCGCTTTGGC
>CAZLWV010000040.1:0-24120 GCA_964563135.1 uncultured Planctomycetaceae bacterium
CTCACACCGCCCGCATCGCAATCGCCGACCTTCCGTCCGAACCCCAACATCGGCCGGCCATCGCGTGGGCCAAGGCGAACCATGGCACAAACACCCCCATCGCCGCCCCGCTATCCAACACCGCGAACGCCCGAGCGATCCCACTGCGAGCCGCGGCCCACCATGTTCCGCCCCCCACCTCGCACCGCCCGCATCGCAATCGCCGACCTTCCGTCCGAACCCCAACATCGGTCGGCCATCGTGTGGGCCAAGGCGAACCATGGCACAAACACCCCCATCGCCGCCCCGCTATCCAACACCGCGAACGCGCGAATGATCCCGCTGCTAGCCGCGGCCCACCATGTTCCGCCCCCCACCTCACACCGCCCGCATCGCAATCGCCGACCTTCCGTCCGAACCCCAACATCGGCCCACCATGTTCCGCCCCCACTTCACACCGCCCGCATCGCAATCACTCTTGGGACGCATGTGCAATCTTCCCCCCCACGATCGTATACTCCACCCGCGTCGAAAGGATCTCATCCTCTGGGCAGCTCAGCAGGTCCTGCGAAAGCACGACGATGTCGGCGAGCTTGCCGGCGGTGAGCGTGCCCTTGAGGTCTTCCTCAAATGCCGCCCAGGCTGCATCGATCGTGTAGGATCGCAAGGCCTCCTGGCGGGTCATGCACTGCTCAGGAAAGAATGCTGTTCCGTCAGCCAGCCGCCGCGTGACGCTTGCATAGAAGCTGCCGACCGGATTGACGTCTTCGACCGGTGCGTCTGTGCCGTTGACCACGGTAGCCCCCGCATCGAGCAGTCTCCGCCAGGCATAGGCGCCTTCCCGCGACCGCTTTTCCCCCAGCCGATCGACGACAAACACGCCGTCCGACGTGCAGTGATTCCCCTGCATGGCGGCCACCACAGCGAGCTTTGAAAACCGTCCCTGGTCTGCCGGATCCAGGTGTTGGGCATGTTCGATCCGCCAGCGGCGGGAAGTCTCGTGCGGATAGGCCGCAAACATCTGCTCATACAGATTGAGAATCTCCCGGTTGGCCCGATCGCCGATTGCATGCGTGCAGAGCTGCATGTCGTGCTCGGCCGCCAACCGCGCGGTTTCCCCCAGGATCTCCAGCGAATTGAGCTGCAGCCCGCGGCTGCCGGGCAGGTCGTTGTAGGGTTCCAGAAGCCACGCACCGTGAGCACCGAGCGCCCCGTCCATGAATCGTTTGATCGCCCGAACGGTCAAAAAATGGTCTCCTGCGCCGATGATCCGATACTCGGGCAACCGACGGGCGAGTTCCCCGTTCCCCGCCGAGATCATCACCCACAGCCGGACCGGCAGCCGGCCCTCCTCGGCAAGACGCCGATAGCGATCAATCTCCTTCAGCGACGCCCCCGCATCATGAAAACTGGTGATTCCGTGGCAGAGGCATTCTTCCCCGGCCAGCCGGATCGCCTTCTCGATCTCTTCATCCGTTGCCAGCGCCTGATCGGCCACTCGGTAGAGTAGTCCCTGAGCCGCCTCGCGAAACACGCCTGTCGGTTGTCCCGCACTGTCGCGAAGAATCTCTCCGCCCGCCGGGGCCTTCGTATCCGGACCGATGCCTGCCAGTTCCATCGCCTTGGCGTTGGCAAGGCTCATGTGCCCCGTGCCGTGAGTCAGCAGCACCGGATGGCTGGGCACCGCCTCGCTGAGCGCCGTGTGGATCGGGTAACCCTCCACATTCGGCTCCACAAGCGGTTTCCAATGGGCCTGGTGCCAACCCCTGCCCAGAATCCATTGCCCCGCCGGCCGGGCTGCCGCTGCCCGGCGCACACGGTCCACCAGTTCCTCCCAGTTGGCCACCTTGGCCAGGTCGAGCACCATCTTCGATTCGCCCAGCTCGAGGAAATGGGCGTGCCCCTCGATGAACCCCGGAAAGGCCGTCTTGCCGGTGATATCCACGACCTGCGTCTTCGGACCGATGCAGGCCGAGATATCTTCTCTGCTTCCAACCGCCGCGATGCGTCCCTCGCGGCAGGCAATCGCCTCGGCCGCAGGCAACGATTCATCCAGCGTGATGATCCGGCCGCCCACCAGAACCAGATCGGCTGGTTGGCCGGCAAGAAGCGGACCAACGGCCCACAAAGCAACCACCGCGCTCATTGCCTGCAAACGCAACATACTGGTGACCTCCACCGTTGTGCGGTTGGGACAGCCTGGAAACATGCTCCCGCAAGTGCCAGCCAGGTCAAGCGGCTCAAGCGGCCGATTCTATCGCTGCAATCCGGGGACGGATCCTGATACAATCCCCAGCAGCGCCGGTCTGACGCCGCGACGCCTTCTGCACGCTCGTTCGAAACCCAAGTCGCGGCTCGTTCCGAGCCGCCTACGGCGATTCGACCAGCCTGAGCCCCGACTGCTCGTCCGGAACAGCAATCCTCACCGCGCCCGTGCAGCCCGTCTCTTTGCTGGATTTGCCTTCGGCAACCAGGAAACGGCCGTCGGCCAGACCCACAACCCCGAGGGAACACTCGAACCGCCAACTGCCGACGAGTTGGAACGACTCGTTCGCCACCAGGAGCGTCTTGGGACTGCCGTAACAGCCAAACCACCAGCGGCCTTCGGCGCACGCGACCGTCTGGATTCCCATCAACGTGTAGCCGCTCGCCAGCACGTGGCGATTCTTGAGCGTGAACGAGTCATCGAACTCGTAAACGTAGTTCTCGTTGGTTCCCGGGGGGAGTCCTCCCACGATGAAGAACCGGCCGTCCCGCCACGCCATCCCCCCTGCACCGTGAACCACATCCTGGGTCTCGTAACGAGCCAGCTCGGCGAGCGTGTCCGCATCGTACACATAGACCCACGAGTCGGCCTTGCCTGCCGGCTGGTTGAACTGGCCCAGGTTGACGGCCACGAATCGCCTGCCGTCCACGTGGCAAAGGTCGCCGTGGTGGCTTGCTACCGCGACCTGTTTAAGAACCTTGCCGTCAAGATCCGTTTTCACGAGCTGGTCGGTGAACGACCAGTAGATCGCATTGCGATCGTTTGTGCAGATACCCTGCAGGTGCTTCGCATAGTGCCCTTCGCACGACACCGAGTGAAAACGCCTTGCGTCCTTCAACTGCAGCAGAAGCCGGGGGGCGTCGGTATAGATCCGGTCGACTCCCAGATCGAGCATGCCGAGCATTTTCTGGCGATCGTTGATGGTCCACACCCCGGCCTCGAGACCGGCTGCATGGATACTGTCCACGATCTCCTTCGTCACCGTGGGATAATACAGAACGAGCGATTCGAAACCGTGTTTCTTGGCCACCTGCAGATCAGCATCAATGCTGGATTGGCTCCGATCCCAGAAGACAGGCAACTCCGGCGCAAGCCGTTTGGCCTCGGCCATGTACTCGATGCTGCCGTCGTTCAGTCCGACCCAAGGTTCCGCCTTCAATTGCCTGACCAGGGCAATCACCTCCGCCACGCAGGGCGACTTCGGCTGGATAGAAACCCGCGTCTTCTGCTGGGTCATCACCAGCCGGAGGATCTCTTCCAGCAGTGGAATCGTGTGCCGCGGGACCTCTTGGATCGATCTGCCCGTCCGCCTGCGGAAATCGGTGGCAACATCCACCGCGAGCAACTCCTCGTAGGTCGAATCGGCCACGGCAAGACTCTTGTCGCCCACCCGTCCCGTCGTCGGATCGTGAACCACGGCCAGCTTGCCGTCCCTGGTCCGGCAGACGTCGATCTCCAGCCAATCGGCCCCGGCGTCGATGCCCCCCTGGATGGCTGCCAACGTGTTTTCCGGAAAGTCGGTGGAGTTGCCGCGGTGGGCGGTCACGCCGTTCCGGGCAAAGGGGGTGCCGGTCGCTGGTTCCGCCCCATGAGCGACCTGGCAGGCGATGGCCGCGATCGCCACCTCGAGTACAAATGCTGCTCTCATCACATCATCCCTCGACCGAGTACCCGGAAGACGCCGTCAACAGACAAAGCCTATCGTCCCGGGCTGCTCCATGCAACATAAGGGGTACTTTTCGGATCGCGGCATCCCTGCCGGCAAAACGATCCGCAAACCCGTCACAGCAGAATCGCTCCCGGATACTGCCAGGAATAACGAAGATGCCCGTCAGGAAAGTAGATGAGCTGCCGGATGTCGTTGGGGTCCTCTGACTCGGTGAGGCAGGTGTAGAGGCAGACGTTCTGCCCCTTCAGGTCGTAGATGAAACCGCCATGCGGAAGCCGGAGGAGCAGCGTGCCTTCTTGATCGAGCCATCGCTTGATCTTGTCCTCGCTGGCCGGATCACGGTTGGCGTCGATGTAGTCACGCATCGCCTGATCCTCGAGCGTCCCCGGCCAGCTCACGTTACGCAGCGTGATCTGTTCCACGGAGTTCCTGGAACATGCCGCCACGAATTCTCCCGCAAAATCCACGACATCCTCCACCTCCCGGCGGGCTTCTCTCACGAGCGTGCAGTTCATGCGGACGGCGATGCCCCGGTCGTGCGCCTCGCTCACCAATTGCCAATGATCCATCGGTCGGTTGTGACGCATGATCCGGCAGCTCACCGCCGGGTCGTGATGGGTCACGGAGATGCAGATCGTCGTTAGCCCCGCCTCATAGAGTTCCCCGAGCAGCTCGGGTCTTCCCGCCAGCGGCCCTCCGTTGGTCTGCAGCTCGATCAGCGGAAAGTGTTCCTCGCATGCGGCTACATAACCCTTGAGTAGCTCGGGGTAGAGTGCCGGCTCGCCCTTCCCGGTGACGAGTGCCGTTGTCACGCCCGAATCCGCCGCCAGCCGGGCTCCCTTGGCAAAATTGCGCCAGTCGGGTTCCACGGGCAGATCGCTTCCGGGCGTCATCTTCGATACGCAATATGGGCAACTGGCGTTGCAGGCCTTTGTCCCGCACACGATGGTAAAGGTGTGGATCCGCACGCCTATCGCCTCCCCTGATCGCTCGTATCGGCTGCCCAGATTTCCCGAATCGTGTCTTCCTGCCCGAATCCGTCGGGAGTGGCCTGGCTCGGATTGCTGGCAAAGTACCAGTACTTGCCGTCGACCGGCGTGTGGACCACCCGGCTGCCTGGCATCTGAACATAGCCGGCTGGATCATGCTCGCGGACCCATTTCCACGAAATTTCGCTCTTCGAGGGACATACCAAACGCCTCCAGTGCCCACCCCGGCACGGCGACTCGTTCGACCTGAACCGACACGATCTCGAAAAGACACGCCTGCAGCACCATGTCGGGGTCGAGATCGTGGACCCGCCGCGAGTTTCTCGCCGTCTGCACAAACAACTCCGGCAGATCCGCCTCGCCGCCCCAGCGGAACACCGATCGTCCAATGAACTTGGCGCCCACACGCGTCAGCATCCGCATGTTGTCGTCAAAGTCGCCCTTCTCGGTCAGCAGGTCCGAAAAGGTGATCGACCGGGCCAGGTAGCTCTCCAGGACCTCGCGGGAGACCGCACCATCGAAGCCATAATCCCCGGCACGGGCAGCACTACCGGCCACCAGGGCAACTACGGCGCCGAACAGAAATGACTCGAACGGCTTGATCATCGATTTCTCCAGATACAACCCGATCCTCCCGCGAGGTGCCGCACAACTGCGCCAGTACCCCGCCGGCATCGAGGTGGGCGGTCGATCACTCTTGTCCCGATTCCGGATTCCTTCCATTCGATCGCAACGGCAAGCCCCAGCCGGCACACCGGTCGGCCACCAGGGCCGGTTGTACGCCCCGGCTCCCTTGAAATCCCACCCCCGATCAGTACGATCATAGGGCCAGGCGGAGAGTCGATCCAGTAGCCGCTTTTCACGATCCGTTTCGGGAGGCGATTGTGGCAACCCAGTTAGAACTTGTCGTTGACGCCAAGGCCCTCGTCGGGGAAGGCCCCGTCTGGCATGTTTCCAGGCAACTGCTGTATTGGGTCGATATCCAAGGCGCATCGCTCCACGTGCACGATCCTGCCGGCCCGGCCGACACGGTCTTCCCGGTAGGCTGCCGGGTGGGCGCCGCGGTGCCGCGCAAATCGGGAGGAATGGTCCTGGCCACCGAGAACGGTTTTGAGGCCTATGACTGGATGACGGGCACCAGAACACCGATCGCCGATCCGGAAAGCCACCTGCCCAATAACCGTTTCAACGACGGCAAGTGCGACGTTCGCGGGCGGTTCTGGGCAGGCACCATGAGCATGGTTCGAGAAGAACACGCAGGCAGCTTCTACGTGCTCGAACCAGACGGCTCCACCCGGCACCTGTTTGGAAATGTCACCACGTCGAACGGGCTCGGCTGGAGCCCTGACGGGCGGACCATGTACTACATCGACACGCCGACCTTGCTGGTCGAGGCCTTCGACTTCGAACTGGAAAAGGGAGAGATCAGCAACCGGCGAACCATTCTCAAGTTCCCCGAGGGCGTGGGACGCCCCGACGGGATGACCGTCGACGCCGACGGCATGCTCTGGATCGCCCACTGGGAAGGCAGCCGGGTCACCCGCTGGAATCCGGCCGACGGCCAGTTGCTCCAGGCCGTCTATCTGCCCGCCGAACGCGTTACCTGCCCTGTGTTCGGCGGCAGGAATCTCGACACGCTCTACATCACCACGGCCCGCATCGGGCTCGACGAGCAGGCCCTCGCCCGCCAGCCTCACGCCGGCGGACTGTTCGCCTTTCGCCCGGGTGTTTGCGGGCTGCCGAGCCATGAGTTTGGGGGATAAACGCGAAAATGGCGAGTGCGTGCGGCCTCCTTCTCGAGGATGCCGGGAGCACTCGCCACTTGTGTCTGGTCGGATGGACTCAGGCCGCGCCGCAGAGGAATCGCTGCTACCAGCGTCCGCCCCGTCCGCCCCGCCCGCCGCCACCGCCACCGCCGCCGCCACGCCGCCCGCCGCGATCTTCACGAGGCCGGGCTTCGTTGACCGTAATCGAGCGTCCGCCGATCTTCTGCAGATTCAGACCCTCAATGGCCGCTTTGCCTTCCTCATCATTCGCCATCTCGACGAACGCGAAACCGCGCGGACGCCCCGTTTCGCGATCCATGATGATGCTGACGCTGGTGACGGTGCCGAACGCCGCGAAGGCCTCACGCAGTTCGTTCTCCGTCGTCTCGTACGACATGTTCCCCACATAAATGTTCATCAAAAACAATCTCCTCAGACATCCGGACAAAAACTCAATCCCCGGTCGCAAACGCAGGCAGCGCCAGGCCGGGCTTCCAATCGTCAGTTTCCTTCTCGACTTCTTCGTCGAAATCCTCGTCCAGATCGTCGTCGAAGTCTTCATCGAAGTAGGTCGAGCACCACGCGGCACGGGCCGCCCCGCACTCAGTTGAGAATCTCTACCTTGGTCGTCTTCCGCTGGTCTTCTGCGGCTTTCTCCAGCAACTGCTGGAAGAGGGTGCCCATGACCACGTCCTTCGAATCGGCAAACGTGCCTTCGCCCGGCTTCACCTCCGTGACCTTGATGAGGTGAATGCCAAACTGGGTCTCGACAGGCTGGCTCAGCCCGCCAGCAGCCAGTGCAAACGCGGCAGCGGCAAACGGTTCTACCATCTGCCCGTGACGCGCGAAAAAGCCCAGATCGCCACCCTGTTCCTTGCTCGGGCAGTCCGAGTTCTGCTTGGCGGCTTCCGCGAAATCCGCTCCGCCGGCGATCTGCTGGCGAATCGCGGCAATCTTCTCGTTGGCGGCCTTCTTCTCGTTGGCCGGGCTGTCAGGTTCGTACTTCACGAGGATGTGGCTCGCCTTGACCTGCGTGCCGTCGAACTCCTTCTTATGGGCGTTGAAGTACTCCTCCGCCTTCTGCTCGGTGACCTCGGCCTTGGCATACTTCTCCACGGCCAGCTCGGCGCCGATCCGTTCCTTCATCGTTTCGTCGGTCAACCCCTGTTCCTTGAGCACCGTCGCCAGTTCGACCCCGGCATCCGCCAGTTGCTTCTTGATCGCTTCGATGGTCTTCTCCACCTCCGCCGGCTCAATCTTGATCCCCTTGGCGGCCACGAACTGGACCACGAGCTGGTTCTGGATCATCGACTCGAGAACAATCTTGCGGATGCGAACCATATCCTCCGGAGGAACCGGCTGGCCGCGCAACTGGCTGCGAACCATCCCCTCCAGCTCCGTGTTCGTGATCTTCTCCTGGCCGATCACGGCAACCACCTTCTCGGGCTGCGCGGGTGGCTTGATCTGCAGCGTCGGTACAGCCGCCGGTGCCGGTGGTGCCTGGGCCCAGGCAGGGATGGAAAACACCACAATGGCGACGATCGCGGCGCCGCACGCCATCAGTTTGGACATAATACAAGTCTCTTCGGCAGGTGTAAAAAGGCGGGAAAGGGCGACTGATGGGTGCGGCCACGGGGCAGTCTCCCATGATCGGCATCCGAAAAAACTGGGCGCCCAAGAGGTCACCGCCGAGCCCCAACGGGATGCGGTTTCGACGAGGGAGATTCTTTTCGTCGGGGGGCCCAGCCACCCTGAGCAACTCGGCGGAGCCAACCCGAAGTTTAGCCGCTTTGGGATTACCGGGCAAGCCCATCGGCTTGGAAGAAGCACTAACGCCGACACCATTCCAGGATGATCTGCTTGGCCTGTTGGGGGGGGGCTGGATGGCTTACATGAGTCTCGGTCCGCTCACCCGCCGCAGACGCCGTGGCGGTCGGGCCGGCCGTCACTTGCACCGGACGCCAGGGGCTGGCAGGCCAGGCGGTAGCGGCTGAGGGCATTGTGGCCGCTCCAGGCCCAGCGCTCGCCCCAGCCGGTACCGACGCGGCGCTGCGGTAGATCAGATTCGGCTCAGGCCGCTGGCGAGGGGCCGAAACCAGCACGTTGGCGGGCGGCTGTTCCGGTGCACTTCGACCCGGTCGCCGCAGGTCCGGGAAACCCTGGGCCACCCACCCCAGCCAGGTGTTCTGAAGGGTTCCCAGATTCGGGGAGTCGTAGTGGTTGCGGGCAGCGACAGCCCAGCGTTCCCCCTCCAGCCCTTCCTTCAGGAAGGCAAGGAATCTCGCCTTTCCCCCTTGCTGGATCAGGTACTCGCTCAAGGAGAACCCCTGCGCGTAGAGCGGCATGATGTCGCTCGGATACTCCTTCATGGCAAACATGGAGTTGAACGGAATTCCCCGTTGCGTCTGCAGAAACTCCAGCAGCATCTTGCGATGCCGCATCCGCTCGCTCACATGTTCCACCGAAGTGGCGGCTCCCTCGTCCGCCCACCGCGGCAGCGGTCTGCGGAAGTAGCTGGCGAGAATCATGTGCGTGATCTCGTGAGGCAACACCGAGTCGAGGATCCGCTCGTGCGAGCCCTGGATCGACATCCGCCATCCAAAAACCTCGCCGTGGTCGAAGACGAATGTCGTCGCGCCCCCGGCACCCAGCCGCCGTCCCTCGTTGACGGTGATCGGGCAGCGCTCCGACCAGCGGGGCATTTCCTGGCCAAGCCACTCCACGGCAAGCTCCCGCCGGAGGCGTTCGGCCGTGTCGCCGTATTGTTTGGCCTGCTGAGAGTTGGCAGTCTCGATGATGAAATTGGGCGTTTCGTAGCGGGCGCCCATCGAGACAAATAGTAGGGCAACCAGCAGCAACAGAGTGCGGGGAAAACGAGCTTCCATGCTCTCGCCTTGCTCCATGCATGTCGAAATCGCCTCCAGGCCGGTTCGTTCCGGCCCAGGGGGCGATGGTTCGGGTCAATGGGGTTCCAGGTTCTGGAACAGAACTACCGGCCGCCTGCATGCAAACCGCAGGCCAAACATCCGGGAAAGACCGCTGCTTGCGGAGATTCGCTTCCGCGAGGCCCGTTTTGGGCCTTCCGAGCCGCGACGCACAACCACGCAAGTCGCATCCCTCGCGGAAGCGAATTGTAACTTCTGCAAGTTCTAACCTGCCGCTTTCAAACTGCAAACCCCGATTCCGGCCATTTTTCTCTCCCGGCCCGGCAGTAGCATTGCTAGCAGGTTAGTTTGCATCAGCATCCAGACTCAAGCGCCTTGAGCACCGCCGCGTTCGCCGGAGGAAACGCATAGGCGTCGAGCTCGGCCATCGGCACCCAGCGAAACGGCACGCAGGGTGCCGGCTGGCGATCGACCGGCGCCGCATCGAAGAAATGCAGCCGAACGGCTCCGTGGTCGTAGTGATGATCCACAACCGCCAGAATACCCGACACGCGGATGGCAATTGCCGTTTCTTCAAGGCATTCGCGGGCAGCCGCCTCTTCGGGGGGCTCTCCAGGCTCGATCCTTCCCCCGGGAAACTCCCAGTAGCCACCCAGGATCGTTCCTTCTTGACGTCGGCCGATCAGGACCATGTCGCCTTGCCGGACGACCGCGACGGCAATCTCCGTGGGCCCTTGGCTGTTCATCTGCGAAATCGCTCCGGGGCCGTGGAAGGCCCTTCCGGCCCGCTGTGCTCCAGGGCGATGCACCACGAGCCGGCGTATCCCGTCCGGCCCGGTGCAGCCATGATGTCGGCAAAGCCCGCCGCACCTGTCCGCCGCAGGGCGCCCTTCAGCCGCCGCTTGCCGGCTCTTCGGCCACGGTGACTTGCTCCATCACGTCGCCACGCTCGATGGCGTCGACCACGTTCTGTCCTTCCACCACACGCCCGAATACGGAGTGCTTTCCGTCGAGCCAGGGCGTGGGAACGTGCGTGATGAAGAATTGGGACCCGTTCGTGTTCGGGCCGGCGTTCGCCATCGAGAGGATGCCGGGCGAATCGTGCTTGAGGTCCTTGTGGAACTCATCCTTGAAGGTGTAGCCGGGCCCGCCGGTGCCCGTGCCTTCGGGGCATCCGCCCTGGATCATGAAGTCGGCAATGACCCGGTGGAAGGTCAGGCCGTTGTAGAACCCCTGGCCGCACAGCTTCTCGAAGTTGGCCACCGTTTTCGGCGCCTTCTCCTGGAACAACTCGATGCGGATCGTACCCTTGTTGGTTCTGAATGTCGCAACTTTCATGATTCTTCCTTATTCCCACTCGATCGTGGCGGGTGGCTTGGAGCTGATGTCGTAAACCACGCGGTTCACGCCGGAGACTTCATTGATGATACGGGTCGAGATCCTGGCGAGCAATTCGTAGGGAAGGTGGCTCCAGTCGGCGGTCATGAAATCCTCCGTCTCGATGCAGCGCAGCGCCACAACGTCCTCGTAGGTTCGGGCGTCGCCCATCACGCCCACCGTTTGGATCGGCAGGAGCACCACGAAGGCCTGCGAGGTCTTGCCATACAGGCCGGCCCGCTTGATCTCCTCGATCATAATCGCATCCGTCTCGCGGAGCGTATCGAGCCTTTCTCGCGAAACCTCGCCAAGGCAACGCACGGCCAGACCAGGGCCCGGAAATGGATGCCGCCACACGATTTCGTGCGGCAGGCCCAGTTCCGTCCCCAGTGCGCGAACCTCGTCCTTGAACAGATCTCGCAACGGCTCGATCAGCTTGAAACTGAGGTCCTCGGGGAGGCCTCCCACGTTGTGGTGCAGTTTGATGGTTGCCGCGGGCCCGTCCTGGAGACCTCCGCTTTCGATGACATCCGGGTAGAGCGTCCCTTGCGCCAGGAACTCGGCCCCCTCGATCCCGGCCGCTTCGTCGGCAAAGCACTCGATGAACTGGCGGCCGATTCGTTTGCGCTTCTCCTGCGGATCCTTGATGCCCGCAAGGGCACTGAGGAACCGGTCCTGGGCTTGCACCACATGCAGGTCGGTCTTGAAGTGACCGGTGAACTCCTCGATCACCGACCTGGCCTCGTCTTTCCGAAGCAGGCCGTTGTCGACCAGAATGCAGGAGAGCTGGGGGCCGATTGCCTGACAGAGAAGTGCGGCCACTACCGAGGAATCAACCCCGCCGGACAGCCCGCAGATCACTCGCCGGTCGCCCACTCGCTGGCGAATGTCTTCGATCGTCTGACGGGCGAAATCTTTCAGCTTCCAGAGCCCCGAGCAACCACAGATGGGCCCCACAAAGTTGCTCAGTATCCTCGGGCCTTCCGGCGTGTGCGTCACCTCCGGGTGGAACTGAAGTCCGTAGATCGCCGCGCCGCGATACTGGACCGCGGCGAAGGGGCATGTGTCGGTTTCCGCCAGCGGGTCGAATCCCTCCGAAATGGCGGTTACCTGATCGCCGTGGCTCATCCAGACCTGGGTCAGCGCAGGGATGCCTTCCAACAGTTGGCTTCCGGTCGTCACGCGGCAACGGGCACGTCCGTATTCGCGGCTCGCCGCGCTGCGGATCTCGCCTCCCAGGGCCTGGCAGGCCAACTGCATCCCGTAGCAGATCCCCAGCACGGGGATTCCCAGCTCGAATATGGCCCGGTCGCACTTCGGCGCCCCGTCCTCGTACACGCTCGACGGCCCGCCTGAAAGAATCAGACCCTTGGGTGCCAGTTCCCGGATCCGCTCCGCCGTGATGTCGTGGCGAACGATCTCGCAGTAGACCTTCTGCTCGCGGACCCGGCGGGCAATGAGCTGGGCGTACTGGGAACCGAAATCCAGCACGAGGATCTTTTCGTCGGCAACACGCATTCAGACCCCCACAAAACTCAATACACTTCAGCCATGCCAGGTAGCGGGCAAGGTCGGTAGCCGGCACAAGAATCGGTCGATTGGGAGCACTCTCCGATGGCTGGAGTTGCTTCCCCAATCCGGCCCACATTGCCCGCCCTCCGACCGGCAGACCGCTACTTCAGCTCGCTGAAATCGATACAAACATTCCTGGCGTGCAGATGCTCGGGCACCGCCTCGCAACAACAAGGCAAGCACCCGCCATCGCCCAGGACACCTCACCCGACGAGGCCGCCGTGGGTGAAAACGGGTCATTATAGATCTCTTCTGCCGCACCGCCTAGGCTCGCTCTCGCAGCCTGGTTCGATTGTCGCAACCTCTGTTTTGACTTCGGGTTGCGACGGAAACGATTGTGGCCCATCCGCTCCCTGGTTATAGTGGAAGTTGACCCTCTCGAGGGTTTAGCCCGAGTCGATCGAGCGGCACGTTTGCAGCACAGCCACCGGCGTGGCGGTCGGTGCCGTTGTGGGCGTGCTCCCCGGCGATGCACGGCCAATACGCATACACTGCCTCAGAAACACAAGCATCGCCAGGGCGCTCGAAAACCGCCTCCTCCTGCCCATCCGCTCCAGTGCGGCGTTTTGCAGACAGTGGCCGGCGCCTGTTTCCTGCAATCAGCCCCAGTCCTTCCGGCAATCCGGGCTTCCAGCCCCGGTACCCGCGGTGCGAATCGGAACAGAATATTGAATATCCTGCTGACCAACGACGACGGAATCTACGCTCCCGGGCTCGGTGCGCTCCAGCGCCAGTTGTCGATCCTGGGCGACGTCTACGTGGCAGCCCCGGCGACTGAACAAAGCGGGGTGGGGCACTCCATCACCTACCTGACGCCGCTGATCGTCAAGGAGGTCTATATCGACGAGCGCCAGTGGGGCTGGGCCGTCGAAGGAAGCCCGGCCGACTGCGTCAAAATCGGTATCTCGGAGCTGTGCCCCGCCCGCCCTGACCTGGTCGTGAGCGGAATCAACGGAGGGCTCAACGCGGGCATCAACGTGCTCTATTCGGGGACTGTCGCAGCGGCCATCGAAGGCGCTTTTTACGGCATTACGAGCGTGGCCGTTTCCCTGGAATACGATGAGCATGCCCAGTTCGACAGGGCGGCACGCATCGCCCGTTCCATCATCGCACAAATCCTGGAGAATAAGGGACCTGAACCGCAGCTCTTCAACATGAACATCCCTACCGCCGCGCTCGAGGGCACGCCCAATATACGAATAGTCCCCATGGACGTGACCCTCTACGGCGAGAACTACGAGAAACGCACCGATCCGTTCGGTCGCGTTTACTACTGGGCAACGGCCTATCCGCCGCCGGCGCTCAAAGGCATCGATTCCGACTTGGCCTCGCTCAAGCAGGGCTACGTGACCGTGACCCCCTTGGACTATAACATGACCAGGCTCGCGCTGCTTCAGCAGATGCAGTCGTGGTCGTTCCGCCCCGATACCGCCGACGACGAAGTGATGACCGCCGTGCGGGGGCCCGTATACCGAACCAGACCGAAACGTTAAGGACCTATCCCAGAACCGCCAGGGCAGGCTCCCACGGGCGGGGATTCCCGGCAGTGGCAGGAGTCTTGGGATCGGCTCGAACTGCTACAGACCGTCCAGACAGTCAGGAGGATTACCATGCGAGCACTCGTGGGTGTTGCGATTCTGGTCATGTTGAGCGTTGCCGGCTGCTCGGGCGAAGACCCCCTCGGTACGGGCCCCACCCGATCGGCCTCGCCGGAGGCCCTGGGCGTCACCACCGACACCGTCCAGTCAGCCGCTGCCCCGGTGGCCAAACAAGAGCCGCAGACCAGCCGCGTCAAGGCCCAGTCCGGTGCCACCGGTCGCGGCAACTACGGGCCCGGCCTCGGCGGCGGTCTGGGAACAACCGCCCTGTCGACTCGTGTTCGCGTCCAGGAACGAGCCGGGTATCTTCAGGTCGAACAGGCGCTCAACCTCTACAAGGCCGAGCACGATGGATTGCCCAAGTCCCACGAGGAATTCATGGAAAAGATCATCAAGCCCAACAACATCATACTTCCCCCGCTCGCGGAGGGCGCAACATACGTTTATGACCCGGCAAAAGGGGAGCTGATGATCGAGAAGCAGGTACCGAAATAGCCACGAACTGGCGGGTTGGTACGCGTGAGACTGGCAGTGAGAAAGCAGACGCCGCACGAGGCGGCTTGAAGGATCGGATAGGAAAGGAGCGAAACGAACAAGCATTGGAGGGCGCATGCCGGAGGCACACTCCCCGGCGCCCTCGCCACCGACCAGGTTTTTCTTCCATGAGACAGCATCTTCTTGCGGTGGTTCTGCTATCGCTTCTGGGCGGCACCGCCCGAGCCGACGGCAGTTGGATCTTTCAACCTTCCACATACAGCCACGATCCGCAAACAGGCACGCGGGTAACCCAGTACCAGGCCGAACCTCCCGTCTACGGGCCTGCCGACTCCACCTACCAGCAGAGTGCCTACATCCACAAGCGAACTGCCCTCTGGGGTGTCGATGGCAGCGTCGAACGCCGGCACTATGTGGAAACCTGGGGTGCGGGCGAGGCGATTCGTCCCTATGGCGAATGGGAGTATCCCTTCCGCGCCGGCGCCACGCCGTATGGACCCTGGGGCAATCCCAGCGGCCCCTGGACAACCCCGTTTGGCTCTTGGGTCAACCCCTACGGCCTTGGCAGACTCCCCACACCCCCCTGGTATCCCTGGTATCCTCCCGTGGGCGACCCTGGCGGTGGGATGTACCCCGATGCGGCCTATCCCGGCGAGGCCGCAGGGGCCAATCCTTCGCCCTATCGCGACGGACCAGAAGCCGCCGGCCAGTACCCTGCCGCCGGCCCTCTGCCGTACGACCGCGGACCCATCCAGACCGCTCCCGGTCAGTATCCTGGAGACGGCGCCGCGCCCCGCGACGGAGGAGCGGTCGACTCGCCCAATACCAGCCACCGCCACTCAGGCTCCCCCCCGACGACTGACCCCGCAGCCTACGGCCAGGTGCCGAACCCCTCGGCAGGACGGGCAGCGGCCTCAATCGATCCGGAAAGCGATGGGTAGACCACGATCCGAAGCACTGCTTCGGGAGTGGCAGAAGTGGATCCCAGAATCAAGCTGTCACCAGAGCACTCGGGTCGCCACCGTCTCTTGTCCGCTCGCCGGCCGACCGGCGGCCAGGTGTTTCCCGCGGTTTGCATCGTGATGCCGGCCCTTTGACTTGGTCGCGGACGGGTCTTAAGCCGATTGAGTAGGAAAGGGGAACGGAAAAATACGGTCGCTCCGGCCGCGCCTGATCTGTCGATTATTGGTATGGCCTTGCTCGTAACCTTGCCAACTGCTGTCACATCTTCGCAACCCGAAGCGTAAGCGAGGCAAGATGTTACCCTCCTCGCTCACGCTTCGGCTTACGATTGGACGCGCAGGCCTGCGATCAAGGCCTATTGGTGTACCTGTCGGTTTGAATGCAGAACCAAATCGTTCAGTGTTTTGACCAATAGGTCATAGAGAGAAAGATATTGCATCGTCAACAACTATATTCCTATATTCTAGGCTCGTCGGACTCGAATTCCTGTTGGCTCGGCAACATGGCGGATGGGTCCGTCAGGCCCGGCCGCACTCCCCCCGCATATGGTCGCAATCCCCAAATGTGTTGGGCAGTAGCCACACCAAGCCTGAGTCGGTCAGTTCTCTAGAATGACTCGTATTGATGAATGACTTGTCAGTCGATAAAATGGATCGATTCTTCCGGGCGGGAAACGAGGATCCCAGGATTCTCCCTGATGTCGAAGCAGGCCCTCGACGACATGGCGGCTTGGCCGAGATAATAGCGCTCTTCACGGAAGGATTTGACGCGAACGCTGGCCAGGTTCTCCGGGAAATTGCCACTTCGCGGGGGAGTTTTTCCAACTCATGAAACCAGCATTCTTTGCTCGCAACAGCTTCAGGGTCTTGATGATCATCGCCTTCCTGATGCCCATCATGTGGATGGGGACCAGGCGGTCGCTGTTGAGCAACTCGAACGATGTCAGTTCATGGCTCCCCTCTCAGTATGAGGAAACGCACACCTTCAGGTGGTATCGGCAGCGGTTCGAGAGCGACATGTTCGTCCTGGTAAGCTGGGAGGGCTGCACCCTCGACAGCCCCGCCCTGGAACTGATGGCCCGCAAGTTGGTTCCGCCCGAGACCAATCCGGGGCCTTCGGGGCCCCTTCGCCTGTTCACAGAAGTCGTCACGGGCGAACGCCTCCTGAAGATGCTGGTCCAAGATCAGCAACTCTCGGTCGAGCAGGCCACGGAGCGCCTGAAGGGCTTCGTCATCGGTCCCGACGGCAAGCAGACTTGCCTCGTTCTGACCGTCAATCCCCGCGGCGAGGCGATCTGGGAGGTCGAAAAGGCCCAGGGAAAGCACGGTCGGAAGAAGTTCCTGCACGCCGTCGTCGAGAGGGTCTACGAGGTGGCTGAGTCCGAGTGCGGAATCTCGCCCGACCAGCTCCATATAGGGGGACCGCCCGTTGACAACGTTGCCATCGACACCGAAGGGGAGAAATCGTTGTTTCAGCTCGCCGGCGTCTGTGCCGTGGTCGGGCTGTTCATGTCGTGGTGGTGCTTGCGCAGTTTCGGCCTGACCGCCATGGTCTTCACAACCGGCATCTTCTCGGCCGGGCTCAGTCTCGCCGCCGTCTACTTCAGCGGTTCGAGGATGAACGCCATCCTCCTGACCATGCCCTCTCTGGTTTTCGTCGCGGCGACCTCCGGCGCCATCCATCTGGCAAACTACTATCGCGATGCCGTCAAGCAGCATGGTCAGGAGGGTGCCGCCGATCGTGCCGTGCGCAATGCATGGCTCCCCCTGTTCCTGGCCACCGGCACCACGGCCGTCGGCCTGGTCTCGCTGGGAGTGAGCGAGTTGGTGCCGATCCGCATGTTCGGCATCTTCTCGGCCGTCGGCGTCATGATCAGCCTGGTTGTCCTCTGCTTCTACCTTCCCGCCGCCCTTCAGACCTGGCCCATCAAGAACATCAACCGGGAAGATGCCCATGCCTTCGATCCTGGCCTCTCGCCCAAGTGGCGCCATGTCGGCAACTTCATCATCCGGCGCAACGGGTGGACGGTTGCCGCGTGCTTGGCCTTGATGGCCGTCGGCACCTATGGCGTCTCGAAGGTCGAAACCTCCGTGAAGCTGATGCGGCTCTTCTCCTCCAAGGCCCGCATCATCGCCGACTACGCCTGGCTGGAGGACCACCTCGGCCCATTGGTCCCCATGGAGGTCGTGGTCCGAGTCGACAAGGACAAGTGTTCCATGGATATTCTCGACCAGATGCGATTGGTCAAGGAGATCCAGCGGACAATCGACGCGATGCCCGAGGTGGGAAGTACCTTGGCGGCCCCAACCTTTGCCCGAAATCTCCCCTCGCGGCCCCGCCTCCTCGAACGCCGGGCGTGGATCACCGTCCTGGAACGCCACCGCGAGGAACTCCGTGACTACCTGTGCAGCGAGGAGAGTGAAGAATTGTGGCGCGTCAGCGCGCGGGTTGGCGCACTGACCGATCTCGACTACGGGGAGTTCGTCGGCGACCTCCGCCGGCAGGTCGATCCCGTGCTGGCCAAATACAAAACTCGCGGAATCGACGGCGTTTCGGTCGTCTACACCGGCCTGGTGCCGCTGATCTACAAGGCCCAGCGTTCCATGCTCGACGGGCTGATCCTGGGCTTCGTCGGCGACCTGATCCTGATCGGCATCGCCATCATCTGCCTGCTGCGCGACTGGTCGGCAGGAATCCTGCTCGCAATCCCCAGCCTCTTTCCCTTGGCACTCGTCTTCGGGTTCATGGGGCTCAATGGCACCCTCGTCGATGCGGGCACGGTCCTGGTGCCCGCCGTCGCCCTCGGCGTGACCGTCGACGATGCGATCCACTTCATGATCTGGTGCCGCCACGGGCAGGAGAGGGGGATGAACCGCGCCGAGTCCATCATGTTCGCCTACGAAGACTGCGCGCGGGCGGTCTACCAGAGTTGGGGCGTGATCGGGCTGGGCCTCTCCGCCTTCATGTTCAGCGGCTTCACTCCCACCCAGCGGTTCGGCGTCCTCATGCCGGCCATGCTCACCGTCTCGTCGATCGGCAATCTGGTGCTCCTCCCGGCCCTGCTTGCCTCCCCACTGGGCAATTTCTTCTGGAAGAGCGGCCAACGCGTGATCCGGAAGAAGCAGACCGCACACCTTCACGTCCCCGCTGAGCAGCAGCCGGCTGTCGTTCATGCCGAGCGGGAAGACTCTTCGCACCCTCAGCTCGCCGTCCACACCCTGCGGCCCGCTGCCGCCGACGCAACCTGCGTCAAAAAACGTTCCAAACGCCGATTGCGCTGACAGGTTCGTGATTCCAGCCGGTCGTGCCATCCGGCCACACGGGCGACGTCAATACCCGCTGCCGGCCCGTCCAGCCGCTCGATCGGGTGGCGAAATCGGATTCGACCGGCTCTGCATGGCCAGGCGTCTGCCTGCCAACTGCTGCCACATCTTCGCAGCCCGAAGCGTAAGCGAGGCAAAGTGTTGCCCTTCTGGCTCACGCTTCGCGCTTACGATTGGGCGGGCAAGCTTGCTATCAAGGCCCTTCCTCGCGGTCGTAACCTCATGTGCAAACAAGACTTGCGATTGCCTCCAGCAATTTGCTCTTCCACGGCATCCAAGAACCGGCCCACTTGGTTTCCCTGCAGCTCAACCTGGAACTCGCCAGTCGGAATAGGGTACGCATGTGTGTATCCGTTGGACCATTCGGTCATAATACAAGACAAATACAACCACAGACGGGCTCGCCCCCCCGCATTCAGAGGAAAACTGACATCCCACAACTGTATTTTGGCGGACCCAACAAGAACTACGTTTGCGCCAGAGAATCCCGTGACAACCACAGTTTTTCGGAGATGAATACTCGCGGGTCCCTTGTGATGGACGTATGGTATTGATAGATGACTCGCTGGTCGATAAAATAAATGGAATCGATCCCAAAAGGAGGTTGTGCGTGCCCAGACTGACTGTGATTCGAAAACAGGCCCTCGATGAAATGATGAAAGAGGCCCTTTTCGAGGCGACGGTCGCAGTTCTTGGCGAGCATGGCGTCGACGGGCTGACAATGGACCGTGTCGCTGCGGAAGCAGGCGTTGCCAAAGGTAGTTTGTACCGTTACTTCGCCAGCAAGCGAGAACTCGTGGAGTTCGTCTATGCGAAGATGCTCGACCCCATCATGCTGGTCCTGGAGGAAATTGCGGCCAGACAGCAGCCGGCAATCCAGAGTCTCTCGGCCCAGCTCCGCGGACTCCTGGAGCATGTCGCCAGGCACGTTCAGATTCACAGGTTGTTGTTCGAGGATGAAGCGGCACACGGGCTTTTGCAGTCCTCCGAACGGCGGACTGTCGATGCGGCCAGTCAGCGGTTGGCAAAGGTGTTCCGGCAGGGAATCGACGAAGGCGTCTTCCGCCCCCAGGATCCACTCTTGCTTGCCCATATGTATCTGGGGCTCTGCAAGGGTGTGCTGCAGACGCAGCCGCCTCTCGACAGCCCTGAAGACCGGGATCGCGTGCATCGCCTGATTCTGGGCTCGTTCTTAAGCGGCGTTGCTACGGAAGAGGGACGTGTTTCAGTGGAAGGGTGAGTCTGCCAGTCGGCAGTGGAAAGAGCGATCGACGGGCTGTTTCGTTATCTGGAGTGGAGGGTCTCCCTGAGAAGGCCCACGATTCGACCTCGACTCGAGAGGCGGATTCTGGCTGTGGCATCTTGAGGCGGTGAACCTGTTTTCGGTCTCGGCCCTCTTTTTTTCTCCGTGTACTCGTCTGGCGATCCGGCAAATTAGAGACTGGCAAACCGAATACCCATATTTCGTGTTTGGTCGAGTGGCTTCGAGCATCTGGAGCGTATCGATGAATCGGCGTAAGATCTGCAAACCGGTGGTTTGGCTGTCGTTGCTGGCGTGTTCCGTCGTCACTGGCTGCAACCGCCAGCAGCAGGGGCCCCCCCCGTCCGGTCCGCCGGAAGTGGCGGTGGTGACGGTGAAACCTCAGGCCGTGGTGCTGACCTCGGAACTGCCGGGGCGGACGGCCGGCTACCTGGTCGCGGAGATCCGGCCTCAGGTAAACGGATTGCTCCAGAAACGGCTATTCACCGAAGGCGCCGACGTGAAGGCGGGAGACATTCTCTACCAGATCGATCCCGCCCCCTACCAGGCGGCCTGCGATAGTGCCGTCGCCGCCCACAACTCGGCCCAGCAAGCAGCCGAAAGGGCACGCGCCGCGCTGGCCGCCAGCGTCGCCGGTCTCAAGCGGCATCAGGCAATCCTCAAACTGGCCACCACCAACCGGAATCGCAACGAGAAACTCATCAAAACCGACGCCGTCTCGGCCATGGAACTGGACCAGTCCGTGGCGGACGTGGAGGTGGCCGACGCGGCATTGAAGGTGGCTGAGGCCCAGGTGGAAAGCGACCGCGAAGCCGTGAAGGTGGCCGAGGCCGCTATCCAGCAGGCGGCAGCGGCCGTCGAAACGGCCCGCATCAACCTGGGCTACACCAAGATCGTCGCCCCCATCTCGGGCCGCATCGGCCGATCCGAGGTAACCGAGGGCGCCATCGTCACCGCCTATCAGCCCACTCCCCTGGCCACCATTCAGCAGTTCCACCCGATCTACGTGGATGTGCCGCAGTCGACCGCGCAGCTCAACCGCTTGAAACGGAGTCTGGCTAACGGCCGCTTGAAGGACAATGGAACCGACCGTGTCAAGATCCTGCTCGAAGACGACTCCGTCTACTCCGAGGAAGGATCGCTCAAGTTCCGCGACGTCACCGTCGACCCCACCACCGGATCGATCATCGTCCGCATTGTCGTTCCCAACCCGGACGGGATCCTCCTGCCGGGTATGTTCGTGCGGGCCCTGGTCGACGAGGGAATCAACGAGCAGGCCATCCTCGTTCCCCAGCAGGCGGTCGCACGCGATCCCAAGGGAAATCCCACGGCGCTGGTCGTCGACGGGGAAGGCAAGGTCCAGCAGCGGGGCCTCTCTACCGAGCGCGCGGTGGGCGACCAGTGGCTCGTCTCTTCAGGGCTGAATGCCGGCGACCACGTCATCGTCGAAGGGATGCAGAAAGTACGCCCCGGCGCGGCCGTCAAGTCCGTCCCCTTCGAACCCAAGCCGGACAGTACCGCCAAGCCTGGCGATTCGGCACACGCGGCACTCTGACCACCTCCTGGGCCGACCTCTCTTTGATTGACGGAGTCACACGGTGCTATCGAGATTCTTTCTGGATCGTCCTGTCTTTGCCTGGGTCATCGCCATCATCATGATGGTGCTGGGAGGACTGGCTATCTACAACCTCCCCATCTCCCAGTATCCTCAGATTGCCCCTCCCTCCATCGCCATCGAGTGCTCCTATCCCGGCGCCTCGGCCGAAACCGTGGAGAACAGCGTCACCCAGATCATCGAGCAGAAGATGACGGGCTTCGACGATATGCTCTACCTCTCCGGAACGAGCGATTCCTCCGGCTTCTCCCGCATCGAACTGACCTTCAGGGCGGGCACCGATCCCGACCTCGCCTGGGCCAAGGTGCAGAACAAGCTCCAGTTGGCCATGACCAGCCTCCCCGATGTCGTCCAACGCTCCGGCGTCATGGTCAGCAAGTCCACGCGAAACTACCTGATCATCGTCGGCCTGATTTCCGAAGACGGCAGCATGGACGGCAACGACCTGCGCGACTATGCCCAGTCCAACCTCGAAAAGGTCCTCGCTCGCGTGCCGGGCGTCGGTGAGGTCACTTCCTTCGGTTCCCAGTACGCCATGCGGGTCTGGCTCAACCCCGACAAGCTCACCGAATACCAGTTGAACATCGAGGACGTGATCCTCGCCCTGCAGAGCTACAACGTCGAGATCTCCGCCGGCCAGTTCGGCGGTGCCCCCGCCCTCGCCGGCCAGCGGCTCAACGCTTCGATCGTCGTGCAGAACCTGCTCCAGACCCCCGACGAATTCGCCAACATCCCGGTCCGCATGAATGCCGACGGGTCGATCGTCCGCATCCGCGACGTGGGACGCACCGAACTGGGAACCGAGACCTACGACATCGAGGCCTATTTCAACGGCAAGCCCAACGCCGCCATGGCCATCCGCCAGGCCCCAGGCGCCAACGCCCTCGATACGGCCAACGCCGTCAAGGCCAAGCTGGAGGAGATGAGCCATTACTTCCCCCAGGGAATGAAGGTCATCTATCCCTACGAAACCACCCCCTTCGTCGAGGTCGCGATCGAAGAAGTCGTGAAAACCCTCATCGAAGCGGTCGTGCTCGTCTTCCTGGTGATGTATCTCTTCATGGGAAACGTCCGCGCTACGCTCATCCCCACCATCGCCGTGCCGGTCGTGCTCCTCGGTACCTTTGCCGTTCTGGGAATCTTCGACTTCACCATCAACATGCTCACCATGTTCGCCATGGTGCTGGCAATCGGTCTTCTGGTCGACGATGCCATCGTCGTCGTCGAAAACGTGGAACGCCTCATGAGCGAGGAGGGACTCTCCCCCCGTGAGGCGACCGCCAAATCCATGGACCAGATCACCAGTGCACTGATCGGCATCGGTCTGGTGCTCTCGGCCGTGTTCGGCCCCATGGCCTTTTTCTCCGGTTCCACCGGGGTCATCTATCGCCAGTTCTCGATCACGATCATCGCCTCCATGCTCCTGTCCGTGGTGGTGGCCCTGATCCTCACGCCCGTGCTGTGCGCCTCGCTCCTGCGCCCGGTGCCCAAGGGGCATGAGCCGGCGGAGAACTCGGTCTTCTTCCTCCGCCCCTTCTTCCGCTGGTTCGACCGGGTCTTCTTCTGGATCCGCGACCGTTACGTGGGACTCGTGGGGCACTCGCTGGCCAAAAAACTCCGCTACCTGGTGGTCTACGTCGCGATCGTGGTCGCCGTGGGCTACCTGTACCTGCGGCTCCCCAGCGCCTACCTGCCCGATGAGGACCAGGGAATGCTCATGTGCCAGGTCCTGATGCCCACCGGCAGCACCCTGGAGCAGACCAAGGAAGTGGCCAAGGAGGTCGCCAGGCATTTCCAGGAAAACGAGAAGGAGGCGGTCGAATCGTGCATGACGATCTCCGGCGTGGGCTTCTCCGGGCGGTCGCAGAACAACGCCATGGTATTCGTCAAGTTGAAGAAGTGGGATCAGCGCGACCGGCCGGACCTGAAAGTCACCGCCGTCGCCGGCCGGGCAATGGGAGCGTTTCTCTCCATTCGCAACGCCAGGGTCTTCGCCTTTCCACCTCCGCCCGTCGTCGAATTGGGGAGTGCTCGTGGCGTCGATTTCCAGCTTGTGGACCGCGGCGGCGTGGGGCACGATGCCCTGATGGCGGCTCGCAACCAGTTCCTCGGCCTGGCCGCAGAGGACCCGCGGCTGGTCAACGTCCGCCCCAATGGTCTGGAGGACGTGCCCGAGTTCCGTATCGACGTCGATTGGGACGCGGCCGGTGCCCAGGGGCTGTCCCTCAATTCGATCCACACCACCCTCGCGGCGGCCTTCGGCAGCGCCTACGTCAACAACTTCGTCAAAGCCGGACGCGTCAAACGCGTCTTCGTCCAGGCCGATACTCCCTACCGCATGCTCCCCAAGGACCTGGAGAGA
>CAZLWV010000040.1:24130-25700 GCA_964563135.1 uncultured Planctomycetaceae bacterium
CAAGGTGGACGGCAAGATGGTCCCCTATTCCGCCTTCGCCTCCAGCCGCTGGTCATCCAACTCTCCCCGGCTGGAACGCTTCAACGGCTTCCCCTCGCTCAACATCTGGGCCGAGCCCGCACCCGGCAGAAGCTCCGGGGAGGCGATGCAGGCCCTCGAAGAAATCGTGGCCAAGCTGCCTTCCGGCATCGGCTACGACTATACCGGCCTTTCCTACCAGGAACGCATGGCAACTGCCCAGGCTCCGGTCCTCTACGCCTTCTCCGTCCTGGTGATCTTCCTCTGTGTGGCGGCTCTTTATGAAAGCTGGACGATTCCGTTCGTCAACCTGCTCATGCTGCCGCTGGGCGTGTTCGGCGCCCTGGCGGCCACCTCTCTGCGGGGACTGTCCAACGACGTCTACTTCCAGATCGGCTTCCTCACGACCCTCGGCCTCTCCACCAAAAATGCCATCCTCATCATCCAGTTCATCAAGGAACAGATGCGGCAGGGAGAAGGGCTCGTTGACGCAACCCTCGCCGCCGTGAGAATCCGCTTCCGCCCGGTCATCATGACCTCGTTGGCCTTCTTCTTCGGCACCCTGCCGCTGGCCATCACCACCGGGGCCGGGGCCGGCGCCATGAACGCCATCGGCACGGCGGTCACGGGGGGTATGCTCTCGGCCACGTTCATCGACCTGATCTTCATCCCCCTGTTCTTCGTGATCGTATCCGCGCTGTTCGGCGTCAAAAAGAAGCCGGCGGCCCCCCTGGAGCAGCCCGTGTGAGGGATCTCACGGATCGTCGCCTGTTTCGCAAAACTTCGCGGCCCGCTCCCGCCGGCCGCTGGTAACCGACCGTCAAGCTCGTCCAGGCAGCCCCGCCGCCCTGGGTGACCCGGCCCGCCCCAGCCCCGATTTCTGGGGTGGGACGCCGCGGGCGTCACCGCCCCAGGCTCAATCGCGTACCTGGAGCAAGGCAGGCATCGTGCCCCTTGCTCCTCTTCTTTTCTTGATTCTCCTCCCCAGCAACTGCCGCTCTCGCTTCGTGAACGAATCGAGCCTCCGGGTTGGGCAAGACCTGACGTTTGTGCCGCAAGCTCGGCATTTCCCGTCGGTACAGCCTGTGCGGCAAATCCGGCCTTTGCGACAAATGCTACGCGAATCGAATACAAGCGGGCGATTATAACGACGAAGCGCGGACTTCCGATTGTCGCGGAGAAAAGGCCATGAGATTCAGCGAAAAGTCGTTACCATCCCACCTTCCCCGTACACGAACCGGCTGCGGTTCGCCACGCATCGTGGCGGTTCTGCTGCTCACGTTGTTTGCCGGTTGCACCAGCACTCGGGAGTACATCGCCAACGGTTTCAAGGTCGGCCCCAACTATTGCCGCCCCGCCGCCCCCGTCGCCGAGGCGTGGATCGATACGGAAACCGCTCCCCTCAACACCTCGCCCGTCGACGATGCTGCCTGGTGGCGGGTCTTCAACGACCCCGTCCTCGACACCCTGGTCGCCTCCGCCTACGAGCAGAACCTCACCCTCCGGGTGGCTGGTCTGCGGATCCAGGAAGCCCGGGCGGAAAAGTCGCGGA
>CAZLWV010000040.1:25763-48318 GCA_964563135.1 uncultured Planctomycetaceae bacterium
GCCGCCGGCGACCTGTTCCCCCAGCAGCAGCAGGCCATCGGCGACTACAACCGCATTGGGGTCAGCCAGGGCAGCCGCTTCGGCAGCGTGTTTGCCGATCCCTACAGCCAGTGGACTCTCGGAGCCAGCCTGGCCTGGGAACTCGATTTCTGGGGCCGGTTCCGCAGGGCCATCGAGGCGGCCGACGCCAACCTGGATGCCTCGGTCGAAAACTACGACGACGTGCTGGTGCTCCTGATCTCCGACGTCGCTCAGACCTACACCAATATCCGTATTGCCGAACAACGGCTGGCCTACGCCCGCGAAAACGTCCGCATCCAGCAGGGAAGCCTCCGGATTGCCCAGGACCGGCTCCGCGAAGGTGCCACCACGCGGCTCGACGTGACCCAGGCCCAGACCGACCTGTCCAACACCGAGGCCAGCATTCCCGTCCTTGAGGCTTCGCGCCGACAGGCGTCCAACCAACTCTGCATCCTCCTGGGAATGCCCCCCCAGAACCTGGATCAAGCCCTCAACGGACGTGCCGGAATCCCAGCAGCTCCCGCCCAGGTGGCCGTCGGTGTCCCCGCAGAACTCCTCCGCCGCCGCCCCGACGTGAGACGGGCGGAACGGGAAGTGGCTGCCCAGAGCGCCATGATCGGCATCGCCACCTCCGAACTCTATCCTCACTTCTCCATCGACGGGACCATCTATCTCGATGCCATGAACTTCAAGGACCTGTTCGATCCCAACTCGATCGCCGGCAGCGTCGGGCCCGCCTTCCGCTGGAACATCCTCAACTACGGTCGGCTCGTCAACAACATCCGTGTCCAGGACGCTCGCTTCCAGCAGCTCGCGGTCCAGTATCAGAACACCGTGCTCCAGGCCAACGCCGAGGCCGAAAACGCCCTGGTCGGTTTCCTCAAAGCCCAACAGCAGGTCCGATCGGTCGCCCAGAGCGCCGAGGCTGCCCGCCAGTCCGTCGAGATCGTCATGACCCAGTACCAGGAAGGGAAATCCGACTTCAACCGGGTCTTCACCGTCCAACGCGTGCTCACCCAGCAGCAGGATCAGTTGGCCGTTGTCCAGGGCTCGGTCGCCCAGAGCCTGATCCAGCTCTACCGGTCCCTCGGTGGCGGTTGGCGCATCCGCCTCGCCGCTCCGGCTCAGCAGCCCGCTGCCGAGCAACCCGCTGCCGACCAACCCGCGGCGCCGGCTCCCGCCCAGCCGGCCGTGCCCGCACCGCCGGCCGCTGCCGCCAGACCACAGCCGCCAATGGCGGCCTCACTGCCGCAAGCGCCCATGCCCACGGCTCTGCCGAGATTCTGATTTCGCCCACGTCTTCTAGCCAACCGAATCTACCATTCCTAGCCACTGACAGGCCTGTACCATGAGCCGATTGATCTGGAGTCTGGGCGTATTGTCCCTGCTGTGCCTCGCCCGGCCGGCGGCCGCTGCCGATCCGTGTCCGCGGTCCCTCGGCCACGAACTCCGTTGCACGCGCTGCGCCACCATCCCCTGCTGCTGCTCCGACGACTACTGCCGCAAACCGATCCCTTGTGTCCCCTGTCTGACCTTTTCGCCATCTCCCAACGGCTACTGCCCGAAACCGGCACCCTGTGTGCCCTGCATTTGCCTCCCGCGCTGCCCGGACAACTACTGTCCCAAACCGCTTCCCAAGTTCTGCTGGCCCACCAATTGCCAGTTCTATCGCTGCCCGCCGGGCAACGACCAGGTTGCCTCCTGCACCCCACCCCGGGCACCCTGCCAGCACAAGTGACAGGCAAGAAATCCCTGGTAGCGCTTGATGGCACTGCGAAAGCAACCTGCAGCCCCGGACAATTCCGAGGAACCGTTGAGACTGGACCTGGAGAGGGAATCGGTAAGTCGTGGTCCTCGATTTCCGGGGCTCATTGCGCCTGCGGTCCGTCCGCGACGAGTGGAGTCTCAGGCGGTGGGCCTTCACCGGCTATCCGCTCAAGCGGAATCACAACCTCCGCCACGTCATCTCCCAAGCCTCTATGAGCGGAGTTGAATCCGGCGGCTTCCACCTGAATGGAACCCTCGCAATCCCTGAGATGAGCCAGGCCATGGTCGTCAGTCTCGCACTGTTCGACAGGGAGAACCGGACCGACGACCCAAAACGGCGGCAGGCAAACCTTCAGACGCGTAACGCGGGCTCCTGCGATCGGCGTACCGCTTCCGGAGTCAATGACCTTCACGCCCAGCCGATGGGCGCAGCCCGGCAGCACGCAGAGTGCGAGGGAAATGCAGGCAGCCGCACAGTTTTGCGGCAGGGTTGAGCGAACAACGTTGGGCATGATGCTCACCCTCTTTCAGACGGGTCAAGGGCGAATCGTGCCCTGCTCCATCGCGCAGCACAACGCCAATCTGGCCCTTGAATCTCCAGCCCTCCAGCCCTGTCTGCTCAGCCTGATCGATCGCCACCATCGACTTGCCAGTCAAAACCAAACAGGCATAGTGCACGATCCTCCCTGTCCGATCCGTGGCAATCTGCAAGATCGTCTGATATCCTGGAAGCTGCTGCTCCCCAGGAAGTCGAAAACGATGAACCGGTCCTCCAAGCTCAAACAACGCGAAGCAGCCATTCTCGATTCAGTCAACGAAGGCGTCTTCACGGTTGACCTGGACTGGCGAATCACGGCCTTCAACAAGGCTGCCGAGCGGATTACCGGCGTGTCGCGGGATGTCGCAATCGGCAGTCCTTGCTGCGAGGTGTTCCGGACCAGTATCTGTGAGACCAGTTGTGCCCTGCGCCGGACCATGACCTCGGGCCGACCGATCGTCAACGCCACTGCCCATATTGTCAACCAACAAGGGCAACGTGTTCCGATCCGGATCTCCACAGCCCTCTTGATCGATGACCAGGGGGCAATTGCCGGCGGAGTCGAGACCTTCCAGGACCTCACCCTGGTGGAGCGGCTTCAGAAAGAGCTGCAGGGCAAGTACACCTTTGAGGACATCATCGGGCGAAGCCCGGCCATGATGCGCCTGTTCGACGTTCTGCCGCAGGTTTCCAACAGCACAAGCACCGTCCTGATTGAGGGGCCCAGCGGCACCGGCAAGGAACTCTTCGCCCGTGCTATTCACAATCTCTCGCCTCGCAAGCGGAAACGGTTCGTGGCCGTCAACTGCGCAGCGCTCCCCGACTCGCTCCTGGAGAGCGAATTGTTCGGGCACAAGGCGGGAGCCTTCACCGACGCCCGACGCGACAAGCCCGGCCGATTCTCGCTGGCCGACGGCGGAACGATCTTCCTCGACGAGATCGGCGATATCTCCCCGGCAATGCAGGTCCGCTTGCTGCGAGTGCTCCAGGAGAGGGTAATCGAACCCCTCGGTGGTGTTCAGACGATTCCCGTCGATGTCCGGGTCCTGGCTGCCACCAACAAGGATCTGGCCGAACTGGCCCGACGTGGCAAGTTTCGCGATGATTTGTACTACCGCATCCGCGTTGTCCATCTCAAGCTGCCAGGTCTTCAACAGCGGCGGGAAGACATTCCTCTCCTGGTCAATCATCTGGTCGCAAAATTCAACCTCCTGCAGAACAAGGACATTGCGGGAGTATCCGATGAAGTGCTCGCCAGGCTCATGGAACATGATTTCCCGGGCAACGTTCGCGAACTGGAGAACATCCTCGAGCAGGCCTTCGTTCTCTGCCGGGGCGCCGTAATCGAATTGAACCACTTGCCCCCCGAATTACGGCCGGGAACAACCTCCGCCCGTGATGACCAACAACCCATGAGCCTTCAGGCCATGGAACGGTTCCTGATCTCCGACACACTGCAGCGCCGCAAGGGAAATCGCAAACAAGCTGCTCGAGACCTGGGCATCAACGTTACCACGCTCTACCGCAAAATGAAGAGCCTCCGGATCGAACCGCCCGAGATCGACGGCCGTGGCCGACGAGGGCAATAGTGCAAAATGCAAGAAAGCTCGCTCGGTTCAAGGACGGCTGCGACTCGTCCGGTTCGATGGAACACCTTTCTGCCAGAGCAGTTGTAGGGCGAATCTTCGCTACGAGCGGGTTTCTGGCACGCCGGCTGCAATCTCCCGCTAAGTCTGGTCATTGACTT
Organism: uncultured Planctomycetaceae bacterium; assembly: GCA_964563135.1. Taxonomy (GTDB): domain Bacteria; phylum Planctomycetota; class Planctomycetia; order Pirellulales; family Thermoguttaceae; genus JAAYAY01. The sequence continues at coordinate 29,837 of CAZLWV010000040.1, forward strand.
GGCGTCTTTCCACGTCGGATCCCCACTGGGAGATACTATGAGCGGCTATCTATTCGGTCCTGTTCCATCCCGTCGGCTTGGACGCTCCCTGGGGGTGGATCTCGTCCCCTTCAAAACCTGCACCTACGACTGCATCTACTGCCAGCTCGGTCAGACCACGTGCAAAACGCTCGAGCGCAAAGAATGGGTGCCGATCGAGCTCGTCCTGCGAGAACTGGAGCAGAAGCTTGACAGCCATCCGGACTACATCACCCTGAGCGGCTCGGGCGAGCCGACCCTTTTCAAGCCCATCGATAGACTGATCGACGGAATTCGGGCCTTGACCGATATTCCTGTTGCCGTGTTGACCAACGGTTCCTTGCTGGACGACCAGGATGTTCAGACCGAACTATGCGGCGCGGATCTGGTCGTCCCATCCTTGGATGCCGGAAACGAGGCCGTCTTTCAAGCGGTAAACCGCCCACACCAAGGCATATCCTTCGCCCGCATGTTCGCCGGCCTCCGTGCCTTCCGTCGCCACTTCTTTGGGGCCTACTGGCTGGAGGTGTTCTTGCTTGAAGGATACACGACCTCGGAACCAGAACTTGCCGATATCCGACATTGCGTCGACCTCATTCAGCCTGACCGGGTGCAATTGAACACGGTCACGCGCCCCCCCGCGGAAAACCATGCCGCTGCCGTTCCGCTTGCCCGACTCGAGGAGATCGCCGCGACGTTCTCTCCTCGCGCGGAAGTCATTGCCGAATTCCACAGCGACCACGTCTTGGAAGCTGGCAAAGCCAGCCGGGAAGAAATTCTCCAATTGCTCCGCCGACGTCCCTGTTCAGTCGACGATATTGCCGCAGGATTGGGAATGCACCGTAACGAAGTCCTCAAGTCCGTTGAGCACCTCAATAGCGAATGTCTCATCGAGGGAAATCTGGTTGGTGGCAAGCTGTATTACAGGGCAAGTCCGCAGGACTCAGATGGATGATAGGGGGGAGTGAAGCTAAGGCCACCGGCGAGAATGCCGAGCTGGAATACTCGGTCGTCAGTGTCCGTACCGCAGAAGCCTATAGCAATGCATTATGCATTATTGTGTACTATCACGAAGTTGCATAATGCACTACCGCAGACGAATGCCCGTTCCGCTATATTCGCCACAAACCCCTGTGCAGAAACGTCTTACGCACGTGTCTCTTGTGTGACATGTGTCTGGCACGATCTATGCAATCCATCAATGTCAGTCAAGCAACGCCGAGGTGTGGATTCCAGCCCTTCGCCAGAATCCTGCTGCGGCACAAGACATAAAAGGAGAGAAATCATGCCAGGTGGAGATGGAACAGGTCCGCTCGGATTGGGCTCGATGACGGGACGCGCAGCCGGTTTCTGTGCAGGCTTTGCTATGCCCGGATTTGCCAATGCAGTCTATGGGCGAGGTTTGGGCGGTTGGGGCCACCGGCGCGGCGGTGGCCATGGTCGCGGACGCTGGTCCCCTGGGCCCGGTTTCGCCGGAAAACTGCCGGTTGGCCTGGGCTGGCCGTCGCCCGCTTCTCTGTGGCCGGCCGCGTCCTTCTCGCCGGCACCGGTGGCTGCCATGACTCGCCAGCAAGAGATTGACGCTCTGAAAGGCCAGGCGGAGTACCTCGAGGACGTCCTTGACGGCCTCCGACGCCGGATCGACGAGTTGCAGCCGAAGGCTGCCCAGGTGTGACTGTAGCGGCAGAAGTCTTGACAAGCGGAGGAAGAAGGGTAACAGGATGAAGATCGCAGTCACCGCCACGGGCGCCACTCTGGAATCGCCCGTAGACCCGCGTTTCGGACGCTGTCCCTGTTTCCTCATTGTGGAGACGGACAACCTGAACTTCGAGGCCGTGGCGAATCCCAATGCGTCGCGCGATAGCGGAGCAGGGATTCAGGCCGCACAGCTTCTTGCCAGTATCGGCGTACGGTTTGTGCTCACCGGCAACTGCGGCCCCAATGCGTATCAAACCCTCACCGCGGCGGGGATTGGCGTGATCGTTGGCTGCTCGGGCACCGTCCGAAATGTGATTGGAGAGTTCAAGGCCGATCAATACTCGACCGCCCAAGAGCCCAATGTCGCCAGCCACTTCGGTGTCGGCTCAACCTCAACGGCCCCCGTTGGCTCAGCTGTCGGGTCCCAACCGGAGAGCGCCTTTGCGCTGGGTGTGGGCGCTGGCCGTGGTCGCGGTGGCGGCTTCGGTCGTGGAATCGGCCGAGAGGGCAGGAGCGGCTCGGGCATGGGACAAGGCTCCGGGCGGGGCATGGGACAAGGCTCCGGGCGGGGTATGGGGCGAGGAATGGGCCGTGGGAGAATGGCACTCGATCCATCTCCCAATTTGCAGCCTCAGCCCCCCTCGCCGCCCCAACCCGATGCCGTTCAGGAACTCGACGCCCTCAAGGCTCAGACGCAAGCGGTGGAGACGCAGCTTGCGGCTCTGAAAGCCGAGATAAGTCGCATGGAACCGGTTGCGGCCGCTCCGCGACTGGTCGCCGTCGTTGACCATCAGCGATGCCTTGCCTGCGGGCGTTGTATTCAATTCTGCCCCTCAGGGGCTATTACCCTGAATACTGTGGCCGCCATCGACAGCCGCAAATGCACTGCCTGCGGACAATGCGTTGCTGCATGCCCGCAAGAGGCAATCGTGTTGAAAGCCTGGCGAAACCAGGCCTCCAGTGCTGGTCCAGAGCAGGCCGATCAATGAGTTCATCGACGATTGCATCCAGGACGATGCTGTGGCACAAGCAACGCCTCCGACAGATCCGTCGCTGGCAGAACGCTCGTACCTACCAGGATTTCATCGACGATTCGGGAATTCATCGCACCTTGGCGGAGAATCGCCATCCTTCAAGGCAGGCCGTTCTTGACATCGTCCAAAAAGCCCGCGATCATGCGACGACGGGCGAATTGTTGTCGCCCGCCGAGGTGGCCGCACTCGCGCACGTCTACGATCCCGGTCTCTGGGACGCGATTTTCGAAGCTGCCGATTGGATCAAGCACACGGTCTATGGCAACCGGATTGTCCTGTTCGCGCCCCTGTATGTTTCCAGCACCTGCGTGAATCGCTGTGCGTACTGCGGGTTCCGCGCGACCAACACCGCGGTTCTCAAGCGAGATCTGACGCCTTCCGAAGTCCAACAAGAAGTGCGAACGCTGGTCAACGTGGGGCACAAACGCCTCATCTTGGTCTACGGAGAAAGCCCGGACAACGACTACCGCTACATGTGCGACACGGTTTCAGCCGCGTACGCCGTGAAGGACGGGCCCGGCGAAATCCGTCGCGCGAACATCAATGCCGCACCTCTGTCCGTCCAAGAATACGGAGCCGTGAAATCCGTTGGCATCGGCACCTATCAGGTCTTCCAGGAAACCTACCACCGGCCGACATACCGCACGGTCCATCCCGAGGGAACACTCAAGGGAGAGTACGACTGGCGGCTGTTCAGCCTGCACCGGGCTCAGGAAGCGGGCATCGACGATGTTGCGATCGGCGTCCTCGTCGGGCTCTACGATTGGCGTTTCGAATTGCTCGGCCTGCTGCATCACGCAATGGCCCTGGAGAAGGAGTTTGGAGTCGGCCCGCACACAATCTCCTATCCTCGCCTGGAACCGGCGAAGAATACGCCCTTGACAACCCTGTCCCCCTGGTTGGTCAGCGACGAGGATTTCGCAAAGATCGTCGCGGTCATTCGTCTCATGTGCCCCTATACGGGCTCGATCCTCACTGCCCGCGAACCGGCAGCACTCCGGCGTCAAATGATCCGCAAAGGCGGTGTCTCGCAGATGGATGCCGGCTCGCGGATTGCCGTCGGCGGATACAGCCGGATGAACGAGGAACATCAGCCCGAATGGCAGCAGTTTCTCTTGTCCGATACTCGCACCCTCGACGATTTCATCTACGATCTGTGCCAGGACGGCCACCTGCCGTCGTTTTGCACAGCGGGCTACCGCGAAGGCAGGACCGGGGCCAACTTCATGCCCCTGGCAAAACATGCAACGGTCAAGAACTTCTGCATCGCAAACGGTATTCTGTCGTTCGAGGAGTACCTGCAAGACTACGCCTCCCCCCGGGTTCAGCAGATAGGCCGGCAGATCGTCATTCCCCGCTACTTGCGATGGCTGCAAGAAAATGTCCCGTCATTGGCTGGAAAGGTGCAAGTGAACCTCAGTCGCGTGCGAGAACAAAGACAGAGAGATCTGCATTTCTGAAGGAGCCAGTGGCAGATGCTTTCCTGTCCAATAACCCGATTGCTCGAACAGCGATGCAAGGATTTGTGTGACCGGTTGGGCTTGGCTCAGGTCTATGTCACACAGGCTCTTGGACGCAGGCAACACTTCCTCGCCGGTTACGGACAACCCCTGCCTGCACGACCCAAACACATGCCGCTCAGTCCTCACCTGGTTGTCTTCTGGCATGGAGAGTTGACCGAGCGAACTCGCGAATCACTCATAGAAGGTTTCCAGAAGTTGAGCGATTTTGTGGAAAAACAACTTGCCGGGTGTGGACGAATCGATTCAGAGAGCCCGGCGGTCGAAAGTGACGAAGCAATGCACTCATGAAAATCGCCGTACCAGACTGGCAAGGCCGGGTTTCGCCGGTATTCGATGTTGCTGAACAGATCGTTCTCGTCGACCTGGATGACGGGGCTGCGGACCGGCGGCGCACTGAGAGACTCGGTAGCACGGGACCGCATGATCGGACTCGCCAACTTGCCGATCTGGGAGTCGATGTGCTCGTCTGCGGCGCAATTTCGTGGTCGTTGGAGGCCCTGCTGACTTCCCACGGCATTCGAGTCATCCCGTTTGTTTGTGGCGAGGTGGCGGAAGTGATGCAGGCCTTCCGCGACGGCACGCTCCAGCACCCGCGCTATGCCATGCCCGGCTGTTGCCGAAAGAGACGGCAAGTCCGCAACCGCCGCCGTGGAGGCGGCAACTCCATCATTGAGGACAACTCATGAAACTGGCGGTCACTGCTCAAGGTCCTGATCCGGACAGCCTCGTGGACCCGAGATTCGGGCGCGCCCGGTACTTCTTGCTGGTCGACACCGAAACCGGCACGTTCACCGCACATGACAACCTGCAGAACCTCAACGCCCCGCAGGGAGCCGGAATCCAGGCCGCCCAGACCGTCGTGAATCTCGGAGCACAAGTCGTGCTGACCGGAAACGTCGGGCCGAAGGCCTTCGCCACGCTACAGGCTGGGCAGGTGGCGATCTGTCCGGGCGCGTCCGGTACGGTCCAGCAGGCAGTCGAGCAGTGGCGATCCGGCAACTTGCAGCCCGTTGCCAAGCCTAACGTGGAAGGGCACTGGAGTTGACGATCACCTACGAACCCATTGGTGTCATCCGCACCTGCCACACCGATCCCGGCAAGACGCCGATTCAACCCGTCTACGCGAAGGGGTGCGAAGGCCGGGTCGAAGTGCTTCCCGAGTTCGCGGCCGGACTGCGCGATGTGGAAGGTCTTTCCCACATCTATCTTCTCTATCACATGAATCAGGCAGAGCACCCGCGGCTGACCGTGAAACCGTTTCTCCAGGACGTGGAGCGAGGCGTGTTCGCAACCCGCGCACCGTGCCGCCCCAACCCGATCGGGCTGAGTGTGGTAAGGCTGGTACGTCGCGATGGAAATGTCCTTCATCTCGACGGAGTCGATGTGCTGGACGGCACTCCCCTGTTGGACATCAAACCCTACACGCCCAGGTTCGACTGTATCCAAACCGCACAAAACGGCTGGCAGGACGAAGTAGATGAAGAGACCGCCCGGCGGCGAGGGAGCCGATCAGGATGAAAGTGGCCGTTGCCAGTGGAAAAGGGGGAACAGGGAAGACAACGATTGCCACCAGTCTGGCCTACTTGGCGGCAACCGACGGTCGCCGTGTAGCATATTTGGATTGCGATGTTGAGGAGCCCAACGGGCACCTGTTCCTCAAACCACAGATCCTTCGCGAAGAGCCAATCAACAAGCTGATCCCGGTTGTGGATCCCAGTCGTTGCACGCATTGCGGGCTGTGCAGCCAGGCCTGCCGCTATGGGGCCATTGCCTGCGTTGCGCAGCAGACGTTGATCTTCACCGAACTCTGCCACTCCTGCGGCGGCTGCCTGTTGGCCTGCCCCGAAGATGCCATCCGCGAGATACCCAAGCCGATCGGCCTGCTGCGGACCGGCACGAGCGGTCCGCTGCAGTTCGTCGAAGGTGTGCTCAACGTCGGTGAAGCCATGAGCCCCCCTGCCATCCGAGCGGTTAAAGGTGCTGCACCGCATGTGGAACTGACGATTCTCGATTGCCCGCCGGGCACCTCCTGCCCGGTCGTTGAAAGCGTGCGCGGCTGTGATCTCCTGTTGCTGGTCACCGAGCCGACCCCTTTCGGTCTGAACGACTTGAAATTGGCTGTCGAGTTGGCCAGGGCCCTCAAGTTGAAGTTTGGCGTGGTCGTCAACCGTGCCAATACAGGAGATCGAGAGGTCTGGAACTATTGCCGGCACCAGCGGATCAACATCCTGGCCGAGATTCCCGATGACCGGGCTGTGGCGGAAGCCTATTCGCGGGGTGAAGTGCCTGTCGAGAGAGTACCCAGCTTTCGCACTCACTTGACGCAACTGGCAGCCAGACTGCACCAACTGCCTTCCGGCTGATACTGCTCGGGCTTTGGCAACGCGGAGATCGATAATGAAGGTTGGTATCATTCGCTGTCAGCAGACGGAGAGCATTTGTCCCGGCACCACGGACTTCATGTGCGTCGCAAGTGGTGCGGGCGCTTTCCAGTCCATTGGCCCGTCCGAAATCATCGGGTTTGTGTCGTGCGGCGGGTGCCCCGGCAAAGGGGCTGTAACTCGTGCAGAACTGCTGGTCAAGAAAGTCGCACAGGTCATAGCTTTTGCGTCCTGCGTCAGTCGCGGTGCTCCGTACGATTGGCCTTGTCCCCATTTTGACACAATGCGCGGCGCGGTCTGCAGGAAGCTGGGAGCAGATATCGAGCTGCTCGATTGGACTCATTGACAGTGGACATTATCCCATGAAGGAACTCGTCGTCATCAGTGGAAAGGGCGGCACCGGCAAGACCTCGATCGTCGCGTCGTTTGCCTGCCTGGCAAAACAGGCCGTGATCGTCGATTGCGATGTCGATGCAGCCGATCTGCACCTCGTCCTCCAGCCGCGGATCCAGCGCCGCGAGGACTTCACAGCCGGCAGCAAGGCTCGCATTATGCCGGGGCACTGCACGGCCTGCGGCAAGTGCGAAGAGTTGTGCCGCTTCGATGCGATCTACTTCGACGGGCCGGGTAGCGGCCGAGTGCCCAAAACGTTCCGCGTCGACTCGATCGCCTGCGAAGGCTGCGGCGTCTGCTTCGATTTCTGCGACGACAAAGCGATTGAGTTCGAACCGGCCGTCTGCGGACAGTGGTTCATCTCGCAAACGCGCTGCGGACCCATGGTCCATGCCCGCCTCGGTGTGGCGGCAGAAAACTCCGGCAAGCTCGTCACCCAGTTGCGACGCACGGCTCAGCGACTGGCCGCCGAACAGAAACGGGACTTGATCCTTTGCGACGGCTCCCCGGGTATCGGCTGCCCCGTGATCGCCTCCCTCACCGGTGCCAGCCTGGCCCTGTTCGTGGTGGAGCCGACGGCCTCGGGCCGCCACGACTTCCTCCGTGTGGCCCAATTGACGATGCGGTTGGGAGTGCCCGGCATCCTGGCGGTCAATAAGGCGGATCTGAACGAGGAAGTGACGAGAAATCTTGAAGAGCTGGCATCGGAACAAGGGATTACCGCCGTGGGGCGGATTCCGTACGACCCGGCTGTCACTCAGGCGCAGATCGCCCACAAGACCGTCGTGGAAGCTTCGGATGGCCCCGCGGCCCGGGCGATCCGCAACCTTTGGATTGAAACGCAGAAATACCTGCACCGCAGTGCTCCGGCAGCCGCCGGAGGCCTGGTGCAAGTGGCCGCACAGCAACTGGAGCCGAGAATATGAGTGCCGAGCAAGCAGTCTCCCTGGAGGCGATGGAACGATTTGGCCGTCCCCGCAACTATGGTCCCCTCGACCAATTTGACGGTCACGCCCGCATCACTGGCCCATGTGGCGACACGATGGAGTTCTGGCTGAGAATCGCCAACCATTGCGTCGTTCAGGCCAACTTCACTACCGATGGCTGCGGTCCCTCGCGAGCTGCCGGAAGCATGGCAACCGAACTGGCCACGGGCAAACCCGTCCAGGAGGTCCTCCAGATTCAACAAGCCGACGTATTGCGCGCGTTGGGCGGATTGCCTAAGGACTCGGAGCATTGTGCGTTGCTTGCGGCCAACACGCTCAAGGCCGCAATCCGCGACTGCCAGCAGCGCAAACCCGCCGATCAGCGATGCTCCGAGTGTTCCTCAGCGGAGTGCTCCTCCAAACAGCGACGAGAGGACGAGTCCGAACAGGAGTACCAGGATCGCCAGACGCTCAGCCAACGGATGTGCCAGATCGGCTACAAACTCCTGGTGATGTCCGGCAAAGGAGGCGTCGGCAAGAGCACCGTCGCCGCCAACCTCGCAATCACCCTGGCCCTGGCCGGAAAGCAGGTTGGCCTGCTGGATGTGGATATTCATGGGCCCAGCATTCCCAAGTTGATGGGCCTGGATGAGAGCCGAGCCGTTACCCACGACGGTGAATTGGTGCCGCTCGAAATCGGCGGAAATCTGAAGGTGATCTCCATTGCCTTCTTCCTCCCCAGCAACCGCGACGCCGTCATCTGGCGCGGACCGATGAAGTACAGCGCCATCCGGCAGTTCCTCAAGGATGTCGCTTGGGGACCGCTCGACTACCTGGTCATCGATTCTCCTCCCGGCACGGGCGACGAACCTCTCTCGGTCGCCCAGATGATCGGCCAGCCGGCCGGTGCCATCCTGGTCACCACGCCGCAGGACCTGGCCATCTCCGACGTCCGCCGGTCCGTGTCCTTCTGCGAAAAGGTCTCCATGCCGGTAGTCGGAATCATCGAAAACATGAGCGGGCTGGTCTGCCCCCATTGTGGCGGCCGGATCGACCTCTTCAAAACGGGCGGAGGAGAAGCCCTCGCCCGCGAGATGGGAGTCGCCCATCTGGGCCGCATCCCGATCGATCCCCAGATTGTCGTCTGCGGCGACGAAGGAATCCCCTACGTCCACCGTTTTGCCGAGAGCCCCGCCGCTCAGGCATTCGCCGAGATTGTCAAGCGAGTCATCGCTGCTTTGATACCACAGCCATCAAACCCCCAGGGTTCTACTACCGAAGGAGACAGCTTGTGAAGATCGCCATCCCATTGGCCGACGGCCGGCTGGCCATGCATTTCGGCCATTGCGAACAGTTCGCCTTGATCGAGGTCGACGAGGCGGCCAAGGAAGTCCGCGGCACAACCGTCCTGGATGCGCCCCCGCACGAACCGGGCCTGTTGCCACGCTGGCTGCACGACCAGGGCGCCAACGTCATCATTGCCGGCGGTATGGGAATGCGCGCCCAGCAACTCTTCGCGGAAAAGGGAATCCGGGTCGTCTATGGCGTTGCCTCCGACACCCCCGAAACGATCGCGAAGTCTTTTCTCGACGGCACCATCGTCTCCGGCGACAACCTCTGCGACCATTGAGCGTTCGAATGAGCCAGACCAGCGGCGACTTGACCTTTTCCGCCCTCCGCGAGCAGAGCCACCCCAACTGTTTCGTGTGCGGACCGGCGAACGGCGGCGGGCTCGCATTGGAGTTTCGTCTCTCCCCCGACGGCGCCGTGGAAGCTTCGTTCCCCTGCGAGCCGGTCTTCACCGGCTATCCTGGGATGCTTCACGGTGGCATCATCTGCACGCTACTGGACGGGGCCATGACCAACTGCTTGTTTGCCCACGGCCTGGCAGCAGTCACCGTGGACCTGAATGTCCGCTTCCACCATCCGGTGGCGGTGAGTCTTCCTGCCGAGGTTCGGGCCTGGCTCAAATCGGAAGACTCACCGATTCACCGGCTGGTGGCCGAAGTCCGCCAGGAGGGGCGGGTCGTGGCCACGGGCGCGGCCAGGTTCGTCGACAAGGGAGCCATGTCCTGGTTCGGAAGGAGCACACGATGACGGAGAAGGTGCGTCTCACCGTCCTGGTCGAAAACACCGCGGAGAGCCCCGGGCTCTTGGCCGAGCACGGACTGGCCTTCTGGATCGAGGCCGGATCCCAGTGCATTCTGTTCGACACCGGGCAAGGCGGCGCGCTCGTCAACAACGCCTACCGGATGGCAGTCTCCTTGAGTCGCGTCGATGCGATCGTGCTCAGCCACGGGCACTACGACCACACCGGCGGCCTGGCCGATGTCCTGCGAGGCGACCGGCCGACCGTCATCTACACCCACGCGGATGCACTCAAGCCCAAGTTTGCCAGAAACAAGGACGGTACCTCCCGCCAGATCGGCATTCCGTACGTTTCCCAGCAGGCCCTGGTGCACCGCCGGGATCGGTTGGTCCTGACCGCAAAGCCGACACCCGTGTCCAATGGCCTGATCGCGACCGGCCCGGTGCCTCGCGTTACCGATTTCGAGGATACGGGCGGACCGTTCTTTCTCGATTCTCTGTGCGACCGCCCCGATCCGCTTGCGGACGATCAGGCCGTCTTCTTCCAGTCGCCTCAAGGCTCGATCGTGCTGCTGGGCTGTGCCCACGCGGGCGTGATCAATACGCTGCGCTACGTACAGCAATTGACCGGCGGACGGCCGATCCACACCGTGATTGGAGGCATGCACCTGGTTGGCGCTTCGGCCCAACGCCTCGAGCGAACGATCGAGGAACTGCACGAGCTGAAAGTCGAGCGTATCGGCCCGGCGCATTGCACGGGCCGCAACGCCACTGCTGCTCTGTGGAGTGCAATGCCAGATCGACTCCTCCCCTGTCCTGTTGGAACCCAGTTCGAATTCGACCTTGGGATCGACTGAAAAATGATTTCCCGATTTCAGTCTCACGAACCGAGGTCCGTCGCGTAGCACGGACCGGAATATCGGTGAATTACTCATTCACCGGTATTAACAACACCCTCTACCATTGGAGACCAGTCATGATCCGAAGAAGCCTTCTCGTGCTCAGCGTTTTGGCCGTTCTCTCGCTGTTCGCCGCCAACTCGCCGCAGGCCAACGCAGCCTGGTGTTGCCCACCGTCCTGCTGCTGCTATGTCGTCAGCCCCTGCTACTGCTGTGCTCCGGCATGCTCCTGGACCTGCTGTTGCGATCCCTGCTGCGACTGGTCGTGCTGTCGCTACAGCTATCGATCGTGCCGGTGCTATCGAGTTGTTCCAAGTCAGAGTGGGTGCTCGTCATGTGCTCCTGCCGCTCCCGCTGGGGCCGAGATGAAAGCAACCCCGGACAAAGCCTCGGTTGCTAAGTAAGTAGGGATTGATGCCGTCATCACCATGAACATCGGTCCCAAGGCTTTCGCAACCTTCCATTCTGCGGGCGTGCGGGTCTACCGGGCTGTATCGGGCACCGTGGAAGACGCACTTGGCCTCCTTGTCTCCGGGCAGCTTGCCGAGTTCGTCGGTCCCAACGTCGCAGAGAACTGGCAACAGAACACCCTGCTATGAAAACCTATCTCGACTGTATTCCCTGCATTGTGCGACAATCTCTGGCCTCTGTGCGTCGAGTGACGAATGACGAGCGGATTCAAGAACAGATTCTCCGTGAAGTGCTTCTGGCGGCCAGCCAGTTGAACATGGACCAGCCTCCGGCTGCCATGGCCCAGAGCGTCCATCGGCGAATCCGCCAGCTTTGCGGCAACGAAGACCCGTACCGCCAGAGCAAGGAACGCTTCAACCGCCTCGCCCTGGAACTCCTGCCGGCCTTCCAGCAGCGTGTGCAGGCCGCCGCAGACCCGTGGGACGCGGCAGTCCGTCTGGCAATCGCCGGGAATATCATGGACCTTGGCGTCAAGAGCGGTTTGAATGAGGCGCAAATCCGCGCTTCCATTGGCGGGGCTCTGGACGAACCCCTCAACGGCGCCCCCGCACATCTCGCCGCCATGGTTGCCGAGGCGAAGTCCATTCTCTACCTGACCGACAACGCGGGCGAGATCGTTTTCGATCGCCTCCTGGTGGAACGCATGCCGCCAGAGAAGCTGACCGTTGCCGTCAGAGGCGCGCCGGTCATTAACGACGCCACGCTCGAAGACGCAACGACCGCAGGCCTCACGAGGCTCGTTCGAGTTATCGACAACGGTTCCGACGCACCGGGCACGATTCTCGCCGATTGCAGTCCGGCCTTCCAGCAGGCTTTCGCGGACGCCGATCTCGTCGTCTCCAAAGGTCAAGGAAACTATGAAACCTTAAGGGAATCCTCCAAACCAATTTGCTTCTTGCTCCGTGTCAAGTGCCCGGTCATCGCCCAGGATATCGGTTGCCCGGTCGGCCGCATGGTCTTGCAGGCGTCGAACGGCGGACCGGTTGACGTTTCGGAAGAAGTGGAACCATGGCACACCGAATACCCACAAGCACAAACGACGAAGTGACCAGACTCAGCGACTCCTCCGATGGCGACCGTCGGCCGGTGAATGATGCGACAGCCAATCACGTGCGGGCATCCGCCACCGGAGGTGTGCTGGCAATTGTCTCGGCCGAACTGAAGGCGCATGCGCCCTTCACGATGCTCGGCACGGTCACCGGTGTGATCATTATGATAGTGTTCGCTGCGGTTGACATGCCCCGTACCGTGTCGGTATCGCTGTTTTGGTGCTTACACCCCGTGCACGTACTGCTCAGCGCCCTCGTAACCACCGCCATGTTCACGCTCCATGGCCGGAAAACATGGTTGGCAGTCGTCGTTGTCGGATATCTCGGTTCCGTCGGCATAGCTACTCTCAGTGATTCCATTATCCCCTATCTGGGTGAAAGCCTCCTCAGCCTGCCCAACCGCGGAGTTCATCTGGGGTTCATCGAAAAGTGGTGGCTGGTCAACCCGCTGGCCTTCACCGGAATTCTGATCGGATACCTCTGGCCTCGGACCCGGTTGGCGCACGCCGGGCATGTTCTGCTCAGCACCTGGGCGTCGCTCTTCCACATAACCATGGCTTTGGGAAACGCTGTCAGTATTCTCGGCTATGCCGCGGTGACCGTGTTCTTGTTCCTCGCCGTGTGGATTCCCTGCTGCACCAGTGATATCGTCTTTCCGTTGTTGTTCACCAAGAAGTGATCCGATGTCGAATTCCGATCTGACTGAACTGGATCAGCCGTCCGTGCGCGGCAATCCAACCCAGGATAACCGCCATCGTAACCTGTTGTGCACCTCCGCGATCCTGCTAACCGGCGGAGCGATCGGGGCTGCCGCGTACGGCATCTCGAGGGATCTCTTTGTGTTGCGAGCCCTGGCAATCGACATGGCCCTGGCCTCGCTATGTGTTTTGATGTACATTAACGCGAGGCGTCTTGCCCAGAAAGCCGTGGTTCTGGAGGAAGCCCACGAATCCGAGTCTCCGCCCCCCGCCACCCGCTCCCTGTTCTCCCGCTGGGAAGGCGCTCTCGCGGAAAACGATGACGCCGGCGGTAGGAGTGCCTCCTGGGATATTGAGCATGCCCAGAAACTTCACTTCATGTTCCTGGCTCTGGTTCCCACCGCGGTGATTGTCGTGCTGGCAGCGCGCGGGCTCTGGATTTCCAAAGACTACGTGGCGGCGGCAACGTCTTCGGGTGCGGCCACCGCCCTGGCGCTGGTTTCACTGGCCGCGTCGTGTCTGTGGTTGATTCTGGCCCGCTCTTACCTCGGCATTCCTGCTGACGAACTTCCCGACGGACGGTCATTGGCACTGGCCTTCCGTGAAGTGCAATGGGCAAGCCTGCTCACAGCGGCCTCGCTGCTGGTCAGTTGTTTCTGGCCGGCGTCCATAACGTGGGCCGGAAGGCTGCTCTTGGGTTGGGTGGTCGTACTCGGCGGCGAGCAGTTCGGCCGGTTGCTTGTGGCGCGACTCCGCTATTCCGGCCAGGTAAACGCCCCTGATACGCCGCCGCCACTCTTGCTGCGGGAAGCAATTCTCCTCCACGGTAACCCGGCACACGGCCTTTTCGATAGTGCAGAATTGCTTTTAGGAGTCAGTTTCCGCTCCTCCTGGGCGATCCGTTTCGTGCGTCGTTCCCTCGTGCCTGCAACGGTGCTCGTCGCCCTTCTTTTCTGGGCGCTCAGCAGCCTTGCTGTGGTTCAGGTCGACGAACTTGGCGTGCGTGAGAGCTTCGGCAGGATTCACACCGCTCCCTTGTCGCCTGGCCTCCACTGGAAGCTCCCCTGGCCGTGTGGACGGGTGGTACGTTATCCCGTCAAGCGGGTTTCGGTCAAACCGATTGGATTTGTCAGTCAAGCCAGTCGCCGCCCGAACCTGCTGTGGAGCAAGAAGCATGCGGATGAAGAGTTTGCCCTTGTGTTGGGAGACGGATCGGAATTGGTTGCCGCCGGTTGTGTTGTCTACTACAAGATCCACGAGGACCGCAAACGTTTCCTCGACTACGTTTACCAGTGTCAGAACCCCCAGGATTTGTTGGAGGCCTATGCCTACCGGACTCTGATGGAGCATACCCGCGCGAGCACGCTGCGCGAGGTGCTGACCGCCAACCGCGCGCAGTTTGCCGGCCGTTTGAAGGAAACACTCCGCGGGTACGCGGAATCGGGGCGTTTGGGAATCGAGGTCGTCGACGTGGCCCTGATGGGGTTGCATCCTCCGGTTGAGGCTGCAGACGCCTATCTGGATGTCATCAGCGCCCGTATCGACGCCGAACGGGTCCAGGTCGAAGCGCTGGGCTATAAATCCCAGCAACTTGCAAACGTCCGAAAGGAAAGTGCCACGGCAGTCGCTGCCGCCCAGGCGGAGGCTGCCCGCCGCACGGGAACCGCCGTTAGCGAATCGTCCGAGTTTGTTGCCATCGGCGAGGCCTATGCGGTGGCTCCGGAGCCGTTTCAGTTGCGGCTGTGGTTTGAGGCGTTGGAAAAGATTCTCGAGCAAAAACGCTTTGTCCTCGTCGACGAGAAGGTCAATACGGGGCCAGGCGGCATTCTACTCGACCATCGCGGCCAGGTGCCGGGAACCAGCGATCCTGTCCCGCTGACCCGCGATGCCGGCTTCTCAAACCGCGGGGAATAGAGGATTCTTCCAAAGGAACGAGTTGCAAATGAATACACAGGCGAAGACTTGCTTCTCAGTTGATCGGCTTCAGAAAGGCGCAAACCCATGACAAATACCCAGGAGGTGCCAACCATTCGAAAGGTGTCGGTTGCGGCGATGTTCCTGCGTATCGGGCTTGCCATTACGGTCGTGGGGTTGATCGTCGCTTACAGTATGTACTTCCACGTTTCCGAAGGAAACAACGCCGTGGTTACGCGGTTTGGCGACCCGGTACGTGCGATCCACGGGGCGGGCCTCGCCTGGAAATGGCCGTGGCCCATCGAGCGGGTGCATCAAATCGACGTTCGACGCCGGCTTTACAACTCTCCCTTCACGGCCACACTGACACGGGATCAGAAGAACGTCATCCTCCTGAGCTACGCAGTCTGGCGCGTCGAAAACCCACTCCTTTTCCTCCAGTCCCTCGGCACGCCCGAGGCCGCGGAACAGAAACTCGACGGCATGGTCTCCGCCAGCAAAAACTTCCACCTTGGCCGGTACGATCTCTCCGCATTGGTGTCTACAACGCCTGGGGCAATCCAAACGGAACAGATCGAACAGGCGATCCTCGACGACGTGGCTCCCTCCGCGCTCGACAAGTTTGGGATCGCGATCGAACAGGTCGGAATCAAACGCATCGCCTATCCCGAGGAGAACATCACGACTGTGCTCGAACAGATGCGTGCCGAGCGCCGAGCCGAAGCCGGCAAACTCCGCGCCGAAGGCGAAATGGAAGCGCAACGCATTCGCGATGAGGTTCTGGTTAAGAGCGAGGAGATCCGCCGCCAGGGAAGGGAGGAGGCAGGAAAGATCCGCGGCCAGGCCGAGAAAGAAGCCGCTGAAATCTATGCCACGGCGCATCGCCTCGATCCGGATTTCTACCGCTTCTGGCGCTCGCTGGAAGCGATCAAGAAGACTCTCGGTTCCAAGGCCACGGTGATCCTCCGCACCGATCAAGGTTTCTTCGACGTCCTCGCCGAACCGCCGAAGCCGCTTGAACCGCCTCGCCCGCTGGACGCATCGCCCGCTCGTCCCGTCCCATCGCCCCGCCAGCCTGCCACAGGAAACGTGCCCAATGAAGCCCGCAAATAGCAAGCCAATGGTCTTTGAAGGGCTGGAGGCAGGCCTCCGGGTATTCCGTTGGGTGATGCTCCTGCTGTTCGCGCTATTCTGCGTTTCGGGAATCCAGGAGGTGGACCCGGATCAAATCGGGCTCCTCCTGCGGTTTGGCAGACTGTACGGCAACACGCCTGCGACCCAGGTGCACGAACCCGGGCTGCTTCTGGCTCTCCCCTATCCGATCGACAGCGTGATCCAGGTTCCCGCCAAGCAGGAAGGGGAGGTGATGATCAAGGAGGTCTGGAGTGAAATCGAGGACAAGGGAAGCCTGGATCGCCTCGATCCGGTTCTCGAAGGCTACTGCCTGACGGGCGACCAGAACATCGTTCAGGCCCAGGTCGTCGTCAAGTACCGGATCAGTGATCCGGTTGCCTTTCAACTGAGAACGTCCGACCCGCCGGCTATTCTGCACGACGTCGTCCTGGCGTCCCTTACCCAGGTGATCTCAAACTGGAAGGTCAATGACGTGCTTCGGTTCCAGCGAGAAATCTCGCCTGGGCAGATCGAAGACCTCGCCGCGACTGTGCGCAGCCGGACCCAGCAACGGCTCGATCGCCTCAATTGCGGTATGGTTATTTCCGCCCTGGAATTCCAGCAACTGCACCCTCCGCGGCACGTGATCGGTGAGTTTCGCGACGTGCAGAGCGCCCAGATCGACGTGGAAACGCAGAAACGTGAGGCCGAGGGCTTCGCCTCCCGCGAACTTCCCAAGGCTCAATCCGAGCGAAACGGACTTGTCCAGGCCGCAGCCGCGTATCAAAACACCTTGAAGGCCCGGGCGATGGAGGAATACGCCGTTTTCGAACAGCTTCACTCCGAGTATCAGAACAACCCTGACCTGGTGCGAAACCGGATCTATCTCGAAACCTTGGAGCAGGTCCTCACGACCGTAGGCAAGGTGGACTTCATTTCCCAGGAAGACCGCGTGATCTTAGACGAGTAGGAGGACTGTGGTGAGTCAATTTGCAGGTCCCGCGGCGGCCCGAATGGAACGAGCCCTGGAAGTTCCATTGACCGTATGGGAACGAATCAAGATCGGCGTACAACTGGGATCCACGATGCTGGCGGGGGGGCTGCTGTTGGTCGGGGTCGTGCAACAGCGGTTCGGGCCACCCGAGTTGAGCGAAATCGCCGACCTGATCATTGCGCTGGCCGCTTGTGTGGTTGCTCTACCAATCTTCGTCGCGGCCATGCGCGGTGTGTTCACGATGAACCCGAGCTCTTTCGGCGATCAACTGGTGGCGTTGGCCACGCTGGCCGCCATGGCCACGGGAGATTTCATCACGGCGACATTGATACCGGTGATTATGAGTCTGGGCCATTTCTTCGAAGAACGCAGTATCCTGGGCGCCCAGGCCGCGATTGAGGGCTTGAGAAGACTCCATGCCCGCAAGGCCACCGTGCTGACCAGCGAGGGAGAACGCGACGTTGATCCGCAGGACCTTCGCAGCGGAGATCTCCTTCTGGTGCGGCCAGGCGAGCTGATTGCCGCCGACGGAGAGATCGCAGACGGAAATTCTTCGGTCGACCAGTCTTCCATCACCGGCGAGTCCGTTCCCGTCGATCTCGGCCCGACCGCCATGGCCTATGCCGGCTCGGTGAACCTGTCGGGAGTCCTTCGAATCCGCGTTACCCGCATCGGGTCCCAGACCACGCTCGGCCGGGTCGTCGAGTTGTTGCGGAGCGCGGAGCAGTCGAAAACACCCGTTCTCAAGCTCATCGAACAATACGCAGGTTACTACCTGCCGATCATTCTGACCATTGCGGGTGTCGTCTTGTTCATAACTCGCGATATGTTCCGTGCAGTTGCCGTGCTGGTGGTGGGCTGCCCGGGAGCTTTGGTCCTTTCCGGCCCGACAGCCATGATTGCGGCCTTGGCCGCTGCCTCCCGTTTGGGCATTCTCATCAAGAACACGCGTTTTCTCGAATCTCTGTCCGACACCGATACCGTTGTTCTCGACAAAACCGGCACGGTCACGCTCGGCCGCTTGGAAGTCATGGCCGTCCGGCCGGTTAACGGCTACGGAGAACACGATGTCCTGCAAACCGCGCTCTTGTGCGCCCACGCCTCCCGGCACCCTGTATCTCGTGCCATCGTGCAGGCGGCGGCAGAAGGTGCTTTGCAGGCCCCGCGACAGGCGATCCAGACCGAGGAGATCGCCGGACAGGGAATGGTCGCGGCCGAGAACTCGTCTCGATGGTTCCTCGGGCGCCGGAATTGGCTTGTGAATCAGGGAATTCCGATTCCCG
>CAZLWV010000040.1:48328-56586 GCA_964563135.1 uncultured Planctomycetaceae bacterium
CGGCCCCGTCGTCTGGCTGGGCCGCGTCGATTCGAAATCTCCTGGCAGCAGTCAGGCTCTCGGCTGCTTTCTCCTGGCCGATCGGGTCCGTCCCGAGGCCAAGCAAGCGATCGCCGAGCTTCGCTCCCTGGGGCTGACGCGCGCGGTCCTTCTGACCGGTGACCGCAAGGACGTGGCCGAACAGATTGGGCGCGAACTGGCCGTTGATCAAATCATCGCGGAAGTGCTCCCGGAGGAGAAGCTGGAATTGGTCCGAGCCGAACGCGGCGCCGGGCGCCGGGTGATGGTTGTTGGCGACGGCGTCAACGACGCTTTGGCGCTGGCGCGAAGCGACGTCGGTATTGCCCTGGGTGCTGCGGCATCCGATGTGGCACTGCGGAGTGCCGATGTGGCAATCATGGCCGACGATCTGGGAAGGCTGCCTCGGGCTATCCGCCTGGCCCGGCGCACACGCACCACCATTCACGAGAACGTGCTCCTGGGGGCCGGCACTTCCTTCCTGTTCGTGTGGCTCGCGTCCGTCGGAGTAATCGCCCCGCTCACCGGAGCGGTACTGCACAACGTCGGTGCGGCTCTGGTGCTGTTCAATAGTGCCCGTTTGCTTGGCGAATCCGCCTTGCCAGACAAGCGAAAAGGAACCGTGTGATGTTCCGGGCCAACGCTGTCTGCCGTTGTCTCTTGCTCGCAGTCATAACCGGCATGTCGGGGTGTGGAACCGTCACTGATGACGCAATGGCACCCTCTCAGGCCACAGACGCTCCACTGGGTCGATCGGGCAGCGACCGGCAGCGATTCGATCGTTGCTACACGGACTGGAGGTCCGTCGTCGGTGAATTGGCGGTCTTGGACGTCGACTATCAAGCGGGGGCCCCGCAACGCCGCGCTGAGCTCGCCGGGCGATACGACGAACTCGTTAGCAAAGGGACCGAACTCCAGAAAAACCTGATCGAGGCCGCGGTTGCCGCCTATGCCAAAGCCCCAACAGACAATGTGGACCTGGCCGCGTTCCTGACAGGGGTGGCATTCCTCCTGGTCAATGAGGAGGAGTATGAAGAGGCCCTCCGCCTGGCTCAAATCCTCATCGAGCGCGGGATATCGGGAGCCGACTTGTATGTCGTAGCCGGCATGGCCGCATTCGCGGTGGGAGAGTTCGAACTCGCACAGAAGCACCTCCGTCGCGCCCAGCAAGACGATGCCAATCTCGGGCCTGCCGCACAGTACCTGGATGAAATCGACTATTACAAGGAGGCCTGGGAACGAGAAAAGAAACTGCGGCAGGCGGAATCGGTGGCTGGGGATCTGCCACGCGTGCTGCTGAAAACAACCCAAGGGGAACTGGAACTGGAACTCTTTGAAAACGAAGCTCCCAACACCGTGGCCAACTTCATCGCGCTCGTCGAACGGGGATTCTATAACGGGCTGACGTTCCACCGCGTCATACCCAGAGCGATGGCCGAGGCTGGCTGCCCAAAGGGTGACGGGAGCGGCGAACCGGGCTACCTGATTCCCAGCGAATGCCAGGGCAAGGAAGCACGCGCCCACTTCCGCGGGAGCCTGGCGATGATCAACTGGGCCGGAAATGCCGCCGGATCTCAATTCTGTCTGACATTTCTCCCCGCCCAACACCTGGACGGCCACCAGACGGTTTTTGGTCGCGTGGTCCGGGGAATGGAGGTCTTGTCGAAGCTTCAACGACGAGATCCGCCGAGTCAACTTTCGCTCCAGATCAATCCACTTCAAAACGTCGTCCCACCTCCTGCCGACAAGATCCTCACCGCCAAGGTGCTGCGGAAACGCGATCATCCGTATACGCCTCACGTCTTTCCGACTGTCAAATCGGCCCACCGCCAATGACTCATCTCATACCATCATGAAGACAACCTATTGGCTGCCCTGCAAGTGCGGGCGACAACTTCCGATAAAGATAACCCAGGCCGGCGAGGCAATCCGCTGTTCCTGTGGGGCAGAACTGGTCGTGCCATCTCTCCATGACATGCGGAATCTGGATTCCGTGGCCGATCGAGATGCGGCCGCACGCGTCGAAAAAACCGGCTGGGACAAACGACAATCCCGAATTCTCCTCGCGGCCGTCCTCACCGTCGTGTCTCTCGCCTTGGTGGTCTACCTCGACTACACAAAACCCCGCCCGCCACGCATGGAATCGCTCGTACCTATCGAGGTCTGGTACGTTTGGCAGAACCTGCGCCGCGGGCCGGATCGCAACTTGGCCCCCCCGGAGAAGAAATTCATCGAAAACCTCCGGGTGAACCGCAAGATCAGGACCGGACTGATGCTTTCCACCGGCGCCGGGTTGTTGATGATGGCCATCAGTTATGCAATCCCAGCGCCTGGAGCACCGCAACGGCGCGCTCCAAAACGGAATACTCCGCAAGCACCATCCCTTGGAGAAGCGTCCGATGCCCACCTATGAGTATCAGTGCGATGAATGTGGCAATCGATTCGAAGAGTTCCAAAGCATGACTGCTGAGCCGCTCCAACAATGCCCTCAATGTGGGGGGAAAGTGCATCGGCTTATCGGAGCGGGCGCAGCGATTATCTTCAAGGGCAGCGGGTTCCACGCCACCGACTACCGACGTTCCGAAACCCGTTGCGGACGGACCACTCCTTGCTGCGGACGCGACACGCCGTGTGATCAAAAGCCCTGTGACTGACTCTATGCCAGGCAGCACATCCTAGCTATGTTGATCTGTGTACGTTCTTCCGGAGAAATACTGAATGTCAAACCCTAATATGCCCGATTCGGTAAGACTCGGAATCATCATCTGCGGCCGCTATCACACGTGTGCCGGAGGTAAATGTCTTCGCGCCCTCCAGCGCCGTGAGGGTGCTTTCAGTATCTATCAGGGCAAAGAAGTCGAGTTGGTCGGCTTCACCACCTGCGGCGGCTGCCCGGGCGGAAATGTCGAGTACGCGCCGGCAGAAATGAAGAAGAACGGCGCCGAGGTCGTCCACCTGGCGACCGGATTGATCGTCGGATACCCCCCTTGCCCACGCATTGCAGCATTCTCCAGCTTCATTCGGACAAACTACGGGCTCGACGTGGTCGTCGGTACCCACCCGATTCCGCAGAAGTACTTCCTGACGCACACACAAATGGGCACCTGGGAGGCGCCGCATTGGGAAGCCTTGCTCCAGCCGACCCTCGCCGATGAAAAGATACGCATCTCTTACGACTGAAAGCGCCAGTGCCCTCGCTGCCCAACCCCTTCCGTGCACTCCGCGAACCCCGCCGGATAGCCATGCATGACTACGTCGCAACCATGAGGCAACTGGTCGGCCATCGCCCGATCCTCGTGCCGGGGGTCCGAGCCTTGATTCTCAATCCGCAAGGCGAAGTACTTCTCATGCGGCGTTTGGACATGCCCTGCTGGTGCTTGCCCTCGGGAAGCGTCGAATTGGGGGAGACCGCCCTCGATGCGCTCCGCCGCGAGGTGGCCGAAGAAACATCCCTTGCTGTCCTGGAAGCGGAACCCATGGGACTGTATTCCGGCCCGTCGCAGAGATTTGCCTATCCCAACGGCGACGAAGTCTACTGCTTTGCAATTGCCTTCGTGGTGCGCCGGTGGCAGGGAACGCCGCGTGCTGACGGTATCGAAGGCTCCGACCTCAGGTTCTTCCCGTTGTCGGAGTTGCCGTACGAGTTGACTTCCCTTCACAAAGCCACGATCGACGATTACAGCGACTATTGCGGCACCTTTCTGCTGCGATGAACTACTTCACAACACCCACGCGAGCGTTCGCGAAGGAACAGCTTCATGATGCCATTGGACGAAGTCGAAATTTCCAAGACGATTCTCTGCACCTACCACGAGAGAGTTCTCGATCGCATCGCAAGCGACGTGATCATCGTCGGCGCTGGTCCTTCGGGCCTGGTCGCCGGCTACTTCCTCGCCAAATCTGGCTTCAAGGTTACCGTGCTGGAAAAGCGGCTCTCACCCGGCGGTGGGATTTGGGGTGGTGGTATGGCCATGAACGTGGCCGTCGTTCAGGACGAAGCCGTCCCCTTGCTCGACGGCATGGGGATCCGTTCGCAACCGAGACGTGCCAATCTCCATGCCGTCGACGCCATGGAATTGGCTGCCGGCCTGTGCTGGAACGCTCTCCAGGCCGGCGTTGCCATCTTCAATCTCACCACGGTCGAGGATCTCTGCGTCCATCACGAACGGGTGACCGGTGTGGTCGTCAATCGCACGAACATCGCCGGTGCCCTTCCCGTGGACCCGATTGTATTCTCCGCAAAGGCCGTACTCGACGCCACCGGCCACGAGGCCGTACTGATCCAAGGCCTTCGCCGGCGCGGACTGCTGCCGGCTACCGTCTCGGTTCAGGAAGGCCCCATGGATGCCACCGCCGGCGAGGCCTTTGTCGTCGATCGAGCGGGCGAAGTCTTCCCAGGACTCTGGATATCCGGAATGAGTGTATCCGCAACCCTGGGCGGCCCTCGCATGGGACCGATCTTCGGTGGAATGCTGCTGTCCGGGAAACGCGTCGCCGCGGCGATCGCCGCCCGGATGGCAGACAACTCGCAGCAGCCGCGTGCGCCGTCAAGCCCCCAGTAGAACGATGTACATGCTCCCCCACGACGGTCCGCACGATGCGCCATCGATCAGGAACCTGGCCAGGATAACAGCATGAAGGCGTTTCAAGACTACTATCCAGACGAACTAAGCCATTGTTACGGCTGCGGCCGGTTGAACGAGCAGGGGCTGAAGGTCAAGAGCTATTGGGACGGCGACGAAACAGTGGCCACCTTTCAGCCGGAACCGTACCATATGGCAATCCCTGGCTATGTCTACGGCGGCCTGCTGGCATCGATCATCGATTGCCATGGCACCGGCACTGCCGCCGCGGCCATGTATCGGGCCGAGGGGCGCGCGATGGACACCGACCCGCCGATCCGCTTTCTGACCGCGTCCTTGCACTTGGATTACGTCCGTCCAACACCCCTGGGTGTCCCCTTGGAGATCCGTGGAAAAGTCAAGGAGATCAAGGGCCGCAAGATCGTCGTCAGTGCCACGGTCTCTGCAGCTGGAAAGATGTGCGTTCGCGGCGAGGTTGTCGCCGTTCAGGTTCCCCAGAGTTGGATGCCGGGAAGCAGTGCCCCCTGAAGTCCGCCGGAAGAAGTCGATGCGACGGATGAGAGGCGAAGGTTCTCAGCCTGACCTTCTGCAATCGTTGAATGTCTCAAACGCTTTGAACGAAGGGAGGACTGGCGTGGAAACGGACGAACTCACGCCGGGAATCGAAATGATCGAGGATCGAAAACAAATCTTCGACCACTTGCATGCTGACTCGGTAGTCTTCACGTATTGATCGGTCGGCACTCGTGGCGGGTCGAGTAGGAATGGCAAAGTCAGTGCACAACAAGATCGCCGCGGGCGGATTGCCGAACATGAAGCCGATCCACGTCGACCTTCCTTCACGAAAGTCCGCTTATCCGAAAGGACCATCCGATGAACGAGTTGAGTAGAAACCGCCGCCAGTTCCTGAAAACAGTGGGTGCTGCCGGAGTCTCGTCGATCGTTGCAGGAACCGCGGGGGCAGAGTCAAGCCCTGGGGGGGAAGCTACGGACAAGCTTGCCATCAACGGGGGGACGCCGGTGCGAAAGAGTCTGTTGGGCCACCACGCCTACGGGCCGCAGTTCTACAACGAAATTGAGAAACGCGAGATTCTCGAAGTCCTCGAGTCAAGAAAGCCGTTCCGGTGGTGGAAAGACGGTTCCAAAGCCCTGCAGTTCGAACAGGCGTACGCCGCTCACATCGGCGTGAAATATGCCATTGGAGTCACCTCGGGCACAACCGCCCTGTCGGCTGCCTTGGCGGCGCTCGAAATCGGGCCCGGTGACGAGGTCATTCTTCCCGCTTGGACGTGGTACGCTGACTACGATACCATCGTGCTTGCGGGAGCCCTGCCCGTCTTCGCCGAGGTCGATAGCTCGCTCAACATCGACCCGACTGACATCGAGGCCAGAATCACGCCGCGGACCAAGGCGATTATCGCCGTCAGCCTTCAAGGGTGTCCGGCCGACATGGACCCGATCCTCGAGATCGCGAGAAAGCACAAGCTCCGCGTCCTGGAAGACTTCTCGCAATGCGTGGGCGGACGTTATCGCGGCAAGTACCTCGGGTCGATGGGCGATATCGGCATCAGCAGCTTCCAGGAGAGCAAGACCATTACGGCAGGTGAGGGAGGTGCCGTGGTTACCAGCGATCCGCTGCTCTTCGAGCGTGCCGTCCGAGCCCACGACGTCGGCTCCCTCCGCTCTCCGTATCAGGAAAACCTTGGCGGCGGCCAGATCCCGGGTTTCGCCGCGTCGAACTATCGCATGAACGAATTCACCGGCGCGATTCTCAAGGCCCAGGAGCAAGACCTCGAAACCATCTGCGCGGCCTTGCGGAGAAATGCAAGGAAGGTTCGCGAGGGCATCGCCGATCTGCCGGGGCTCAAGATGCGAAAATCGCCGGATCTTGAGGGAGATTTGGGCGTCACCATTTTTCTCGACCACGGTACCAAGGAACGACGCGACCAGTTTCTCCGCGCGGTGCGAGCCGAAGGGATCTCGGCTTCGTCTCCGGGCGGCTCGGTCATTCTGCCCATCGACGAGCGGGTCGAAAACAAGGTCACCGTCCACCCCGACTGGCCTTCCTTCAACACGCCTCAAGGCAAGGCCATTCGCTATGGGCACGAGTCCTGCCGGCAAACGATTGACGTTCAGGGACGCCTGGGGGGGGTGATCATGGACCCCAACTTCACCGAGGAGGACCTGAACGACATCGTCAAGGCCATTCGCAAGGTCTACCTGGCGATGAATGCGGTGTAGACGCCGGGGCCCAAGAGGTAGAAGCCAATGTGGTCAGAACGGTCGGCTTGCTGGGAACCTGTTCCGCGATGAACGGCGATCTCTGCAATCGCCGACCGGCACAAACCGAATGCGATTTGAGGAGCAAGATCATGCAAGCAGCGCGATGGACACCTTGTACTACTAACCTCAAAGATCGTGAAGTTTTTCACAAAGACTCGCGACCATCGGGAGCAGACCATGTCAGTTCGAGCGGTAGCTCGTATTGGTTGGCGGCCCTGCCACCCTGTGAAATAGGAGCGATTCTTCTCTTGATGGTCCTGGCCGGGCAACTTCCGGCACAGGCTCCGCCGCCAGCACCGAAACAGCGGCGTCCTACGGCGGATGAGGTCTCTCGTCAATACCTGCCGCGACATCCATCGCCCAGGGATGAGGCGGAAAAACGGATCGTTACCGTCATGGACAACATGTACGCCAACCAGTCTCAAGGGATGGGAAACGTCTCGCCCGAGGACGGCCGGTTGCTGAGACTCCTCGCCGAAACGCTTGGCGCGAAGCACGTGGCGGAATTGGGCACGGCCAACGGATACTCGGCGATGTGGTTCTGCCTGGCGTTGCGATCCACACGCGGCAGGCTCACGACGCACGAGATCGACCAGGAAAGAATCACTCTGGCCAAGGAGAACTTCAAACGAGCCGGAGTCGAGAACCTCGTGACTCTGGTCGAAGGAGACGCTCATCAAACCATTCAGAAGCTCACCGGACCAATCGACCTGGTGCTGCTCGACGCCGAAAAGGAGGGTTTCACAGATTATCTGAAGAAGCTGCTGCCACTGGTGCGCACTGGCGGCTTGATCGTGGCCCATGATTCCTCCGGCCAGGCTCACATGATGGAGGATTACTTTCACACGATTGTTGAGGACCCGAATCTGGAGACCGTGTTCGTTGACGCATCACGATGGGGAATATGCATAACGCGAAAAATGCGATGAAGAAGATCGGCCGTGAAATCCGCCATCCCGGTGCGATTCGGTTCGTGGGCCGCTCCGCCTTGCGTTCGCCCGGGCTGCACCAGGGCAAGCCCATCCACATCCGCCCCCCTGACCTTTGTCCTCCGCCCCTTCACCCTTCTATCCAGGGGTGTCCAATCTTGCGATTGACGTGCAACGCCTCCTTCGCTACAATGCACCTGTATATAACATACTGTCTGTACACCAACAAGTCCCATCCTCCGCCAGTCCCTTGCCCCTGCCGCCACCTTTTACCCCCCACTGCGAACTACGAGTAACCGATTTTTGGCACATACCTCCGCCGAGTGGTGCCATTTTACGTCTAGACAGAACATCCCAAGCCATGACCCTCAAACGCCTTACGCCGTCACCCGCCGTCCAACTTTTTTGCACCCCACGCATACTTGTGCCAAAATTCGGCCGCCCC
>CAZLWV010000041.1:0-5150 GCA_964563135.1 uncultured Planctomycetaceae bacterium
TGGGTCTCGCGTTCGGCGACGTCGTCGACTCCGTTGGCGCCGTCGTCGTCGAGCCCGTTGGAGCCTCGGTCCAGATTGCCGTCGCCATCCTCGTCTCCGACGGTCGTCAGGGTTCCGCCGGCCCCGAACTTCATCGAGCTCTTGTTGTATTCGTAGTGCAGGGACCAGGTGTCGTAGACGGCCGGGTAGAACTCATTCTGGTTCTGGGCGGAGGCGTATTCGGGGAGCGTGCCGTAGACGCGGGAGCGGATATCGCCCGGGCCGGAGAAGACCGGCCGGGCGGGGAAGGCCGTGTGGAGGAAGGGAAGATAGCGATTGCCGCCGACCGGTCCAAGCGGGGCCAGGAAGTTGAGGTCGACATAGGCGCCGAGGCCCGCCACACCCAACGAAGGCGAGTTCTTGATGAAGGGGATATAGCCCGGGTCTTCGGGCAGGATGGCAATCTGATCGGCAGCAGGGAGACTGGTGTCGAAGACGATCGGAGCGAGGGGATCCCAGACCTTGACGTCGAAGCCGACGACGTTGGTGAGAACGACGTCGTCGCCGCGGGGGCCGGCGTAGGCGGTCATGATGCCGGTCTGAGGATTGACGTTTGTCCAGGGATTGGGGTTGAGCCAGGCGTCGTACTGGACGGGGGCTGCCACCTGGGCCGCGATATCAGGGTTGAGCGGGGAGCGCAGGAGCGCATGGGGGGGAGTGGGAGAACTGTTCAGCGGCAGGCCTTCCCCGGCGAGCCAGTTGGCGTGGGAGCACTCGCTCAAGGTGGGCAGGCCCAGTCCCGGCACCCAGCGAGTGGGATCGGAAGGCCCGTTGATGGCGAAGCCCAGCCAGGGGCGGTAGAAGAAGGGGTGGGGGCGCCGTTCGTCGTTGAACCGGACGACGCCGGAGGCATAGCCCGTGGGACGCTCGGCGGTCCACATTCGCGGGTCGGGGTAGTGGGCAAAACGGCATTCGGGACGGGTCAGGTCGGCCAGCGAATTGGCAACGAGCGTGTCAACACCGGTGATGGGCCATGCTTTATGGACGGAGAGGTCATTGGTGGCGTAGAAGCCGGCCGGTGCGGATGGTGTGACGTCCGGTTTGACCAGGAGCACGCGGCGGTAGAGGGTATTTCCGCGGACGAACCAGATGATTTCGGCCGTGTTGGAGGTAACGGCCACACCGTTGACGAGCCCCAGATAGGGCTGTCCTTGGGTTTTGACGGTGAACATGAGGATGTCGTCGATATCGCCGACGGTGGAGTCGAATTGGGCAGCCTCGGTATTCCAGGCGACGTTGTAGGGGGCGACGACCGGTCCGATGGGGCCTTCGACAATCTCGGTGTAGCCGAGGGCATCGCGGGGGTCGCGAGGGGGGGAGGCGACGGCCGTCTGATTCTTGAGATCCTGGCCCAGCAGCGCCGAGGCGGCGCGGAGGCGTTGGGTCATTTCGAGGGTGGCGCGGGACTGGCCGATGCTCTCGGTGACGGAGGCGAAGACGGCGGTGACGGCGATCATGATGATGAGCATGAGGACCGTGGCGGTCAGGATCTCGACGAGGGTGTAGCCGGGGCGGGTGGGGGCCGGACGCCGGGGGCTGCGCGAAGGACTCGGTATCAAGCCATGGTGGCGTGTCATGGTCAGTCTCCTCAGCCGGTCCCGACGGACCGGCGGGTCCTGGAGTAGTCGGAAGTATTGCCGAAGCGGGGTCCCGTGCGGCGGCGCAGGACCTACTCGATAAATCTCTTCAGGAGGACGGCGTTTTCAGTATTGAGGTCCTCGCCGGGGATGAAGCCGACGGGGATGGAACGGTCGATGACGTAGAAGGCGCGATGGCGGGTGACATCGCCGGTGTCGATTCCCAGTTCCTGGCCAAGGGTATAGCCCTCGGGGTAGATATGGGATTGAGTGATGGGGTTGAAGCCCGCCACTTGTTCGACTTCGAAATAGCCGACGGTGATCCAGACGGCGTAGACGTTGGAGCGGGTGGTGGTGAGGTTGCTCAGCCGCTGGAGGGACTGGTATTGGAAGAATGCGCTGTTTCTGGAGTCGTTATGAAATTGGGTAGACATCAGCGCCGGATCGGCGAACAGAGGTGCCTGTTGATCAAGCGTCGCACCCGGGACAAAAGGTGCACGGAGGAGTGTGGCATTGACTCCCTGCTGGATCAGCGCAGACAAGTAGGGTGGGTCGGGGGCGGCAGGATCCAGGCCGGGTACGGCAGGTACCAGGTCCGCGCCGACAAAAGAACGGTAGGGGTTAGCGATGCGAGTCGGCAACGGGAGCGAGGCGGAATCAAGGCCGAAATAGTTGTTGCCGGTCACCGCGTAGCGTCGCCGAGCGGCAAGGAAGTCGGCCCAGGAGGGCATTTGGGCCAAGTGATCGCCTCCGAGAGCGGTTCTCATGGTATCATCGGCGATCGTGTTGATATTCATTCTCCCCGGCTCTCTCCAAGTGGGGATGAAGTTGAACGGAGAGTGGAAGGCGTGGATCTCGCCGGCAATGTCCATCTGGGCAGGATTGCCGCGAGTCTGGGAATCGACAAATCGGGAGGGAACGTTCACATAGTCGAGAATCCGGTAGAAATGTGGAACCGTGATCTTGTCAGGGGCGAATGCATGGGGTAGCTTACCGTCGAGTGTCCGGTACTGGAGCATCTTGCCAGGCTCATCGGTGGGCAAGGAGTCATCGGGAGTCGGCTGGATCGCCCCGAAGAAGCCAAGCAGATGGGAGAAAGGCTCCCGGCCGACCACGTATTGTCGGGCGGAAGCGCTCGACATCTCGAAGGACATGGTCAACTGAGACGAGCGCACGCACGGAACCTGCAGCAACTCGAGCGGGTTGGCAAAGGGGCGATTCAGCCAGGTGAGCCAGGCAAACGGCGCGGGGTTGAAGGTGGTGCCGGAGGCGTTGCCCGGAGCCCCGCGATAGGCGTTCGGAACACCGTACTGGCTCGGGTTGAGCGGATCTCCAAAGCAGTGGTTCAGATAGCCGAGGGAATGACAGAACTGGCCGGCAAAGGCATGATTGGCCACATTGCCGGTGGTCGTGTAAGCGGGATCGTTCAGAGGCGGCTCGGTGGTGAGGGGAGGAACGCAGGGCCACAAGCCAAAGCCTTTTTCACCACGCTGGCGTGCGAAGAACTCATAGGTGTTCGACGAGTTGTTTTCGCCGTTCAGCACGGAGAGGTCAACCGGCGCCGTGTCGATGGTGATATACGGATTGGCAGCGGAGTCGTAGTCGCGCAAGGGATCGGCGAGCCGCTGCAAGTGCACATAACGGTAGCCCTTGTGAGTCTTCTCCTGCGCGAAGATCGTGGGGATAATGTCATCCTCGGTCTGTTTCGCGGGATCATAATCGAGCGGCAGATCCTGCGGGGGATCGAAGATGTATTCCTTGTAGTCCGGACTCCATGTGGGTGGACTGGTCCCATAACCGGCGACCGGCTCAGAGACGCTCAGCCGTCGCGGCTGGTCGATACGGAGCACGGCGGGCGCGTTGATCTCGCCGGCAGTAGCGCGGGCCTGGACCTCCTCGGTCGTGCCATCGCCGTAGACGGAGAACGCCGCAGGTGCGGTCGCAGCCGGATTCAGCTCGATACGCCGGGCCGGCGCCGTGGCCGTCGCTCCGGCCTGGGTGAGGTGGCCGATCTGGGTGACACCGTTGATGATCGTGTTGCCGCTGCCATCTCGTTCCTCGGAAGCGGGGCCGATGACGGCATAGTTGCGCGGCGCCACCGAAACGGTCTGTGATTCGCTCGGATAGTAGGTGACGTAGCTGGTGCCAGTCTCAGGCAGATTTCCGTTGTCGGGAATGAAGTACACGATCCGGTCGGTCTTGATGGCCGAAGTGCCACGGTCCGCGGGGTCGGGCTCCTCAGGATCGAGATACTGGAACTTGGTAGGGTCGGTGACCGAGTTTTCCCGGGTTGCGATCCGCAATCGCCAGACGGGATTGCCGGAGGTGGTCGTATTGGTCAGCACAACCCCGCCCGTGTTGCCGCCCGAATTGCGGTAGAACTCAGGAGGCGAGGCGTCGGACGGGGACTGGGGATTGTAGATTTCGACGAACAACGAGCCTTTGGGGAGGAATCGCTGATCGAAGTGCGGATCGGTCCCGGGCGGATCGTGCTGAGTGCTGAACTGGCCCGACGAATCCAGCTTGGTATCCACGGTCCCCTTGTCATGGAAGGCCAGGGTCTCTGTGATCAGGAGTTCAGGACGTTCGCATCCCCATACGACTCCCCGGTAGATCGTCGGGAGGCCATCGTCGTCGGTAGAAATGTCGTTGTCGACATCCCAGGTATCGATGAGCTGGCCGGGGTTCCAGGCGTTGTTGGCGGCAAAGGGATAGACGTCGA
This sequence comes from uncultured Planctomycetaceae bacterium, assembly GCA_964563135.1. Taxonomy (GTDB): domain Bacteria; phylum Planctomycetota; class Planctomycetia; order Pirellulales; family Thermoguttaceae; genus JAAYAY01. The sequence goes on from CAZLWV010000041.1 coordinate 4,339, forward strand.
ACTCGAAGGGGGTCATGATCGAGTCGGAGTCGCGATAGTCGACAACGTTGACCGCCCACTGGGCGATGGCGCGGGCGCGGGCCTTGGCCTTGTCGTCGTTGGTTACCGGAGCGGAAACCGGGTTGGCGATTCTGGGATCCCAGTAAGGCACCCACTGCTTGGCCGGATCCACCTGGTCAACGAGGGCCATCATGAGAACGTAAAGAGTCCGGGCGTAGGCCTGGCGGTAGGCGAGGGTGGCACCGCCGTCTTCACCGGCGTTGAATTCATCGACCACGTAGTTGGAATTGTCGTCGCTGCCGTTGCCGAAGGGGCGATTGAGATCCAACTTGAGGCCCATGAGCACATCGGACGAGAGCAACTGGCCGATATCGATGCGGAACGCATCGCCGACTGCGGGCTTGGTGATGCCGGTGGGAACGACCACGGTGGAGGCGGTATTGGCGGCAACGCGGGCGGCGATCAGGTCGGTCGCGTGTTGTGCCTGCCGGTCAGCCAGAGTACCGAGCGGGATGCTTTCCCAACCCTGGCGGAGTTCATCCGAGAGAGGCACGCCCGGTACGGGGAGATCCCAGCTTTCGGTGGTGGTAAGGAGCCGGTAGAGCGAATTGGGGAGTGCTCCGAGAAGAAGTCGGAGGCGAGAGGGAAGGCGGAGCGAATCGGCGTCGTAGCGGCGGAGGATCGGCTCCAGTTCGGCGATGGTGAAGGGGTCGTCCCAGCCGGCGTTCGGCCCGACCGAGCGGGCGGCGACATTGCCGAGTTTGAGTTCGTAGGGGGAGTTGAATCCGGCGGCGGCAAAAGCGGCCGAATTC